>JBMNRV010000007.1:0-90807 GCA_050944835.1 Kiritimatiellia bacterium
CAGGGCCAAAAACCATCTGGATCGGTCTGCAACGAACCTATGACTTCGGCCTCTGCTGGAAAAACTTTGGCCCAGAATCTAACAAATCCAGAGATGTGTAGAACAACAAGGGCGTTGCCCTGGGCTGGGTATATCATGCCCTTTCAGGGCAACGCCAGACCCTGAATTTAACCCGCTCGGCCTGATCTTTATGGGATGACAGAATTTTTGGGGAAAGTCCACTAGGTGCATATACTTGACTTGCGTTAATAGAAAAGCTATCTTCCGCATACACTTGAAAAACATACGCGCTCCGCATGAGGCGCTCAATCAGTATCCAAAAGGAACCAAACCATGTATAAAGTCGGCATCTGCAGCACTGACATCACCCCGCCTGTAGGCTATCGTCTTCAAGGGCATGGCGCCCGCAAACAACCGTCCCAGATGGTGCATGATCCCTTGTATTTAAAGGCTTTGACAATATCCAATGGGCAGGAACGCATTGCATTGATTACATCCGACCTGGTGTCTTTCAATAAAAAACTCGCTGCCGACATTAAAGACGGCGTCGCGCAACGCACCGGTCTGACAGCGGAACGGGTCATGCTCACCGCAGCGCATACCCATACCGGCCCCTTCATCTCCTCCTCGCGACCGGACAACCCTGACATATTACCAGACTACCTTTCACTGCTTGTAAAAAAAGCTGTAGGCGCGGTAATGGAAGCGATCACCCGTGAAGCGCCGGCCACACTGCGTTGGGGCACAAGCCAAGTCAATATTGGCGTCATCAACCGACGCAGCAAGGACAGCCAAGGCCGGTTCCAGATGGCGCCCAACCCTGACCGCCCAATTGACACTCAGGTAACAGCGCTGGCGGTGTACGACACCGCAGGCCAGCCGCGGGCAATTCTCTGCAATTACGCATGTCATCCTACGGTGCTGGCCACAGATATTTACCAGATTTCCGCCGATTACCCGGGAGTCGTCCAACGCGTCTTGGAACAGATGTACCCCGGCGCGCAGGCAATGTTCACTAATGGATGCTGCGGCGATGTGCGCCCGGCGATCATTGATCCGGCCACCGGCGAATTCAAAGGCGGCTCTTTCGCCGATACCGAACGGATGGGGCATACATTGGCCGGCGCCGTGATTATGGCGCTGGAACAGACCACAGAGTTGCCCGTCGGTAAAGTCGCCGGACGCCTGCGCACACTGGAGTTGCCGTTGGACCAATCGCTGTTGCCCAGCGATCCTGACCGCTTGGAACACGCCTATCAAACCCACCAACGCAGCCAGACTTCACATGATGGTTCCGGCTTGGATACCTGGCGCGATTATTGGAAAGAACGGCTGGCGGCGGGCGACCCGATTCCTGCAACGGTCCCGATAGATATTCAGGCGTTGCATATCGGCCCGGCGCGCATCGCCGGTATAGCCGGCGAAACCATGGTGGAAATCGCATTGCAAATCAAGGCCGCCGCAGCCAAAAAGCACAAACTGATGCTCGCCAGCAATGCCAATGGAGTCATCGGCTACTTACCCACCACAGCCGCTTTAAGCGAAGGCGGGTATGAAACCAACTCTTTTATGCATAGATTTTATGCCGCACCCTATGCTCCCGGCATGGACGAAAAACTTGTGAAAGCCATGCTGGATTTACTGGACTAAATTGACACCATCATGGATACAGGCTGGCGCCGACTGATGATGAGGATGCGGCCGACCGGCGCAAGGTGAATTTACAGGCGGATGACCGTTACCGGATCAATCCGCCTTAATGCCCAGAGCTTTCAATCCTAACAGGATATCCGCTGCACGGCGCAACACGGCATCCTGTCCGATGCGTTCGGTAAGCGCGCGTTCTTGCCGTTCCTGATCGGTGATTTGAACGAAAATGTCATCGGTTTTTTTCGATTCCGGGGGCGGCGGCAGGCTGACACCGGCAGGAATTTGCACATCCGGTGTAAGCATGGGCGGCAGTTCAGTCGGCGGCAACAGCTCTATTTGTTGTGTTGCGATAAACAGCACGCGGCCATCCGCGAGCGGTACCGGCGTTCTCACGACCAAATCATGCGGGCAGGCGGCGCCTATCAGCATTGCGCCGCGGGCATTGCGTAACACAGCGGCCAGACATGCCGCCGCGCCGCTGGTATCGGCATCTATCAACGCCATCACCGGAACGGGCAAAGGACTCGACTTGTTTGAGGAATATGTTACAGGCTCGCGATTGTCGGCGGCAATAACACGAAACAGCGGCTGCCCTTCTTGTGCGAACAGCGACCCAATTTCCGCGACGGACGGCAGGTCTGCGCCACCTGCGCTACGCAGGTCGAGGATGACGCCGGCGATATTCTGAGTAGCCCAATCTTGCAACTGCTTCACGGCATACGAACCGGAGCCATCGTAAATTCCGTTTATTTTCATATAGGCTAATTGGAGCGGCCACTCTTCGGTGATGCCCGTCTTTGGCATTTGCATGAGCGAGCGTTTCAATTTGATGGTGTAGCTCTGCGCCGTTTGGTCAACATTGGCCTCAGTATGTTCCGGCGGAATGTTTGTATCGGTGTTGGCCGACACGGTTGTGTCCGGCGCAGCAGTTGCGCCCGGCAGCCGGTATTCCAAGGTCACGGGCTGATCACGGTGTCCGCGCAAAAGAGCGATGACATCACCTATCGTCATATCCAGTGTATTGGTCCCATCAATTTTTTCTATCAATGCTCCTGGTGGCAAGCCGGCAGCGGCGGCTGGGCCCTCTGGCAACACTTGCAGCACTCGCGGGTACCTGTCAGCGATTTCAACTTGCGCGCCAATGCCGAAAAATATACCAGACTCTTCCTCTTGCCGGTGTTTCGCCGCAGCCTGATCAAGGATTTCAGCTTTGGGGTCTATCGCCCGGCAGACGGCCAGGCGCAAACGTCCATCCAATTCGCCGTCATTGTGAAGCGCGCCTTGGTCGGCCAGTAAATTTATCAAGGTGGAAAAATCAGCAATGATTTTTGCGGGGTCAATTGAGTTTGTTTCCGCGCCAATGCCCAGACCCGCCACCAACCTCGCCACCAGCAAAGCGACTAACAGTATTTGTATGTGTTTACTCATTCCTTCACCTCCAGCCCTCCTTGAATACGCCGGTCGGCTAGTTCAACCTTAGCGGCTAATTTTTGTTTATGACGTCGCAATACCGCCACCAAATCCGGACGGGACAAGCTCAGTATTTGCGCGGCAAGGATGGCGGCGTTGACTGGACCGGCCGCCCCCAATGCAACCGTAGCCACTGGCACACCGGAAGGCATTTGTACAGTGGCCAACAACGCATCCAAGCCATCCAACGCGCCGCCCTTCAACGGCACTCCGATTACCGGCAATGTGGTATGCGCGGCCAGAACTCCAGCCAGATGGGCTGCTCCACCGGCAGCGGCGATAATAACCTGCAATCCACGGCGCACCGCGGTTTCCGCAAATTCCGCAGCTCGATGCGGAGTGCGATGAGCGGAGATCACATGTGTTTCAAAAGTTATTCCGAATTGCTCCAGTGTCTTGACCGTCGCCTGCATGGCCGGCCAATCCGAATCGCTGCCCATGATCACCGCAACGGCTGGTTTTTGTTTGGATTTCATGCTTCTCCCTTTTTTACTGATGGAGTTATTTTTTCAGCTAATACCGCTCGACTATCCCGCATTCAGTCCACGCGCTCCAATATCTTTACGCATATAGACACCGTCAAACTTAATCAGCCGTGCAGCCTTGTAAGCATTTGCAACAGCAGCCGGCAGGTCTGTGCCCAGCGCGGATACGCTGAGCACACGTCCGCCGTTAGTCACGGGGCAGCCGTCCTCAAGTTTGACGCCGGCATGAAAAACCACCGTATCAGGCAGAGCCGCCGCCGCTTCCAAGCCAGTAATGCGGTCGCCTTTGCGGTATTGGTCAGGGTATCCTCCGGCGGCCAGCACTACACACGCACAAGCTGCCGGGTTGACTGTCAGCAAACTATCGTCCAGTGCGCCATCACAACATGCAGTAAGCGCCGGGAACAGGTCCGATTGCAGACGGGGCAGGATTACCTGGGTTTCCGGATCGCCGAATCGGCAGTTGAACTCCAGCACTTTGGGCCCACTGTCAGTCAACATCAGGCCGGCATACAATACGCCGCGATATTCAATGCCGCGGCGGGTTAGCTCACGCAGGGTGGGCTTGAAGACGGTGTCCAGCACCATAGTCCTGAAATCAGGTGTATCCCATGGCGCCGGGGAGTAAGCGCCCATTCCGCCGGTATTCTTGCCAGTGTCACCATCACCGATGCGCTTGTGATCCTGAGCCGGCGGCAGCAGCAGGGCGCGCTTGCCATCAACCAGCGCAAGGACAGAGATTTCGTTGCCGGTCAGGCATTCCTCAATCAGAATCTGACGTCCCGCCGCGCCGAATTCATTGCGCACCATAATACTTTCCACGGCGGCTTCGGCCTCAGCATTGGTTTGGCATATCAGCACGCCTTTACCGGCGGCCAAGCCGTCGGCTTTTATTACCAGCGGCAACTGTTTGCCGCGAATATATGCTTTAGCTGCTGCAACATCGTCAAATGATCCTGCTCCAGCAGTGGGCACACCGGCTGCGGCAAGGACTTCTTTGGCAAATATCTTACTGCCTTCCATTCGGGCGGCGTCTTGAGTCGGGCCGAATACCCGCAGGCCGTCGGCTTGCAGTAAATCCGCCAATCCGGCGCAGAGTGGCGCTTCCGGGCCGATTACAGTCAAATCCGGCCGCGCGCGGCGCGCCCAATCGGATAACGCCGTCAAATCATCGGCCTGTATAGGCAAATTTTCACCCAACGCCGCAGTGCCGGCATTACCAGGCGCACAGAAAATTTCCGGTCGCACAGTGTCATGCGCAAGTTTCCAAGCCAAGGCGTGTTCACGTCCGCCGCTGCCGACAATCAGAATTTTCATGTTTTATTTCCTATAGAACTGTTTGTGTGCTTATAAAAGTTAAAGCAATTCACAAACGCGCTTGGCGCCGGCATCTGCCGCGCCGGCTTTAGCCTCCACTAATTGCCGGGCCCTGTCGCCGTATTCCAGGCGCAGTTGCGGATTGTTCCATAAACGCAACAGAGTTGCCTCCAGTTCCTGACGATCCTGCACTTGGATGACGGCACCTGCTGCCAATAAATCTTCCATCACACCGGCAAAGTTTTCCATATAAGGGCCGGTGACGACTGCTTTCCCGAAGGCGGCCGGTTCGACAACATTTTGGCCGCCATGTTGACAGAGGCTTTTCCCTACGAAAATGACTTCAGCCATAGCGTAAAAACCCGGCAGATCGCCGGTGGTATCCACAAGCAAAACTTTACCGGCAAGGTCGTCGGACGCATCGCCATTCCTACCCCGCGCCATGCTCCAGCGTACCGCCGATAAGCCTGCCTGTTGAATATCCTCCAGCACATCATTGGCGCGCTCCATGTGGCGCGGCGCCAGGATTAATTGTGCTGCCGGGTCCTGTGCCTGTATGCGCTTAAATATTTCCAGCAAAATTGTTTCCTCGCCCGACCAGGTTGAGCCGCCCACCAGACAATGTCGGTCTGCGCCCAAGCCGACCGCCTGCATTGCCTGTCGCATGGAGTTGTCGTCATATGCACGGCGCGCGGCCAAAGCCACATCATATTTGGCGGAGCCAATGACATGCACACGATCCGGATTAGCGCCCAGCGCCTTCAAACGTTCACCGTCACCAACGCTTTGTACACCGCAAAAATCCAACCCTGCCAGCACCGGCGCCACCCATAGACGAATCCGGCGGTATCCGCGGAACGAACGTTCAGAGACACGCCCATTAATCAAAGCGGTTGGAATGCCACGCGCATGCAACAGGCGCAGTAAGTTGGGCCAGAATTCACCATCCACTAACACCAATGCCCGCGGTTTTAATTGATTGACCGCCCGGCGCACAACGCCCGGAAAATCAGCCGGGTAATATAAGAGCACATCTTGCGGAGACAAGTTTTTGACTGCCAACGCGTGGCCGGTGGAAGTTGTGGTTGTGAGGATACAACACAGCTCCGGCCTTTGTCGTCGCAAGGCCGCGATGAAATTCAGCGCTACCCGAATTTCGCCCACACTGACGGCATGCACCCACACCCGTTGCGGCGGCAGAGCGTCAATTTTCGCGCGTAGGTCTGCGTCATAGTAACCGAGACGCTGGAAGAAGCCACGCCGATAGCCGCCCCGGCGCCACATGCGCCGGAAGAAATACGGGAGCATTAAAAGGTAAACCAGCGTAAAAACGCAATTATATACAAACCACATATGCAGACTTTTCCATCCGGTATTCCGTTTTGCTGCGAACTAGTCAAACTTAGCATAACCCAGCGTCAAATTCCACTATTGTCTAAAGGTTTTTTACTTGGTGTTCTGGTTGTTTCGTGTGAGAATATGACAGTTTTTGAATTTGATGACAGAAGCAGGAGAAGCAAGATGCCGACAATTACAGAAGGTGACCTTGAGATATATTATGAAGAACAAGGCAAGGGTGTCCCTTTGGTTTGCATCGCTGGGTTGGGTGCAGCGCATGACGCTTGGGCGCCTGTGCGCGGCCATTTGGCGAAAAAATTCCGGGTAATCGTCTTCGATAACCGTGGCATTGGCCGGACTCGTGCGCCGTCCATGCCGTTTGACATGAAGCAATTAGCGGATGATGTCTGTGCCATTGCAGATGCATTAGGCTTGCCGGAGGTCTGCCTGTGCGGACATTCTATGGGTTGCGCTATCGCGATAGAGGCGGCACGGCGGCATCCTGAGCGCGTGGTGCGCTTGGTTTTATTTAATCCTTGTTTCAAGTTATCGGCGCGCAGCGAATTTGTTTTCCGCGCCAATGCGCGCCTTTGGCACAGAGGGGTGCCGGCTGGACAACTTTTCCCGGTAATCATGCCATGGTTGTTTTCTGAGCGCTGGCTGGCGGATCATGCCCGTGCGCAAGCGCTCATAGATGCGGCGGCCGCGCTACCGCCAGCACAAACTGTGACAGATTTTGACCGGCAATTGGAAGCTATGATTGCCTTTGACGCCCGGGAGGTGGCGCCGCACATCCGGCAACCGGCTCTGGTCATTGCCGGCTCCGAGGACATTATGACACCGATGGAAGATGTGCGTGAAATTGCGGCACAATTGCCGCATGCACAATTCACGGTACTGCCGGTGGCGCACTCGAGTTTGGCGGAAGCGCCAGCCAAGTGTGTCGAGCTGATAACGGAATTTCTAGCGTCGTGACCTATAATGCTGCTTCATCCCGCCAGCTCCTCGATCCGGACAATGCCGGCGCTGCTGGCGACCAAACGGTAGTGGTAAAGAGTCGGCGGCCCATGGTTATCGCCGTTGTGCATCAGGCGCAGGATGATATTGATGTGATACACACGGCGGGTTGACACCAAGCGAACTTTACTCCCCTCCACGTAAACCAAGTCTTCATCAGGCAGGTCCATCTTATAGAACCAGTGGCGCATGTCCAGGCGCAGGATTTCGCAAAGCGCGGCCAATCGGGTTTCGCTGGCGTATAAATGGTCGGATCGGAATTTGACTTCTTTACGGTAATGCAGGACATCCTCCGGCGGAGTCAAACCGCAATAACGATGCCGGCGGTGATGATGAAGGCGGAGCACTTCCGTCGGCAGGTTTTTTTCCAGAACCATACTCACGCGCTCGCGCGTTATACCGGCCCGGCGGCCGGAGTACGGGTTGATTAAGCGTTGCATACGGTCGGATATGAGTCGGGGCAGAAGGCGTTGCGCCCAATTGCGCATGGTATCCTTGATGCGATCTTTAAAGACATAGGCGGCGACGGCCAGAATTGCCCAAGGATAACTGCGCACATTAAAATATGCTTCTGTAGTTACAGCGACAGCGACAGCAAAGGCCATTGCGACTGCGGCGGCAATGCCAAAGGAAAGGTTCAATGCATGCTGCGGCAGACGACTGCGGGCGACAGTCATATACATAACACTTTCCGCCCACTTTTTCAATTGGTGTTCACGGAAACTAAAGCGTTCATTCGTGCGATCGTTTTGAGGATCCACCACTGTTTCGTATTGGCGATCGCGGCGGTGGGTGGTTTGTGAAGCAATTTCGACACGACACTGTTCTGCCAATTCCGGCAATATGTCAGCAGAGGCCAGGGTTTGGTAGAGCCGATAAAAATTTTTCTCCGCTCGGATGCTGAGCGACTCATCCGTCCACCGGTAATTATTACGGATGGATTGCGGAACATTAGGGGCGAGTATCAGCGGTTCCAAGTCGGCAAAATTTTTTAAAATCGAAGAGACTTCACTCTGCAAGCGCCGGATAACCACATCTACATTGGCCGCAGGGTAATTCTTCCCGGCAGCCATTTGATCAATCAAGGCGCATTGACTACGGAACTGACTTTGAAAAATATTGACCAGCATCCGCATTTCATAAAAGATTTTTTTCTGTGTCGCTTTTTCATCTAATGCATCAAGTTTCAGCATATTGCGAATGCGGCACATAGGGTTGCGTTCGTCCAGCATGTCGGCCAGAGTGCCCAAGGCCAGCGGAAATGCTTGGAAGCGAGTATAAGTTATCAAGTCGCGGAAAAACTGTTCACGCGGGTTAAATTCGCACCAGTGCTGGAGCGGAGAGGGGATAAAAAACCAAACATCCATCCGATAGGTTTTGCGGCTTCGGCTGGAATAATCCAGTGGATACGTAATTTCAAGCTCCAACTGGCGCTGGCCATGTGTATTAGTCGTGCATTCAAAATGCGACATGATTTGCTCCTTCAAGAGCCTCATATTACCTTCCGCCAGCGATTTGTCAATCGGGGCCCAGTATCACCTGTGGTCGGCCAGACACAGTTGCGGAGAACCGGGCAGCGGGCAGGCAAGGAAATGACCTACAAGTGCTTTTATGCGGACGGCAAGGCAGGTTGGCGTTTACCTCAACCAGCCGCCAACAATCACTTCCGGTGGCAGGGATGGGTTGAGCGGATCCCATGGCGGGTAGCCTGTGTGCTGGTTCATGGTGCCATGATTCTGAATTTCGATATAGCCGCCGCTGATAATGCCGCCATTGCAGGTAATGTTATTCTGAATACTGACATTCAAGGCAGCATAGATGATACCGTTATAAGACTCCTTGTTTTGCAGCGTGATGTTGCCGGTGCTCAGCAGGGACGGCCAGTTGGTGTGGTTCCCAAAGATGGTTTGAGTGAATTTGTTGCGGACCAGAATATTGCCATTTGCCACAAGCGTACCCACCAAAGAACTGTTATTGGCGATCTCCACATTGCCGTTGACATAGACCACCCCATTGGACGGCCTGCCGTGCCAGCCGCTGAAAGTCATAGAATTGTTGTAATACAGGCCATTAGAGATGGCCAGTTGTCGGTAGCTGTCGAAATTGAAGGTCGGCAGTACTCGTGTGGGTTCGCCGGGAATGCGATTAGCAGCAGGGACGTTGTTTAAGTCGGCAACGGTGCCTGCGGCCGTGACTACCGCATTGCTGATGAAATCCCCGTTTTTGGCGCCGCCACTGGCCAACACGCTGCCATTGGCATGCACGTTGCCATTGATTTCATAGGCGGCAGTGGATAAACGCACATCGCCGCCGGAAAGGATTACGCCGTCAAGGCTGAATAATGAATCATTCCAATCTTGATAAGTGCCGAGTAATTCTATAGTTGTAGAACGGGAAACAGCGCCGACCGTGCCAGTGCTGACCAGAAGCACATTGCCGTTGGATAAAGTCTGACTTTTCACCGCATAGATACCGTCGCTGAATTGCGCAGCGTGGTTGGTGTTGCGCCACATAATGTAGTTAGTGCTGAGAAGCGCTATCATGTCGGCGATGCCGGCTTCCGCGACAGCCAGCGCCCGCGCGCCGGTATTGATCCGCTGGGATCGCGCAACCGCCTGACGGCCCATAGCGCTCATGATTATGCCGGCCAGCAGCAAAACCGCCGATATACCCATAACGATCACCAGCGCCGAGCCGTGGAGGCCGGAGCGATAGCAAGGCGATGTTTTCTTTAACATGACTGCACCTCCTTTGGCATGGCATAAATTCATCAGTAAAGCATCAAAACTAAAATTTCTTATCTCCCGGTATTCAACGGGCGGACTTCCATGACGCCGGCGACGCTATTGGTACCGAATATGCCTTGCTTGTAAATCTCCATCTCAACCTCAATGCCTTTGATAAACTGTTGTCCATTAACCTCAGCCTTAACAATCCCGTAGTCCGGCCCGCGGGCGAAACCAACAACCAGGTCCACCAGACCGGTGGCTCCATGCCAAGTAATGACGGTATCGCGCAGTTTTGGGGGGGGATAGTACGGGGAGATAGAGCGTATCAAGGCTTCATATTGTACGTAACGTCCACCGCTAATACCGGCGATGTAATTGTCGTAATTCCCTTGAAAATAAGAATACGGTTCCCAGGCACAGGCATCGCTCAAGTCATGTTGGTCCCCTGACCTAACACGGATATCAACATCGGATGAGTACCAATAGGTATAGGTATCTTCAGTCCAACTTAATTTATCGTAGGATGGGTTCGCCAAGCGAGTGTCAAAGATGCCGGAAAGGTAAACGGCGTTAGAAGACCACACTTTAATGTCGCTCAATCCTATGACTCCATAATACGGAACGCCGTTCGTATATGACATCGGCGAGGCGGACGGCCAAGTTTTAGCATTAGCGAAATTCGTGCTTTCCGTTTTCAGTTGAAATGAAACCAGATAGGAATTCTGGGGATTAAACTGGAAGCTGACCCAATCACTCCAACACGATTCGTTCGCCCCGATCTTATGCCAACTTTTACCCTCAAACGATACTGACTTAGCGCTGCCCGGGACGGGCACAGCGCCCGCCGCCTGTTGCATAATCTGTACATTTTCGATAAAAAGCTGGCCTTGGGTAGAAGATTGGAAGCTCAAGCGCACACTATCCCCATTGTAAATGATACTGCCCGGGTTGCCGCCGGCAATGACATTGATCACCGAGACATCGGTAGGGAGAGAGATATTCCCGGGATCGCCATTTGCGCAGTATTCGGCCTTCCAGGCAATTTGATCCCGATCCAGCTCCATGACAAAGTCCGGGATATAGGGCGCCTGCAACAGGTATTTTGAGGAGTACCTGCGAGTGACATTACTGGCGAGGACACCCGGCGGAGCGTCAAATTGGGAATCACACCAGAGGTCATTATAGACACTGAATGTGATGGAATTACCAATGGCGCCGGCGTCATAGGTCAACTGGCAATTGCCGCTCCAGCCGGCGCCGTATGCGGACATATCCTCGGCCGAGACACTACCGCCGTTGAGTGTGTGTTGGAAATAAGGCGCCGCCGGATGAGTGTTGTTCGGCAAAAATATCTCGCCCTCACGACGGCTGGCGCTGGCGCTGAGCGAAAACCAGTCAATACCTATCTTATGACCGGCGCTATCGGGATTTTTGCCTACCACGGTGAAGGTCAACATATTGTTTCCACTGCCCAGCACAACGCTGCCCCAATTCAGGTTTCGCGCGCGCTGGTAGGCAGGGGCATAGCCGTCAAACAGCAACTCAGGGGGGCGCACACGCAATTTGACCAGATTTCGAAACACCACCTGGCTGGACGCGCTTTCCCCTGCGTTAGCGGCGTTCTGCACATCGGTAAAATCGGTACTGAGGGCCACCTTTTTCAGTTGGGTGTAAAAATCATGCGGCGCGGCATTGCTGTTCCGCGGCGTAAACACCGTCCGGAGCAACTCGTCGGGGGAGCCTGGCCGGACGTGGTAAATCACCGTCTGATCCCAGATGATGCGTCCATAATTCGGGCTATTGGTGTTCAAATCGCGTCGCAATAAGCCGCCCTCGGGTGATGACAAAGGAAAACTGAAGGCGGTGTATTCGGCGGCATTGGTTGGGTAAAATGCCATCAAGCCCACGCCAACGCTGGAAAGTCGTAAATCGTGGCGGATGTGCTCCATCGCCGATTCCAGGTTTTGGTGCAGCTCGCTGATGATAGCTTCGTTGCGCCAGACGCGTATGCCGTAGATGAATGCCGTGAAGGCGCCGGTGATGACCACCGTCATGATGGCGGCGCTGATAATCAGCTCCGCCACGGTGAAACCGGCATGGGAAATCGGCGGTAATGATTTTTTGAAAGAAGACATATTTTGCATCACATCGGATCAGCGATTAAAGTGGACTGTTCTACTGGGGCGGCGCTCAAGCGTCCACGGCGTGCCGGGAACCATACTTGCACCGTTATTTGCGAAATTTTGGCGATGGTGTTGGTATCAGGGCTAATGATAGTACTACGCCGAAAACGGCCGACCGGATCGGGGTTGCCTACTTCATCAACAGCATTGAATGTTTCCGCCAGCAACTCCAAGCTTGAGTATTCCATAGCGCGCGCATGCTGGATACGATTGCGGGCAAGACAAAGCGCGCGATAATGATTTGTTGCCATTCTCTGCGCGCCCATAGCCATGATAAATGCGGTGAAGAATCCGGCGCAGAACAACAGAAAAATTGTTCCGGCAACCATCATCTCCACCAGGGTAAATCCGCTGGTCGTTTTTGAGCGCATAAGCATCTCGAATCTTGCGCAGCAACTGTTCGCGCTCAACGAATTGCCAAGTCCCCGCGTTCCACTGCTTGAATTTGCTCTTCAGTCCATGGCGCCCCCCGGCCGGCTTTCTGTGCGCGTCGCAGGGTAGCTGCGGTTTCAAGGTTATTCGCTTCTTGTTGGCGCATCTGCTCGAAGCTATGGGCGACATTTTCATTGTGTAACGGCGTGGCGTCCGGCATAGGGGTTGCGAGCGTGGCTGACGCCTCTGGCGCTGGTGATGGTTCCGCCGGCGCGACGGCGGACGGGCGGGTATCCGGTGTGGCGCGCAGCGCTTGCCATAGCGTCCAAACTGAAGCGCCCACCCCGCCCACAATCAAAAGCACGATCAAAATAGTCATCAGCGGCGCGGACCTATCAGTTTTGTGTTCCTTGAATACACCGATCATAATGCTTTCTCCCTCCAATTATCCCACTGATAGACATCCAACACCGTCGGATAATGCGGCGGTGGCGTGGTGCGGAATCGTTCGTCGTAAGTATAGTTCTTGCTATAACCGGTCCCGCCGGTCGTGCCTACGGCGCCACGGTTGTTTTCCACAAGACCGCCATAGACGTTAAGAAATCCACAATTTTTGCGAGAATTGTAATTCTGAACATAAAACCCGCTTTCGAACGTTGAATTGTCAGGATTGCAGGCAATGAGGTGTGCGAATATATTGAGATTGGCGGGCGCGTTTTTGGAGACCACAATGTCGTTCTGGGCGATCAGTCCCAACGCGTTATTCGAGTCGTTAGTCGGGTGAACCGCGTAAGTCAGATGGTTGGTGATATAAATATTGTTGTCTGCCACGACTGTCATGCGCCCGTCAAGTTGTCCGCCGATCTGTATATTGCCACCTTTATTTTGGCTGCCGGTTTTGTTGGTTTTGCAAACGTAAATCAGGCCGTCTTCTGGAGTATCAATACGATGCTTATCCCACCCCATCCCCTCATTGGTAATAAAGGTGTTTGTGCCGGAAATTGTCATATGGGTCATGCCGGTGACAATTATAGTGGCGGATTCCTTCAAGTTAGTAAACACTATGGTCGCCATGGTATCAGCCGGCGCACTCAGCCAATAGCCGCCGTACAATCTCACGTATCGCAAATCGCTTCCGGACCCCCACCTAGACGAAGTAGATGACAATAGCTCGTTAAAGACCGGGCGGTCTTTAAGATAAACCGTAGTGTTGGCGTGGACTGGGCCGTTGAAAACTTCGTCGCCGCAAAACCAGATCGCACCAGGGGCATCATTATACCAAAGGGCAAACCGGGACCAAGCCTGCTGCTGCACGCCTTCCAAAATCACCGCCCGGCGCATATTGCCAAGCCGGCCGGTGGAAAAAATTGTGTATTGGCGTGTCATCTTTGCCCCTACACCATCATAACGTTTGGCGATGGACACATTCCTCCCATTAATATTGCCGAGATACCAGTGCCCGTTGGGAGTTCCATGGCCCGGATTAAGCTTAGTGTTATACACCTGAACATTCATTTCCATGGAAACCAAGTCAATGGCATCGCGGTTTTGTATGTAGTAAGGATAGCCGTTAACAAAAAGAGAATTCTGGTTGCCGTTACCCTTGGGCTTGACCCTGATCATCACTGCCGGGCCGCTATAATACACACAGGGCGCGCTGGTGTAACCCGAGCTATTCTTCAGGTCATCCATAGTGATGGTGGTTCCATCGGGCTTGACCAGCAGAAACTCGCTATGAGGCGAGTTGTTGGGATTGATGTTAAGGGAGCCGGAGACGGTATTCCCGCTACTACCGGCGCCGGATGTGTCAAATGCCTCAACAACCACCGCGGCAAAGTTGCCGGTGACGTTGTTAGGATAAACGAACGAGCCTGTGACCACACCAGGTATGGTTTGGCCGTTGCGGATGTAAGCCACGGCTTGCTCAGCGCCACCTTCCGCCAGATAAAACGTCTGTTCCATCTGAACCTGACGCTTGGCGAGCCTAACCTGGGTTATGCCGTCGGACAACATATAGGCTGCCAGCACCGACGCCAGCGCGGTAAAACCGGCTACCGCGACTAAGACCGCTCCGGAATTTGTTTGTGTTTTCATGGCATGTCACGCATTAATATGGGTTATTTAATGTTCCGCAACTTGATGAAAGTTGATGCTTCATAAGCGCCGCGCATTTCCCCGTGTTGCCGCATGGCTGTCAAAGTGATGTTGATCCCGTCCGAATTTGTCGTTACTTGTGCGCCGGCAATATAATTGGCTATTTTTAAACGGCTGTTAGGAGTGTTTGGGGCGGACCAGAAAACTAAGTTGCTGGCCTTGACGTTATAGTCTATCCATTGGGTGCCGTTGGTGTTCAATGCTATCATCCGCCAACTGCCATCCGGTGTGCTCGGGGTGATGATGCCGTGGGATAAGCTGGTGGCTGCCAAAGGATACTCCATGTCCGTGCGCCAACTGCTGCAATTGGTTCTCAACGTCACGCGTATGGCAGATCGCATCCCAAGATTGGTGCCCATTCCGTAAACTATTTTATTCAAAGCCATGCTGACTTCACGCGCGGCATGGATATTCAGCGTTGTGGCATACCAGACCCTTTGGCAGGCCAGATAGAGGCTGATGACTCCCGCCGACACCAGACTGAAAATGGCGGCCGCAACCATCAATTCCGTCATTGTAAAACCGAGCTTGCCGGTTCGCCGCCGACGTGTCGGCAAGCCGGAATCGGATTTCTGTAAAAATTTTGGTAATTTATTCATGGATGCAACGGCCTGCTGATGGAGCCTTGCAGATTAACACTGGACGACCGGCTCAAAGTGGGGTTTGTCCAGAAAATCGTCAAATCAATATTTTTAACTAATACGTCTGAAAATTGCTTGTTGGTGGAAATGACATAACTCCCATAAAACAAGCCGGTAGAAATGGAGCGCGAACCATGGACCAATTGCGTTACCGGCGAAATGGTGTGTGTGCCAAGCGTCAACTGTGGCGCAGAAGCGAACGAGTAGCCCAACAATGTCTCCATCTGTTGGCGCGCAATCTGCATGGCCGCTAACCGCGTGCCGGATAGCAACGCCGAACGCCGAGCCGTCGTGATAGCAGCCAGCAAACCACCAATGGTAATCGCCAATAACGCCGATGCGATGACCACTTCCACTAAGGTAAACCCTTTCTTCATAATTAAAGCCCTGAATCTGCGACGGAGTTTTATTGTTTTCGCATAACCCCAAAAAATCTTAAGACCTCCTACTGTTCAGCGGAATAGCTCACCATTTGCTTGGGTGAGGTCGTTGTGCCACGCCTGCTTGGTTGTAAGAATTCCCGCTGTAAGGGGCAGCTCCCGGCTTGTCCAGTAACAGCGGAATATGCTTACACAAATCCACTATTCGCGCCACGCACACCACCTAATCGTATCGCGCACGGAATACAGACATCATCATGAAGTCCGGTAAAAATATAGACCGGATACCGGGAAAAGGCAAACTAAACCTTATCCTATAAGAATAAGAGCAATAAATATGCCATGTTGGCGCAAATGATGACAACCCGTTGTTTTTGTCAAGCAATTGGCCATAATTCCACTTATCTGCGGCGAAATCATGCCGATTTTTTATCATTTTCTCACATTTGACCAAATGCAGTATTGAAAAGGAATGCCATAGGTAAAAGCTCAACCAACGTAAAGGTCATTGGTGGAAAAATTGGGGTCGGTTGTGAGATGTACACCCAAACGGCGCAAGCCGACTTCGTCACCCGGAGTGGGGATATGGGTCATATGCACATCGCATCCACGCAGTTCTTTGAGTTTTTCCAAGCATAATTGCGCTGTGGGGTTGCTGATGGCGCTGATGCTGAGGGCGATCAGGGTTTCGTTAAGGTCCAAACTTGGGTTACGGCCGGAGAGGACTTCGTGTTTCAGGTGGGCTACGGCCTCAGTGATATTTGGGGAAAGGATGTGTAGTTTGTCAGGCATGCCTGCCAATTGTTTGATGGCGTTCAAAATCAGACTGGAAGCCGCGTGCATTAGCGGTGAGTTTTTGCCGGTCACCAGTGTGCCATTGGGTAAAATCATGGCCGCGCCGCAGTAAATACCATTGTGTCCCTTGCCGGAGGTTTGCGCGTCATGTGCGGCCTGTCGTGCGGGAAGAACCACCGGGCGGTCTTCCGGGGAAAGGTGCAGTGTTTCCAAGAGCCGGGCGGCACGGGTGACTGTGGGTTTATCCACTAATCCCATGGCGTATTCCGAGGAGTAACGGAAATAGCGCCGGATTGCTTCCTCACCGGCGGCTTGCCTGACGACCTCATCGTTGATGATACCACAAGCCACGCGGTTTACTCCCATTTCCGTCGGCGAACGGTAGATTGGGTCTTTGCCGGAGATATGCCGTAATATCTTACGGACAATAGGGAAAGCTTCTATGTCGCGGTTGTAGTTGATGGCGGTAACGTGGTAGGCTTCCAAGTGGAAGGGATCTATCATGTTGACATCCTGCAAGTCGGCGGTAGCCGCTTCGTATGCGATGTTCACCGGGTGGTTGAGCGGCAGATTCCAGATGGGAAAGGTTTCGAACTTGGCGTAACCAGCCTGCACGCCGTGCTTCTGCTCGTGGTAAATCTGGTTCAGGCAGGTTGCCAGCTTGCCGCTGCCGGGGCCGGGGCCAGTGACGACGACTAAGGGTTTGGTGGTCGGAATAAACTCGTTAGCGCCGTAGCCGCGATCACTGACAATCAGGTCCACGTCTGTCGGGTAACCGCGGGTCGGCCGGTGTGTGTAAACAAGTACGCCACGGCGTTCAAGTTTGTTTTTGAAGCGCATAGCGCTGGGTTGGTCATCGTAGCATGTAATTACTACCGCGCACAATTCGATTTGCCAATCACGCAAGTCGTCAATCAGTTTTAAGGCATCGGCATCATAGGTGATACCGAAATCGGCACGCATCTTTTTTTGCTCAATTGTGACGGCGTGAATACAGAGCAGAATCTGGGCTTGATCGTGCAGCTTATGCAGAAGCTGGATTTTAACGTTGGGATCATACCCCGGCAGCACCCGTGCGGCATGGTAGTCGAAAAGTAGCTTACCGCCGAACTCCAAATAGAGTTTCGGGCCGAAATGATTTGCGCGCTCCAGGATAGCCTGAGTTTGCTCACGCAAATAACGCTGATTGTCAAAACCTATGCGGCAGGTCATGTATTCCCGATGCTTTCCGATGCCGACTGCTCCTTTGTGTCCAACATCCAGACTGCAATTTATATCTTCAGCGCGGACTTTGCAAGGCTTTGGCGCAAATTACTTGAGATTTTTATCTGGTAAAGCATACACCGTAACGGCAGGCGCCCTTGAAATATATGGTCGTTTTGTGTTTTTTTGTTCGCAAGTGCTTGCACTGGAAGTGGCTACAAAATATGCATTTTTGGAAGATTTCAAGTTAATTGCTCGTATGCTGCGGTGATATGCGGAAACCTCTATTTGCATTATCGGCGGCATATCAGTTGCTGAGCAAGTTATTTTCCTGAGGAAGCCGCATCAACATCAAGAGAAATTTCAGAGGGCTGGCCGGCTTCCTGCCAAACCGCCGGCTTGCCTTTTCGTTGCAGTGCAAGCCAAGGCAGGGCCACTCCATCCATTCCTCTATGTCCACCTTCAAAAATTGTGATCCGCGCATTGCCCGACTGGCGCTGGAAATGGATTTTTATCTTGTTTAATAACAGGCCGCCGCCTTCTGACTGGAGGTGGGCGGGAATATTTGATCGTTCGCTGGTGATAATATTGATGTCCGTTTCTGCTAACTGATCGTCAGGATCGGCCAATAGATTAAAAGCCTCCAGACTTTGGCTGACTGGCACACTGCCGGTGTGGCCATCGTGGATGCCAGCGGCAATATCAATGGGAATATGTCGAGCTTTTTCCAGCCAAGTCACCGGTGAGCGGCGCATACATTCCACGGCAACTTGATCATCCGTCTGTGGATTGCCCTGAAGCGCGGCTTCTATATGCCTCCCGTAACCACGGTTCTGGGAATGCCATTTTTTCAAATCGGATATCCCGCACCAGACAGATACGCCGGCCCAAACTTCCGGGGCGCGTCCTGCCAACAGCAAAGCCGCATGGCCGCCACCGGAAAAACCAAGCATGTAAATCCGGGACTCGTCAATTACGGTTTGGCTCCTGGCATAATCTACGGCATCAAGAATATCCCTGACTGCCAGATCCGAGCCCATGGCTTCCGGCGTTTTGTTCGGGCCGCGGAAATTTGGATGCACGAAGGCCCATTTGTGCTTGAGACACCAGTTGGCGCGTACATCGGCTCGTTGTTGGTAGTTGTCGCTCCAGGTGTGCAGCGATACCAGCAAGGGAACAGGATTGGTTCCAGGTGGCGCGTAAAACATGGCCGGCTGTGCGGTGCCGTCAGCCGAACTGGGAATTTGCACTTCCACAACATGCGCCGGCCACTGGGCTGGCGCGCCGACCGCGACTCGCAGCAAGGAAGTTAAAATTCCGCCAACGATAATCCTTAGCGCAGATCGCATCCGCATCGGGAAACTCCTGGTTAAGCTTGCACAGTCCGTCTTTTTAAACATTATTTTACAGTGGCCGCCATGCCTGAATATTGCCGTCAATAGCTCTTCATGTTTGCATTCATTCTGCATGCTGTCGCTCCTCTTGGCTTTGGGGTGATGATGACTTATTCGGTTCGGGCATCAAGGCTGTGACGGAGCCCGGTGTTGCAGTGGAGTCCTCTCGGGTGCGGTCATATTCGCTCTGTCGGCGGAGGCGGCGCCGGTATTCTTCCCGTCCGTAAAAAGGGCGTCCAGCAAACCGATGGTAAAGCCGGTAAATCAGAAAGTACGCCCAAGGATTGTGGCGGTTGAAAATCTGATCCAATGCCAGATGTGTCAGCGCCCCGGTCAGTAAGCCGATGCCGACCGGAGTCCAGCCGGTGCGCCAGACGGCCAGCACGGCCAAAGGCGCCAATTCCCAGGAGTGCAACACAATGATGATACGCGACAGGATATCGCTTTTAAAAGTCTTCAGGAAATGCATGGGGCGGAGGCGCCACCCGTGGTTGTAAACATAATCCAACAAGTGGTCCAAATCCAGCAGTACGCCTGATATTAAACAGGCCAGCCCTGCCGGAAATGATTTCAACGCCATCCAGAGGACGCCACCCAGCGCGGAGGAAACAGCAAGATGCGTAAACGGGCTCATATTACAGTATCATTCGGAAACTACAAAACCAGCCGGAAACTGATTCTGGACAGGATACAATTTCACATTGGTGAAGCAAGTAAATTTTCGTAATTGACATTTTATGCCTTTTTGCTACCTTTAACACTTTCCGAATGACGCGGCATGGCGCCGGAGGAGGCTCGGGCATTAGGCGCTGCAATTGCGGCCGTGCCATGTTTGCATGCCGCCGCCAAGGCGGAATCCAGCAGGAGTGATCATGAAAGCTTATGCAGTTGTTGAAACCGGAGGGAAACAATACCGGGTGCACGCGTCGGACACCTTGCGTGTTGAGCGTTTGCCTGCGGCAGTGGGTGAAAAAATCACCCTCCAACCGGTTCTGGCGGTGTCAAACGGAGAGACTTTAACCGTCGGCCGCCCGTATGTTGAGAAGGCGGAAGTAATGGCCACGGTGGTTGAGCACGTGCGCGCCGATAAAGTTGTGGCATACCGCAAGAAACGGCGCAAGGGTTACAGTCGCAAGCAAGGCCATCGTCAGGAACAGACCGTGCTAAAAATCGAAAGCGTGTAATCTGGTCACGCGGCGACGGCGTGTGGCATTTGGGAGAATTTTGCCATGGCAACGAAAAAAAGTGGTGGAAGCGCTCGCAATGGGCGCGATAGCGCCGGTCGGCGATTGGGCGTAAAATGTTTTGACGGACAATATGTCACCGTTGGCAGTATAATTGTCCGCCAGCGCGGCACAAAAGTTTTACCTGGCGTCGGCGTCGGACATGGACGCGACGACACTTTGTTTGCTTTGCAAGCGGGTCAGGTAAAGTTTGAAAAGAACGGCAAAAGAGTCCGGATTAACGCGTGTGCCCTCGCAGATTAAAAAGGCGGCGGTTTATTGATTCCGTATCCGTCCGCGTCGCAGCCGGCGCCGGTGGGAATGGATGCGCCAGTTTCCGCCGTGAAAAGTTTGTCCCACGCGGCGGCCCCGATGGCGGTGACGGCGGACGTGGCGGCCATATTTTTGCCGAGGCTGACCGCAATGTGGATTCCTTAGTCGCCTTGTATTTCCAACCCTTGCAGCGTGCCGGCGACGGCGAGCATGGACGGGGCAAGCAGCAGTACGGTCGCAACGGCCGTGATTTGACCATAAAGGTGCCGTGCGGCACGGAAATTCGTGATTCTCAGTCCGGCAACCTATTAGGTGAGTTGCTTGAGAACGGAGCGCGTCTTCAGATTGCCACCGGCGGACGGGGTGGACTGGGTAATTGTCATTGGAAAACCAGCACCAATCAAGCCCCGCGCCAACATACCGACGGTGAGCCCGGCGAAACCAAGCAACTTCGCTTCGATCTGAAAATCATTGCCGATATTGGCTTAATTGGTTTTCCCAATGCCGGCAAATCAACACTGATAGGCAAAATCAGTCAGGCCCGCCCGCGCATTGCCGCGTATCCTTTCACGACCTTGAACCCAGTGGTTGGCACGATCAAGTATGAAGAAGTCTATCGGGAAATACGAGTGGTGGACATTCCTGGATTGATTCCCGGCGCCCACGCCGGTGTCGGACTGGGCACTGCTTTTTTACGGCATGTGGAACGGGCACGCGCCTTGCTGTTAGTCTTGGATATGGCAGGCACAGAAGGGCGGTCGCCGGTGAATGATTATAATAATTTACTCGAAGAACTGCGTCTTTATCGTGCCGATTTATTGCAACGTCCTAGACTGGTGGCCGCCAATAAAATGGATTTGCCGGCGGCGTCGGCCAACCTGGCGGAATTTCAAAGCCAGACCGGCATCCAGCCCTTGCCTATCTCCGCTAGTGAAGGAACCGGAATCGTAGAGTTGCAACGGGCAATGTATAATTTGATCTGGCCTAATCCGGCGGGTCAGTGATTGCGCGTACGCCGCCCGGCCCTGGCCTGCCGTTGCTTTCCGGCGTTACTGAGCTTTTTCTCTGTTACCGCAAAGATAGCGTCTTCTATCATGCCGCAGAGAATATGTTCCACCAGGAGCATGCTTTCTTGTATGCGCGGAGTGTCATGGGATGGAATACAGACACAGTAATCGCAGAGTGGCGCCATCTTGCCGCCGCCCTGGCCTGTCAGGCCAGCGGTAATCAGCCCCATGGCACGGGCGGTTTGCAATGCCCGGACCACGTTGGCGGAATTGCCGGACGTTGAAATACCCAGCAGCATGTCACCGCGCCGCCCTTGAGCTTCAACCTGCCTTGCGAAAATATAATCGAATTCATAATCGTTACCGAGCGCGGTAAGAATGGAACTATCCGTAGTAAGCGCTAGAGCAGGCAGGGCGCCGCGTTCGCGCATAAACCGGCCTACCAGCTCCCCGGCGATATGCTGCGCATCCGCGGCGCTGCCACCGTTGCCGGCCAGCAGCAGTCGGCCCCCGTTGCGTAACACATCCACTGCAGCAGTTGCCAGTTCCGCCACTTGTCTTAATGCAGCCGGACTGGCCAACAACTGACGTTTCAGAGCGATGGAATCATTAATTTGTTTTCGGATAGTTTGGATTTTTGTTTTCATAAGATAATTGCCTGAATTTAAGTTGGACTGGCTGCCACGAGGAATGAATTTGCGAACAAGCGGAAATAGCCGGCGCGGATTATGTTTTCCCATGCGCGGGTCTCGCTCAACATGCGCAGGCGCTCATGGTCATAATTCGGGGCATCCGGCAGCACATGATGCGGCTGCGGCAGATAATCGTCGGAAAAAATTTCACGCGGCAGTTTGTAATCAGGATATGGATAATAAAAATTACGGCGCTGGAACCCGGCCTGTGCCAGCAATCGGTCCAACTCATCCCTGGAAAACGTGCGGGTCGTCCCGGGTCCAGGATATCCCTCAATTCCCTCAAAGAATCGGCCGGTGTGGTCTTCCGGAGCGCCCGCAAAATATTTCAGTCCGAATTTGTTTTCGATTGCCAACAGCAATACGCCTTTTGGTTTGAGCCAACGCGCCAGTTGCCGCAGCAGCGCCAGATGCGGCTGCGGGTCTGAAACGAAAGCGGCGGCATACTCCAAGACGCCGATCAAAGTAATGTAGTCAAAGGGGTCATCCGGGGGCATATCGAGCACATTACACACACGTATCCGCAGATTGGAGCAAGCGGCATGGCGGGCTTGTAATATATGGCTACGTTTAAGCGATAGCTCCACCGCATGCACTTCCGCAACTTTCTCGCAGAACAGACCGGTCAAGGCGCCGCAACCAGCGCCGACTTCCAGCAAACGCCCAGCGGGGTCGAAAGGGAACCACTCCAACAGGTTGCGCCGCTCCGGCGCGAAATGGCAAAGCAATGCCCAGCGGTTATCACGCCTCAACTGTTCCGCCACATCGGCCCCAGCGCACGCCAGCGCCAACATTTCGTCTTCTATCGGGCCGTCGGTATAAACGTCCGCGCCCTTATAACAGCTTGTATCAAGCAGCGCCATTTTATTTTTCACTCATGTAATTTCGATTTGCGTGTCCGGATCGAATAACCCTACTACCGGCTTGGAGGCGGCGACTTCAAAGAGCAGTACATCGTATAACCGCCGGTAAACCAGCAGTGTGTCGCCACACATACCCGTGCATCCCAGCGAAAGCGCGTAACGCCCGGATTGCAATGTCAGCCGCTGTCGGAATTGCACTACCACTCGCCGACCAGAAGGGCATTCGCCGGTAGTAATTCCATGAAAAAGCGTATTAGCGCCTGTCAGTTCCAGCCCTTTCAAATCCTTGATGGTATAAGCGAAGATCGGATCGGTCAAGTGGGTCTGGAATGTAACTTCCATGCGGATGCTGAAAAACTCGCCATGCGTCAGCAACTGTGCCGGTCGGCCGGCTTCATCGAAGAGTCCAAAATCCGTAATTTCCGCCGCGCCGTTACCATAGCTCAGCGTGTCGGGATGGCGCTGGAAATGACCGCGGTATAACGCTGTCGCCTCCGACTTCGGAGCATCCAGCGCGATCCGGCGCTGGTCACGCTCGGCCATTAACTGCTTATAGACATCTACAGCCGTCTTGGGATCGGCGTCCGCCGTCTTGCGTCCCTGATCCAACACGATGGCCCTGTCACAGTAACGCAGAACGGTATCCAGCGAGTGTGTAACGAAAACAACTGTGCGTCCACGGTTGCGGAATTCGTTCAGTTTACGGAAACAGCGGGCCTGGAAGTTGATGTCACCCACCGCCAGCGCTTCATCCACCAGCAGAATATCAGGGTCAACGTTAATAGCGACAGCGAAAGCCAAGCGGACAAACATACCGCTGGAATAAGTCTTAACCGGCTGGTCAAGATACGGGCCGATGTCGGCAAATGCCGTAATTTCCGGTAAACGCGCACTCATATCACGGCGGCGGTATCCCATAATAGTGCCATTGAAATAAATATTTTCCAACCCGGTCAGCTCGGGATTGAACCCAGCGCCCAGCTCCAGCAGCGCCGCCAACCGACCGTCAGCGCACGCCCGGCCGCTGCTGGGGGTGATGATGCCGGCAATGATTTTCAGTAATGTTGACTTGCCTGAGCCGTTGCGTCCGATAATGCCCAAAGTTGAACCCGGATTGACGGTGCATGAGACATCATCCAACGCTTTGAACAACTGGTGATATTTGCGACGGCGTGGATGCAGCGCTTCTCTGAGACGATCAGCGGTGGAACGGTAAAGCCGGTACGACTTGCTGATATGCTCAACTGTGATTTGTCCTTGCATCCCGGCTAATATAGTTGATTCATGGCGGGATTGAAACAAAAAGTTGCGGCGTCACGGAGCCGGATGAGCGGAGGGAATGCGACAGCCACACAAACGCATACAATTTGACTTCACCCCATAGCGACAGCAAGGGCGGAATAGTCACCTATGGAAGCGCCTAACGAGCTGACAGCAATGCGACATGTTTTTAATGGCGCCGACCATGCAAATTTTGGCAATAGTTTCAGCAATGGATCCATAAACAAATCACCAGCATGAATGGCGATAGTGCCCAGTATCACGAGTTCAGGATTAAGAGTCATGATCAGAATGCCAATGCCCTGTGCCATACGCAATACGTATTCATCCCACACTTCTATGGCAAAAGCATCGTTTTCGCGCACCGCCGCCAGCAAGGCCGGCATGGCAATCTGATCAATTTTTCCGCCGGCATGATCAAGGATGCGGGTTTGGATGCCACCTGCAAGGATTCGCTCTTGGATGCGCTGGGCCATGTTGCGCCCACCGCAGTAAGCTTCAAAACAACCGTTCAAACCACAGGGACACGGCGGACCGTTAGGGTCAAGGACACAATGTCCGACTTCACCGGCTGTGTCGTCCGCCCCTTCCAGAACTTGCCCATTGATGATAAGGCCGCCACCCATGCCGGTGCTGTTGGTTAAATATATCAAATTTTTGATATCGCGTCCGCAACCAAACCGGAATTCGGCAAGAGCACAGGCATTTGCATCATTAAACATGCGGACTGGTTTGTCTAGTTGTTTGGCCAAGTCGGCGACAATCGGCGCGATACCCCACCCCTTGATATTGGTCGGCGCCAGCAGCAAGCCGCGCCGGTTATCCATTGGGGAGGGGGCGGCAATGCCGACCGAGGCGACATCCTGCATAGTCAGGTCGGCTTGGTCTAAAACAGCCTTTGTCACCTCCACAATTCTTGACAAGCCAGCCGGATAACTTGAGGCCACCTCAGCAATAGGGAAACGTTGCGCGGCACGGATATTGCCGGCGGCATCGCCGACACAGACAGAAATTTTTGTGCCGCCGATGTCAACTCCAACTAAAAATTTATCGGGAGAGGTCATAAAAAGCCAGACGTTATGTTTTTAAACCTTATTCGGCTGTTGGCAACTTTGCCGTTAACCCAAATCAGCGTCATTCCACAAATCCGACGGATCGGACGATCAGGCTGATCCTAAAGAGCCAGCCTTGTCACTTGGCGCACCTGCTCGTGCGTCTTTGTGACTGATCATCTCGCGCAATTTTTTAAACGCCGCAGAACGAGCCGAATCCGCCGTCTATCGCCAAGCTGGCGCCAGTGGTGAACACGGCGGAGGGCGAGCAGAAGTAAACGATACCGCCTAACAGCTCTTCCGGCTTGCCATAGCGTTTCATGGGTGTCCCGCCCAAGATGTCTTTGCCGCGGGAATCTGTCAACACACCCGCGGTCTTGCCGATCAGATCGGCATTCTGCAAGGTCGGGAAGAAACCGGGGCGGATTTCATTGACGCGGATTTTCGGTGAGTGATTCATTGCCATATCGGCAGCCAGCCACTTGGTGAAGTTGCTGATACCGGCCTTGGCGGCGGAGTAAGCGGGAATGCGTGACAACGGAGTATCAGCGCTCATAGAGGATGTATTGATAATCACACCTTCGCCCTGACGAATCATAGCTTTGACGAAAATCATGGATGGGATGATGGTGCCCATGATATTCAAGTCGAATGTAAACTTGACGCCTTCCGGTGTCAGATCGCTGAAATAAACGCCGGCTTCCTTCTTGGTGATAGCTTTGGGGTGGTTGCCGCCAGCGCCGTTTATCAGAATGTCAACGCGACCATACTTGGCCAGCACGGCATCACAAGCAGCCTCGACGCTTTCGGGTTTAAGCACATCAATCGCATGCGCGAACGCTTCGCCGCCATTGGCTGTGATGTCGTCAGCGGTCTTCTGCGCTTCCTCCAGGCGCAAATCCAACGCCACGACTTTCACGCCAAGGCCAGCAAGACCACGGGCTACGGCTCCGAACAAGACGCCGCCGGCGCCAGTGATGGCCGCGACTTTACCTTCTAATGAAAAGAGCTGTGCGAGATTGGTTGCGGTTTGTTTTTGCATAGAGTAGTTCCTTATGTTGTTGATATTATTTTCGCTGCCCACAAGTGGGTACGCATGTAACTGTCACCTATCCGGCGGCGAATTGCGAACCGGCTATTCCTGTCTTGATTTTTCCGCCCATTTTGATACATCCCTATCTAGAGTTATGGGCGACACCGCCACCCTTGCTGAGTTTGCGCGGTGCAAAATCAAAATATTTGTTAGTTATAATTCTTTTAATCTGATAAGGCAAGGCAAATCTGACAGGCAAATCTGAGAGTAGATATGAAGGCATTGATTCAGCGGGTAAGCGCAGGGGCGGTGGCGGTGGACGGACAGGAACAGGCACGGATCGAAACGGGGTTCGTGGTGTTGCTCGGAGTACGACAAGGCGATATGGAGGAAGATGCCGTGTATTTGGCCGGTAAGACCGCCGCCCTGCGGATTTTTTCAGACGCACAGGGCCGGATGAATCTGGCGCTGGACCAGGTAAACGGCAGTGTGCTGGTAATTTCTCAATTTACCCTGCACGCCGATACCCGGCGCGGCAACCGCCCTGGATTCGAGCTGGCCGCGCCGGCGGAAACTGCTCGGCAACTTTATGAATGTTATGTTGCGGAATTACGCAAGATTCTCGGCGCCAACCGAGTAGTCACAGGGCAGTTTCAGGCTGATATGTCGGTGACGATCATTAACGATGGTCCGGTAACCATTGAATTGCGCAGCCGGAACGAAACATGACAGGCTCCATCGCCCGGTTTAGCAGATCAAGCATATGCCAACTGTCGGGCATGCGGCATTTCCAACTTATGCACAGGACGCAAACTGTTGGCCTCTACCGTAACAACAAAACTGGTGTCACCATCCAGAGACACGAATTCCACCTCATATGCCCGCCCAGCATTATGCACATGCACTATCGTGCCCACATCGCCTGCCTTCAAACCAGATGCCGGGACATCCGTATTTAAAACAACCCTTTTGTGTTCTTTAAGCATATTCACCTCAATATCGGCATGTATGCACCATAGGGCGCAATGGCGGACTTGACTTTCACCGCCGGAACTGGCAAATTCAGAAACATGTCAACTTCACCAGATAACGCCAAAATCTTCCAGCACGCGATCCGGGTACCGTACGCGCATACCGATCAGATGCGTTACGTGTATTACGCCAACTATCTGGTATATTTCGAGATGGCGCGATCAGCAATGCTGCGCGAAGTTGGCCTGCCATACGGCGAACTGGAAGCCCAAGGATTGATCCTGCCGGTTATCGAAGCTCACTGCGATTACAAAACGCCGGCGCATTACGATGACCTGTTGACGGTCACATCGCGCTGTGAGATCAAGGGCGTGCGGCTGGTTATCAGTTACGAAATTACGCGCGACGCCGACGCGCCGACCATCATCGCCACCGGCTACACAGTGCATGTCTGCCTCGGACGCGATGGGCGCGTTACGCGCCCGCCCGCGGAATTGCGCCAAGTGCTCGTGCCGACGCCGTTAACTTCCGCATAAAACCCATCGGCAACGGAATTTATTTCACACTGCTCAAGCTCACCCACTTTTTAGTCCGCGCAGCGATCAAGGCCGCTTCCAGCACCCGTTGGGTCTGGTAGGCATCGGCAAAGTCCGGCAGCGGCACAACTGGCTTGCGTCCGGCCAGCACAGACAGGATGTCGAAGGCCATATTGGTAAACCCATGTTCGTAGCCGATGATATGCACATCCGGCCACCAGAACCCGGCATAAGGATGACTCTCGGCATTGGTGCAGAAAATACGGGTCCAACCCTGCAACGCACGGGGCGCGGTGGCATCGAAATATTCCAGTGTATTCATATCCTCGAAATTGAAGCGCAACGCGCCCTTGGTGCCATCCAATTCAAAGCCATGCCGGTTGAAATTGCCCGTAGCTTGGCGCGCCGCCTCGAAACTGCCCACTGCGCCACCACTGAACCGCGCCAGGAAGAGAACGCAATCGTCAACCGTCACACGCCCTTTGCCACGCCGGGAACTTAAACCGGCGGCAATGCCGCCAGTCGCCGCGCCAGCCATCAACTTGCGCTCTTTGACGAAGGTCTCGGCAATGGCGCCGCAGATTTCCGTGATTTCCTCACCAGAGACAAAGCGCACCATATCCACGATATGCGCGTTCAAATCGCCATGTGCGCCGGAACCGGCCAGCTTGCGGTCGAAGCGCCAGGCTAACGGCACGGACTCGTCACCCCATGATTGCAAGTAGCAGGCCCGCACATGGCGGATGCGTCCAATTTTACCCTGCTTCACCAGCTGATGCGCAAAGGCCACCGCCGGACAACGCCGGTAATTGTACCAGACAAACGTTCGACCAGGCGCGCGCCGCGCCAGCGTAAACATCTCTCGTGCATCTTTTAATGTCCCGGCTAACGGCTTCTCACAGGCTACATGCTTGCCGGCTAACAAGGCGGCGCGCGCCATCGGCAAGTGCAGGTAATTCGGCGTGCCAATATCCACCAAGTCCACCTCCGGATCACGGCATACTGCCTTCCAGTCGGTGGAGTAATGCTGCCAGCCCCACCGTTCGGCAAACGCGGGAAGAGTTTTGGCATGCACGGCACAGATGGTATGTAACACAGCTCGGAGTGGCGGATTACAAAAACGGTTAACCTGACTCCATGCATTAGAATGCGCCCGGCCCATGAACGCCTGTCCAATCAACGCTACATTAATCACTTTTCCCGTCTTTGTCGTTTTAGCCGCCATGACAATTTCCTCCGAAATAGGTTAATCGCAAATTATTGTGCACGTTCTCCGGAAAATTACAATCATTATCGGAGGGGGGCTTTCACAAAAAAAACTGGCGGAATGATGAAGGAGCGGATTATAAGGAGGGTGGTGTGATGGCGAAACGAACATACAAAAACACCCGGAAGCGCGGATCCGTGCGCCAAGGCAACGCCTGGGTTATTGCAAAACCAAGCGCCGGATGAAAAATGGGAGCAGAGCAAGCGGGCCAAGCGTCAGGGCAATTCAACTAATTTGAAATTATCCAACAGTAATTGCCCATCGCCCTCTGGCATCTTGAAGATCAAGTAGAATTTTAATTCATCTGATGAGCCCCTACGCAATTTGGGGTCCTTGGGATTTTTGCCGACGCCGGGGCAGGTGAACTTGAGGGAATTTTTCTGCCATCCCCTGGAAACTCGGATGTTTCCGGTAAAATCGTGCCGTTCCCATTTAATTGACTGTGTCGCTGTGCCGGGGAAAGTTTCCCAAGTCATCAGGTGCCATGACGCCTGCTTGCCAACTAACACGGAGGAGAATGAAAATTCATATTTATGCCCGATTTTCATAATCAAAACAGGTTCTTGCAAGCCGAACCAGCGTCCGCCTTGAACATTAAGGTTATACGGCGAAGTTTGGGAACGAGTCCAGCCTAGATAGTCTTTGACATAACGGAAATAAATAAATCGGTCGCCGTGTTCAGGGGTAATAGGCGGTACACCCGGCTGAAGGACAACGAAATTTTCGGCGCTCAGCAGCACTGCGGCATTACAGATCATTCCCACCCAGTCCCAATGATACGAAAACCATATATTTATCTTGTGCTCACGCCCAATGCCCGGCCACCACCCCTTAGGAGCCAGCAAATCCTTGTCGGTATTGACGCCCTTGATTGCCTCCACCGTCGGAAAATTCGGCTCGGTCTTAGACCCTTTATTTAAAGCCACGTAAATGCGTCCATCCGTATGTCCCAACACCAAATCGAACAAGCCGTCATTGTTCCAATCATAAGGGAAGGCATTCGACATTTTGGAAAATATCTTCTTGCCGCCTATCTCCAAGAATCCATCGAACTCCATTGCAGCCGGCGCGAGCGTACTGCGGATGGCGGCCACCATATTCCGCCCCTCAATCGCCTCTTTGGTGCCCTTATATTTGCGGATTTCGCCGGTGCGCGTACCGACGATTAAATCATCAATACCATCGCCATTATAATCCACCACCGCCGGCGTCAGGTGTTCAAATCCCTCGCCAAAGGCCAGGAAAAATGTCTGCTCCGGAATGAAATTCGGGCGGTTGCGAGAACCGGTATTGTACAGTATCCGGACACTGTTGGCCGAGTAGGTGCCCTCGCCCAGCAGTAAATCCAACGAGCCTTTATTACGCCAATCAGAAGCCCACGGGCTCATGTAATTACCGAACAAAAGCGGTTCTTTCCCCAGATTAATCTGCGGCAAGCGATCACCTGTGCGGTCAACACCGCAGAAGGGGACCACATAACGCGGCACTCCCATACTGCGCGTGAAGCGCGGCTCGCGGACGGTGCCGAGATTTTCCAATACCGCGACATCACCGTAGTACGTCCCCACCAGCACATCCAAATCGCGGTCGCCGTCCCAATCGGTCACATGAATCTTTGAGCCCCAACCCAGATAGGTCGGCACCAGCTGTCCCTGCGTAAATTTTGGGGCGCCTTTTTCACCGGAGTTGATGTAAATCCAAAGGAACCCGTAAGTATCCGCCACTAAAAGGTCCGGCAATCCGTCATCGTTAATGTCAGCTACATTTGGGAAAGACGACTGCGGAGTATCAACCATCCGCCCGACATCGTTCAGCACAGGCGAGTTTGCAACGTTAACGCGCAAATAGTTTTGGTCGTCCACCCCATCCCAGTAATTTCCCAGCGGCACAGTTACATCGCCCTGGCAGTCATCGGGAAAAAGGTTGGCTTGAGCATAGGCTGTGCCAACGCAGCTCAGCGCCAGACACAATGCCATACCCAACCACCGAATGCCGTAAAATTTACTTATCATTCCATTCACCGTCATTTTCATTAGCGTGTGCCGGCAGACTCCGCAGCAGGCGCTGTGGACGCGTCGGCGGCAGTTTGTTTCAGCCGCGGGTTAGTGGCCGGCAAATCCTTGGGCAACAGCTTAAATTGTTTCTGATAACGGGTCAATAGATGGACCACTACATTAATGCCGAAGCGAAAAGCGTTATTCACGGTCTCATCGTTAATGTTACGGTAGATGGTTCCGGTAAGCTCACGCGGCGAAGCCAAATGCGGACCGTAAACGGGCCGCCACTTGGGTTCTTCCATAGTGCCGACATTAATATAATTCCATTCAATTTTGTTCTGGCTGTTCAACCGTGTTTCCCATAAATGACCATAGCCATTGAGCGTATATATAACCGCCATCTCAGAACCGATGTTGATTAATTCCACCGGTTCCTGATAAAAATTCATGCCGGATGGCAAGCCGATATTCTGGAAGAAAGTATCGAACAATTCATGGTTCGTACCTTCTATCACTTCAAATTCACGGTCAGGCATAACGCGCTTCATTTCACGCCTGAATGCCACGTCAAACCGCGACCGCCGACCGGCCAGCGAGCTATCAGCCCAAACCGCGCCGCCCAAAGTCAGATAATCCCGCAGGTTCTTCACTTCCGAGTCCAACAATGTGAAATCCTTGTGACCGGTAAGATAGACAAACGGTGGACGCAGAACAAAAAGCTGGTCAGTGCCGACATCCAACACTTCCGGGTGTAGATTGGCGTCTAAGCGGTCGCGGGACCAAGCGCGAATCTGCAGCATCAGGTTCTGCAATGACGACGGATTGCAATTCCAGTCGCCACCGCGGTATTTGGCTTGAAAGATCGTGAATTTGGCGCGTGTCCGCCGCCCCTGATCTTGAACATTCCAAACTTTTTGGAAATCGCGCACATCAGCCAAGCGCTTCATTTGCTGCTGCTGGATTTTTTGGCTCATTTCCGTCTGCAGTTTGATTTCCGCCACTTTAACTACGGGCGCCACCGGAGGTGTTTCCGCGCGCACAAAAGTTGATGGAGCATTTACCGTAATTCGCACCACCGGTGTCTTGGTGGCTGTGACCCGGACTTCCTGTTGTTCCACCATCTTTTCCGGCGGTGGGCGCGGCGGCGGCGGCGTAGGCGGCGGCAACACCAGCAGCTGCTCCACGCCTTCGAAAGCGCCGCGGGTAACCAGATATTCGGTGATTTTATAACCACCGAAGATCAGCAAAATGGAAACATATATGATCAGTGAAACCAGGAAATAGCGTGAACGCAGCAAGGCCAGCAAGATCACCCAAGCGCCCCGGCGGGTGGCAACTCGCTCTTCAAGTTTATCAATATTTTCTTCTATCCCGATCGGCATAAAACATCCCGCTATTCGTACTGGTTAGCAAAGAAAGAAAGGTTTTTTACACCGGTCGCCGCACAGGCGTTAAGCACATCCACAATGCGCTGCTGGCGCACTTTGGGCTGCGGATGGATGACCACCGGTTGTTTGTCACCGAAAAGCTGCAGACATTGCTCAAGTTTGGCGCGAAGCGCCGGCAAATCACGGTCGCTCGGAGTGTCCATGGGAATGTCATTGCAAAACACCTGATTGTTCTCCGCTATGGCCAATGTTAATTCCACCGGCAATGACTGCGGCGTCTGGCTGACGCCCCCCGGCACCATCAATCCCAAGTATTTTTCCTCAACCTTAATCTGGGCGGCCGAAATGAAATACAACAGCAGAAGGAACACGCAGTCAATCATCGGCCCCATCTCCATTTCAGCTTCTTCGTCTTTTTCTTCCTTGAAACGCATATTCCGCCCCCCAACCAACTTTACATATCCACCGGCAATTCCTTGTCCAAAGTCGAAAACATCATATTAGGAATATTAGCCTCCGCCACCGCCGCCATGACCTGCTGGGTAAATTCATACGGCACACGCCAATCGGCACGGATCACCACCCGGAAATTCTTGCCGGCATTCTGCGCAGAGCTGGCCTTGATCAACGGCACCAAGTCGCGTGCGTCCCACAATTCGTGTGGCCCGGCCTTGAAAATCGCCTGCAACTGGTTCTCATCCCACTCAATATCCACCATGAACCGCCCGGATTCATCTTTTTCCAGAATACCAGCCTTCGCTCTGGGTAGCACGACATCCTTGCTGGTGCGCTCAGCATCCAGCGTGCTGACACTGATGAAATACATCAGCAACAGGAAGGTGCAATCAATCATCGGTCCCATAGCGATGGAACAAGGCGGATCATCCTCCGTCGCCCATTTGGCTTCTTTTCTAGCCATGGAATTCCTCCTCCGCGCCTGCCACTATTCCCAGTCCATTTCAGTCTTGCAGTACGGGCAGGCTTTCACGCCTACTTTTATTTCCTTCTTGCAATTGGGGCAGGCCACTTTCTCTACTCCCGCCGCCGGGGCTGCGCCCGCCGCTGAAGTTGGAGAGTCTGTCACAATCGTTAAATCTTCCGGTAAACTGCTGAAATCTATCATCTCCAGCGTTCCGATGAAGGCGTCCTGAACACCGCCCATGACTTTTCTCAAATGTGCCAGCAGGATGAAATAGGCCATCATAGCCGGGATAGCTATCACCAATCCGGCGTAAGTTGTGATCAAAGCTTCGCCGATGTCGCCGGCGAGCTTGGTGGGATCGCCCACAGCGCCGCCGAAGGCCATCGCGTTAAAAGCGCCAATCATACCGGAAATCGTGCCGAACAACCCCCACATCGGCGCCACACCGGCATTCAGAGAAAGGTAAGAGAGCTTGACCTTGAAGTCGGAACTAATATTAGCAGCCGTTTCAATGGCAGCCTCTTCCACCGCATCCCGTCCCTTGGGTAGTCTGGCCAACGCCTCCGACATCATGCGCCCCAATGGGCTGGTACTGTTATTGGCCGTACTCCAAGCCTTTTGATAATCACCAACGGATATGGCTTCGCGCACCTGCTGCAGCAAAGCGTCAGGGCAAACCACCTTCTTGCGCATGCGCACCAACACTTCGATAAAAACAGCCAAAGCCCAGATTGCACAAAAAGAGAGCGGAATCATCGTAATGCCGCCCTGTTTGAAATAATCCATGAAAGTTGTCGGCCGTCCATCCGCCGCATCTTGGGCCCAGCCCACCAGCGGGAACAAGCAACAGGCTAACACCAGCAGCCCAAACAACATCCAAGAACGTGTATAACGCTTCTGCATGACAATATCTCCTTGCTTATTAATAGTAAATCACAGTTTAGTCGCGCCCGACGTTTCCGCGGCTTCCGCCTCCCGAGCCTTAGCGGCAACCGACTGACGGATCGGCTCAGCCTCTTTTGCGAAGGCATTGTCGGGATAATTATCGTTCAAATCGTTCAATAACTGTTCCGCCTTTTTAAATTTCCCGAGGGAATTAAAAACCAGTCCGGCGCGGTAAAGAGCTTCCGGGTAGGCTTTTTGGTCTGGATAAAGCGCGATTACCCGCAAATAAGCGTCCGCTGCCTCTTGTAATTGCTGCTGGGCTTCTAATGCGCGGCCAATACCGATATAAGCGGCAGCGGCCAAAGCAATTTGGTCAGCCGGCGGCTTCAGCTGCGCGTCAAACGGCGCTGCCAGCTCGCGCAAATCCGTCAAAGCCTTTTCGTAGTTTTTGTTCAACAATTCAATTTCCGCCATCCCCAGATGGGCATCAGTCAGCTGGTCGGATTCCGGATACGCCTTAATGAAAGCCTCAAACGCCTTGGTGGCGGAAGGTAAATCCCCCCCCTGCAGACAGGCCCGCCCAAAATACAACAGGCCCTTCATCGCCCAATCAACATCCAACCCTTGATATTGAAAAACCACGCGATCCAAATTCTGCCGGGCCTCACGGATGTTGCCATGCTCATAGGCGGTAATACCGCGGGTAATGGACGGTGGCGGCTCCACGCGCATCTGCGTCACTGCCGCACGTGGAATGGTAATCACACCCATGCCCGGAATTTCAAAACGAATGCCGTCGGCGGTAACCTCTTTGACAGTGCCGCGGTAGTTCTGTTGGCGGGTAGCCACTATGTCCTCTGCACACACGCAATCAGCGGCGAATATACCAGCCGCCGCCAAGCCAACGACGATGCCTGCACGAAAAAATCTGCCACGGTTAAGAAATAGCATAATCGTCCTTCTCCGGAAATTTAAAATTCCTGGCTGCTACCCTAATCTAGACTGCGGTTTCTGTCAAACAGAAAAACATACGAAAAAAAAATCTCGCCCTACGGCGGAAAATGTGTATAAATAATAACAGCGTTCGGATTGCAAAAAAAAATGCTCAGGCGCGCACGCGTCAGGGCAGCCTGACAAACATCATCTTGGGAGAATATCCATGTGTAATTACAAGCAAACCGGCATATGTTTTTACGCCGCCGTTATGATCGCCGCCGCGGCGTTGACCTCTCACGGACAGTCTTTTGATGAATTGGCCGCCGCTGGTGAAGACGCGGCGAAAGCTGGTCGCTATCCAGAAGCCATACGGCTTTACGAAAAAATTGTCGCCGAAGGCAAGACCTACGAAAACATCATGTTCGTCAAGTTCGAGCTGGGTTGGGCGTATTACTTGGTAGGAAGTTTCGAAAAGGCCATCCCGCTTTTCAACGACCTTTCCGGAATCCGCTCGCCCAGCGAGGGTATGAAGCAACAATCCATCTTCCTGATGGCCGAGTGCCATGCCCGTATGGCCGAAAACCTGCCGGAGGGGACGCCCGAGCGTAAGAAAAATATCGAGGAATCGTTAAAACTGCACACCCAGTTCCAGAAGGACTATCCCAAAAGCCCATACATACCCCAATCGCTTTACGGACGCGCTTTTGCTTACTACCTGGGAGGGCAACTGGACAAGGCAGAAGCCGACCTGAAAACCGTAATCACCGATCACCGCACATCCTCCACAGTGATTGACGCTTATTATTTATTGGCAAGCGTCTTCAGCCAGCAGGGCTTGACGTTGGTAAAAGAAGGCAAAAGAGATGCCGCCAAGCCCTTCCTCGCCAAAGCCCGCGAACTTTTCAACCAACTGGCCAAACAGCAAAACAATCTAGCCATGGCCAACGACAGCACTTTTGCGCTCGCAGAGACATGGTTCTCAGCCGGATTTTATCTGGAAGCCATCCAATACTTCCGCGAGGTCCGCTCCAAGGTCGAAGTGCAGCAGAGTCTGCGGAAATCGCTGGAAGAATTGCAAACAAAATTCGCGACACAAATGGCAAAGCGGGAGGATACCACCCAAACCAAAACCGAGCAAAGCCGGATTGCCGCACAACTTTCAATGGTCAACGAAAGCCCAGATCGCATGATTTCCGCCTATATGAGGATCAGTGAATCCTTCTACCGCATGAAACGTTACGAAGAAGTCCGTATTATCTGTCGGCATCTGATGAACTTCACCACTGACATTCAGAAAAAGCAAGCCAACATGCTATTGCTGAATTCTTATATAGAGGAACGCCTGGCGGAAGATGCCGCACGTGAATTCACCGAATTTCGACAAATCTTCGGATTAGACCCCATGGCGGAAAACATCAGTCTGGCCATCGGACAGGTTTTTCTGGGGCAGAATGAATTAGAGAATGCCCTGATGCATCTGACACAAAGCGTAGAGGACTATCCCGAAGCCAAAACCTTCGAGGATGCCTTGTATTTGAAATTCACCGTCGAATATATGCTCGGCCTTCCCGACAAAGTCAAGGCTACCGCGGATCAGTATGCTGAAAAATTCCCTGAAGGCAAATATCTACCACTGGCGCTGTATTATAAAGGCATGAGTCAGGCAGCTCTGGGCGAAGGCGAGGAAGCTCTGGCAACCTTAACCGATGTGTTAACCCGTTTTCCAGAAAAAACCGAGAATTTCGACAATCTGGACGAAGTTGCCCTGCAAAAGGGAGTTTTGCTGGTAAGACTCAACAAGTCCGACGAAGCAATAAAGCACTTTCAGGAGTTCATCACAAAATACAGTGACAGCGTCTATCGCCCACATGCTTTGCATCAACTGGGCACGGCGCTGATTAGCACCAATAAGGTTGAAGAGGGGCAAGCGGTCTTGCGCCAAGTGGCTAAGGAACATCCGGAACACGCCGTCGCGCCCATCGCCATGTTCCAGATTGCCGTTGACTACTTCCAAAAAGAACAATTTAAAGAAATGGCCGACGTCCTGAATGAAATCCTCCAAACATTCCCCGACCGTCCGATCGTCACCGACGCCTATTTCTGGCTCGGATTCGTCGCTAAGCAGAGTGGCGAGTTTGACAATGCCGTCACCAACTTCGCCATGTCATTGGCAAGCGACCCCAACTCCGAGCGCGCTCCCGAGTGCCTGCTTTACACCGCCCAGTCGCTTAACGACAAAGCCAGCAAGATGGGCGTGCCGGCTGTGCTGCCGGAGGAAAAACGGCGAGAATACCGCGAAACGCGCCTGGAAGCCGCACGTACGTTTGAGAAAATGCTGGATCAATATCCGAATGCTGAGAAGGCCTTGGAAGCCATCCCAGGCATCGCCGCCAGCATCTTCGAGCTGGTGCGCAACAAACAAATGACTGCCGAAGAGGCTACCGCCTGGTTCAAAGAAAGCCGCGCCCGGCATCCGGACAACCCTGCCTTACAGGCGCAATTGGCCTTCAGTTACGGCAGTTACCTGCTAAAAAACCGCGAACAGGCTCAGGCGCTCGCAGCCTTCAAAGAATCCATGACGCTTCACCCTGACGTTCACCTCTCGCCGGGAATGCTCACCGATTACGCCGAGGCCCTGAAGGATGCCGGAGACCTGGCCGAATCCGAGAAAATCTACAACAAGATCATCGCCGATTACGCCGACGCCCCATTGGCGCTGGCGCCGGCCTGGTTCGGCCTGGCTGACATCAAATATCTGGAAAAGAATTACGATACCGCCCGCGAATACTTTGAAAAAGTCTTGCAGGAATACGCCTGGTACAAACCCGGTAAACAGGGACGGGTCAAACTGGCGACCATCTATGAAACCAACGGGAATTACGAGGAAGCCGAAAAACGTTTCACGGAAGTCTTCAACGAAGAAACCGGCGATACACGTCTGGCCGCCTCGCTGGGTGTTGCACGTTGCCAACTTGGCCGAGCAGAACGCCTGAAACGCAGCGGCGATCTGTCATGGCAGGCTATCGCTAAGGTGGCTTCTGAAAACCTGACCAAGATCACCGTGCTCTTCGAAGCCTACCCGGAATACGTCTCCGACGCCTTCCTGCAGCTTGGCAAAGCCTGCGAACTTGTGGGTGACATTCCACAGGCTAAAGAAATGTACAAGCGCGTGGTGGACGATTACCCCAAGTTCCCGGCTGCTAAACCCGCCGGCGAACAACTTCGGCGGCTGGGCGGCTAACGGGCAGACGCCGCGCCAGACCTGATTTCAAATGCCGTTTTTAGGTTTACGCAAGTCAATAGTCATCGCAACTTCCGGGCAGGTAAACGGAGAATCGTACTTGGAGCAATTGACGCACCCCATATAAAGTTTGTGCATCAGCTTCTCCTTGGGCGTCTCACGAAAACCAAATCGGCGGAAGTAGTCCGGCGAAAAGGTCAGCACCACCAGCTGCGCCGGACGATAGGACCGAACGTGGTGGACAAGCGCCCGCACCAACGCTTCCCCTACCCCACGCCGCTGGAATTTTTTAGAAACAGCTACGGATTTGATCTCGATTGACGGCTCCGTCACACGGCCGATTTCCGGCAGAATTTGCCAAGATGCCGTCCCAACCACGCGACCGCCGACTTCCGCAACCAGAAACCGGTCAATATTCTGAACAATGTCGCCGATAGAACGCGCCAACACCTCGCGCGGATGCTCCTTGATGAGACGATAAATTTCTGCTGCATCGCTGAAGCCCGCCGGGCGGACCCAGACGGCGGCCGGTTTGTTTTTACGCTTCGGCATGTTTTTCAGTTCTCCCACATCCTGTTTCGCGCTCTATTCCACACCGCCGACAGAGACGGCTCAATTCCGCGGGTAACATAACAAGTCTGCCGACGGATGCCAGCAAATTTTAACCCTTGCCAAAATTGGACCACCGGAGACCCAGGTTATAAAAACGCAGGACTTCCCCCAAAAAATTGGAAGCAGTTATATATAATCTCCTGTAAACAAACGATATGACCTAAAACTGCGGCAGTTGGCAAGTTTGTCGCAGATGCGCGGCGCGAAGGATGAAGCTGTATAAGCATACTGCGAATCCTTTGCAACAAAGCAGATGCGGCAAAATCGCCAACCCCTTTACGGGTTTGAAATTCAGGAAACTTCTTACACCAATGGGTGCTGTATCTTTCTTGTTCTCAACATCAACATTTTATGTCGTTTCCTGAATTTCAAATGCCGTTTTTAGGTGAGCCTTTTACGGGCATGTCTGGAAGTGGAAAAGTGGTTTTCTGGAATAGCCCCAACCTTTCAGGGCAACGCCAGACCCCTAATTTAACCCGCTCGGTCTGATCTTTATGGAATGCCCGGATTTTTGGGGAAAGTCCACATAAAAACGCCCTTTCCTTCAAGGCATCTAATGAGTCGAGGTAGAACTATCCCAAACATTTTTAAAGTTGTGCTCGCAATTTGAATACCGTTTAGCTATCATTCCTTTCGGTGGCCTTCTGATTTTTGTTTCGCCCAATTTGCTTGAAGGCCGCCATTTCATTTTTTAGACAATCAGGGGTAGCCGTTTTTATATCAATTTATTAAAAAATTACTCAGCTAACACGAAATCCAAATATTTTTTGTTTAACAATCACTAGTAACCCTTTTAAATTTTTAAATGCTTGCCGTGAAAGAAATCGCTGAAAAACGAGTAGAACATTTTGTCGAAACATGCCGCAAAAAAGGCATTAAAGCAACTATACAGCGCCGCGAAATCCTTCGAGAATTATCCTCGACGACGGAGCATCCCGATGCGAAAACCATTTATCGGAGAGTGCGCAAACGCCTGCCGGCAATTTCGCAGGATACGGTTTACAGAACCCTAAGGGGGTTTGAAAAAAACGGCGACATTGTCCGGGTAACCACCATTAACGAACGTGCCCGGTACGACGCCAATACCGATGCTCACCCCCATTTCATCTGCACACATTGCGGCCGTATAATTGATTTACACTTTTGCTTGCCAAATCAATTTGCAACGCCAAAAGAACTAAAGTCCATCGGTAGGGTTGAGCGATTGCAAGTTGCATTTCGCGGACAATGTGTCTTATGTCTTGGACAACAGCCGGGTTAAACCTGTTAAACCTAATTGGAATCCCATTTTCCAATATAAGCAAAAAAACTGCTTGCAATAGTAATAATTATTAATTAGCATTCCAACAGATAAAACAAATAGTGGCGGGAGGAGTTCAAACCATATCGAAAGGATTCAGTATTATGGCATGCAAACTTAAAGTAATTAAAAAAGTCGGTGAGGTCTGGCGCTGCGAAATTTGTGGCAATGTCGTCCAAGTTCTGGAAGTCGGTGGCGCCCAATTGTTCTGTTGCAAAAAGCCAATGATTGCCGTCAAGGAAAAGGCCAAATCAACCAAGAAATGAGCCGCTGTATCAGATAAAACCCAAAATAAAAAACGAAGGAACAACGACTATGAACGAAACAACACCTGTCAGATTGCCGCTGATTGGCGACAAGGCCCCGTCATTCAAGGCGGAAACCACACAAGGAATGATCAATTTCCCGGAAGATTATAAGGGAAAATGGGTGATATTTTTCTCACATCCTGCGGATTTCACTCCGGTTTGCACGACGGAGTTCATGACTTTTGCCTCCATGGAGCCGGAATTCGCAAAGCTGAACTGCAAGTTGCTGGGCCTTTCGATTGACAGCACCTACAGCCACATTGCCTGGCTGCGCACGATCAAGGAAAAAATCGAATACAAAGGCATGAAGAATATCGAGGTGAACTTCCCGGTTATAAGCGATCTGACGATGGAAGTCTCTAAGGCTTTCGGCATGCTGCAGCCCGGCGCCAGCAACACTCAGGCGGTACGAGCGGTTTTTATTATTGATCCTAACGGCATAGTGCGCGCCATCCTCTATTACCCGCTCTCCAATGGACGCAATATGGAGGAAATCAAACGCATACTGGTAGCCATGCAACATTCCGATCAGCACAAAATCGCAACGCCCGCCAACTGGGTGCCGGGCGATGACGTAATTGTGCCGCCGCCCGGCTCTTGCGGCGCGGCCAAGGAACGCATGGATAAGGCTGACGCGGACCTCAAATGCCTGGATTGGTTCCTGTGCCTGAAGAAGTGCCCGCACGGCAAATAAACTCTATATTATAAACAGACAAAAGGCATAGCCGGCAGCTTAAGCCACCGGCTATGCCTTTTTTACGTCATGGATGCATGACAGGGAAAATTGCAACATCCCAGGACTCCCACACAAAACCAGAAGCAGATATATAAGTCGGAAACAAACGACATGAGTTTTAGACGGGTGTGCCTGGAAGTGGAAAAGTGGTTTTCTGCTAGCCCCAACGGGGCGTGACATACCCGCTCGGGCTGGGCTTTGATTAATGGCCGGATTAACAGACTTGACGTTGAAACCATCATCCGGTATGAATACGTCCATAATGAAAGCATGCCTGCTTATGTAGGCGAGCGAATCGGGATGCGACCGGGGAGTTGGCGCCCATAAAATGATGCCACTATCTTTGAAATATGAAAACGTCTAACAAGATAAATATTGCCATAGTATGTCGGTTAAAAAACGCTTTAAATCAGATAATTCTAAGCGGAATATTTGTTGTTATCTTACATTGTAATGGATGTGCCACAACAAGAGAATCTACCTGTTACGAGGTCAATATTCAGTTATATCCTCAACCTATCAGCGGACAATATCTATTTATTGCTGATATTCACGAGAACACGCTAACTGATTACAAAAGGCTTGGTTCTTACGGAAGCACAGCCAATAACAGGCGTTTGCCATCGCCTAAAATGACTCTCAATGTTGGCGAAGAAAAAAATGTTTTGTTTGAGGAATATGAAAACCAACCAGCGATTGATGCTACAGCCGGTATTCTAAAAGAGCAAGAAGGGGTTTTATTAAAATATCGTGTAAACGTGCGAAAAGGAAGCGATAATTTTGTCGCATCGGGAATAGTTCCTCTTGGAAATGACATCGGGACATATATTACTCCAGAAGATTCGGCGCCGGAGGAGAAATCAGCGAAATCCGGAGGAACAAACCCGGAAAGCGATGGTGTGAAGTGATGTGGCAAAGCATGCCGCAGCGGGTGCAGAAGTTGCGGGGCGCATGGCTGCTTTGCGAACTGGCATGCGAGCTGTCAGTCGAATTACGGCTGGCGCTGGGGGATACCGGCTATTCAATCGGTGCGCGTATTAATGCTTAAATGAGAGCGGACTACCAGACTTGGCAACAGAGTGGAGTTTCCCCATGAGGAAGCCATTTAGGATTTTGGCTGTTTTGTTTGCCGCCTTGGCTCTTGCGGCGATCTCGATTGAACTTTTGAGCACGGGACGGAAGTCTGTCGGCTTTATCGTTGCAGCGGCTGGGTACGCGGCTTTCTTCCTGATCATGGCGTTTCGTTCGTAGCAGGGGCATTGTCCTGGGGTGCCCCACTACTGGGGGCATGTCACGCCTTTACAGGGCTCCGCCAGACCCAAAAATTAACCCGCTTGGACTGGTTTTTGATCAATGACCGGATTTTTTGGGGAAAGTCCACGCAACATCCTGATTGACGCGACAGTTAAATCGGTTATACTATGCATTGATTTTGTCGGAGTACGGCTTGGCCGCGCCGACAGTCGCACAATTAACTTTATAAGGAGTCATCTTGTTATGCGTACATCTGTCAAATTTGTCGGCATTGCCGGCGCCGTTCTGTTAAGTTGCATGTTAGCCCGCGCACAGGAAGCAGCCGGCGGCGATCAACGGATTCCCTTTGACGTCCGGAAAACCGGTACTATCAACGTCGTCAAGGACAAGGACGGCAATGTAAGCGCCATCCGCCTGATTGTCACCAGTTATGAAATTACGCTTGATGAAGCTGCAAAACCCTTGGAAGTGATGGATGGATACAAAGTCCGCATCGCCGGCGCCTTTAGTTTTGACGAGCAAAACCGGCGCTGGATCACAGTAAAGAACGTGGAAACCATCGCAGCGGCCAAGACGGAGGAAGCCGCCGCTGAGGCCGCGCCGGCTTCAGAAGAGGCAGCGCCCCAACAGGAACCTGCTAAAGCTGATGAAGCCGCGCCGGCTGCCAAAGCTGATGAAGCTACACCAGCCGCCAAGCCTGATGAAGCCGCACCGGCTGCTAATGAAGCCCCTGCTGCGCCAGCGGCGGAAGCTCCGGCGCAATAACGCGTTCTCCGGGCCGTTTCCGGCATGATTTTTAACGTTTGTCTGCCCAACGCCGCCGGGAAAATCTTTACCGGCGGCGTTGCTTTTTATCACATCTCATGCATGCCCAACACGAACAATCAAACGTCCGGACTCGCGTGGCGCCGTCACCAACCGGCGCACCGCATATCGGCACAGCCTTTATAGCATTGTTTAACTACGCTTTCGCCAAACGCCATGGCGGCAAATTCATCTTGCGCATAGAAGATACCGATCAGACGCGCTCAACGGCCGAATCGGAACAGGCTATCCTGGAATCGCTCCATTGGCTGGGTATTCCCTGGGACGAAGGCCCCGATTGCGGCGGCCCACACGCTCCTTACCGCCAGAGCGAACGCACCCAGATTTACCGCGAGCATGCCCAACTCTTGCTTAACTCCGGCGCAGCTTACCCTTGTTTCTGCACTGCAGAACGCCTGACGGAACTGCGTCAAACCCAAGGCGCTGATGCAGCCGGTTATGACGGGTTGTGCGCTCAGTTGTCCCCTGCCGATGCCGCACGCCGGATAGCCGCCGGCGAATCGCACGTCCTCCGCCTGCGTGTGCCGACGGATGGTGAATGCGTGATGCAAGACCGCCTGCGCGGTGAAATCCGTATCCCCTGGGAAAAGGTGGATCACCAAGTATTGCTGAAATCCGACGGATTCCCAACCTATCATTTAGCTAATGTTGTTGACGATCATTTGATGGCCATCACGCATGTCATCCGCGGCGAAGAATGGTTGAGCTCGTTGCCCAAGCATATCCTGCTCTACCAGCATTTCGGATGGAAGCCGCCTGAATTTATCCATCTCCCGTTGTTGCGCAATCCGGACAAATCCAAACTCTCGAAGCGCCGCAACCCCACCAGCATCCTGTATTACCGGCAGGCAGGTTTCCTGCCGGAAGCATTGACCAACTATCTTGGGCTTATGGCGTATAGCTTTGCCGACGGCCGCGAAATTTTCACCCCGGCGGAAATGGCGGCGAGTTTTGACATAGACCGCATCAGCCTGGGCGGCCCGGTTTTTGATTTTCAGAAACTACAGAATTTTAACGGCCGATATCTGCGCGCCCTGTCGCCGTCAGAATTATGGCAGCGCCTGCAAGGCTGGCTCTTGAATGACGCCTACTGGCAAAGCATTGTTCCCTTAGCACAACCACGGCTGAACCAACTGGCTGATTTTGTGCCTCAGGCCGCTTTCCTATTCGCCGACCGGCAGGATTACCCGCCGGAACTGTTAATCCAATCTTCCGGCGGCTTGGATGCCGCCAGTGTGGCACGCCTGCTGAAGATCACGCAATGGGAATTGGAAAAGCCGTCCACATGGAACATGGAAACCATACACAGCGTTTTCAACCGAATAGCCGAAACCGAAAAAATGAAGCTGAAACAAATCATGCCTGTTTTCCATACAGCGCTATCTGGAGCTCCGGTATCGCTGCCGGCATTTGACGCCATGTCCCTGATAGGGCGCGACTTAACTCTGCGCCGCCTGCATTATGCGATGGAAGCCCTGGAAACACTGGGTGGCGCCCTGAAAGGGAAGCAATTGAAAGAACTGGAAAAATACTATCGCGCCACGTACGGCGCTATCGGGTAAGCGACGGCGCGCCACAATTAACTATCATTAATCACATATACTTAAACCAGAACCTGCCATGACTACCGACACCAACGTCCCTAACCATTTCATCAAAGACATCATCATTTCCGACCTGCAGGCCGGCAAGAACGACGGCAAAGTGGTCACACGCTTCCCTCCCGAACCTAACGGATACTTGCACATCGGCCATGCTAAATCCATCTGCATGAATTTCGGACTGGCGAAAGAGTTCGGCGGACCCTGTCATCTGCGGTTTGACGACACAAATCCCGCCACCGAAGATGTGGAATATGTTGATGCCATACAAGAGGACATCCGCTGGCTGGGGTTTGACTGGGGCCAGCACCTGTATTTCGCCTCGGATTATTACCAATACCTTTACGATTGTGCCGAACGCCTGATCCAGCTCGGACTGGCCTATGTCTGCGACTTAACTACCGATGACTTCAAGGAATACCGCGGCGTGCCGACCCAACCCGGCCGGCCCAGCCCGTGGCGCGACCGGCCAGCGGCAGAAAGTTTGGATTTATTCCGTCGGATGAAAGCCGGTGAATTTGCCGACGGTCAATATGTGTTGCGCGCGAAAATTGACATGGCCTCTCCCAATCTGCACATGCGCGACCCTGTCATTTACCGCATCCGCCGCTTGTCACATCACCGTACCGGCGACACTTGGTGCATTTACCCCATGTATGATTTCGCGCACTGTCTATCGGACGCCTACGAAGCCATCACCCACTCCATCTGCACTTTGGAATTTGAAGTCCACCGCCCGCTTTACGATTGGTTTCTAAACGCGCTGGACACACCCTGCCGTCCCCAGCAGATTGAATTCGCCCGGCTGAACCTGACATATACATTGATGAGCAAACGCAAACTGCAAATATTGGTGCAGGAAGGTATCGTGCAAGGCTGGGACGACCCGCGCATGCCAACCTTGGCCGGGCTGCGTCGGCGCGGATACACGCCTGCTGCCATCCGTGAGTTCTGCCACCGCATTGGTGTCACTAAGTTCAACAGTCTGACCGATCTGGCGCTCCTTGAACATTGCCTGCGTGATGATTTGAACCGTCATGCCACGCGCGCTATGGCGGTGCTGAACCCACTGCGCCTCGTAATTGAAAACTACCCGGAAGGCCAAACGGAAAAGATGGAAGCCATTAATAACCCTGAAGACCCCGCCCAAGGCGTCCGTGAGGTGCCGTTCAGCCGGGAATTGCTGATTGAGCGTGATGACTTCATGGAGAACCCGCCGTCTGGATTCTACCGGCTGGCGCCGGGCCGCATGGTGCGATTGCGCTACGGTTATTGCGTCGAATGCACCGGCCTGGAGAAAGACCCCGTTACCGGCGAAGTGACAGAGGTACGTTGTGTTTACGATCCCGATTCCCGCAGCGGCGCCGGCGCCAAACGCAATAAAAAGATCAAGGCCACCTTGCACTGGGTTTCACAACCCCATGCCAAACCGCTGACGGTCCGGCTTTACGACAGGTTATTCACCGTGCCGGATCCCGCCGCCGAAGACGATTTCCACCGGGTGGTAAATCCAGATTCGCTGCAAGAAATAACAGCCATGTGCGAGCCAGCGCTAGCTCAAGCCGCGCCGGGCGCGCATTACCAGTTTGAGCGGCTGGGATACTTTTTTACCGACCCGACGGATAGCCGGGCGGGCGCGCCGGTATTTAACCGGACCACAACACTGCGGGATGCCTGGGCACGGGAATCCGGAAAAACTGGCGCTGGTTAAGGCCGACTACGTGTCACCACCCAAGCCAAGGTTATTGCGTTAAATCCACACCTATAATCAAACGCAAAATATCTTCTGTGGTCAACAGGCCAATAACCTCCGCCCGCTCGTTTGTGATCAACGCCAACGGACGGCGCGAGCGACGCAACCGCGGCAAAACTTCCGTCAACGGCGTAGTATCGCGCAAAAAATGAGCGGGCCTCATAAAACTTGTAATTGGCTCACCGTAGCGGTTCGGCAATGCGGCCAGCACATCGAAAAGGTTAGCGATACCGACAAATACCCCACGTGCTTCATCATACACCGGCAACCGGGTGAAGCCAGACTCACGTGAGAGCTTTAAGAACTCCTCTCCCGACGCTTGGCTGTCAATGAACACCATGCGCTTGCGCGGCACCATGATTCGCTCGATACTTTTCCCGGCCAGATCCACCACACGGTGGATCATAATGCGCTGCTTGGGCGTCAGGTTGCCGTGTTCAGCGCTTTCTTTGGCAAGAATATCTATTTCTTCGCGCGTAACCATAGGGCGGCCCTGCTCTTCGACTGCCGGCAGCCCGCGCAGCAGAAACGCCGTCAGCCAGTTGAAGAAATCTGCAAATGGCTGCAGCGCCTGCGCGGCAATCCACAATACACGGGCGAAAGGGCGGGTACGTTGGAGGGGATTGCTTTGGAACCAGGCTTTGGGCAGATATTCACAGCAAACCAAGACCACCATAGCCGTCAAGAATTCCGAAATAACCTCCCCGCCGCGACCGAGCAGGGCATGTCCCAAGCGCGCACCCAAAACTGACGCGCCGACCATACAGATATTGACTCCCACCAACGTGACGCCCAACAAACGATCGGGATTAGCGCGGAATTTTTCAAGCAGCTGAGCGCTGCGGTCCTCCTCCTCTTCCGCCAGATGACGCAACTTCAGTTGGTTGATGGAAATGACCCCCGTTTCAATGCCGGCAAAAAAGGCGGTCAACAGCAGACATAAAAACAACAGAAATATTTCAAGACCTAACATAGCGTCCCTGTCATTCGGAGGCGATTTTTTCGAGCATCAGCATGGTGATGCGATGTTTTTTCATCTGGCGTACCGTTACCCGGCACCCTTGGGCTTCCACCACTTCCCCTACTCTGGGGATGTGCTCCGCCCAAGCTGTCACCCAGCCCGCCAAACGGTCGGCTCCCTCGGCCTCCAACTCTAAGTCTAACTCGTAATTTATATCTTCCAGACTGACATTCCCATGTATCAACCAGCAATTCTCGCCCGCAGGCTGAATATCTATGGGTTGACCGCCGAATTCGTTCTCCACTGACTCCACGATTTCATCCAGGATATCGCCGCGCGTAATCATTCCCGCTGTGCCGCCGTATTCATCAATGACAATAGCAACACGCTGCCGATTCTGCTGAAAACTGGTCAATAAGGTATCCAGCGGCGCGGTATCCGGAACATAAAAATGTACAATTGTGGCGGCTTTCAAGTCATGCTTCGGATCAAGCAAATAACGCGGCACATCCAGGAATCCGACAATCTCATCAAGATTGTCTTTATAAACCGGAAGGTATCTGAAGCGCGCCCGGCGCGCAGTCTGTTCCTGCACAGCGGGATCATCATCCAAGTCTATTCCGATCAAGTCCACCCGCGGCGTCATAACGTCTTTGGCTTGAATATCTTCCAGGCGTATAATACCATCTACCATCTGCCGTTCTTCGGTGTTTAAAGCGCCACCCTCATGACTGACATCCACTGCCGTCAATAATTCATCGCCGGTTAAAGCCGGACGATGCGGAAGGAAATGCGATTGGAAGCGACTGGTAATCCATTCTAACAAAAGGCGCAGCGGCGTCATCAGCCAAATAGTAGCATTCAAAGGGAGGCGGTAGGCCACTGCCAGTTTTTCCGGAAACCGTACCGCCAAGCGTTTCGGGGTGATTTCGCCAAACACAATCAGCAAAGCTGTCATAACCGGAATCGAGATAGCCGCGCCCCGGCCAGGCCAAAACCATTCGCATATCTCGTAGCCGACCACGGCGCTCGCCATGTTGACCAGCGTGTTGCCGATAAGGATACTGGAAAGTAATTTTGTGGGCTCGCCAAGCAACACCTCAATTTCACGTGCTGCTTGCGGGTGCGCACGGCGGATGCGATGAATCCGCATCGGGCTGAGCGAAAAGAACGCCGTTTCCGAGCTTGAAAAAAAAGCGGAAAGGGCCAAAAAAACGACCAGCAGTAGTATTCCGAAAAACACCAACATCATGGTCGGGCAACCCTCCGGCCCGACCGCTGTCGCCAGTTTGCGCTACCGCCCAATTGGATGCACTGGAAGGTATCGGTAAACTCGCGGCATTCCAAGCAAGCACAAGACCCTTCACTGCAACTGACATTGCCCCATCGGAAGTTCTGGGGGTGGCGGAAAGTCATCGTGCAATCCCGCTCAAGGCGCCCAACGGTCAGCGCCCTCCATAACGCATAGTTATTGTTCATGTATTGACACGGCGCTCCAAGCACAGCATCAGTACTTAATTACTAAAAAAACTACAGGAATTCAACTGTTTTTTATGATAATTTTTACACCATCGCCTAATTCCCCAAAACTTTAACCTTATATCCGGCTGGACATCCCCAAAAAAACCAGAAGCAGTTATATAATCTCTTGTAAACAAACGACATGATTCTTTTAAGGGTTTGTCTGGAAGTGGAAAAGTGGTTTTCTGGAATAGCCCCAACCTTTCAGGGCGCCGCCAGACCCCGAATTTAACCCGCTCGAACTGGTTTTTGATTAATGACCGAATTTTTTTAGGAAAGTCCACCATGCATAAAAATATAGCCTATTTTTTAAAAGACGTTATAATAAATCCTCATGAAAATTTTAGTTACAGGAGGCGCAGGTTATATAGGTTGTGTGACTGCGGAAATGCTGCTGAATGAAAACCACGACGTGGTGGTTTTTGATAATCTGGAGCGCGGACACCGCGCCGCAGTAGATCCGCGGGCAACTTTCATTCAGGGTGATCTGCGCGTAGCTAACCAGATTAAAGAAGCCATGTCCGCGGAAAAACCGGATGCCGTTATGCATTTCGCCGCCTATGCATTGGTCGGAGAGTCCATGGCCCAGCCGGAACTTTACTTCACCAATAACGTTGTCGGCGCCGTAAATCTGGCGGAAGCCATGCGCAAGGCGGATGTGCGCCGCTTGGTGTTTTCTTCCACCTGTGCGACTTATGGCGAGCCGTCGGAAATGCCCATCACGGAAAACACACCTCAAGCGCCCTCAAATCCCTACGGTTCTTCCAAACTGATTTGCGAACAGATTTTCCGGTGGTATGCCGGCGCTCACCAATGGCAAACAGTATTCCTGCGCTACTTCAACGCTTGTGGCGCAACAGCGCGATGCGGCGAAGACCATACTCCCGAAACGCACCTGATCCCCAATATCCTGCGTGTGGCATTAGGTCAAGCGCCCTATTTAAGTATTTATGGCAACGATTATCCCACGCCCGATGGAACTTGTATCAGAGATTATATCCATATCGGCGACTTAGGACTGGCACATATCTTAGCGTTATACAAATTATCGGAATGCGCCGGCGCCGCATTCAACCTCGGCACGGGCACGGGTTGCTCAGTGCAAGAGATTTTAGAAACCGCCCGACATATCACCGGGCACCCGATTCCGGCACGCTTCATGCCGCGCCGCCCGGGAGACCCGCCACGCCTGGTAGCCGACTATACCAAGGCCCGCACGGTACTGGGGTGGCAGCCGGCACAAAGCCGGATCACGAATATTGTCAAGACCGCTTGGCAATGGCATCGAGCTCATCCGCATGGATATGCAAAATAAAGGATAAATCATATGGCCGCTAAACAAGCATCCAAAAACCAGCCAGATAACACCGCCCCCCGCGACAATTCCGCGGTATTGAACAGTTTACTGAATCAAATTCAAAAGGAATTCGGCGAAGGCGCAATCATGCGTTTGGGCGATGCTTCCGCCACCGCCACCGTGCCGGTCATTTCCACCGGCGCCTTCTCCTTGGATATGGCCTTGGGTGTCGGCGGCATCCCGCGCGGACGCATAATTGAAATCTACGGGCCGGAATCGTCGGGGAAAACCACTCTGACGCTGCACATCATCGCCAACGCTCAGAAAAACGGCGGCATAGCCGCATTTATTGACGCCGAACACGCCTTGGACCCAATCTACGCCAAGAAAATCGGCGTCAAACTAGATGATTTGTTGATCTCACAACCATCCTCAGGCGAGGAAGCCCTCACTATCGCCGAAACCCTGATCCGCAGCAATGCTATGGACGTAGTGGTGATTGATTCCGTCGCCGCGCTGACACCACGCGCGGAAATTGACGGCGAAATGGGCGATGCACAGATGGGACTGCAGGCCCGCTTAATGTCACAGGCCATGCGGAAACTGACCGCCATAATTGCCTCATCCAAGACCTGTTGCATCTTTACTAACCAATTGCGCGATAAGATCGGCGTCATGTTCGGCAGTCCGGAAACCACTACCGGCGGCAAGGCATTGAAATTTTACGCCTCAGTCCGTCTGGATATCCGTAGAATCGGCGCTATCAAGGATAACACCGGCAACATCATCGGCAATCGCACTAAGGTTAAAGTCGTTAAGAACAAGGTTGCACCACCATTCATGGAAGCGGAATTCGACATCATGTACTCCGCCGGTATCTCCTGGTGTGGGTCCATTCTCGATTCCGCTCTGCAGCACAACTTAGTTGAAAAACGCGGATCGTGGCTCTCGCTGGACGGCGAGCAACTCGGACAGGGACGGGACGCAGCCATAGAGTTTCTTAAAACTCGTCCAGACTTACAGGAAAATCTCATGGAAAAGATCAAAGCCCGTATGAAGGAAATCGCCGGTTAATGAAAGCGCTTAACGCCAACGAATTACGCAATCTATTTCTCGATTTCTTTCAAAAGCAGGGCCACGCCCTGATTTCCGGTCAATCGCTCATTCCGGAGAACGACCCTACGGTTTTGTTCACCACAGCCGGCATGCACCCATTAGTACCCTACCTGCTGGGCGAGCCTCACCCCGCCGGGCGGCGGCTCTGCAATGTGCAGAAGTGCATCCGTACCGGCGATATTGACGCCGTGGGCGATGCTTCGCATCTGACATTCTTTGAAATGCTCGGCAACTGGTCTTTAGGCGATTATTTTAAAGAAGAGGCTATCACTTGGTCGTTTCAATTCCTGACTTCACCGGACTACCTTGATTTCCGGCCAGACCAGCTTTACGTGACGGTCTTCGAAGGCAACGCCAACGTGCCAGCCGATAATGATTCCGCAAACACATGGAAACGGCTGGGAATAGACGAGCGGCATATCTTTTTCCTGCCGATGGAAGATAATTGGTGGGGACCGGCCGGCAAAACCGGGCCGTGCGGGCCGGATACGGAAATGTTTGTGGATACCGGGCGCCCAGCTTGCGGCCCCGCCTGCCGGCCGGGTTGCGGCTGCGGCAAGTTCTTTGAAATCTGGAATGATGTCTTCATGCAATACAACAAGACCGCAGAAGACGTTTACATACCATTGAAGCAACATAACGTTGACACCGGCATGGGAGTTGAACGCACAGCCGCCATGCTCCAAGGCAAGCATTCAGTTTATGAAACGGAACTTTTCCAGCCGGTTATCACAGCCATCGCCGATGCCAGCGGCAAGGCATTTGACGCCTCACCGGAAATCACACGCGCCTTCCGGGTGATTGCCGATCACTTGCGCAGCGCCGTGTTTATCATCGGGGATGAACATGGGATTGTTCCGGGAAACCTTGGACAGGGTTACGTCCTGCGCCGGTTGATTCGACGCGCCGTACGCCACGCCAAACAACTGGGTCTGCCTGCCGGGTTCTCCCGCAGTGTGGCGGACACCATCATTACCGAATACCAAACAGCTTATCCGGAATTAAGCCATAACCGTGAAAATATTCTCCGCGAGCTACTAACCGAAGAAGAGAAATTTGAAAAAACTCTCGGACAGGGCATGCATGAACTGGATAAAGCCTTAGAGCAGTTACAGGCTCATGCCCAGAAAGTCTTGAGTGGACGGGTCGCCTTTCGGCTTTATGACACTTACGGGTTCCCATTGGAATTCACTGACGAAATCTGCCGCGAACGCGGTTTGACGGTTGATAGGTCGGGATTCGACAAGGCCTTCGCCAAGCATCAGGAAATTTCCCGCCAGGGGGCAGATAAGGCTTTCAAAGGCGGCTTAGCGGACAATTCCGCCGCCGTTACCCAACTCCATACAGCGACTCACCTACTACATCGTGCGCTTCAGATCGTGCTGGGCAACCACGTTCGTCAGAAAGGTTCTAATATCACCGCCGAGCGCCTCCGCTTCGATTTCTCGCATCCCGCCAAAATGACGCCTGAGGAATTACAGCGCACGGAAGACTTGGTGAACGAGACAATCGGCCGGGCATTGCCGATAACAATGGAAGTGACCGACTTGGAAACCGCAAAAAAGAAAAACGCCATGGCATTGTTTTCTGCAAAATACGGCGAACAAATCAAACTGTTTTCCATCGGCGACTTCTCGGTCGAAGTGTGTGGTGGCCCGCATGTTGCCAACACCAGCGAGCTGGGCCGTTTCCGCATCGTTAAAGAGGAAGCCTCCAGCGCCGGTGTGCGCCGTATTCGCGCCGTGCTGGAGTAAGAGTTTGATGGCGCTGGCAAGATCGGATTTGCAGGCAGTATGGCGCTCTGCATAAAGTCAGCCGCCAAACCATGTAAGGGCTAGGAATTTCCCTAAAAAACTGGAAGCAACTATATCTAAGTCACAGGAAATAAACGATATACAATTTTAACAGGTATGTCTGGAAGCGGAAAAGTGGTTTTCTGGAATAGCCCCAACCTTTCAGGGCTCGTTTCCTGAATTTCAAACGCAGTCTTTAGGATCATTTCTCCGTCATCACCCAGACACCGTTCCACTCGGCAGGCGGCTGATCCAATAAAGCTTGGCATTTACGCACATAGGCGGCGGATGGCGGATCGCGTTCCTGCAGCTCCATGAATTGCGCTTGCGCCTCGGCAAATCGTCCGGCATAGAAATCCTTCAGCGCCGCAGAAAAAATTTCCCAATCATGCCGGCGGACTGAAAGATCAAGATCCGTCAGACAGACCGGCTCATAAACCGTCACCGGCTCGCGCCGCCCCACCACTGCCACCCGGCCCAACTCGCGGACGGCGATCCCATGCTCCGCCGCCTGAAGCAGTTCAGCCTGCGTGGCTTCGGAAATGAGAGTGAAAGAGCCAAATTGCTTATTAATGCCCTCAAGCCTGGCGGCCAGATTGGCGGCATCGCCCAGAATGGTATAGTTAAAGCGGTTGTGCGAACCCATATTGCCCACCACCACCGGACCGGTATTGAGGCCAATGCGCATAAATAAGTCGCTGCCATACCGCGTTTTCAAATCCGGCCGCATCTCCGCCAAGCGCGCTTGGCATTGCAGGGCTGCGCGCACGGCACGGACGGCATGATCCGCCAGCGGCAACGGCGCATTCCAGAAGGCGATGATGGCGTCGCCCTCGTATTTATCCACAGTGCCGCCTTCGGACTGAATGATATCGGTCATGGCGGTCAGATATTCGTTCAAGAGCGAGGTCAATTCACGTGGGTTGAGTTTTTCCGAAATGCCGGTAAATCCCTGGAGATCGGAAAAGAAGATTGACAGCGTCCGCTGCTCGCCACCCAGTGTCAGCTTGCTGGGATCGGCCACCAATTGCGCGATTACATCCTCGCTCAGGTATTGCCGGAAGGCAGAACGGATATAACGTTTCTGCCGGCCCTCTACAGCATAATTCAGCAGCACCCCGCCAATCAGCGCCAGTGCGGCGGCAACCGTCGGCGGCAAAAGCGGCAGCCAGAATCCACGACTGTAAGCCCAGAGGCTCAGCAACATCGGCGTCGGTAGTGTCAGAACAAAGGCCAGCAGATTGTCGCGGGCATTACGGCCGCCACGCACCGCCATGCCACAAATGCCGCCCATCAAAATCAACCAGAGCCAAGTCCAGCGCCGTGGCACGTCCCGCATCAAGTCCCTGGAAAGCAAGTTATCCAGCATCGTGGCATGGATTTCCACACCTGGGTAAACGCCACTTACCGGCGTAGGCCGCAAATCGTATAAGCCCGGCGCGCTGAAACCGAAAAACACGTAACAATTGTGAAAGGCGTCGGCGGGCAGGCTGCCCGGTTGACCTTCCTGCGCCAACAGAGCGGATTCGATCACCGCCGCTGCGCTGAACGCGCGGTGCGTCCGGGATTGGCCACGGAAATTCAGCAGCGCATAGCCGGCGTCATCCAGCGGCGCCCGGTAATCGCCACAACGCAACGCTTGGTTTTCATAAGCCAGGTGAATTTCCGGATCCGCCGCCAGCCAGGCGCCTAAGCCCAATGCCGGTACCAGACGCCCATCAAATACCTGCCCCAAGCGCACACGCCGGTAAACGCCATCGGCATCGGGATTGGCATACACATTCGCCAGCACGGCGGCATTAGTCGCAATTTCCGGGATCGGGAAAGTCGCCCGTGGCAAGACCATGCCCTGCGGCCAGCCGTTACTTGAAACAGCGATGTCAGCCTGACGATATGGCGGCGGCATATCCGCCGGCCAGTTGGTGGCGCTGCCGGATTCGGCGCCCAGAAAAACCGCCGCCACAAAATTACCGGCGTTGGCCGCCGCCGCGCCGAGGGCGGCGTCATCCGCCACCAGGTACTTTGACGGCTCGGTGAATAAAACATCAAACGCCACGGCGCACGCACCTTGGCGGCGGCAGAAGTCAACGATGGGCGCATACACCTCGCGCGGCCACGGCCAGCTTAACCCACGCTCAGCGCCCCAGTCCAGGCTGGCCTGATCGAGCAGGATCAGACGGATGCGGTCGGTGGCCAACCCGGGCCGGGCCAGCAGCCGCACCCGCCAATCCCAGGTTTTCCACTCAAACACATCCAGCCAACCGGCGCTCCAGATCAGCCCGGCGATCAGCGCCGCGCCAACCCCCACCACCAATCCCTGTATGATTTTTTTGACGGTATTCACACGCCAGACTAACTACTTTATAGCAAGGGAAGTTCACCCAGCGCCTTCAAATACACTCATCATCGGCGGATGGAACATTAGGTACGCGCAGGCAATTTGACACCCGTGGTGTTGGTATCAGCCGCTTGCTGCACAAGCAGCGAAACCCGTGAGGCATATAGCACTTCCGCCGTGGTAATAATCAAGCCATCGCTGGCGCCTTGCACTTCGCGGGCAAAACTATGCATAATATTGATATCTTCGGACGGCGGCAAAGCCGGAAGTTTTTTCCACTCTGATTGTCCATTACGCCCCAACATCACATGGTCCATAGCGATATTGGTTTCCGCTATACCCTCGCTGCCGAAAAGCGTCGTCCGCCAATATTGCGGGACACTGCACTTAAACTGTGCCGGTTTGAAATACGACATATCCGCCAACATACCGGCATTATTTTGCAGGCGCAGCATGTACTGGGCGCCAGTCTGGAAATGCGGATACTGTGGCGCAAGCGCATTCCAAACGCGCGCGGCCACCACTTCAGCGAAATCATGCCCGGTCATCCATGGAACGAAGTCAAAGGCATGGATACCGATGTCATTGATCGTGCCACCGTGCTTGCCTGGCTCGAAATACCAACCCGGCCGCACACCGAGATTAAGCGCATGCTGGCCGGTCACGGAAACGGACAACACCTCGCCAATCATACCACCGCGCACTATTTCCCGCATACGACGAAAATTGCCGTTCTCGCGCAGATCCAACAGGCAGCCGACTTTCAGTTTTTTCGTCTGCGCCAACTTCGCAATCTGCTCCAACTCCTTGACATCCGTGCAGAGAGGCTTGTCGGCCATCACATGCTTGCCGCGTTGCAGCGCAGTAATAATCAATTGCCCGCGCTTGGAGTAATAGTCGCCTACCGCCAAAACATCAAACTCGACCGAATCCAACATGACATTGTAGCATTGGTGGGTGATTTCCACCTCGCCCGCCGTGGCCAATTCCTTACGCGTTGCGGCGTCTTCCTCACAAGCAGCGACAATCCGCCACTCTTCGGGATGCGCCTTGATGTAGTTATGCGCAGCCATTATGTGTCCATGCCGAAATCCCGCAAATGCTATGCGTAACATTATATTGCCCCCTGTATTAAACGTTACTTATACTTTTAAAAATAGAGATCGCGCTGACCGCCTTGCATTTCGTTCAAGCGCTGAATCGTTTCGCTGCGGCGGCTCGCATCGCTGATTTCATCCAATTGCGCCTGTATCACGCGCCGCCCTGCCGCTTGCGTTTCCGGCCCGGCGTAATCCATCAGGTACTCCGCAAATGTCAGGATAGCATTAGGCAGGCAAAACCGATTAATTAATCCTGGCTTGGCCAACTCCATGAAATCCTGCCCAGTACGGCCCTGCCGGTAACATCCCGTGCAGAACGACGGTAGATAGCCGGCGGCGCAGACCGCTTGGATGACTTCCTCCAGCGAGCGGGTATCGCCCAATGCGAACTGCTGAGCTGTCGCCTGGTCGTCGCCCTTGGTACCATACCCGCCGGGGTTGGTACGGGAGCCGGCGCTGATCTGCGATATACCTAACGCGAACAGCTCGTTGCGGAGTTCAGGTCGCTCGCGCGTTGAAAGGATAATACCTGTATATGGAACCGCCAGGCGCAAGATAGCCACCAACCGTTTGAAATTATGATCCGAGATAGGGTGCGGTGGTTGTTGGGCGGCTGGGGCATTCAACGCCGGCTCCAGCCTAGGCACACTAAGGGTGTGCGGGCCGACACCGCAATCCCGTTCAAGGCGGCGCGCATGTTCCAACATGCCGAGCGCTTCAAAGCGGTAATCAGTATGCAACCCCAGCAAAACGCCCAGTCCGACATCGTCTATTCCACCGGCTTGCGCGCGGTGCATGGCATAAAGCCGCCAACTATAATCAGCCTTAGGGCCGGAAGGATGCATGCGGGCATAAGTTTCCGGGTGATACGTCTCCTGGAACAGAACGTATGTGCCGATGTCGGCGGCTTTCAATCGGCGGAATCCGGCTTCATCCAACGGCGCAATTTCAACATTAATCCGCCGGACAGCTCCTTTGCCGTCCGGCGTCTTCGTGGCATAGACTGTGCGGACTGCCTCCAGGAAATAATCCAATCCTGAACGCACCATGTCCTCGCCGGTCAACAGCAGCAGACGCTTGTGACCCTGCTGCTCCAGCCGCAGAGTTTCCTCCGCTATTTCTGCCATGCTCAACACATGGCGCCGCACCGACCGATTATCGCGCCGGAAGGCGCAATACAGACAGTTGTTGGCGCAATAGTTGGCGATGTACAGCGGCGCAAACAGCACCAGCCGCCGGCCGTAAATCTCATATTTAACCCGTCCGGCCTCTTCAAACAGACGCTCTGTCACTTCCGGATCATCATTGTTCAGCAGTACAGCCGCATCTTCCGGAGACAATCCTTTTTTTTCAAGAGCACGGTCTAAGACATCAAACGCCCGGCGCCGATCCGGTTTAGCGGTATCGGCCAGTAACTTTTCAATTGCAGCGACGTTGATGAATGTATCATTTTTTTCCATAAATCTGCGGATTCTGCCGCTGGCATTCCTCAATCACGGCAATCTGACGCCGCACCTGCTCAGGCGTGATTGTCAACGGAGCTTTCTTCGTGAGGGCTTTGTACAGCATTGTATAAAAAGCGCCCGACATATCCATGCGCGGATTGTGGGCTTTATAAACACCTTCCGGCTTCTTGCCGGGTTTCGTGCTGACCGGCCAAGCATCAACATGCCACTTCAAGTTGTCCGGCTTAACGCCATCGCAATAAGCCGGTATGCCGTCAGACGACGCGAGCGGCGTCTTAACGAGTTTCAGCTTGCGCGCCTCACTCGGTTTGAAATAGCGCCACTCCATCGCTGAAGTCGAGCCTTTCAATCCGCCACGGGAACCGTATATATTGTAGGTATAACAAGGATAGGCACAGGCGGAAGAAATTTCCAGATCAATCGTGGGACGGCCGGGTCCGCTTAAAATCATTTTGACATGATCTTCCGCATCGCCGACGGTGTTTACCCGGTCCATGAAGCATAAAACCTTCGGCATGCCGCTGCCAAAAAGCTCCAGCGCCTGATCCAGCGGGTGCGGCCCAGTGTTGAGCAGGTTGCCGCCATTAAATTCCTGTAAAGTCTGCCAATCCCAGCGCCGTGAGAAACCATTGAAAGCTATATTGACCTGAATAATCCGCCCCAACACACCGGATTTAATAACCTTCTGAATTTGCATAAAGTAGCCGGACAGACGTGACTGCTGGAAAACGGCAAAAAGCCGACGGGCCTTTTTCGCGGCGGCAATCATTTTGTCCACATCCTTTACTCGTGATGCCAGCGGCTTCTCGCATAACACGTTAAACCCGGCTTTCAATATCTCCAGTGTAATCGGCACATGCATATAGCTTAAAGACGCATTTACTACCAAATCAACGTCTTTGCGCTTCAACATGTCGCGATAATCGGCATAGGCATCACATTTATATTCCGCGATAGCCCGCTTGCGGCGATCTTCCAGCAAATCCGACACGGCTACAATTTTATAGCGCGGATCGGTAATCAAATATTCCCCGTGAATGTTACGCCCGCTGCGACCCTGCCCAATAATTGCCACGCGTATTTTTTTGCTCATACTGGTGTTGCCTTTCTGTGTTAGTTGCTTCTGCGCCATGGCATCATTGACGCCAAGCGCCCACACCTGCCGCGAAATTCATTTAATTTCGAAAGTTAAACAAAAATCATGCGGCTGGTCAAGTGGATATGCGTTTTTGACCATCCTCCCCAAAAAAACAACGTGGATTACAGCCGGACTGAGTAATTTTTCCGAAAAGCAAGTGGAAATGAATATTTCTGAGCGTCTGAAAAGTGAAATCCGGCTTGCTGTTTGCCACTACCTGACAGCTGGCAGCCAGTGTTGCTCCAGCTGCCGAATATAAGGCTTGCCATAGTTTTTGCTTTCATCCTACATGCGCCTGGATTATCCTGAGCGGGTATGAAACCTACTCTCCATGAATTGCAAAATCTTTGTCCCGAAATCCCGTCGGCGTTAACAGAGGAACATTTAACGCGTCTGGATGACAATTATTTCGACTTCTTTCAACCGGCGCAGGTGCAAAGCCATCTGCGTGCCTTAGCCAGCTTGTCATCCGCTAAGCCTTCCTCTGTAATATTCGAACCCGCCGCCGGGCGCCGCATGGCCTGCACGGTCATGGCATACGATTATCCGGCGCTGTTTTCCTTGATCACCGGCCTGCTGGCTGCCAGCGGTTTTAACATCCTCACGGGCGAAATTTTCACCTATGCCCGTCGCCAGGCAGGCGGCAGGCGTATGATTATTGATTACTTTGTCGGCGAGATAGATGCCTCCGCCGATGTCACCACTTGGCCGACAGTATTCGAGAAAAACATCACTGACACCATCGCCCTGCTGGAAAACGGAAAGGCCGAAGACGCAAGGCGCCGGGTCAACGAAATGGTTGCTGACCGCTTGTCAGACATCCCGCATGCGGAGCTACCGGCGCTTTATCCAGTCACGCTGAATCTGCGGCCGGCGGAGGACTACACCCGCTTGCAGGTTATTGCGCAGGATACCCCGGCGTTCCTTTTCGCCATGAGCAGTGCGCTGGCCCTGCAAGGCATATCCATTGAACGCGTACGCATCCGGACGGAAGCAGGCTGGATTATTGACGATATTGACTTGGTAGGCCGCGATGGACAACCGCCAACCGATCCGGAACGGTTGGATCAAATCAAGTTTACCGCATTGCTGACCAAGCAATTCACCTACTTCCTTGGACATGCCCCGGACCCCTACACCGCTCTCTGCCGGTTCGGACAAATGGCGGAAAGTATCACGCGCACACCTGCCAGCGGCGCTTGGGCGGATTTGCTGGCGCAGCCGGATGCGCTCCGGGAACTGGCGCGATTGCTGGGCGCCAGCGATTTCATCTGGGAAGATTTCATCCGTCTGCAATACGAATCGCTGTTGCCTATTTTACAGCCGCATGTCGCCAGGCGGCGCTTTGCTCATACACCCGACACCCTTCGCCGCGCTTTGCAGGAGAAATTGCACGGCGCTGACGGCGACGATGCTTTCCAACGCCTTAACGATTTTAAAGATCGCGAAATTTTCCTGATTGATCTTGACCATATTCTTAAACCAGACAGCGATGTGCGCTCTTTCGCCGAATCCCTGACCTTGCTTGCCGAAACCGTAATTCAGGCCGCGGCGGATTTGATCTATCGTCTATTGGTCGAACGCCATGGGCGGCCAAGCACGGTGGCCGGATTGGAAACAGTCTGGGCAATCTGCGGCTTGGGTAAATTCGGCGGCGTCGCCATGGGCTACGCATCCGATATTGAGTTGCTGCTGATTTACAATGACAACGGGCGGACGGACGGGCCCACGCCGATATCAAATGCCGAATTTTTCAATACTTTCGTCCGCATGCTGGTCGAAAAAGTGCGCGCTAAACGCGAAGGAATTTTTCATATTGACCTACAGCTGCGCCCTTATGGCAATAGCGGGCCGCCCGCCGTCAGCCTGGAAAGCTTCTGCCGTTACTACGCTCCCAACGGCCCGGCACAGGCTTATGAACAGTTGGCGCTTGTACGGCTGCGCTATGTCGCAGGCGATCCCGCCTTGGGTGCGCGCATAGAGCGGCTGCGAGACGAATTTATTTATTCCGGGCGGCAATTGGATGTGGAATCGCTCCGACAACTGCGCGAAAAACAATGGGCAATTAAGGTCGAACCGGTTGAAACAACGGCGCCCATCAATCGCGCGGGAATCAACCGCCTCGCACGGAGTGACAACGCCAAGTTTAGTCCGGGCGCGTTGGTGGATTTAGAATACGACGTCCAGATTCTACAGATCATGCATGCCCAAAACTTCCCCAAGCTGCGCACTCCCCGCATTCACGCGGCCTTGGAAGCGCTGGCGGAATTAGGAGTTTTAACCGCCGAGGAATCCCAAGAACTGACAGGCGCTTATTATTTCCTGCGTCGCCTGATTAACGGCTTGCGGATGCTGCGCGGCTCAGCCCGTGACTTATGCCTGCCACCTGAAGGCGCGCTGGAATTCACCCATTTAGCCCGCCGGATGGGCTACAAAAAAACCCCTGAAATGACGCCTGAACAGCAACTGCGGGTGGATTTCGCTACACAGACTGCAACCGTCCGCGCCTTCGTGGAACGCCATTTTGGCCGTGCGGCGCTGCCGGGCCCTCCGGGAGGCAACCTTGCCGACTTGGTATTGTCTGATGCTCTATCAAACGGCGTCAGCCGGAAAATCCTGCAGACAGCCGGATTCCAAGACCCCAGCCGCGCCCTGACCAACTTGCGTCGTCTGGCGGGTGATGCCGCACGCCGCACAGCTTTCGCCCGTCTGGCCATATTAGCCGGCGACAGTTTGCAACACAGCGCCGACCCGGATATGGCGCTAAACAACTGGGAACGATTTACACAATCCCTGCCGGATGCCGCCAGCCATTATGCTCTGCTGTTATCCCAGCCACGGCGTTTGGAAATTTTACTGAACATTTTCGCCGCCAGTCAGTTTCTAGCCGATACCTTAATCCGCAATCCCGACTTCTTCGACTGGGTAACCGCGCCGGACATTTTTAATGCCCGGCGTCCCATGTCGGCAATCGAAGCCGACTTGCGCAGCTTTCCAAGCGCCGGCGACTGGCGCGATGCAGTCCGCCAGTTCCGGCGCCGCGAAATACTGCGCACCGGCGCCCGTGATATTTGCCTCCACGCGCCCCTACCGGAAGTCACCGCCGACATCACCGCCTTAGCGGAAACCATTATCCGACTGGCATTAGAGCGCTTCTACAATGAGCGCGTCGGCGCCGGATCAGGTTTTTGTGTTTTAGCCTTCGGAAAACTGGGCGGCCGCGAGTTAAATTATAGCTCAGACATTGATTTACTGGGTATCTGTGCCGACGCTGACCGACATCAGCAGGAAATCGGCAGCCAAGCCCTGCGCCGGATCGCCGCCGATCTGGCCGGCCATACTGCCGAGGGCTATGCCTACCGCGTGGATTTCCGATTGCGCCCTTACGGATCAGCCGGACAACTAGTATGCCCACTGTCAACCTTACTGAAATACTACCGCCGGGAAGCCGCGCTCTGGGAGGTACAAGCCTTGCTGAAAGCCCGGCCGGTGGCGGGAGATTTGGCGCTTGGAAGAGCCTTCCTCGATGGCGCAAGTGAAATTCTCCGGCAGCCGCGCAATCCGACACAGATCGCCGACTCTATAAGACACATGCGTGCGCTCGCTTGCGAAAATAATTCCGCTACCGGTGGTTGCCCGCAAAACGACTTGAAACATGGCCCGGGGGGCATCCGCGACTTGGAGTTTATGGTTCAGGGCCTGCAATTGATTCATTCCAACAGGCAACCTGAGCTGCTGAACGGCAACACTCTGGAAAGCCTGACGCTGCTGGCCGGCGCCAACATCCTGACTGCGGCTAACACTGAATCGTTAAAGTCGGATTACACCTTTTTGCGACGGGTGGAACACTGCCTGCAGCTTTTTGAAGACCGCCAGGTTTATACAATTCCCACCGACTCCAGCGCCTTGACCGCTCTGGCCCGACGCGTCATCGGCAGCGACTGTTCAGCCGATGCCTTTACCGCGAAACTTGAGCAATGCCGACAACGCGTCCAGCGCGCCGCCGGCATGTTAGCTCTGGCTACTGAATATCGAGATTGAATATTCCATCCGATTGCTGCACAATTTCAACTAATTTATGCGGCGCAAACTAAAACTTCATATCCCCGCAATCCTGACGGCCATGCTGGTGTCCGGGTCGTTATACGTTTTTGGCACCTTCAATCACGATCTGTGGCGCCCGGCGGAACCCCGCGAGGCAGGCATCGCCTGGAAAATGCTGGAAAACGGCAATTGGACCGCCACTTATCTAAATGAAGACCTGTTCTTGGAAAAACCGCCGCTTTACACTTGGACTATCGCCGCTTGCCTGAAAGTTTTCGGACGGCAGGATTGGGCTGTGAGAGTGCCTGCATTCCTCTTTACTATCGGCACACTGGCGCTGGTGTTTTACTTGGCGCGCTTCCGGCTTTCTGACATTGGAGCGCAAGGCGCTGCGATCAGCTTGGCAACTATGGCCTTATTTTTGGAAGTCAATCACGGGGCCATGATTGACAACGGATTGATGTTTTTTGTATGCCTGGCTATGACAGCCTTTTACCACATGCAGGCCGCCGACACAAAACGCCCGCGAGCTTGGGCGGCGCTTTTTTACATCGCGCTGGCTCTGGCATTCCTAACTAAGGGTGGCGTCGGACCGGCGCTTGTCTTGGCGGCTGCAGGCGGGTTCACAATCGCCGGTCAGCGTTGGAAATTTATCCGCTGTCGAACATATCCACTGCTAGGCGCCACAATACTGCTGCTTTTGGTCGGCGGCTGGCTGGCGGCGCTCTGGCATCGAGGCGGCCTGGAATATTTTAACGTTTTCTTTGTGCGTAACAACCTTGACCGGCTAACGGGACAGTATGGGCCAACCGGCAATTGGTATCACTACATCCCTTATATTTTCACCAGCGCTATGCCATGGACGCTTTTGCTGCCGGCCGCTATTTGGCACATCCGGCAGGAATGGCGGCAACCGGCGGCAGCACACACAAAAGATTACTGGCAGCTTATGGCATGGTGGTTCGGCTCATTTTTCGTGATACTTAGCCTGGCCGGCGGCAAGGATCATCAATACCTTTTGCCGCTGTTGCCGCCATTGGCGATCACCTCCGGCGCCTGGATTGAAAACACTATCAATAACCGCAATATACCGCATTGGGCCATAGTGTTGACATGGATTTTTACCGTCGGAACAGTCGGAATCGCTTCAGCAATGCCATGGCTGCCTTGTATGCTTGGCGCCCGGCATACCGGATGCGTTGTAATCACCGCACTTTGGAGATTTTTACCAGTAGCAGCCGGAATAATGGCAGCACATTCGCTGGCTCATCGGCATTGGCGGCATTACTGGCGTTGGCTGGCAGCGCTGACCGTAATCAGCGGGTTTACACTGGGATTGTTCGTTGAGCCGGCGTTGAACCGTGTTAAGTCCATCCGTCCCTTAAGTATTGTCTTAAAGGACAATTTGCCGCCGGATGCCCAATTATGGGGATACGATTTGGATGAAAACACCGTAGGCGCACTGATCTTTTACGATCACAAACATCATCGCATGGAGGGGTTGGGCGACCATCTTAAGCTATTGGAAGCCGATCAACCCCAGCGAATACTGTTAATGTCACGCCGACCTGAACTGCAACCGGATGTAGTACGCCTGACTGACACCGGCGATTGGGAAATTCAGCGCCGCTTCACAGCCGGCGGTCGCTGGTTCTGGCTGATGGCGCCATGCGTGGACTGACACACATCCGGCAAAACCAGAAAGACAAATTCACCCTAGACTTATCGTGCGCACATTAACTGCAACGTCTTACCGTTTAGGTTTACCGCCCCGTTTATCGTCCTTCAGGCCTTTTTCCTGCATGGCGGCACGGCGGCTCAGACGGACACGGCCGCGCTCGTCAATACCGATGCATTTCACCCACATTTGGTCGCCAATATTGCAAATATCTTCGATCTTGCCTACCCGAAAATCAGCCAGCTCGCTGATATGCACTAAACCGTCCTTGCCTGGTAAAATTTCCACAAAGACGCCGAACTCTTTAATACCGGTGACTGTTCCGTTATAAATCACACCCTCCTCAGCCTCAGCGGCAATTAGATTTACTTCGCGCAACGCCATGTCCATGGATGCTCCGTTGGCGCTGAAAATGTGGACCGTGCCATCATCGTCAATATCAATCTGTGTGCCGGTAACCTCAGTAATGCGGCGGATATTTTTGCCGCCGGGACCGATCAGCATGCCGATTTTTTCCGGATCAATCTTAACCACCTGCAAACGCGGGGCATAAGGAGAAAGCTCGGGACGCGGAACGGCGATAACCGAATCCATGAAATCAAGTATTTTCATGCGCGCTACTCGCGCCATCTCAAAAGCGCCTTCAACTAAATTCCACGGCAGGCTGCGGAGCTTCAGGTCAACCTGGAACCCTGTTATACCGTTGCGCGTTCCAGCCACCTTAAAGTCCATGTCGCCGCAATGATCTTCGTCGCCGAGAATGTCGGTCACCAACACGGCCCGGCTATCGTCTGTGAACAAGCCGATGGAAATGCCCGCCACGGGACGCTGCAACGGCACACCGGCATCCATTAAAGCCAGTGAGCCAACACAAACACTGGCCATGGAAGTCGAGCCGTTGGAACCCATGATTTCCGAGACCATTCTTACGGTGTAAGGATAGTCCTTAGGCATCATCTGTTCCAGCGAGCGTTCCGCCAGATTGCCATGACCGATTTCACGGCGGCCGGTCGAGCCCAACCGACCGACTTCACCAACGCTGTAAGGCGGGAAATTGTAATGCACCATGAAGGCCTTTTCTGCCGGCCCGCCAGTAATGGCGTCCATCGCCTGAGCATCCGACTTGCTGCCGAGTGTCACAATACCTAAGGCCTGAGTTTCTCCCCGCGCGAAAAGCGCTGAACCGTGTGTGCGGGGAATCACCCCTACATCCGCATTCAACTGCCGCAGTTCATCAAATGCGCGCCCGTCAATACGCCGCTGATTTTCCAACACATTGCGGCGCACAGTTTCAATTTGCAGGAGGTCAAACGTCTCGCGGAATTGCTCTGCGGTCATTTCCGGGAAACGCTCCTGCATAGTTATCTGCAAAGCGGCGCCGATCTCGCTCGTGCGCGTCCGGCGTTCCAATTTGCCGGGGATCAACAAGGCCGCTTCCAGTTCTTTACCGCATATTTCGCGCGCGGCCTGCAACAAAGATTCGTCGCGCGGGAGGTCCGTCACAACCTTATCCGGCAACCCCAACTTACGGCGCAATTCCAGTTGCAAATCCACCAGCACACGGCACGCTTCATGTCCGAAGCGCATGGCGGCCACCATGTCTGACTCGGAAATTTCCTTGGCATCGCCTTCGATCATAATAGGATTGTCGCGGTCGCCTGCGTAAATCAAATCCAAATCACTGGCGGCGCGTTCTTCGTTGTTGGGATTCAAAACAAACTGGCCGTTTACACGACCGACGCGAACGGCGCCAATCGGACCGTAAAACGGCAAATCGGAAACCACCAGGGCGGCGCTAGCCGCCAGAATACTGAGAATGTCACCGTCATTCTCGCCATCTGCCGACAGCAACATATTGTTGATTTGCACGTCATTATGGTAGCCATCCTGAAACAGCGGACGGATCGGGCGGTCAGTGAAGCGGGCCGTAAGTATTTCCTTTTCCGACGGGCGCGCCTCACGCTTGAAGAATCCTCCGGGGAAAGTGCCGGAGGCGTAAAACTTTTCGCGATACTCAACCTGCAAAGGGAAATAATCTATCCCCTCGCGCGGGGTTTCAGTGGCCGTAACAGCCGAAAAAACAATGGTTTCACCGATTTGGACAGTAACGGCGCCGCGTGCCTGGCGGGCGAGCAGCCCGGTTTCTATGCGGATAGTTCGATTGCCTATCTGAGTTTCGACAGCTGTTGTGTTTTTCATCTTATTCTGCTTTTCCTTGTGTTGTTTTGTTTTGTATTTTGAAATCTTTAACCTTAACCATAAACGGCAGCGCTACCGGCCACGAACTTAAGCGCCAGACTGCGGGAAATATGCGGCAGCGATAAACCACGGCAAAGACAAACCAGACGTGATTGTCGGTAAAACGACACCAATCCTTCGGTCAGACAGGGCGCTGGAGTCGGGTCGGGCATGAAGGGAGGGAAGGCGCCGGGCGTATATGACTAATACCGCAGATTCAGCCGTTTAATCAAGGACTGGTAACGAGCTTCATCCTTGCGCTTTAGGTAATCCAGCAGACGTCGCCGGGCATTTACCATTTTGATTAACCCATATCGGGAGCTATGATCGCTTTTATGCGCTTTGAGGTGCTCGGTCAAGCGGTTAATGCGCATCGTTAGCAATGCCGACTGGACATCGGGAGAACCGCTGTCCTTGTCATGCAACTGAAATTGCTTACTGAATTGCTCTTTGGTCACTTCTTCCATGCAAACGTCCTTCTGATACTTATAATATTCTTATACCTGTTTATTGTTGTTGGCGCGTATTCTATTGAAAATCCACGACTGTGTAAAGCAATTAATTGCGAGTCTGCAACCCTCCGGCACGGAACCAGGCGCGCACTCTGTCAATATCGCGGACAATCTGCCCACGCAATCGCGCCGGCGAATTGAAACGGCGTTCTGGACGCAAGCGACGGAGAAAACACACTTCCATTTCGCGGCCGTAAATATCCTCAGTAAAATCCAGAATATGCGTTTCCACTACTAAGGGCGAAGCAGGCGCATCCGCATTAATCGGGACCAACGTCGGGCAGCGGCCGACATTGGCTATGCCGCGCAGGCGCCGACACCCAAGCATCACCCGTACAGCATACACCCCCGGCGGCGGCAGCGCTTCATCGGCCGTGTTCAAATTGGCAGTCGGCGTCCCCAGTTGGCGAACGCCTTGCCCGCGGCCAGGCGCTACGGAGCCAAGCAAACTGAAAGGCCGCCCCAGCATAACAGCAGCGGAACCCAGATGGCCGACGGACAGAGCGCGCCGGATACGCGTACTGGAAACCGGAGCGCCCTGACGACACACCGGCGAAACGATCATCGCCCGGAATCCATAACGACGAGACAGTGTTCGCAATAATGCCGAATCGCCGGCGCCGGCGCGGCCGAAAGTCCAGTTGTTGCCAACACAGACCGCGGCCAGCTTGGGAGCAGCAGTTGCTAAGTCGTCAATAAACTTCTCCGGCGCACATGCCGCCAATTCTTCGTTGAACGGCAGCGCAATACACCCATCCATACCCATAGCCGTGAAAAGACGTAGCTTGTGCGGCAGCCCGGTAAGCAACAGCGGCGCTGATTCCGGGGCTAGAACCTTTAAGGGATGGGTATTAAAAGTTAAGACCCAAGCTTCACCGCGCAAGCGTCGGGCCGCAGCCACAGCTTGGCGTAGAATCGCCTGATGGCCTATATGCACGCCGTCAAAGAAACCAGCGGCCAGCGCTATCGGCCGCCGTTGCGACTGCAAAACATCCAACTGCCGGCTGAAATTCATGGTTCAGCGCTTACCTGGACAGCGGCACACGCGGAGACGGCACAATCAACCGAATTAAATCTGCGCGCGCCAAGTTTAAAATATCTCCCAACGGCGTAGCCTCACCCAGATTGAAAGAGCCGCTGGCAATCCGGCGCAACCGCGCCAAATGCGCGCCGCATTGCAATGCCTCGCCCAAGTCAGCACAAAGCGTGCGCACGTAACACCCTTTGCTGCATCGGACGCGGAACATCCCGGACGGCGGTTGAAAATCAAGCAACGTGAACTCATAAACATGCACCAAACGAGGTTGCCGTTCAACTATCTTCCCTTTACGGGCCAACTTGTAAAGCGGGACCCCGTCTTTTTTCAGCGCCGAAATCATCGGCGGAACTTGCATCAGGTCGCCTGTCAGGCCGGCCATGGCGCGCTCGACATCGGCGCGCGTCACCGCGCTGTAATCTCGTTCCTGCACCACCTGCCCATCGCCATCCTGAGAATCAGTGGCCACACCTAACTGAAATACACCTTCGTAAATCTTATCTTCTGCCATCAGGCGGTCGGCAAGCTTGGTAGCGCGGCCGAGCATAATCACCAGCAACCCGGTGGCCTGGGGATCAAGCGTGCCGGCATGGCCAACTTTAGGCACACCAAAACGGCGGCGGATACGATCCACCACATCATGCGAGGTCAAACCGGACGGTTTATCAACCAACAGTATGCCGTCAGGCAGAGCGCCCGAAGGCGTGGTATGGAACGCTCCTTGTTTCATTCCGTCCCGGCCTGCCATGCCGCAGGTTTTTCATCCGGATTGCCTAACAATTCCGGGTGCTCGCGCTCCATTGCGGCGATCAGATGTAAAACCCGATCGCCTTCGGCAATTGAATCATCCAATTTAAACTCCAAGCGCGGAGTATATTTGATGGAGATATCACGGTTAATGCGTTGTTGAATCTCGGAACGATGCTGGCTAAGCAGGGATAACATGCGCGCCTGCTCATCGGCCGACGCACGGATGGACACCAACACCTTAGCTTGGCGCAGGTTGCGGCTGGTGATGACGCGGGTGACGGACACCGCCGCCAAGTCGAAGGCCTGCTCGTGCATTACGCGAAAAAGGATGTACCCGATTTCGCGCTTCAACAATTCGTTTACTCTGGTTAAGCGATCTGTGTGCATATCGCTACGCCTTTAAAGTTTGGCTGCGATTTTTTCGATTTCGAAAAACTCCAGCACATCGCCCGGCTCAAACTCGGAATAATTGTCAAGGCGCACTCCGCACTCCTGCCCCTCACGCACCTCGCCAACTTCATCTTGGAAACGCTTGAGCGTAAGCACCGCGCCCTCGTACAACAACTCGCCATTGCGCTTGACACGCACCTTGGAGCGCGCGCGCACACGGCCGCTGACCACCAGACAACCGGCAATTTTGCCTGTCTTAGTGATTGGGAACACCTGCCGCACTTCGGCGCGTCCAAGGGTCTTCTCCCGCAGCTCCGGCGCCAACAATCCTGTCATGGCCTCCCGGATTTCATCGGCAATGTTGTAAATAATACTGTACAAGCGGATTTCTACACCTTCGCGCTTGGCGGCACGCACAACTTCTTCCGATTTGCCGACATTGAAACCAATAATGATCGCATCCGACGCGCTGGCCAGCAGAACGTCATTCTCCGTAATTCCGCCCACGCCGGTGAGAATGATGTTAATATGCACTTTGTCGCTTTGAATTTCCGACAACACATGCTGTATCGCTTCCAGTGAGCCGCGCGTATCACATTTCAACACTAATTTCAATTCCAGGCGCCGACTGGCTTCCATGCGCTCAAAAAGATTTTCCAGAGAGGTTTTACGGGCCGGCGCCGCCAATTGCGCATCGCGCTGATCCATAGCGCGCTGTTCGGCCAACTGTCTTGCGGCGCGTTCATTAGGATACACCTTAAAAAACTCGCCAGCCGGCGGAATTGCGCTCAACCCCATGCACTTGACCGGCGTGGACGGCAATGCCTGCCGAACTTTGGCTCCACGGGCATTAATCAATGCCTTAACCCGACCCCAACAGCACCCACACACTACTATGTCGCCCACACGCAACGTGCCGCGCGTGACTATCAGGTGCGCCGTCGGCCCCATGCCGGTCTCCATCTGAGCTTCCACAACGTAACCTTCCGCCCGCGGACTGGGATTGGCCTTTAAATCCAACATTTCCGCTTGCAACAGCAACATTTCCAATAAATTATCAATGCCCGCGCCGGTTTGCGCACTGACCTCGCAACATATCAAATCGCCTCCCCATTCCTCCGGGGTCAGCCCGGCAGCCTGTAATTGGCGGCGCACATTGTCAGGCCGGGCAGTCGGCAGGTCCATCTTGTTTATCGCAACCATCAAAGTAGTGCCGGCAGCCTGAGCGTGTTTTATCGCCTCTTCCGTTTGCGGCATGATGCCATCGTCCGCAGCAATGACAATGACGGCGATATCCGTCAGATTGGCGCCGCGAGCGCGCATGGCGGTAAAGGCCGCATGCCCCGGCGTGTCCAAAAACGTGATCAAATTTCCGTTGTGCTCAACCGTGTAAGCTCCGATATGTTGCGTAATGCCACCAGCTTCACGGCTGGCAACCGCGGTTTTACGGATACGATCTAACAAGGAAGTTTTGCCGTGGTCAATATGCCCCATAAAAGTCACCACCGGCGGGCGAGGCTTCAGGTCTTCCGGGCGGTCTTCCTCAACTTCTTCCGGCGCCGCCGGCGACGGATGCGCTTCCGGCTTGCGTTCGTGCTCTAAAATCAAACCATGTTTTTCCGCCACTTGTTGCGCGGTTTTGATGTCCAGTTTTTCGTTGATGGACGCCAAAACGTTCATCATCATCAATTCGGCAATCAGCTGGTTGGGCTTCATGCCAAGCAGCTCAGCAAATTCGCGGACCACTATCGGGCCACGCACCGTCACTATGCGCCCAACCTGCGTCGGCGCCGACTGGCTTTCCCGCTCGACCGGCAGCGTTTTGGCAGGCTTCGGCTTGACGGGCGGTGGCTTGGCAGACGGCGGCTTAATCGGCGGCGCATCCTGTTTTAACGGCGGACTGCTCGGCGCAGCAGCCACTGGTTCAACAGGAGACGGCGCAGATGCCTTCGGAGGCACGGGCGCGGCTGGCTTTTTAGCCTTGGCGGCACGAAGCTTTTCCGCCACCTCGTCCGCTATAGCGCTCATGTGACTCTTGGCTTCCACTCCATCCGCGCGCAGCCGTTCCAGCAATTCTTTGCTGGTAACGTTCAATTCTCTGGCTAGCTCAAATACCCGCATAAATTTTATTCCTTGTCGGCCTCAGACTGCGTCCTCGCAGCCGCTGCCGCAGCCTTGACAGCTTCCGCCGTGTCGCGATCAAAACCAGCCATTTCCTCTAAATCGCCGACATCGGCGGCCACAATGCCATCCACAGTCAGGAACCCGGCACGCACAAGCTTGTCGGCCTGCGCCCGATCAATCCCCGGCACACCCGCCAAAGTTTCAATGGCCATCAAAACTTTCTCTTCGAAACTGATGTCGTCCTTGTCACGCTGAATATCCACCGACCACCCGAGCAACTTGGAAGTCAAACGCGCATTTTGGCCACGCTTGCCAATCGCCAATGACAACTGATCGGTATCCGTCACCACCGTCACACGATGCTCGCGTTCATCCACGATGATTTTATTTAATTTGGCCGGATTCAAGGCATTAGTTACATAGGTCTTAATATCCGGGCTCCAGCGTACAATATCTATCTTTTCTCCCAACAACTCGCGCACTATGTTTTTCACACGCATGCCGCGCATGCCGACACAAGCGCCGACCGGATCTACTTTCTCGTCACAACTGGAAACGGCAATCTTTGTGCGGAAACCGGCTTCGCGGGCAATTCCCTCAATCTTAACCGTGCCATCGCTGATTTCAGAGATTTCAAGCTCAAACAACCGGCGCACGAAATCCGGATGACTCCTCGACAAAGTGACTTGATAGCCGCTGACATGCTCCTGCACACTCAAAACGTAAGCGCGAATGCGATCACCCACCTGGTATTCTTCCGTCGCCACTTTCTCACGCGACGGCATAATGGCTTCTACTCGGCCTAAATCCACGATCACATCGCCGCGTTCCAAACGCACGATGGCGCCGCTCACCACGTCGCCCAAGCGATCCTTGTATTCTTTGAGCACAATTTCTTTCTCAGCCTGCCGAATTTTCTGAACAATGGCATGCTTCGCCGTCTGCGCCGCAATCCGCCCAAAATCACGCGCTGACATTTTCACGTCAATCAGATCGCCTAGTTGAGCGTCGGGCTTGATTTTACGCGCATCAGCAAGACTGATCTGAGAGTTGCGGGAATGCACCCGATTAACAACTTCCATTTTGGCAAAGGCCTTGATGGCTAAGGTCTTTTCATCTATTTTAATGCGCAAATCGCGGGTCGGCCCAGAAACGCTCTTACGCGATGCTGAATGCAGCGCCTCTTCCACCATCTGGATCAGCGCCATACGGTCAATACCGCGTTCACGCTCCATACTCTCAATCACCGCGCGCAATTCAGTGGTATTCATAATACATTTGCCCTATTATCGTCGAAATTCAAATACTCAACCTATAGCCGGACATAGGTAAAGTCAAGAATTTTCATACAAGGTTGACGTTTTAACGTTAATAATTTCTGAATCCCTGATGAGTTCCTTATGCCGCAGAACAGAAGGAAACGCTACAAAGCCCTGTGCCGCACGCGCCAGTGGAAATTGCCCGCGGGCAGGGAAAACAGCTGAAGAAAAAGCGCGCCTTGCGTACCGATGCGCCCGGAACCGAACGCCCGCACAGCAACACATTCCGCTACCAACCGGGCTGCGACGCAGAAAAGCGTAGAGGAGGTCCAGCGCTGCTCAGCCTTCTACAGGCTCGGCTACCACGCGAAACCCCAAGTTGATGTAACGGTAACTAGGCTCATAGGAGCTCTGGCGGTCCAGGCGCATGAACATCCGAATATAATCAGACCAGGAACCCCCTTTGAAAATCCGGCTGTTCTCACCTTCCTTGTCGGAGGTCCACTCCCATACGTTGCCCCCAGTGCCATAGAGCCGCCACTCGTTCACACCACTCTTACGCACCGGCGCCGATACCTGGAACTTGTCCGAACGCTCAACTTTGGCGCCCACCGCCTGGTTTTCCATGCCGAAATAATTCCAAGTGGCAGGAGGCGGCCACTCGTTGCCCCAAGGATACTCCAGGTCCTGTCCACAGGCGGCAAAAGTTATCCACTCCTTTTCCGTCGGCAGACGGAATTTAAATTTTTTTCCATCAACTTCACCATGCTCTTTTGTCATCCACGCGCAAAAAGCCGTGGCATCATTCCAGGAAACATTTACAACCGGCTGATTATTGCCGTTCAAACTTCGGCCGTTATGCTCGCCGCTGTCATGCTGCGGCTTGAATTTGCGATATTGACCGTTGGTTACTTCGTATTTGCCTACCAACAAATTCATCGGCTGCACCAAGACAAAACGCATCTCCAGATCGTCGCCGATTTTAACAGTCAAATCGCCTGGCTGTTGCTTGCTTTCACCCCCAAACCAAGCGCAGCCAACGCCTGTTGCCAATCCAGCGCACAAAAGCGCCGCCTGCCACATTCCCCGCTTGCAGCAACTCATATCATCCTCCTGTCCCGATAATAACTGATTAAACCTCCTGAATTTGAATACGCATTGTGGCATTCTTCAAAGCTTCGACCGTGTCAGTCTGGTCTTGCGGTTTGATGCCGAATGAAAGCGCTTCCAATAATTGTGTCATGCCGGCCTGGAAAGTCTCAGGATTGTTGCGCACGGTTTGCATCAGCGCAACACTTTCCGGCAGCATCAATTGCGTTTTAAGGTGATCCTGCTGCGACATGATTACAAAGGGCTTCTTGCAGTTCGGACAACGCCCGCGCTTGTTGACATCGGTATCCCGCAGCCAGAGCTTCTGCCCGCAGGAAGGGCAACTAATTTTGAAATCAACTTCTTTCTGATCGCGCAGGAAAAACACCCCGAAAGGCGCTTGCAACTCATCCGGCAGGGCACGATAAATCGCCTTGATTTTATCCATTGAAAGCACGTCTAAAAACCGCACTACCAACGCCACTGCATCAGCCTTGCCTATTAATTCATCAAAAACCGGGTCTTGCGCCGGATCGCCGGCAAAAATATGAAACCGCACCTGACGGCCGCCGATAGTCGCTTCCGCGTTCAAATCCGGAAGTCCCGTCAATACGAAATCTTCCGCCAAATCCCGATAAATCGAAAGCACCAACACGTTCAGTTTTTTATCGGCCATGTCTGTTCACTCCAAATTAAAATTTCTAACCCCCTACACCTGCAACCAAAAATTAACACGGCTCTTTTTATGTCTTTACCGCAATCGCATTGCTGCAATCGCTGAATGTAAGTCATTGGCGGAAAATATTCAAGCAAAAACAGAGAGAGAAACCTCTTTCTACTTGACAATGTTCTATTAGTTTTTAAGATTCTATTGCTAATACTGTCAATTATTTCCAAAATATTATCCTATCGGCTAAACTAAACTCCAGCCACGGATGCAAAAAGAGGATATTCCATGCCAAATAAATCCGCAGAAATTTTTAACGCATCGCTTTCCTACTTGGCCGGCGGCAGTTCTACCGGCTCCAAACGCCCGCAATTCATGCCGGAAGAACCCGGCGTTATCGTCCGCGGCAAAGGATGCCGGGTTTGGGATGCCGATGGACGCGAATTTATTGACTTCCGCAACGGACTGGGGCCGGTCACTTTGGGATATTGTATACCGGAAATTAATGCCGCCATCTCCGAACAAATGGCTAATGGCATTGTTTTCAGCCATCCGCATCCTCTGGAAGGGCGGGTTGCAAAATTGCTCTGTGAAAACATACCCTGCGCTGAACAGGTGCGTTTCCTGAAAACCGGCGGGGAAGCCTGTGCAGCGACCTTGCGGTTGGCGCGCGCTTTTACCGGGCGGACTAAAGTGATGCAAATCGGTTACAACGGCTGGCTGAACAGCGTCGGCAGCGGCGCATTGGCATTGCCCGGACGGCCTGCCTTGACAAAATCGCCTCCAGGTGTGCCACCGGCGGTGTCCGAGTTGTTTACCATCTGCCGCTGGAACGACATTGAAATGATTGAAAGCATCCTGGCCGCGCATCCGGAAGATTACGCGGCCATCATTATTGCCTGCGATTACCCTACTATGGATCAAGGCAAAACCTTTTTGCCTGCCGTGCGCAGCTTGACCAGCCGCTACGGAGTGTTGATGATTATGGACGAAATAGTCACTGGATTCCGGCTAGCCATAGGCGGCGCCCATGAATACTTCAAATTCAAACCTGACTTGGCGGTGTTCGCCAAGGGGATGGCCAACGGCATGCCGCTTTCAACTTTTCTCGGAAGCGCGGCAGTCATGAAAACCCTAAATGAATGCATAGTTTCATCTACTAACGGCGGCGAAACCCTGTCACTGGCAGCGGCGGAAGCTGTAATCAAATTTTATAAAGAGCATGACGTTTGCGCGCATATATGGCGCGGCGGGGAAATGATGTGGGGCGGATTGCAAAAAATATTTGACGCCCACGGCATTGGCATCACTGTTAAAGGGCTCTGGCCATGCCCGCGATTTATGTCTGATGACGCCAACCTGATACCCAAATTCATGCGCGCAGCTTATGCCAACGGCGTGGTGCTTTACAACGTATCTTACGTGAATTATTCGCACAAGGACAGCGACTTAACCGAAGCGCTGGAACGGCTGGAAAAGGCCGTGAAATCCATGTGAAGCATAAATTGCGAGGAAACACCGGAGATCCGGGCAAGAAATCGCACCGCCATACTCGGTGAGTAATTTCCGCATCCATTGCCCACTCAACAATTTGCTCTACCGGTTACTCGGATTTCGTGGCAGGCGTTTTCTTTCGGACTGTAAAGCGGCAGCGGGCCTGGTCACACTGGGAAAGGTCAATGTCGTATTCGAACCCCAGCGGCTCCAGCACACGCCGGTACAGCAGGTCGCAATGATCGCAATAGTGCGGATACGGTTGCATATGCTTGTATGTCAACAGCCGCCCTTTGGAAGGGCAATGCCGCATATCGCCCCGTAACTCACCGGCGTCTTCGTCCAATTCCATGGTGAAATCGGCGGCTTCCTCATTCAGCGTATGCGCCCAATAATCCCAGCAACCGCGCAGACCGCGGCTCGCGGCCAGGTCACGTAAATTGGTCAGATAGACATCCGACAGATGCTCCCAGAATTTAATGACCGCCTCCCGTCCGCCGCGTTCCTCAAGAAACTTGAACAACTCGCTATAAGCGGGAATGAATTCTGTGCAGGATATCATGATTGCCTCCGGTAAACCTTAAAACAGCATTTGAAATTCAGGAAACTAGCCCTTTAAGGGCGTGGCATAGCATGATTGCCTCCGGTAAAAACGTTGCAGGCCGGCGCCTGTCAGCGGATTGTAATCGCGCAACTCAAAGGCGTATGGTGTATCCCGGCAGATGGTTTCGTTGACGACACGGGTAGTTTCCGCATACAGCGCGGATGGCACACCACCCTGGCGCCGGATATGCTCAACGGCCGGGCAGCGTTCAACTTCTATCAGCAACTCTTCATCGTCGCCTGAAATCCGGACCAAACCGCCCTCAAGGCGATACATGTTTTCGAAATACTCCCGCAACGCCGCCAGCCCCCGCCGCCGCAGATCGGCTTGCAGCGGCGCGTGATAGGCGGCGGCGAATTGCTCCAGGTATTCACGGACAGCGGCATCCCCGAAATTGACGCGGATATATTCCAGCGCAGCGTTCAGCGCACAATGAAAATCGCGGTGGAAATAAACATTGTCCGACGCCTTACGCGTCATGATTTCTTTAGCCATATTTTCTCACTTGGCGGTATAACCGCCATCCACGGAAATGTCAGCTACGGCTACAGCGCTTGACATGCAGCGCTTAATCACACAACAGGTATTCCGCATCGCGCCGCAGCGCGCGTTGGATGGCGCGGCAGCAGGACTCCGTCAACTGGTACTGCGGATAGTTGCGCCAGGTTTCAAAGATACCCATTCCCACCAGCAACTGCTTTTCGCCGGCCAGCCAGCATCTGATTTTTTTACCGCCATACACATCATACATCAGGCGATTCATGCGCGCCTGCAATTTTTCCGCACGCGACAGGTCGTCGGCGCGCACGGCGGTAATAATCTGATGCGCCAGATAGCCGTTGAAAACACCGCCGCCCAACAGCAGGCCATCGTAACCGGCTTGCAGATACGGCACACAGTTGAATTCCCAACCATTCAACAGCGTCAGTTCCGGACGGCGGCGGCGGATGGCCAGGAGCACACGCATACGCGCCATATCAGCGGAACTATCCTTGACCATCACCACGCGGGGTTCGGCGCAAATCCGGCGCAACATGGCAACGCTGACCGGCGCCGACCCGCTAACACCCCGGTCGTAAATGCCGACCGGCAAGGGGCTTTGGCGAATCGTCTCCAGATAGATTTGCAGGATGTGCGCCGGGGTTTTGTTGACAATGAAATACGGCGGAGCGATCACTGCGATATCCGCGCCGTCATCGCGGGCCTGGGCAATGTTGTCCAGCATACGCACGGCGGAATTATCCGTCACCTGCATAGCCAATGGCAAACGGCCACGCGCATGCTTGGCGTAAAATCGCAGCAGCTGCCTGCGCTGGGCATTGGTTAACCACGGGCCTTCCCCGTTGGTGCCGGCAATGAAATAGCCATTGATCCCCAACCGGCGGTCATGCTCCAGCATCCGCCCCAGCGAGTCTTCATCCAATTCCATGCCGACGGTCAGCGGCGTAGGCGCCGCCGACCAGACGCCGCCCGGCAGGCGGCTGCTACGTTCATTCGTCATATATTCCTTGTTTTATTCGCCGCACGCTCGACTTCAGCCATCCTGATGCGGAGTCATAATAGCCTTGACGATCGGCTGGCTTGAATCTACGAGCGCCTGCAGAGTTTCCTTAGCTTTCGCAAAGCCGAAGGTGTGGCTTATTAACCGCTTCCCATCCACCAGGCCTTCGCACAGCATACGGATAGAAACCGGGAAATTGATTGCCGGTTCGGCAAAAGCCGGACGCAACGTAATTTTCCGGAAAATCAAATCGTTGACATCTACTTCAATCTTGTTATGGCCGCCAAAATCCAAGCCGATGAAGGTAATAATACCGCCGAACTTGATGATTTTCAAAGCATCATAAATGCTTTGGGGCGGCGAAGTGACAATCACCCGCTCCACGCCTTTGGGGTAACGTTTTTTAACTACGTCTTCCACGTCCTCCTTGCGTATTTCAATCACCGTATCGCAACCAAATTCGGCAGCGGCGTCAAAGCGCGCCTTTCCCTTAGCGGTATCACGGCTCGAACCGGTAATGAAGACATGGCCGGCGCCGCGCAGTTTGGCCAAGCGAGCAGCCATCAGCCCCAGCGGTCCAGTACCCAGAACCGCCACCGGCGCACCGAGCGGGATTTCCGACAGGAGCACCGACGTAAGCGAGACGGCCAAGGGCTCTGTCAGGCTGGCGAGGACATAATCCAAACCCTCGAATTTATTGAGCGAGTTATAACGAACCGCCATGTACTGCCCCATGCCGGGCTGGCCTCCCATGTCGTACATGTTGCGGCAGAATTCCGGATGGCCGCTCTTGCAGTTTTCGCAGATGCCGCACATTGAGCAATCCTCTACTATTACGCGGTCGCCCGGCTTTACGTTCTTGACGTTTTTACCAATTTCCATCACTTCCGCCGCGATTTCATGCCCCAGCGCCATGTGTTCGCCCTGCCAGTCCCGGACATAGTTCACATCCGTGCCGCATACGCCGCAGGCATGCACCTTGACGATGACCTGGTCATCGCCTGGCGCCCCGATGGTCTGAGTGCGCTCTTGAAGATCAACTCCGCGCTTACCGAATAATCCCTTGCTTTTCATTTTTTCCTCTCCCGGCGGCTAACACCGCCGCATCAATTTTAATTTTACATAGGGCGGTGTTTGACCGGCCCTCGCCGGCCAAACACCGCTTACCAAACAGATCAAGCAGAACCGTAAAGCCGACCGTCTCCACCGGGATAAATCTTGTCATCCGCATGACGCAAGACAGTGTCCAAATCACCAAAGACCTTACGGAACGCTGCCACGATCTTATCCATCAACGGACGGCCGTTGGGGGCGTGGATACCGTGCACAATGGTATAGGTGTCGCACAGCATCGAGGCCACGGGGAATTGCTCCACACTGTAGTCATACTTGATGCCTTTAGCCTCATTCACCGCCCATGGGAATCCCGTGCCGCCGTAACCCAGCTTGCTCTGGAACAAATCCTGAGCAGGCACAGGCATGGTCTGCCATTGCCCAACCAACATGCCTTCCTTATACAGCGCTTTTTCCACAGCTTCGCGGAAGCGGCGCGGTTCGCACTTAACACCCGCGGCCTTCGGATCAAACCGAACATTGTACATGAAATACACATGCCGGCAATCAGGCGGACAATATGGTGGAATAACTCCGGGCAACTTGCCCAGTTCCTGTGTGAGGTACTCGGCGTTGGCAATGCGCACGGCATTCAATTCGTCCAGGTGCATTAACTGCGCCCGAGCATGCGCCGCCGGCAATTCCTGGTTGCGGTACATGTAGCCCAGAATAGAAGCGTTGTACTGGCGACGCTTCGTCACCTCGTCAATTTCATCACCGAAACAGCGGATCAACAGGCCCTTCTGAAGAAGATCATCGTCATCGGTGACGAAAAATCCGCCTTCGCCGCCGCAAAGGTTTTTGAAATTGTTCAGACTGAATGTGCCGACGTCGCCAAAAGTGCCGACATGCTTGCCCTTATAGAGCGCGCCGTGTGCCTGACAGGCATCTTCGATGACGAAGAGATTATGCTTCTTGGCAATGGCCATGATCCGATCCTTCTCGCTGGGACAGCCTTGAATGTCCACCGGAATGATAGCCTTAGTGCGTTCAGTAATGGCCGCCTCCAGGCTGTCAGGATCTATGCAATAGGTACGCGGATCAATATCTGCGAAGACGGGAATGGCATTCTGGTGAATGGCACAGGAAGCCGACGCCAGAAAGGTGAAGGCTGAGGTAATGACCTCATCACCCGGGCCGACTCCAGCCGCCGCCAAGCCCATGTGGAGAGCCGCCGTGCCGCTGCAGGTGGTCAAGCAATGCTTGGAGCCCGTATAGGCCGCCCATTCCTTTTCCAATGCTGACACCTGCGGCGCGGTACCTCCCGCCACAATGCCACTGTCCAACACTTCGTTGATCAAGCGCCGGTCATCGTCGGTAATCACCGGCCAGTTCTTATAATCGCTGCGCTGCAAAATTGCCTTCCCACCATCAATAGCCAGCTTTTCCATACCTACCTCCTTTTTTTCAAGCAGCTTGGCGGCGATATGCCTGCCAACACCGCCCGATGTTTACTGTTTTCTGCCTCAAGAACGTAATTCAGGCGGTCAAACGCCCCGTTCCTCCGCCTGCACCCGCAGGCCGTTACGACTCGCTATCCGTGAAACGGATTTAAATTGGTAATACTCATGGCGATAATAGCTGATAAATAAGATCGCCGCCCGGCCACCCACCAGGTAAACCAAATTGGTTTCCTTCAGCAGCGGAACACCAACGCTGACCTGTAATATTCCGGCCGGAAGCGCCGGCGCCGGCATACATTCCACCACTTGGCTTTCGTAATCCAGCGGCAGGCGATGCGTCACATACAATTGCTCCAAAAAATCAATACGCGCCAGATCATCCACGCCAACTGCATCAGCAAACACCGCCGGCATCACCACTTCATCCGTAGCCGTCACGATGCGATCCAGAAAATCCACACGACGCGCATAAAGCACGCTATCACCTGGCGGCACACCAAGCAGAACGGCATGATCGGCGCCAGCCGGCTGCATCCGGTGTTTTTGCACAACACGGCGCAACTCGGGCGCATGGCGCTTAACACTGGCGGAAAAATCACCATTGACTATCGGGATACGTCGGCGAGGTTGCGGATTAACGAACGTGCCGCGGCCTTGCTGCCGGACAATCAAGCCTTCTTCTTCGAGAATATGCAAGGCACGTCGGATAGTAATACGAGATAAGCCCAGCTCCTGGCATAAATCGCGTTCCGTCGCTAAGCGCGCACCCGGCTGCCAAACTCCCGCCATAATGCGTTCACGGAGCGACTGAGCCGCTGCATTATAAGCCATAGTAGCGCGTTGCATTAAGATGCTCCCATCCAACTATACAGCCCGCCGAACCATACGGCGTCGGCACAGGGCACAGCTATCTTTTGAATGGTTATAACTATATAACCATTCCCCAAGGTCGTCAAGTATTTTTTTATTATTTTTATATTTAGTCAAAATTACGGAATTACAATGGGGCGCCTTTGATGCCGGAGGCGTTTGATCGAAAAGCGATTACACCCGTGACAAGCAAACGGACTACAAAGGAATGTTGACAAAAAGAAGAGTCGGACGTTTACGCCATGGAGTCATGTGGTGACATTGATTTATGCGCATCTTGCACACGCTATAAGCTTGAACGATGCTTGCAATGCCTTGCAAATGAACAAGGGCGCGTTGGCAACGTTTCAGACATTAGATTTCCAAGACTTTGAAATTGCGCAGCAAGACTTCAACGTGGTAAAGAAACATCTCCCGATCCCAGTTTCGAAGCGAGGCCTGCTCTGACAAAGGCAGGAATCGTTGCACATCATCGCGCGCCAATGCCCAATCGATCTGTTTGATTCGAGAAGCCAAACTTTCGGCCAGCCAGGCGATCGTCACGTCAGGTTGAGTTCCCGCCCAAGGCCCTTGTTGTTCGAGCGCGTTGGCGAGTAGGTTGAAATCGGGGGCAACTTTCCGAGCCACATACCACAGAAAATCGAACCAATCTCGTCCCTTCACATAGGAACGGCAAAGCAGGGCATGAATTTTCAGTGCAAACCCAGATTCCAGGGTCTGGATCGTCAATGGCTCTGGTCGAGGAAACATCAGGTAGGCGGTTTCAAATGAAGACCCCGCTGGCGGCTGGATGTCGATTTCGAGTTTGATCCGCATCTTCTGGTGACGATGCCATCCAAACGGAAGTTGGAAATACAACAAGCTACCAATCGAATCCGTTTTCAAAAATGTTTTCCGTACGGCCTTTTCGCTTTTGTTTTGATCAACGATTTCAAATTCAAGGCCGTCGGCGTGGCAGTCTCGCTGAACCCCTGCAAGATATTGACTCCATTGAAAAGCTGGATCCGGCTTTTTCAGAAGAAAATCGAGATCCTCGGAAAAACGTTGCAAGCCATGGACAATGCGGAGGCACGTCCCGCCATGGAAAGCTGCCTCCGAGAAGAGACCGTGCTTGGAAAGGCTCGCCAGAACATAGTGCTGCATGGCTTCCTTGAGCATGTTCCCTTGTTCCAGAGCATTCCCTGGAGGATATTCGTTGAAGCGGGACCTTAAAAAATCTTCAAACATGAGCACACTCCTTTTGAAGCTGTTCTAGAAAATGTCTGACGCGCCGATTGCGAAAAGCCTCCATAATTGCGTCGTAGTGTTGGAATGAGATGTCTTGTAGATCCTCCTCTTCGATGCGAAGCGAATCCAGTAAAAACCCAAGTCCGTCCTTTTGCCAGGTAATCGTGCGATTCAGATACAACAAATCGGCAATCGCCCTGAGTGGCGTCGCCACAAAGGCCCAAAACGAGTGTTCAAGCTTGATGGTCTCGACCCCTGCCATGGGCATTTTGCATGGCACGCAGTGATAGGAAAACACACCTAACGGCGTCTCAAAAACTTGCCGCCGCCGGGTTGTGGCGCTGGCGACTTGATACACAGCTTCAGGAATGAGTCCGTGATAGGCCAACGCCGTCTCCAAGCTGACATGAGAAGGCGAAAGCAATAAGGCTGCAACAGTAAAGAGTGGCAGATCGCTCTTCCGATAGCTTGGCGAAAGAATGTAAAGACCGCGTTTGACGCGTTGGATTTCTCCCGCCTTGATGGCACGATCCAACAACAATTCCCGTGCCCCTTTCGACCGATCAGGAAAAAGATTCGTCACGACAGTCTCATTAAAGAGACCGCCCGGCGGATTTAATTTAAATACCTCATGCGTCAATGTCTGCATTTTATGCTCGCAACTTACGAATATCGTAGGTTTCGCACAGAATTATACGCTTCTTAGAAGCCAAAACACAAGAAAAAAATTGTGCGCGTCTCGCCGGCAAGAGTGCCACTTAAGATTGTAGCTGGTAATCGGACTACAATGTCTTGACATCCGGCATCAGTGAGATGACGACGCGGTCAGCAACATCTTTACGGCGGGGGCTCATAGCAGAAGTTATAGTAAACTCCAGGGAATGGTCCCGCCCGGTCCGGAAATTAGCCCGTCCGTACCAGTTGGAAGCTTCGGAAGGCGTACGCAATATTTGCTCTGTCGCTTTCAGCGACTCACAAAAGTCACCTAAAAACCGGCGGACAACCTGATGCTCATTTTCAAATTGCAGCAAGCGAACACAGGCGGAATTGACATATTCGATCAAACCATCGCGATTACACACCATCAACCCGATACAGGTATGTCGGACAGCGTCCAGCTCTATTTCGCGCCGATCTTCCGCCTTTTTTTGGCGTTCCAGGCTACGAATGGTCATCAACAGATCATCAGGATTAAGATAATGCATGGTGCTGATGGCGATTTCCGCGGGAAACACGCTGCCGTCTTTGCGCTGACAATTAGCATTGATCACGGTAAAGCGACCACTCGACACATTGTTGCGGATTTTAGCCAGCACCACAGGATTAAATGCGGTGATTAAATCAGCGCACGGCAGGTTCCAGAAGTCCTCGGCGGGATAACCGAAAAACTGTTCCGCCCGGACGTTGCTGGCAATAATATAGCCTTTTTCGTCAACAATCAAGACGCCATAGTACAAACTGGATAAAAACGCCTGATATAACGACCGGTCGCGTCCGCGATCCAGTTTTTCTCCGGAATCCATCGGCGGTGGCGCACTGGCCGCCGGCGACGCCACCTGGGTAACAGGAGATGGCGCAACCTTGGGCTCAGGTTCCGTGGCGGGCTGCTTTGGTTCCGCCGAATATAACCATGATGGTAATTTCATCCTAAATCCGTAATAATGCCGATGTGCGCGCTCCCGATATGAGTAGCGCCGTAGTTAGCGCACGGCACAAAAGCTTAAGAGTTGTTGTTTATGCGAACATTAAATTGCCGGCGTTCAAACGGAGCAAGAATGCGGGCGCAATCACTATTCCACTAAATCTGAAAGGTCCATACGAATTGTCATGGAGCTGCGGTCAACTTTTTCCTGTTTTTTCAGCCCGTCATCCTCTGCGCCCCCTTGCCCTTCCGTTTCATGCGCCGGAACTCTTAATTGCGACCCACATGCCGGGCAAACGGCGCTCATGCCGATCATTTCCAAGGGCGCCTCGATTTCCTGCCTGCATACCTCACAGACAAAAGCCACAAAGTTTGACACGGTTTTCGGTTTAGCGGCAGGCTCGGCAGCCGACGCAGCGGACGTATCCGGAACAACCATCTGCCCATTGCAAACCGGACATTCTGCCGTTTGCCCACGTTCATTCACCTGCGCCATAATGGTGTTGCCACAATGCGGGCAGGCAAAAATAATGCCGCCAGCTTCCGTTATAGCCTGCTCGTCCGACGCCGCGGCAACGGACTCCGCCTTTACCGTGTGGGTATCCGGCAGGGCAATCTCTTTCTCAGGCGCAGGGACCGGAACAGATTCCGGCGCTGGGTCATGAACAGGCGCCAGCAAACCCTCACTGCCAATCTGATAATCGGATTCCGGCGCCGATTCCGGAACAGGTTCAGGAGTAGGCTCAGGCACAGGTTCCGGAGGAATCTCACGGATAATCAGGTTTTCCGGCAAAGGCGCTATTCTTTCCTTTGCTTTTTTCAGAGGAATTACTTTAAGCACATCATGCTCGGCTACCAGATAGCGCATCCGCGTCACCGGGTTAAAACGGCGTGATTGCTTACGACGCACTACTTTAAACTTACATAAGCCCGGGATGGTAAAACCGTTAACGGCTTCGCTATACGCTAGTTCCGCTAAATTAGCCAGCACGCGATCAACATCCGCCCGTGATAACCCGGTTTTATCCGCCAGCGCCGCTATAATCCCGGCTTTTGTCATGGATTTAGGCTTCGACATAAGATATCTCCATCGGAATTTTCACAATTAAAGGCCGGAGCTTTCTCCACCCAATACATGGCACCATTGCATCTTGCCACCATGCAGACAACCGATACCGTTTTTGCGGTATTAAGAGTCAGAAAGAAACGAAAGTCAACACAATTTTTCTTGTTTTTGAAAAAACGATACTAGCCAGCCGGCGCAGTATATACAACATTATCCTGTAAAATGACATACCAACGACGTGATAAGCGGGGAATTTCAAATGCCGGATATAACTTTAAGCTTTGCGCGGCACCTTCCGCCGTCAATACACATAGCAGCTGCCGCCGATGAACTCGCGCAACAGGGAGTCGGGCGGCACGATGGCATCATCCGCCACAGCGACGAGCGGAGCGAGGAATTCATAGATGCGTTTAGCGCGAATATAGGCATCTTGGCGTACTGGATCGGCACGATATTTTTCAATGGCTGGGGCGAAATAATGAAACAGGAGGTGTTTGAGGAACGGCAGCTCGTAAGGCAGGGCGCTGTTCACAAGAAAATCCGCCGTGCCGATAAAAGGAATGATATACTGTAGCTCACTGCGACGCACATAGCGCCAATGGGTAATGGTGGCTTCGGGCGTCGAATTGCGATGCCAACTGTCACGGATCATCCGGCGGAGCAGCCGATGATCCGCCCAACGCATGAATTGACCATCCGCCGCCCGAAACTGCCCCAGAGTTTCGATATATAACCGGAATTTATGGGCGGAGGGAATACTTACAGTCATGGCATCGTATAATCCATGCAGACTATCCAGTAACAACACTTCATTTGACCGCAGAGTCACCTCATGAACGTTCAACTGGCGCCGGCCAGTCTTAAAATCATAATGCGGCGCACGTACTGTGCGCCCAGCCAACAATTGTTCTAAGTGACTGTTGATCAAGGATAAATCCAACGCATGCGGCGACTCATAATCATAGTCGCCGAATTCATCACGCGGATTCTGCTCGCGGTCGAAGAAATAGTTGTCCACATTGATGGTATGCAAAGCCAGGCCCGCCCGGCGCAGATGTTCGTCTAACTTCATCGTCGTAGTGGTTTTCCCCGACGATGAAGGTCCGGCGATAATGACCAAACGCACTTCGTCGCGACGCTCCAGAATCATCTGAGCAGCTTGGCCGATTTCAGCGACATATCGGCGGTTAGAGTCCTTGATTAGATTCGTCATCTCCCCCCGCTCTATCAGCTCGTTCATAGCCGGTATCGAATCGCAGCCGTGCGCCATATTCCAGCAAAGCACTTCATAGATTTTTTTGTAGGGGATATTGTCGGTGACTTCAAATGAGTAAGCGCGTGTAGCACGCGCCTGAGCGCGCCGGCGACGGTATTCCATATAGGCTCGGGCAGTATCCTCATGGCCGCTTTCAAGCAGCACTTTTTCAACAATATCCTGGATTTCCTCGATGCTGGGCGTAGAGCCGGCGCCATGGACGGTCAGTAATGTGCGTTCAACTTCCAAACCGAGGCGTTCCGCCAGTTGCCGGTCATTGCAACCCGTTGACACCAACGCGCGGAAAATCGCCGTGACTATCCGGTCCCGGTCGTAGGCCACCAAGTTGCCCTGGCGTTTAATGATTTGGGTAATTTTATCTGTCATAGTCGGCCTGTTTTAACCTTAAAAACGGCAGTTGTCTTGGCGGCTTGGCGGTTCACCTACCCCTCTCTCCCCTGGCGTTCTTGACGGATTGGCGTCGGAAGGCGGCGGGGCTGATCCCACGCATTCGTAGGAATTGACGTGAAAAATAGTACCTGTCGCAAAACCCTGTGGCTTCCGCAATTTGGGCGATACTGAGACTTGAAAAGTGCAGTAACAGGCAGGCGCGCTCAATCCGTTTGACCAAACCGAAGGCATTCGGCGGCGACCCCAGCACACGGCGGAAATAACGGCAGAAGGCGGTGGGATGCATACCAACTTGCGCCGCCAACTCACTGTTAGACAACGATTTCCATTCCCGGCTTCCCCACCAACGCAAAAGCGCATCCAGACGCACATCGGTTGACTCTGGCGGCAGAAGGCGGGGCGGTAGCGCTGACAGGGCAAACCAGCACATGGTCATGGCTGTAGCAGAGCGCCGCGGCCGATTTTCCACCGGGGTGTCAATATGGGTGGTGGTGTAATCGCGCCACATAGCCTTGACAAGCGGCGGCGGCGCGGGACAGCGATAGACACAATTATGGACATGTTCGTAAGGCGGGCCAACGGTAAAATGGGTAAAAAAGTGCTCCGTAGGCTGTTGCACTCTTCTGGTCAGTGTGGTGTTGGGCGTCACAACCGTGAAATGCGTTGGACCAAGCGCATACCGGATAGTCTTGGTCGGGGTTTGCAGATATGCGCCGACGCGATTATTCCAGTACAGGCGCCAGTAGGGAACCCTGACATTAGCCGCTTCCCACCAACTTTCCAGGCTGGTCCGACCGCAATATAGCAGGGTCAGTGGCGGTGTATAGGCTATGTTGATATGGTTAAGCATTGGTTAATCACAAGCTTCTATATGCCGCAGGGGCTTGTGTATATGCGCCGAATACAGGATGATAACATTACGGGGGCGGCATGCAAGTGAAATTCTCCGGGATTTTCGACCATTGGCTAATTTTACACACAACTTAGTCAATTTAGCACATTGTTTTCCGTATTGGTATGCACTAGTTTTGCGCGTAATAAAACTAGAAAACCGGAACTGAACTTTTAGAAATAAACGTAAATTTATTGGAAATAATGCCTTTTTAGGCTAAACATTCATCCTATGGGATGACACTGAACTAAAAAACCAGGGAATCAACATGCAAAAGATTAAAGCGGCGATGATTGGACTGAGACATTCCGGACAGGATTTTCACTTGCCCGGCCTTTCGAAATTTCCGGATGTGGATTTGAGCATTTGCGATATTAATACGGAACTGCTGGCGCAGGCGGGCGATGCCGGAAGGATTCCGCCGGAGCGGCGATATACGGATTACCGCAAAATGCTTGAGACCGAAAACCCCCAGGCGGTACTGGTGTTGATGGCGCAATACCCGCATGGGCAATATCGGCCGGACATTTATTTCCAGATTGTCAACGAAGTGCTGGATCAACGCCGGGCGGTGCTGGTGGAAAAGCCGCTGGCCATGACGCTGGCGGAAGCCCAGCCCCTGGCGGAAAAAGCGCAACGGCAGGGATGTATCACCATGGTCAGCGTCAACCGCCGTTTTAACCCATTGGTCACGTTTTGCCTGAATGTGGTGCGCCGACAGGGGCCGGTGTCGCATGTCGTCTGCCAGTACTATAAAGCTTTCGCGGGGGTGAGCCCGAAAGAGCCGGCGCCCATGCAAGCCGAAATGATTCATGCCGTGGACTTAATGCGCTTCCTGGCCGGGGGAGAGGTCACCGCCTGCCATGCCGCCAGCGGCCGCGCAGCGGACGACGGGCAAACCACGGCCTATCACGCGCTGGTCAGCTTCGACAACCAGGTGACAGGCATGTTCAGCGGGAATGTGCGCGCGGGCGAACGCCTGCAGTTGTGGCAGATTCATGGGCCGGGCATCTCCGCCGTCATAGAAACGGACTTGGAGAGCGCTTTGTGCGACAAAAAAATGCGCGCCGTGATTTACCGGCCCGGCGAGAAGCCGGCGGTGTACCTGGACCGGGAAATGCCGACCGCCCGGTCATATCTCGACAGCGCCGAATTCGTGGTGTTCAACGGGTTCGCCTATGCCGACCGTTATTTTATCAACTGCGTCCGAAGCGGCCAAGAGCCGCATTGCAATTTCTCCGACGCCTGTAAAACGCTGACATTATGTGATCAGATTGCCAAGCACTAACATCCCATAGAAAACCGCTAAAGGTATAAATGGAAGGGATAAACCGCCAAGGCGCCAAGAAGGAGAGGAACCACGGATAAACACGGATAGACACGGATGGGGTTGAACCGCCAAGACGCCAGGAAAATGAGAGAATGGAAGATAAGAAAGATTAGCCACAAAGAGGCACAAGAGGCACAAGAAGGGACAGAGGTTGAGATGGGAACCACGGATGAACACGGATGGACACAGATGGAGGAGGTTTTTTTGAGAAGAGGATTATCCATGAATACAGCATGCGTTCGTGTTCTGAAAAATCTTGTGCTTTCTGTATGGTCTGTGTGGTCTGTGGTTTTTGTTGGAACCACGGAATACACTGAATACACGGAAAGGGAGGGCGCGGTGGCGGGTGTTTTGTGTCTTCGCGGCCAATTATCCGGTATCTGCGTCAATCTGCGTA
>JBMNRV010000008.1:0-81353 GCA_050944835.1 Kiritimatiellia bacterium
TTTGTTTGTGTCAAAAACACGCTTGCTTCGGCACGGCGAATTCCTTATAGTGGAGACATCTTTGTTAAATGTCGGCATCTTGAGTGTTCGTTTAGTGCCAAAGCGTGTCGTCTGGGGCGAAAATCTGCAAGCAGACCTCGCAGGTCTTGGCTAGATCGTTCGTCCCCGGACGATGCGTGACTTTTTTCACCCTATCCTTTTCCGTGGCTACAGACAACCTTTTTTCGGCGGAGTTATTAACAGGCTGCTGCGGGGAGTTTCTTGCGACTCTCCTCGCAGCCTGATTAATAACTCCGGATAACCTATAAGGGGTTGATGAAGTTCGGCAAGCCGGTGGTGTTGATTTCCACTGTGCCGTACTCGGAACTGTTGATCCCTGATGAAATTCGCACAGTGGTCGTCAGTTACGGTCTGATGCGGGATAGCGTGGAGATGATAGCCAAGATGCTGTTTAACGGCTAATCACGGCTTCAGGTTGTTTTTGATGGCTGGCCGCTGGGGGTGGGGTCGGGCGCTGCGGCGTTGGGCGCGGTGGTGTCAGGTGTGGCGGTGTCCGTCGGCGCTTGGCTCTCCAGCAGGGCCAGCACTTCCTGCCGGACCTGTTCAAGCCGGTCTAAATCCAGCATGGGGTCGGTTATCAGGAAGGTTTCGCCGGTGTGGCGGTGTTCATAAATTCTGGTCAAGCGGCCATTGTCGTGTTGTTGAACATCTTTTTCCACTAGAATGCGCCGACGTTCCAGCATCACGGCCAGAATGTAAATGACATTCATGCGAGATGCGTCGGCTTGCTCCATTAAATCGCGCAGCATGCGCTCAACGTTCTCGCGATTAAGCGGTTCCGGCGCCGGTGGCGGCGGAAGATGGAAAACGCCTTTCCATTGGCTGATGAGTTCCGTACGCTCCGGCGGATGGGCCGCTTGGCACTTTGGGCAGTAATCCTGACGTTGATAACCGCCTTCTGTGAACAGCAAGGCGGAGATATATTCCTGGCCGTCTTCGAAGGGTTGCAGGCATTGCGCACAGGTGGGACTGCGCGGTTTGATATCCCAATCTTGATTTACAGGTAGATAAGGGCTAGGCATTTTTCATCACCATTTTACGGCATTTCCAAAAATATATGCTGCCGGAAACGACTGTTAGCACTGCTACCAAACCAACGGCTGTAATGGCGGCGTAATGGAACCAGTAATTGAAAACAGTGTTGATGTGTTCCGGCATCTGGCGCGTATCCATCAGCCAAGGCAGTATTTCGTCACGCAATGCCAGCCCCAGCATGATGGCGGCAATGACGATGATTTGCCAAATGGTTTTATGTTTGCCCCAGCGTTCGGCGGAAATGATCTGGCCCTGGCCGGCTGCCAGGAGCCGTAGTCCGGTCACCATGAATTCGCGGGCGATAATGATCACGGTGATGAAAGCCGGCACGATTTGGTCAAGCGCGGTGAAACAGATAAAGGCCGAGCATACCAGAATTTTATCTGCCAGGGGGTCCATCAGTTTGCCGAAAACCGTGGTGCCATAAACATTGCGCGCCAGCCAGCCATCCCAGCAATCGGTCAAGGCCGCCAGCAGGAAAAAGATCAGGGCGATTGTTTTACCGTAGGGCACAGGCAGGGAAAGGCAGGCGGTCATGAGCAACGCCATGACGAGTCGGCTGAGTGTTATTTTATTGCAAACGTTCATCTGTGGTTTATGCACCGCGTTTAAACGGTTCAGCCTCCATGTCATAACCGCGCGCGCCGGTGTAACGCGCTCTGACAAATGTGCCCGGCCGACATTGTCTGGTCGGGTTGGTCAGATAAACGATGCCATCCACCTCCGGCGCGCAGGCGGCGGGGCGCGCAAGCATAACGCCAAGGCGGCGTGGGGCCGGAGCGTCAATCAACATCAGGTCGGTTTGTCCGATGCGCGCCAGCCCGGCCGCCTTCACACGATGCTGCTGACGCAGCATCAGGCGGCGCACGCGTTGCTGTATAACTGCTTTTGGCACGCGCCGTTTTAATTTTACGGCGTGCGTGCCGACTTCTGGCGAAAACTCGAATACTCCCAGATGATTAAAGCGGATAGCGGTGGTAAAGTCCAGCAGATGGTCAAAATGGTCGGCAGTTTCTCCCGGGAATCCCAGCAGGCATGTAGTACGCAATGTCACATCTGGAAGGTGTCGGCGGATAGTTTGGAAAAGGCTTTCTAACCCGCCATGCGGCTGTGGCCGACGCATAGCGGTCAGGATTGCAGGATGGCTGTGTTGGATCGGCAAGTCCAGGTAGTGGCAGACCCGCGGCAATTCACCTATGGTGTCCAGCAGTTTTTCCGTGACGTGAGCGGGATGCCCATACAGCAGGCGAATCCAAAACCGGCCGCCGATGTCGTTCAGCGCACGCAGCAGGCGTGGCAAGTCGTTGCCGTTGTTTAAGTCACAGCCATAGGCTGTGATGTCCTGTGAAATCAGGTTCAATTCGCGTACGCCGCGCTGGAGCAGCTCTTCCGCTTCCCGGACGATTGCGGCAATCGGTCGTGAACGATATGCGCCGCGAATGGCGGGGATGGCGCAAAAGGCGCAACGATGGTTGCAGCCTTCGGCGACTTTCAGATAGGCGTAAGCCCCATTGGTGAAGAGTGGGCGACCGGGTGGCGGCTCGATTATTTTTTCGGCTGTTTTCGTTATAAGCCGGATGTTGCGCTCGCCCGTATCAAGTCGGCGCAATGTCTGGCCGATTTCCGGAATAGCATCCAAGCCGATAAAGGCATCTACTTCTGGTAATTCGCGCGCCAGCGCATAGCGGTAACGCTGTGGCAAGCAGCCGCAGACCATGACTGCCCGGCAATGCCCCGCCGCTTTCCAGGCGCAGGCTTCCAGAATTGCGTCAATGGATTCCTCTTGCGCGTCGTGGATAAAAGCGCAGGTGTTGACGATGACGATGTCGGCCTGTTCCGGGCGGGGAGCCATGGCAAATCCGGCGGAGCGGGCATGCGCGGCAATGATTTCCGAATCCACCATATTTTTGGCGCAACCCAAGCTGATCATGCCGATAGTGGTTGGCGTGGCGGCTATGGCGGATGATTTAGGCATGATTCTGGAACAAGCGCAGTGATAATGGACGCTGGAATGTTGCAATATAAGTTTTCTGGAATTTGTGTCTGAGTATTGATTTAAGGGGTTACTGGCAAGGCCGGTATTTGCTCTGCGTCCTGCGGAGCAGGCGCATTTTGAGAATCATCTTGCGCGTTGGGTGTTTGCGGCATATTTTTTGCAGCGGCGCGCTCAGCGCGCCGTAATATGTTCAGAGCCACCTCGGCTTGTGGTATCCAAGCGCTATCCTCATTTTCCAGAATGAAGTTTTCATAAATCTCGCGCGCACCAGCGATGTCACCCTGATATTCCAGACAGCGGGCTTTGCCGAAGATCGCCTGTGGCGCCAGATAATGTTTTGGGTGTGCAGTTAACAGGCGTTCGAAATCGGTCAGAGCTTCCGTAATAGCGCCGTTGGCTTCGCGGCACAGCGCCAGACCTAATTCCGCAGCCAGGGCCATGTCGTGTTTCGGATAGCGCTTTTGAAATGACCGGTAAGTTTCCATGGCGGCATCATAAGCGCCGTTATGGTATTGCTTATTTGCCAGCGCCAGCATGGCCTGAGGCGCGGCGGGAGTGCGCGGATAGCGCTTGATGATTTCGTCCCATTGCGTCGGCGTATTGGCGACTGACAGCATTTGAAATGCCCGCACAACGGCCTGCTGTTTGTTCCAGCTCCATACAAATCCGGAGGAACAAATCACGACTATGACGGCCAACACCGTCAGTAAGAGCTTGCGGTGTTGGTCGAGTTGTTTCAGCCATGGCGGCATTTGTTGCTGCGCGCCGGATGGTGGTTCAGCAGCGGTTGGTAAAGCATTGGGTTTAGATGTCATGAGCGCCCTTTCCGGCCTGACCGGCCAAATGTCCTCTGATTACGTAAATGCCACATACTATTTGACATCGGCTGCTCCAGCAAGTAAATTATGACACGGATTTACCAGCGCATGGCTTTTCCCATGTGTCGTTTGAGAGTGCGTTGACCACAGTCGCCATGTTGTGGCGACCATCAGAGTAGTCGTGCGCCTGCCGCCGGTCGGATTGCGCGGATCGGTCCGCTGGAGTGGAAGCGTTCCTGAAATGATTTTTGCAGCGCAGTGGCGATGGCATCAGCCGCTGTCGGCGGGGTCATGATTACCACACTGCCGCCGAATCCGCCGCCTGACAGGCGCGCGCCAATGACTTCCGGCATCTGCTGAGCTTGTTCAACAAGATAGTCTAATTCCGGACAGGAATTCTCAAAATTCTCGCGTGAGCTTTGATGCGAGGCGAACATCAATTGACCGAAGTCTGCCAAGTCGCCTCGCTCCAGATTTGCTATGGCTTCTTGTACGCGCCGGTTTTCATCGAATACATGCTTGGCGCGCCGCGCAATTACGGCATCCATTTTAGGCGCCAGGCGCTCGAATTCCGCGGGGGAGACATCGCGTAGAACGGCGATGGGGCGGGCCAGGGCTTCGGCGCAGAAACGCGCGGCGGCCTCGCATTGATGCCGGCGATCGTTATAAGAAGACTCCGCCAGAGTATGGCGCACTCCGGTATCGGCAATCAGGCAGACCACGGCGGACGGCAAGGTGATGGGGCGGGCTGTCAGTGTCTGAAAATCAATCGCCACGAGCGCATTGTCCGCGCCGAAGAGGGAGGATAATTGGTCCAGCAGGCCGCAGTGCGCGCCGGCGAATTCGTTTTCCGCCCGCTGGCAGAGAGTGGCGATATCCAGCGGTGGGATTTTTTCATTCGTCAGCGCTGCCAAAACCAGAGCGGAAGCCACTGCCAGAGCCGCTGAACTTGAAAGTCCGGCGCCGCGGGGGATGTTGCCGCTGAAGCTGAGGTCAAAGCCGCCATGCGCGCCTGTGCCGATTGGCAGGCCGTTGGCGACGCCTGCGATATATTTGGCCCAAAGCGGCAGCGGATTTCCGCTGGTGTCGGCTTGACCGGGCCCGGGAATGTGCAATGCGAAATTCACGGCTTCATTCAAGTCCAGCGCCAGTAGATTGGCGCTTGGTTCCGAGCGGCGGCTGACGGCGGCACAGATGCCGGAGTCAATGGCGGCTGCCAGCGCCAGTCCACCGTTATAATCGGTGTGATTGCCCAGTATTTCAACGCGCCCAGGCGCGTATGCCATGTATTGCGGCGGCTGGCCGAAATGCTTGGAATGTTGCCGGCAAACGGCATCCGGCAGACGCGGATTCATTGTGAGCGAATCTCCTTGAGCAGAGCTTCGGTATGCTTTTGAAGTATCTCTGGTGTGCGCGCTTCCAGATTCAGCCGGATCAGCGGCTCGGTATTCGACGCCCGGACGTTGAACCACCAGTCGGGGAAAGTGACGCTCAGACCATCTAATTCCATTACATTGCCGTGTGCGTATTTGGCCTTCAGCATCCGGAGTACTGCGGCCGTATCGCTTACTTTGGAGTTGATCTCATCACTTTTGGCATAACGCTGTAACGGCTTGATTAATTGCGAAAGCGGTTTGCCGGATTGGGCGATTATATCCGCCACTGCCAGCACTGCCAGCGCGGAGCTTTCAGTGTAAAAGTTATCTTGGAAATAATAGTGCCCGGAAAGCTCGCCGGCAAACACCGCCTGGAGTTCCCGCATATGCTGCTTAATGAAGGCATGGCCGACGCGGCACATATGCGGTTTGCCGCCATTTTGTTCGATGGTTTCCTTAACCACCCAACTACTGCGCAGGTCGTAAAGGATGTTTGAGCCCGGAGCGCGCTTGAGCATAATAGTTGAGATTAACGCGGAAATCAGGTCCATGGGGACGATGTTGCCTTGCTCGTCCACAAATCCTACACGGTCGGCGTCGCCGTCAAAGGCGGCGCCAAAATCATATTGTCCGGCACGAATAAGTTTTTGCAAATCAGCTAAAGTTTCCGTCTTCAGCGGATTGGCTTCGTGGTTTGGGAAAGATCCATCCAGCGTATCGAACAGCGGTGTGATTTCCACCAGGCCCGTTAAGGCGCGCGCTTCCAAGACACCCATGGCATTGGCATAATCTGTGGCAATCCGGATCGGACGCTGGAGCGTAGTGAATTTTTTGATATGTGCGGTGTAGGCCTGTTGCACATCGTGGGTGGTCATGGTTCCGGTGCAGGCCGCTGGTTGGAAGCGGTTTGCGCGCACCAATTGCTCGATCTCCGCAATGCCTGTTTGCCCACTGATGGGGACTGCTTGGCGCCGGCATAGTTTGAACCCGTTCCATTCGCCGGGGTTGTGCGAGGCGGTGATCATGATTCCGCCGTCGGCTTCCAGACTGCCGTTGCCATAATATAACATCGGCGTGGAACACAGGCCCAGATCAATCACATCGGCGCCTTGGAGCATCAGACCGTGCGTTAGCGCTTCAAACAGCGGTTGTGAGTGTGGGCGCATGTCACGGCCAACCACAACCTTATGGCATTTTAGAAAGGTTACAAATGCCCGGCCAATCTTTTCGGCTGTGGCTTCATCTAAATCCTGACCATAAATGCCGCGAATGTCGTAAGCTTTGAATATCCCGCTCATTTTGTACTCCGTGGTTGATACCGGGCTTGCTTGCCGGATGACGATAAAATATACGCCACTAAAATTCGCGGCAGACCGGTCGCATTACGGGTCAAGATTCATTGCCGCGGAAATTCGCAAAAAATGGCAGATCAGGATTGTGCCGCCTTGACCTGTTCCACAATGTCGGCGAATCCGGCTGCATCGTGGATGGCGATTTCCGCCAGCATCTTGCGGTTCAGGCGGATATCGGCTTTGGTCAAGCCTTCAATGAATCGGCTGTAGGAAATACCGCAAAGTTTGCATGCCGCGTTGATGCGGATGATCCACAGACCGCGGTAATCACGCTTGCGTTCCTTACGGTGTATAGTGGCCAATTGCATGGCGCGATCCACTGCTTCTGTGGCTTTGCGAAACAAGCGGTGACGCGCGCCGTAAAATCCTCTGGCCCTGGATAAAACCCGTTTTCGTCGGCGCCGTGATGCCGGCGCATTAGTTGCTCTTGGCATGGATACCTCTCCGATTTAATGATCAATTTAATGTCAAATAATTGCCGGCAAAGCGTTAAATCAAATTAACGAGGCGCTTGGTCTCCACAGGCGCAAGCGTCCTGCCTTTGCGCATCTTCCGTTTGCGTTTGCTGGTCTTGGATGACAACAAGTGGCTGCGCGCTGCGCCGGTGTGTGTCAGCTTGCCAGTGGCTGTTTTGCGGAACCGCTTGGCCACAGCTTTTTTGGTTTTCATTTTCGGCATAATTTATGCTCCTGATAGTTATCGGTTTGCCAGCCGGCGGCTGGGCTGCCGACAGGAAACAACTCGTCCTTATATCTATTTACAGCGCCTATGTCAACGTTTGTTTACGTTTTTGCTCAACATTCTATTTCGTTTCCTGAATTTCAAATGCCGTTTTTAGGCTTGTTATCAGGGGTTGCCAGCCAGCCAGCGAATGCTGTTGATTAGTATTTTAAATTCGATGTCAGGGCCGACGGCAGTAATAAAATTCAACTTGCCGTCAGCTTGGGTGACTGCCTGACAGCCGAGCTCCAAACCGCAGAGAACCACGCGGCCGGCGCCGACAGCGCCGGCTACGACCACATTTTCCGGCTTGCCAGTACGTCCCGATTGGCTGCGCACCAACACCTGGCCGTTTGTACCGGGCAGCAGATTAATGAAATCCGGGAAGGCGCTAGTAAATAGTTTTCCGCTCTGCAAGCCAGGCATGCCGTCTGCCAAGCCCTTTCCGGTCAGAGCTGGATGGTCGGCCACGATTTCCATTTCGGGGTAGGGCACATAGTCCACTCCCCGTCCCAGTTCTGGGAACATAGCGCGGCTGGCCACGCCATACCCGACTGCATGATGCACGAGGAGCGCTCCGCCACCGCCGGTGACATATTCACGAATATGCCGTTCCCAGCCGTCTGCCGGCGCGGCTTTCCGTATGTTGCCGACAACCACCACGTCAAACGAGTTAAGTGTTTCAGGCGTCAGACTATCAATCACGGTCACTATCATATTCGGCGGTGGCGGTTGCAAGGCCTCGACCAGACCCAGTTGGCCGGAATGTGACGTGTTTCTCTGGATGCCGGGATGGACGAATACTCCCACATTGATTTTACCCGGAATTTTCGGTTGCACCGGTTCGATTTTACGATTACTCTGACGGTATAGAAATTTCATTCCCGGTTGCCGACAATAAAAGGCCGCAGTCTGCGGCGCTGGTTGCGCAATCGGCAGCACGGTTTTCGCACTGGGGACAATGGCGAAAAATCCAGCCGATTCCGCCGGCAGATTACAGGTCAGTGAGGCGTTGGTCAGCATACCCTGTGCGCCCGTGCGCATGTTGACCCAGGCGGCTGGTTGGTCCAACGGTAGGTTGATGGTAAACTGTGCAGGATATTCGATGAAGGGCGAACGGTTAACGACGTTCAAAAGATAACGCCGCCCATCGGAATACAATACGGCATCCATGTCGGACGCACCGTCCGATTCGATGGTGACCGGTGGTGGGCCGGCCTCTCCAATGAGCAACGCCATTAACTCTGCCTTGGCGGCTGGGTTAAGCGGTAATTTTTCACTGATGAATTCGCCGGTATAAAGCAGTTTGCCGCTATTGATGACGCGGCGGCGGATGGGGTGGCCGCCCACCATGCCAATGACTTCACCGCCCTGGCAGAGTTTTTGCATGATGGCGTTAGCAGTACAACTGGCGCCTTCGACGTAAGCGCAACCACCCTGTTGGATAAAGGCTTGGATGACGGCGGCAAATTCTTGGGCGAGGTATTTGTTATCCGGCACTAGTAGGAGGCGGTATTCCCGCAGAGCTTCCAGTGTGAAAAAGCGGGAGAAGATCATCTCCATCTGGATGCCGTTCAGGTCGGCCAGCGCCAGCAGACCCCGTTCCACCGCCAGGTTGCTCTGCTCTTTCGGCATTTCCAGGTTGCGGATGGTTTCCACCAGCAGATTCTTGTCACGGAACAAGGCGGCATATTTTACCCGGGTCATCTCATTTAACAGACTGTTCATCCCGGAATATTTGAGCCAGCGATAATATGGGCCGATGATATCCGTGGTTTTCCAGGGCGCGATCTGGAAATAATCCGATCCGGAAAAGTACTGCATACTGGCGCCATACACCGTGCAGAGGTCCATTTGTTGCGCCAAGTTGCCTTCATCGGCATAGCCGATACAGTTTTCCACCCGGCTGCAATTGCCGAATGCGCCGCACGCATACATCAGCAGGCGCCGGTAATATGGGAGCGCTGAGTACAGGTCTATGCCGCCCATGTCGAGGTGTCGTGAATGTTCTTCCAAGTCTGACCAACGGAAAGCGTTGTCCAGACCTTTGTAGTTGACCACGCTGGAAATGACAGTTTCCGGGTGGCGAGCGCGGATAGCCTGCGCGGCGTCGCGGGCTAGTTCAGTGATGATTTCGGTCCGAAACAGCAGAAGATTGGCGTAATCCCGGTCGCCGGGATTGCCCCAGTTGGCGGATTGCGGCAGTGGCATGGCGCCGCCATAACGCTGCTGGAACAGGGACTGGGCGACAGAGTTGGTGTTGTTCCATGAATACTCGTCCATGATGTGGATGTAATCGCCGCCGCCAAGCTGTGCCGATGCCTCCGCGCCATCGCCGAAAGTTTTCAGGTAATATATCCGATCTTTGACCGGGCAGGGTCGGGGTGCGTCAAACGCTTGCATCTCCTCTTTTGTGAAGGAGATAGTTGGAGGGAAACCAAAAATAGCCAGGCCGTTGGCAGCGGCCAAACGCACGAGTTCCTCCCAGCAGGCCAGGTTGGCTGGATTTTGTCCGCCTTCCACGGCCGGACGGATGATGTTAGCGCCGTATTTAACAGCGGCGGCGACCAAGCGCCGCGCTTTTTCGCGTCCGGCTTCCGCCGGAGTGTCGGCCGCCAGGGTGGGTTTCATCCAGCGCGACCGTAAATAGATCACTTGGGTGTTATCGTGGCCCGGTTGAGGAATGGCCGGCGGCTTGAACTCTGCCAGGGATTGCCATGCGCCTAACTGGACTTCCGGTGGATTGCGATAGGCGATGTAAGCTGCGCGGGCCTCAGGCCAGCCATTGCGCGTTAAAACGATAAGGGTATGGTGACGAGCCCCTGTCGGTTGCAGCCTCAGGTGGTTTGACAGACCGACATGTGCCAGGCGTTCCAAAGTGACAACCTGGGCCGATTCATGTTCGAAACAAAGTCCCACTCCTGCGCCTGCGGCATCCTGGAGGGCATACCAGCCTTCTTGCATAAAAGGTTTTAGATTATCGAAAGCCGCCGACGCCATGTCGCCTTTTTCAAACCGGGCTTCAATCAGACGGATACTCGATGGTGATGCATAAGCCATCGTACAGTTGGCGGATTGTCCGCCCGGCGCCCAGCGGCTGGTAAGGCTAATTTCCCCGCCAGACTTCGGTAGAGTATAATCATGGGCTATGGCCGGCAGGTCGCCGGCATATAAGACAAACCGGGCGGACTGCCCGGAAACGGGTTCCTGTTGTTCGATAACCACCCGCACCGGGCCGCGTTCCACGCACCGGGCCGGTATCCAGCGGTTGAGGTCCGTGTGGGTTGGCGCCAGCGCCATGCCGGTGTCAATATCGCGCCATCCGCTGATAAAATTTTCTGTGCAACCACTCCGCCAGCGCAATGATGCCAAGCCAGGTTGATCCGGCAGAAAGCAAGCAGTAATGGCATCGTTGGCGATTTCCAGCATGGCGCTGGATTCCGTCACCACCAGCCCGGGCAAACCATCTACCTCCGCTGGCGGCGTATCCGGTCCATCCGTATAGAGAAAAAAGAGCAAATGCCCGTATGGTAGCAGGTCGGTCTGAAAGATTATTTCCGTTTGATTGTCGGGTAGGGCGGCAGTCTGTGCAGGGATAACCGTGCCGTAATCGGTCGTAAGGCGGAATCCACCTGACAAGGCCGCCGTATCCAGAACGATGCCGGCCGGTGCAGCACGCCGCGTCAGCCCCACCGGCTCGGCCACCAGGATCGGTCGGCGTTTTTTATACTCCAGTAGATGCCAGGTCGCGCGCTGGTTTGCTTCCGCCAGATAAAGTGGATTAACCGATGGGTTGGCCATGGCGAATTCATCCGTGGCGGTGACGGCCATGCCGGGTCCACCGGCCCGGATATTTTCGCCGAGCAGCAGCGACCAGATATTTTCAAAGACAGCGGAATTTTTTTCGCTCATCAATGCGGCCAACTGGGAAAAATAGATTCGCCCCCCTCCGGCGGCATTCCGGCATTCCAGCAACACGGCGGCTTGGGGACTGACTTCCATGCGTGCCAGCGTCGTCATGCCTTCCGGCGTCTGTAGCCAGCCGCCGTACCCGGCGGAAAAGGGCGCTGTCGGCAACACATTCGGCGCGCGTCCGAGGGCGGCCAAGCCGGCCTCAGTCAAAACACCCTTGTAATCGCAATGAGTGGTTTTATCACAGGCCGGTGGCGGGATTATGCCGATACTCCGCAGGAATGCGGCACCGGGGCCGTCCATGACGGCGGCATAGGTGTTATAGTCGAAAAAAAGCACACCGTCCCGCGACAGGAACTCACGGATGGCCGCTTGGTAAGCGCCCTTGGCGAAAATATCGCGCGCCGCGTTTTCTCCGTTGCGCATGACGATCAGCGCCCGGGCATGCTTCAAAGCATTCTCAAACTCCTCTCCGACGGTTTGGCTGATCTTATGCTGATTATAGACCTCCACCCGTACGCCATATTGTTGCATCTGGGGCATGGCCTTGTCGTCGGCGGCCAGCGCCAAGATGGATATTTCTGCCGCGCCGACTGTTCTTCCTACCACCAGCAGACTGAGCAGACATAATAGCCGGCAATATCTGTAAAGTTTGCCATGCTTGAACTCTTTATTCATCTTGAGCCATGTCCTACTTGGGTGTGGTTAACCGTCCACCATATTACCACATCATATAGATGTGACAGCGTTAATATATTCCGAAAGGACGGCAAAAGCAAATATAATTATAATCCTTGTTAAATTTTGGTTGCTGTTAGCATTTGTTTAAAGTATTGGACTACAATGAGTTAATTGGTGTTATATGGTGTGTCATTAAAGACTTAGGACGCCAAAAAAAACTTTTTGCGCTTGTTTTTTGAGGGGTATAGCCTATACTTTGTCGCAAGTTTTTTAACTGGCTGTCCACACTGGGCGGACGCCAGAATAGTTACCGTGAATACTTGATGGACACAGCGCTTTTACCTTATCCGCAAGTGGTGAAAATTTCGCCGACGCTCCGGCCAGACGCGGGTTTCAGCCGGGCGGAGACTTCGCTGGAAATGGGGCGGCGCGTTGCCGCTGCCGCAGTGGCGCTGGTCGGCGCCAACGGCGAACAGGCGCTGGAGATACGTCCGGATCCTACTATGGTTCGCCCGGATGAGTACCGTCTGGATTTTGCGCCGGAGCGCATTCAACTGACGGCCGCCGGACCGGTCGGCGCATTTTATGGCATACAGACTCTTCGTCAGATGATTCGTGGCGTCGGCCTGCCCACCGTCGGCTTTATCTCCGATTGGGCGGATATTCCTATGCGCATTCAGCATATTGACTTGAAGCGACTGGGATGGAACTATGATTACCTTTGCGCTTTGCCTGCGCGTCTGGCGGAATTGAAGATTAATTTTATCCTGCTGGAGTGCGAGGATAAATTCCAATTCGATTTCTATGATCAAATTTCCGTGCCATCGGCCTTTACTCCCGACCAATGGCGCAATTTCGGTCGTATTGCCCATGAGCATTTCATCGAAGTCATGCCGCTGGTTCAGTGTCTGGGTCACCTCGAATACGTCTTACGGTTGCCGCGCTATGCCGAATTAAGGGAAAATCCGGAGAATTCCTCCCAAGCTTGTCCACTGCATCCCGGGACCTTGGAGCTTTTTCAGCGCATGGCAGGCGAAATCATGGCGGCCTTTCCAGGCACCCGGTATTTTCATATCGGCGGCGATGAGCCTTTCCTGCTGGGTACTTGCCCGCGGTGTGCCGCGGTGGCCGCCGCCAACGGCAAGGGTGCGCTTTACGCGGATTATCTCAACCGGGCGTTGGGCTGGGTTCGGGATAGCTGCGGCAAAATCCCTGTTTTTTGGGCGGATATTGTATTGGCGCATCCCGAAGCCGCCACCGCTTGCAGCAAGGATGCCGTCGCCGTGGATTGGAATTACAAGCCGCTGGCGCTGCGGGAAAAGAGTGTGCTGACCCGCGCGCTTCCGGGCGGCAATATTGATGCGGAAAAGTATCGTCAATTGCCCGACGCCACGCGCATCCGAGTGGAAAAGTACCTGGAGTTCGACGCCGAGCGCGGTGATTTTTATTCCCTGCCGGGCGGCCCGCTGCTGCGTTACCTGGGATTTACGGTATTCAGCGCCAGCCACGTGGCACGGGCCGATAATGTGCTGGCACATTCGGCGTCCGTATGCCGCCACGGTTTAGCTGGGCATCTTGCCACTTATTGGGCCTCAGCGGACTCGCTCCGACCGCCTTATACAGTTTTCGAGACGCGCTGGCCTGGTATCGCCATGTTGGGCGCTTCAGCTTGGAATTGCCAATACGAAACCGGGCATCGCGCTTCCTTTTACCAGCGGCTCAGCGCTGCGGGGGAAAACACTGTGGATTTAGCCGATGCATACGCGGCGCTGGATCAGGCTAACGCCTTGATCCCGCCCAACGACAATAATCGCAACGGTTCGGAATATTTCAAACTCATCGCGCAGGCACGCGCTGCCATTCCGGCTGCTGCCGGACTGCACCAGGAAACCATACTGGGCTTTCTGGATAAAATCATCTTGGAGCGCCGTCTGGAAGAATTCAAGCAGCACGAGCTGGCGCAGCCAATATTGCCGGAACACAGGTTCCGGCGGATAAATTTACAACCTTGGGTAAATGAAAAATTTTCCAATACCCCTGCCCAACCGGGCTGGACTCGGATTCCGAACAACGATCTGCGCGATTTTCCGCAGGGCGATGTGTGTTTTCTGGGCGTGCCTTTCCAGATTCTGGAGGAAGGCGCGGATGGCAACTCAACCGTGATTATGGCCGGTAATTTCCCGAGCTTGCCGCAATTCCAGCCGGCGGTGCGGGGCATCCGCATTGGATGCCGGGCGGCGGCGCTACATCTGGTGCACAGCCTGGTGGAGGGCAAAGCGAATCTGGACGGGTATTGCGGGAAATATGTGATCCATTACCATGATGGCACAGTCGAAGAAACGCCCCTCTATCTCTACCGGCAGATCGGCGCCTGGTGGCGGATTCTGGATGCTGCCGAGGCGCCGGTGGCTTGGTCGGGCGTCAACCAGCAGCGCGTGAATGTCGGGTTGCACCTGTTTAACTGGTTTAATAAACGTCCCGATGTGGAAATTGTGGCATTAGATATCATCTGCGAAGCGCCGGCATTGCTGTGCCTGGCCGGGGTGACGGTATCTCTGCCTGCCGGAGCGGGAGCCGTTGGCCAGGACGCTCCGCACTCGGCCATCGGGAAGGCGCTCGACTGTTTGATACGTGAGGAGCAGGCATTGCAGCAGCGTATTAATAGTATTTTAAGAGGCTGTTTGTCGGCGGATGGCGCAGATGAGGCTGTCCGTGTTGGTTTTGAACCAGTCATGCATTTTCTTTCCGGTTTGCAAAAAATATGCAGGTTATAAAAAAAGGAGGTCGTCGGATGAATGTATGGAGAAATTGCAGGCAGTTGGCAGTGGCAGCGCTTTGTGTGATCGCTGTAGTGGCGGGTGCGCAAACCACTTGGTATGTGGCGATGACCGGCGTGGATTCCAACGATGCGGGGCGTGGGAAAAGTTGGGAATTGCCGTTTCGCACGATCAGCAACGGTGTAGCAAAGGCGTTGGCGGGCGATACGGTCATGGTCTCCAATGGCGTATATACCAACCTGACGGAACTTATCATTTCCCGGGATATTACCCTTAAAAGCGCCAATGGCGCCGCGGTCACTGTGATTGACGGCAATCATCCCACAATAACCAACCGTTGTATGAAAATCAGCTCTCTAAACGCTGTGGTAGATGGATTCACCATCTACAACGGATATGCGCCCATAGGGCTGGGTGGCGGAGTTTTAATTGACCGGGGCGGCACAGTTGTGAACTGCAACATTGTCAGCAATAAAGCCGGTTCCGGCAGTGGTTATGGCGGTGGAGGTGTGGTCATTGATGCCACCGGCTTGGTGGCCAACTGTCTGATTGCCTGGAACACAACGCCGAATCCTAATACACATGGCGGCGGCGTCACTCTCAAGTCCGGGACTACGAATGCATTGTTGTTGAACTGCATAATTGCGCATAATACCGCCAGCCGCAATGGCGCCGGCATCTACTTTTTCGGCGGAATTGCACGGTACTGTCTGGTGCAGCATAACCGTACAGGTGGCGGCAGCGGGGGCGGCAGCTTTTTGTTTAATGCCGGCTTGCTTGAAAACTGTACGATTGTCAGCAATAGCTGTACTAATGGTCATGGCGGCGGGGTTTTTATGTCGTCTTCCAGTTCCGGCACCGGCGCCGTCATAAATTGCGTGGTTTATTCAAACGTGGCGAGAAGCGCCGCCACGGCGAATATAGGCATATCCGATGGCGGCGTGGGAGTTTTTTCCAATTCCTGTTATTATCCGGAGCTGCCGGCAGATTCTCAGGCGGTGTCGGGGAACAATACGACTAATAACCCCTTGTTTGTCGGGTTTGCGGAAGGTAATTACCGGTTGCGGTCGGGATCACCTTGCGTTAATACCGCCATGCTGCAGCCGTGGATGCCGTGTTCCGACCAAGATGGGCACACGGTACCCGACCGATTTTCCGGGCTGCCGGATATGGGTTGCTATGAGCTGCTCCGACAAGGTGTGATGTTCAGGTTGAAATAAACCTGAATCACACTCTTTTCAAGGGCTTATGATTTTTTTTTGGAAAGTCCACCAGATTACAGCTTGCCGGCGGCAGCTTCTTTAATCAGGCTCAAGCCGATGACTTCCCGTTGAATCTGATTGGTGCCCTCGTAGATTTGGGTGATCTTGGCGTCACGCATCATTTTCTCGACGGGGTATTCCTTCATATAGCCATACCCGCCCAGAATCTGTACGGCGTCGGTAGTAACGCGCATGGCGGTGTCGGAAGCGAAGAGTTTGCACATGGCGGAGATTTTGCTGACATCCTTAGCTCCGGCATCAATAAAACGGGCGGCTTGATAGACCAAGGCACGTGCGGCTTCCACTTGGGTGGCCATATCGGCGAGCATGAACTGTACGCCCTGGAAGGAGCAGATTGGCTTGCCGAACTGGCGGCGCTGGCGGCTGTAGTGTATGGCTTCTTCCAACGCGCCGGCGGCAATGCCCAAAGCTTGGGCCGCCACGCCGGGGCGGCTCATGTCAAAGGTTTTCATGGCGACGAGGAAGCCCATGCCTTCCCGTGAAAGCAGGTTTTCTGCCGGCACACGGCAATCCTGAAAGATCAACTCACGGGTAGCCGATGCGCGAATTCCCATTTTGTTTTCTTTTTTACCGAAGGTAAAGCCCGGTGTGCCCTTTTCCACAATAAAGGCGCTGGCGCCGCGCGCGCCCTTAGCCTTGTTGGTCTTGGCGACAATGGTGTAAATTTCAGCTTCACCGCCGTTGGTAATCCATTGCTTGGTGCCGTTCAGCACGTAAAAATCGCCATCGCGCACGGCGGAGGTGGCGATAGCTCCGGCATCGCTGCCGGCATTGGCTTCGGTCAGGCCGAACGCGCCCAGCGCCTCGCCCTTGGCAATGCGCGGAAGGTATTTGGCTTTCTGCTGATCATTTCCGAACAGAACAATAGGGAAAATTCCCAAGGCGGTCGCAGCCAGGCTCAGAGCAATGCCGCTGCAAACCTTAGATAATTCCTCGACGCAGATGGTCAGGTCCATGACGCCGCCGCCCATGCCGCCGTATTTCTCCTCAATGTACAGGCCGCACAAGTCGGCTTGCGCAAAGACTTTGAGTATTTCATGAGGGAATTCGTTGGCCTCGTCGTAATGTTCGCGGATGGGCTTGATTTTTTCGATGGCCACCTGGCGGCATACATCTTTGATCATTTGCTGCTGTTCGGTTAATCCGTAATCCATGACCATCTCCTATATTCATTCTTGTTTATTTGACCGTGTATTCATGTGTCAGAATGCGACGGTCGGCTTGTTTACAGACTTTGCGTTGAATCCAGCATTGTATGATTTTGAGTGATAATGTCAAATCTGATTGATGTTTTTTGTGAGATGCGTAGAATGGGCGATTGAATTTGTTGCAGCTGAGAATTGGACATGCTCCCTTTCACCCGTAAAATGTTGATGGATTGGGCGGGCCCGATGGTGTTTCATCAGGGGCGGGTGTTGTTTGATAAGGGGCTGGTGATGGAGGCGGAGTATCAGCATCCGCTGGCGCGTGGCACAATCCGTTACGGCCAAGGGACAATCACCTGCCGCTTTAAGATGCTGCCTAACGGCGCTTCCGAAAATCAATGCCCCTGTTATGACAGCCGTCAACGGTGGATTACCTGTGCGCATGTAGTGGCCACAGGGCTGGAGTTGTTGAAACAGGATGCCCAGCGCGAGTGGAGCGCCGCTGCGTCGCTTTCCCCCCCTTCGAACGTTCGCCCATATCTATGCCGGGAGTCGCCGGGGTCGGCGGGCGCCACACCGGCGCGCTTAAAACTCCAATTGCCGGAAGATTGGGTGGAATGTTGGCATCGGGGCGGCCGTGTGCCGGTGTCCTGCCTGGTGGAGTACGCCGGGCGGATACAGCCGGCGGATATTGTGCCCACCGATATTCCACTGGCCTTCGCCGCTCAGGACGAGGCGATTTTGTTTGTCTGGGAGGATATTGCCGGCGGGCCGGCGCCGGGCCGTATGGAGTTGGCGCCGGCTGATTTTTTGAATCTGTTGACATTACACGCCGGCCGGCATTTATGGTTGGGGCCGGATAACCGTCCGATGCCGGTCAAGACGGTCAGAGTGGCGACGCATGCACATGTGTATCTGGACTGGCATACCGGCGAATTGCATTTAAGTTTGCGTTGCGATATTCCCGGCGCCGGGCTGGACGCCGGACCGGATGCCGCCGTCTATCTTGCGTCCGGACGGGCAGGGTGGGTTTACCAAGCCGGCGTATTCTGGCCGCTGGCCGCGGTATTGCCGCCACCGCTGCAGCCGATTTATCACGGCCCCGTGCGGATTGAGCGTCCGGCGGTTCCGCGCTGTCTGCAAGTGGAGCTGGATATGATAGCTCAGCATATCCCGCTGGATTTGGACTTTGATAAAAATCACTTTTCAATTGTGCCGGCGATGCCGCGATACCGGTTGATTGTGCGTGGCAGCCTGGCCTCCTTAGCCGTTACCCTGCATGCGGAATATGGTGAAATCTCGCTGGTAGCCTGCAAGCCGGATCCGGCGGGCTATTTTGCATTGCCGGACCCTGACAATATACTGGGCTATGCCGTGCGCAATATGGAGGATGAAAAGCGCGCGGTGGAGCGGCTGGCGGCGTTTGGTTTGCGCGGTGATTGCGGCGACGCTCTGGCGCCGCTTTCCGGGTTGCGCGAAGTGCGCAATTTTATGGGCGGTGTGTTGCCGGCATTGCGGCGGATCGGGTGGCGCGTGGATTTCACCGGCAGTATCGCCAATTTCATCGAACAGGCGGAATTTGCCATGCCGGTGGTGCATATCCATGACGATCCCGGCGCGGATTGGTTCGAGGTCTCGTTGGTTTATGAGGATGGCCACGGCAACCGCATTCCACCGGCGGAAATTCAAAGAGCCTTGTTAAAGGGGGATGCAGCGTTGGAATACGCCGGGCGGCTGATCCTGCTTGATACCGGCGCCATCGAGGCCGTGAACGAGATTTTTCGCGATTGCGCCAGCCGTGACGGAGCCCGTCCTGGCGCTTTCCGGTTGGCCGGAATTTATACCGCTTATGTCCAAACCGCCTTGGCAGCATTGGATGGCATTGACATTGAAGCCTCCCCGGGTTGGATGGCGCGCGCGGACGTTCAAAATCGCGTGCAACCGCCGCCACCGCTGAAATTAACTCCGGCGCTGGACGAATTGTTGCGCCCATATCAGAAAGAAGGCGTGAGCTGGTTGCGTTTTTTGGAGCAAAGCTTGTTTGGCGGAATACTTGCCGACGACATGGGATTGGGTAAGACGCTGCAAGCGCTGGCATGGTTCAGTCTGGTGCGATTGCATCCACAGACACGCGGTAAACCATCGTTGGTGGTTTGCCCAACCAGTCTGGTGGAGAACTGGGCAGCGGAAGCCCAGCGTTTTACGCCTAATTTACGCACATTGATCATTAATGGCGCTGTCCGGCATACGCGTTGGGGCGATGTCAACGCCAGCGACTTGGTGATTACTTCCTACGCCCTGTTGCGGCGCGATGTTGAGCAATATTTGGAGTACGAATTTGCGGTAATCGCGCTGGACGAAGCGCAACATATCAAAAACCGTTCCACTCAGAATGCCATGGCCGCAAAACGCTTGCGCAGTATGCACCGCCTGGTGCTGACAGGCACACCGATTGAAAACAGTATTGCCGATATGTGGTCCATTATGGACTTCCTCATGCCGGGCTATCTAGGTTCGTACGAATCGTTTCGGCGGAATTACGAGTTGCCCACCGCCCAGCCCGGCCCGGACGCTGAGCAGGCGCGTCTGAGATTGCGCCGCAAACTGCATCCATTCGTCCTGCGCCGCCTGAAACAGACTGTTGCCCGCGAATTGCCGCCGAAAATCGAACGTCTGGCGTTCTGCACCCTGACAGATGATCAACAGCAGGTTTATAATCAATATCTGGAAAATTCACGCCGCCGCCTCTACAGCATGGTCTCCGCACAGGGATTCCAGCGTGCGCGGATGGAAATTCTGAAGACGTTGCTCAGATTGCGCCAGATATGTTGCCATCTGGATTTAATCAAATTGCCGGACGCGCCCCGTGACAGGCCTTCGGCCAAGCTGGAATTGTTCATGGAGCTGCTGAACGAGGCTGTGGACGGTGGCCATCGCGTCCTGGTCTTCAGTCAATTTACCTCGATGCTGGCAATTTTACGCCGTCGGCTGGATGAACAACGGATGGGATTCAGTTATCTGGATGGGTTGACCAAAGACCGGCTGCGCGTGGTGAACGAGTTCAATGCCCGCCGGGATATTCCCATCTTCCTGATGAGTCTGAAGGCCGGTGGAACGGGGCTGAACCTTACGGGCGCCGACATGGTAATTCATTTCGATCCCTGGTGGAATCCGGCGGTGGAAGCTCAGGCCACCGACCGGGCGCATCGTATCGGACAGGAACGCACCGTTTATATGGTCAAGTTGATCACTCGCGGCACAGTGGAGGAAAAAGTTCTGGCCATGCAGAAACGCAAGCAGGCGGTGATAGACGCCACACTGCAGACGGCGGCTGATTTTACCGGGAAACTAACCTGGGAAGATGTCAGGGAGTTGTTGGACTGATGCACTTATAAACGTGCCTTAGATGCGTCCCTGCGCTCAGACTTGCCGGGGCCGGTCATCCAGGTTCAACAGTGTATGTGTGCAGTGGCGTCTAAAAAAGAGTTGTTTTTTTAACGGGAAGATGGCAGAATTTCCTTGCATTGCAATCCGTTATATTGGAAAATTTGTGCGTAAATGATATTGGTGTTGATGACTGTTTGAGGATCAACGCGTCAATATTGAGTAAATTAAGTTGTTAGTTCATAGTTTTTGTGATCAGCCATGAAAAACATCATTCCAGATAGATCGGCGCGGGTCGGTCGTTTTCCCGTGTTAATCGCATTGTGCGTCGGTATCCTTGTAAGCTGGCCGGTGGACTTTGCCCTGTCCGCTCAACCAATAACGCTTCATGTGTCTCCGACTAGTTTGCAGCAAACTATGGATATAGGCGCTACTAGTCCCAGCAATATGGAGTTCCAGGTGTGGACTAAAGGTGCGCAGCCGAAGCCAGATGTAAATTATACGATTACCGACGATGTCTGGTGGATACAAGATATGGGCAGTGGGATTATCTTAGGCGATCAAACGAGTGTAGTGGAAGTGGTTTTCAACGATCTGAGCACTTTCGCCGCCGGCGCTTATACCGGTATAATTACGGTAGTCGGGCAGGATATGGGGACGAATTATTCGTGGAATGGCACGCAGACGCAACAAGTTGAGGTGGTAATTTCCATCGTGGCTTTGCCGGCGCCGGCTTGGGTTGCGGCCAGCGCTGGCACGTATAATAACAAAGTGGAGGTGAACTGGGCGCCAGTGGCGCCGTTCCCTGGCGGCGTGCGTTTTTACGAAGTCTGGCGCGGCAATACCCGGGATTTTAACGAGCAATATGTCATGCGCCTTGCCAGTGGCTTGGAAACAAACACCTACACCGACACCTCGGCTTTAGCAGGTGAAATTTATTATTACTGGGTGCGGGCGGTTAACGGCTACAGCGGCCCGGGTACGTTAAGCCCATATGACGCCGGCTACTGTGCGTTGAAATGCCCGGAGGGCATCTGGGCGTCGCAAGGGGATTACGTTAATAAGGTGAACGTGTATTGGGTGGGAGTGGACGGCGCGCAGTTATATGAAATCTGGCGAGCCGACCCGGAATGGAAGTTGCTGCAAACCACGGATGTTCGGGAATACAATGATTTTGCCGTGACCGAAGGTCGGCGCTATAAGTATAAGGTCCGTGCCATGAAAAATGGTTCACTTATTCCGCCGAGCGCATACAGTCAAGTAGTTGAAGGTTCCGTGTTGAGCCGTCCGTCAGGATTGTCGGCTACGCAGGGCAGTATGGTGGGGTGCGTTCGATTGAGCTGGTCGGAAGGTTGGGGGGCGACTGAGTATGAAATCTGGCGGCTGAAAGGCGCGGTTTATGAGATGATCGGCACTGCGTCCGGATTGACTTATATTGACAGAAGTATCGTCTATGGCGAGCGATATATGTACAAAATCAGAGGGCGCAACGCTTCCGGTGTGACTGAATTCATCGGCCCGGCCAGTGGTTATGCCGGGTCTGTGAGTGGGGATATTAGAATCTGGCACCCCGTCTTCCTGCCGCATAAACTCTATGTAGGAGACTCGCCGCGTGTGCTTTCCATGCGGGTAGGGCACTCCGGCGGCGCGCCGGCGACTGGAATCAACGGTAAATTCTCATTGAATTATTATGCCCGTAGGCTTTCCGATGACAAAATGACTTATATTGGCGGCACGACAGTTAATTTGGCGTTGCGCGCCGGCGAATCGCAAGTATTGAGTATGCCGGGCAATTTTGTAAAGATGAACTTGCCGGAGGACGAGTATTCCATTGTGGTGAAACTTCTGCCGGCTTGGCCGTCGCAGTTTGCCGATAACAATATGTTTAACAATTCTGCGACTGTGAATGGGTCGGTTAATGTGAATTTCCTGTCATCGGCGAATTGGTGGAGCTTTAACGATTACGATGGCGACGGTATCAGCGATATGGCGGTGAATATTGACGGCGCTTGGTATGTGCGCACAGTAGATGGGCGACACTTGGGCTGGGCGGTCCGTTTCGGCAACGGCATGCCGGCAGTGTATGGCTTAGATATGGATGGTGATAATCGCGCTGAGCCGATGGTGTTCCGTGATGGCAACTGGCAAGGCATGCTTTCATCCTTGGGCTATACACACTACGGGGTTAATGTGGATGCTCCCGGCGCTTTCGCATTGCCGGGCGACTTTACCGGTAACGGCCGCGGCAATCTGGCTGCGTATTTCCCAGCGGATTCACGTTGGTGTATAGTGGATGACGCCTTCCGTACGTTGGTCTGGAACGAAGTATTTGGTTGGCCGGGGGTGAAGCCGGTGCCTGGCGATTACGACGGCGACGGTGTATGGGATTTAGCCATTTATGATGAAGCGAAGAAGTCGTGGTACATCCGCCGGTTGGACGGAAGTTTGATTCTATGGGAACACATGTGGGGCGGCAAGAATTACCGTCCGGTCATGGGTGACTACGATGGTGACGGAATATTTGATATAGCGGCTTACCATGAAACCAGAGGCACTTGGATCATTCAGACTGTGGACGGAGTTGACATAGTCCTTAATGTGCAATGGGGCGGCCCAGATATGATACCGGTGCCTGGTGATTACGACGGCGATGGTATATGGGATTTGGCTGTTTATGATCGCACCACAGGTGAATGGAAGGTGCGTTCCCTGACGCGCGGCATCATCTTGCCCAAAACTTTGTGGGGGGCGCCTGGATATTTGCCGGTCGGAGTGTTCTAATTTGTTATAACGCAGCTCGTCCGGAGTCCGCGGCTGTTGCCCCGCGGGGTTTGGCTGCCGATGTTCAATGGGGGCAATACCGCTCGGAATGCGGCTGGCTTTGACTTCTGCAGCGCGCTAATCCTAAAATCAGTCTATGACCCGGTTTATTTTTCGTCGCGTATTGCAGATGATTCCAACCGTATTGGGTGTAATCATCATCACTTTCATCCTCTTCAATGTCGTCGGCGGCAGTCCCGCCGCCATGACATTGGGCAAAAATGTTTCACCTAAGGCGCTGGAAGATTTTGACGAGCAACGCGGCTTTAACAAACCTTTGCTGTGCGGGCGCTGGTCCGGCACACGCGCTTATACCGTGTCGGATTTCCGGCAACATGCCGGCGTCTGGCGCGCTGTGCCGGGGGTGGAATATCAGCCGCCGGTGGACAATACACCGGGTCTGATCCGTCTGATGCCGGGAGAGGCCGTCACCATCCCTATGAATTTCGCCCCGCCGGCCGATGGAGCGCTGCGATGGCGCTTGCGTTACCGTTTGGCGGAAGGCCATGCGACGCTGCAGGCGGCGACTTCAGGAGACTCGTCACATCCTGTGATATTGGGCGCCTTGCCATCCGCGCGGGACTGGAAATCGTATGCGTTGGTGTTTACCAATCCCGCGCCGCCGGCGACGCTGCTGCTGCATGCGGAAGCCGCGCCCTTGGAAATCGCCGCCTTGCGCCTTGAGCGCGCCAACCGCGGATTGCTGGATTCGCAGTTCTTTTTTTACCTGCGGCAATTGGCCCGGCTTGATTTCGGCGTCTCCAATTATTCCAATCAGCGGGTGTCGCAGATGTTGCGCGAAGGCATCCTGCCTTCACTTACACTGACCGTGCCGATTTTTTTCGGCAGCTTACTGGTTTCAATCATTACCGCGCTGCTCTGCGCGTTCTTCCGCGATACTTGGTTGGACCGCGGCATTGTCGTGGTGACGGTTATGCTGATGAGCCTGAACTATCTGGTCTGGATTATTTTCGGTCAGTACCTTTTGGCTTACCGTGCCGGTTGGTTTCCCGTTTGGGGGTATGAATCATGGTATTACCTTGTGCTGCCGGTGATTATCGGTATCGTCAGCGGACTGGGCGAAAACATCCGCTTTTACCGGACGATCATGTTGGATGAGCTCTATCGTGATTATGTGCGCACGGCCTTCGCTAAAGGCGTCAGTCGGCGCGGTGTGCTATTGCGGCATGTCTTAAAAAACGCCATGATTCCTATCCTGACTAATGTTGTGATAGCCATACCCTTTCTTTACACCGGCAGCCTGCTGCTGGAGGGGTTCTTCGGGATTCCCGGTTTAGGAGGGATGAGCATCAACGCCTTGAATTATTCTGATGTGGATGTGGTGCGCGCGGTGGTTTTCATCGGCGCAGTGTTGTATGTCTTTGCAAATCTGTTGACGGATATCGCCTATGCTTTGGTGGATCCGCGCGTCAAATTGAGTTAGGGGATTGGAGGAAAGCGGCGTATGGATGCCGACTCGCAATTTACAGAGGCCCCATTGTCGCTCTGGAGCGATGCTTGGCGACGGTTGCGCCGTCGGCGGTTGGCGCGCTGGTCGTTGGCGGTGATTGTGGTTTATACGGCGCTGGCGATTTATGGCGAGGTGGTGTATCGCTTTTATCGCCACTGTGATCGCACGCCACCCTACCGGATTGTGGCGCTGGAACAGGCTTACATGCCGCCCAGTTTCTGCCGGCCGCTGATGGCGCCGTCTGAGCCCGACGCGCCGGTTTGGCATGCGCCGCTCCGGGTGGCGCGGAATCTGTTGCAACATCCGCTGGGCACAGATAATCTGGGGCGCGATGTTTTGCAGCGCATCATCCAGGGCGCACGCATCGCTTTCCTGGTGGGGATTATCACTTCTTGCATTGCCATACCTATCGGTGTTGTGCTTGGCAGCCTGGCTGGGTATTTTGGTGGGCGGGTGGATGATTGCATTGTCTGGATTTATTCAACTTTTGCTTCCATTCCCGGTTTGCTGTTCATTCTGGCGATAGCCATGGTGGTGGGACGCGGTCTGACCGGAGTCTATCTCGGTATTGGTCTGACCACCTGGGTGGGTTTATCCCGCCTGATTCGCGGCGAAGTGCTCAAGCATAAACGCCGGCCATATGTGTTGGCGGCGCAAGCCTTAGGCATGAGCCATGCGCGGATCATATTCCGCCATATTCTGCCCAACATTTTACATGTGGTAATTATTACTTTTTCTTTGCGTTTTCCCGCCGCTATCTCTACTGAGGTGTTCATGAGTTTTCTGGGTATCGGTGTTCAAGGCGAGCCGTCCTGGGGAATCATGATCAGTAATGCGCGCCTGCGATTGTGGCAGGGTATGTGGTGGGAACTGACGTTTGTCACACTGGCGATTTTTTTAATTGTGCTGGCTTTTAACCTGTTAGGCGACGCCCTGCGCGATGCACTCGATCCGCGTCTGCGTTCGGCGGAATGACGGGTTTTTCATGGAAGGAGTGAGAAGCTGTGGCCGAATACTTGAAAACCGGCATTGCCGCTGTGCTGTTTGATTTTGATGGGACGTTGACGCGTCCCAACAGCATAGATTTTGCCGGTATCAAGCGCGATATTGGCTGTCCGCCGTCGAGCTCCATCCTGGAGTTTCTCGAAAGTTTGTCGGATGCGCCTCGTCGGGAGGCGGAAGCCATACTGGAACGTTATGAGGCGCTTGCGGCTTCCGCATCTCAGCCCAATGAAGGCGCCGAGGATTTGATTGTATGGCTGCGCGCGCGGGGTATGCCCGTAGGGGTGCTGACTCGCAATAGCTATACTTCGGTCCTGACGGCGCTGGCTAATTTTGTCCGTGTGGCGCCGGATGATTTTGCGGTGATTATTACACGCGCCGACGTTGTACGTCCGAAACCACATCCGGAAGGTGTGTATTTGGCCGCGTCGCGCCTGGGTGTGGCTGCGACCGCGTTGGCGGTAGTGGGGGACTACCGCTATGATATTGAAGCCGGCAATCGCGCCGGCGCCGTAACTTTTTTTCTGACTAACGGGCAGCCGCCACCACCCGACTTGACAGCGGATGTGTTTTTGCAATCTCTAAATGAATTGCCCGCGCTCTTGGCGCCGGAGTAGAGAATCTAATTGGAAAATCAATAAATTGCGCGAAAAAGATACAACGATATTGAATTCACCGGAATCAGTTGCCGCGCCACTGCTGTCTGTGGAAGATTTGCGGGTTTACTTTCGTACGGAGCATGATCCGATCCGGGCGGCGGATGGTGTTTCGTTTAACGTGGCTGCCGGTGAAACTGTGGCGTTGGTCGGCGAAAGCGGATCCGGCAAAAGCGTTACCGCCCTTGCCTTGACGCAGTTGATGGGCAGCGCCGGGTATATTGCGGGCGGGCGGATATTATTCGATGGGCGCGACCTGCTCCGGTTGCCGCCGGATGAATTGCGGCGCTTGCGTGGTGCGGCGATATCGTATGTATTTCAGGACCCATCTTCCTCGCTCAATCCGGTGTTCCGCGCCGGGTGGCAGGTGGCGGAGGCATTGCGATTGCACCGGCGCGACTTGGATGCGCGTGAAGAAACGCTGCGATTGTTTAAGATGGTGGGATTGGCGGACCCGGCGCGTTGTCTGAGCGCTTATCCGCATGAGATGAGCGGTGGCATGCAGCAGCGTGTTATGATCGCAATGGCTTTGGCTTGCCGTCCGCGGCTGCTGGTGGCCGATGAACCGACTACGGCCTTAGATGTCACTGTGCAGGCCCAGATTTTGGATTTACTTGTGCGGTTGCAGGCGGAACTTGGCATGGCGGTGTTATTGATTACACATAACCTGACCCTGGTTGCGGGGATAGCCGCCAGAGTCAATGTCATGTATGCCGGCCGCGTCGTGGAATCCGGAGCGACGGCCTCCATTTTGCGCGCGCCGGCTCACCCTTATACCCGCGGATTGCTACAAGCGGTACCGCGTCTGGGCGCTGCCGGCGTTGAATTGACTGGCATACCCGGCTCCGTCCCGCACCCGGCGCGCCTGCCGCCCGGATGCAAGTTCCATCCACGTTGCCCGCAGGCGCGGCCGGAGTGTCGGCGCAGCGAACCGGAGTTAACCGCAACGGAAGAAGGACGTTTTGTACGATGCCCCTATTGGAAGTAAATGATTTGCAGGTGCGTTATCCGGTCGGACGCCGCCGCTGGATCACAGCGGTGGACGGAGTATCCTTGACGGTGGCGGCTGGTGAAAGCGTCGGCCTGGTAGGCGAAAGCGGTTGCGGTAAAAGTACTTTAGGCAATGCTATTTTGCGCCTGACACCGATCAGCGGCGGTGGCGTACGCTTTGATGGCCGTTCCACTGCGGATTTGCGTGGGCGCGCATTACAATCGTTCCGTCGGCGCGTACAGATGGTTTTTCAGGACCCATACGGCTCTTTAAATCCGCGCTTGACTATCGGCGCGGCGCTGGAAGAGGTCTTGGCGGTGCATCGTCTCGGCAATCGCGCCGCCCGCATGGTGCGGGTGGCCGAATTATTACGGCAGACCGGTTTGGATCCGGATTATGCCCGGCGCTATCCGCATGAATTAAGCGGTGGCCAGCGGCAACGGGTCGGTATTGCCCGGGCCTTGGCGTTAAACCCGGTATTGATCATCGCTGACGAGCCGGTTTCGGCTTTGGATGTTTCCGTGCAAGCCCAGATTCTGCGCCTGATGCGCGATTTGCAGCGCGCCGCCGGCTTGGCATGGCTGTTCATTGCGCATGATTTGGCAGTGGTCAATTATATGTGTCAACGGGTATATGTCATGTATTTCGGCCGGATTATGGAGTCCGGACCTGCCAATGATATATTCAACCATCCGGCGCATCCATATACCAAAGCCTTATTGGCAGCCGTGCCGACACTGGATGCCGCCGCCGGGGGCAAATATTTGCAAAGCCGTGTGCTGCATGGGGAAACTCCTGCCGCAGGGAGCGCTATTGCCGGTTGCCCGTTTCATCCGCGCTGCGCGCATGCCAGGGATGTCTGTCGTGCGCAGATACCGCCGTTGACGGAAGAGGCGCCGGGTCGTTGGTGCCGCTGCCACCTGACATCTGATGTCAAGGTGGCCATCTGATTGACATATGCAGGACAAATTGCTATTTTAACCCGTAACCATGAGCATTCCTCAGAAATGATTTTTATTTATGCTCTTCCCTACCATTGATTTTGCTCTGTTTTTCCTGATAGCCTTTGCTTTATGTTGGCTGCTGCGCCAATACTCGACGCTTTGGAAGTGGAGCATGCTTGCCGCCAGTTACTTCTTTTATGGCTATTGGGATTGGCGGTTTGTCGGATTGCTGATCGGATCAAGCGTAGTTAATCACCTTTTGGCATTATGGATTGATCGCTCGGACCGCGTGAGTATGCGCCGCTTGGCGTTGACTTTAGCGTTGGTAATTAATTTGGGCGTGCTGGTGTTTTTTAAGTATGCCGCTTTTTTCGCGGAACAGGCCTTTTGGATACAACATCACTTTGCGGCTTCCGATGCCGCAGTTGCGGAACGATGGATACCATTGTTAAATTACTTGGGCACCATCATTCTGCCGGTAGGCATTTCCTTTTTTACCTTCCAGGCTCTGAGCTATGTCGCCGATGTCTATCGGCGGCAAATGAAGCCCGCTGACTGCTGGGTGGATGTGGCGCTCTTCCTGGCGTTTTTCCCGCAATTGGTAGCCGGCCCGATTGTGCGGGCGCGCGCTTTGATCGGCCAGTTAGCCGGACCGTTGACACCGCGGCGTCTGGACATCGGCCGTGCCGCGCCGATGATTATGGGCGGGTTATTCAAGAAAATCGTTGTGGCCAATTATCTGGCGGAAAAAATAGTGGATCCGGTATTTGCGCGGCCGGACCTATACGGCACGTGGGATGCGCTCGTGGCAGTATATGCCTACGCCATCCAGATATACTGTGATTTTTCAGCCTACTCGGATATGGCCATCGGTTTTTGCCTGCTGTTGGGGTTCCATATTCCTTTGAATTTCGATGCCCCATACCTGGCCGGCTCTATCCGGAATTTCTGGCGTCGCTGGCATATGTCACTCTCTTTTTTCCTGCGGGATTACCTCTACATCCCATTGGGTGGGTCGCGTCGCGGTGAAGTCCGTACTTACGTCAACGTGATGGTGACATTCCTACTGGGCGGACTCTGGCACGGCGCGGGCTGGACTTTCATCATCTGGGGCGGATTGCACGGGGCTTATCAGATAGTGGAGCGCTTGATCGGCAAGTGGATTGGGAACCGTGTTCCAGATGGATTTGTCACCGACATCATACGCGGGTTGCTTGTCTGGCATTTTGTCTGTTTCGCTTGGCTGTTTTTCCGCTGCCAGACTTTTGGCGGCGCGGCGGCTATGTTGCAGGCGTTGATGCGTCTGGACCAACCGGTGCAATGCGCCGGCGGCATGGTGTTGGCGGTGATTGTAGTAGGGTATTTGACCCAACTGCTTGATGGTCGCCGCTGCGAGCGCTTCTGGGACATTTTCGGGCGCTGGCATCCGGTTTGGCAGGGGGTGGCGGTTGCAGTGGTGTTAACTTTGATTCTAGCGTTGGGCCCTAAGGGCGTTGCGCCATTTATTTATTTCCAATTTTAACTTCAATATGTTAAGTTTATCCACATCCGGAATGCGGGCGGCATAACGGTCTCTCGTTGCATGGAAGCAGCGGAAGGGTGAACGCAATGCGGGACAGTCATACAAAAGATCGGCGGGATATCGGCGAGCTGCGCGCGGAAAAACAGGCCGGTGTATCGCTGCGCCACTTGGTTACGGCATTGCTGGTTTTTTATTTAGTTGCCGCTATTTTGAATGGGCGGCACTTGTACGAGGCGGCCGAACGCCGTCCATACGGGCCTGTCCGGAGCGTCTGGTTGGCGGCGCTGACGCCGGCGCGCGCCGTTTCGACAGCGCTTGGCGCAGATCGGTTGCGCGCGTCAGTGGAGGATCTGTTAATTCGGGATCATTAAAATGAAAATCAAAATTGTAAAACGAGGACTGATGTGTTTGGCGGTCTGGGCCGCTGTGGTGGCGGTTGGGCGGCCCGGGCCGGATTCGGCTGCGACGCAGGCTGTTCCGGCGCGCGTTTTGATTATTGGTGACTCCATGATGTGTTTGCCGTCGCATGCGCTGGAGCTGGCATTGGCCGGGCGCACTGGTGTGACCACACGCGCTTACGCTTCCATCGGCACCGGATTGGCCCGCTTGGATTCGTTTGACTGGATGGAGAAAACCCGCTCATTGCTGCAAGAATTCAATCCCGACATGACGTTGGTTTGGTTCGGCACCAACGATCGCCAGCCTATGCAGACTACCAACCGCATTGTCAAACTGGAAGAGCCGGAGTGGGAGGTGGAATATGCCGGACGCGTGAATGCCTTGATGACCTTGCTTCTTTCCGCCAACCCAACGGCGCGCGTGATGTGGCTGGAATTGCCCGATATGCGCGATGAAAAAATTCAGGCGGATGTGTTGTTGATCAATCGTTTGGTTCAAGCTGAGGCCGAGAAACACCAGCGGGTGGAATTCTTCGGTACGCGCGGGATATTGGGTTTTCGCGCCGGCAAGTTTACACCGTATGTCATCGGTTCCAAAGGATTGCCGGTTCAGGTGCGTGACCCGGATGGGATACACCTGAATCGCGCCGGAGCCGACCGCTTGGCTGAATATATAGTTAAAGCAATCTATGAAACACCATCGGATGCGGAAACAAGTCAGGATCGTTAATCGGGGATTGGCCTGGATCTGCTCGATCTGGCTTGGAATTACGGCAGCGCCGACGGTATGGGCGCAAGATGCCTTAGAGTTATCCACGAATTTCTCATCGGCACAAGCTGTTGACGATGCCACAACCGCGGCAGTCGTTGCTCCGACCAATCTGGCGGCTGCCAAGCCCCTTGAAGTTGACCAAACAGTGCGCGCCCTGATGTATGAGGCCATGCTCAATGTGCAGGATAAGCAATATGAAATAGCCATTCCCAAACTGGAGTCGGTGATTAAAGATGACCCGACTTTACTGGAAGCATGGTCAACACTGGGATGGGCATACTGGGCTTTGGATCGAAAACAAGATGCGGCAGAGCTCTGGCAGCGCCTGTTGAATATCGCCCCTAACGAACCGATGGGCTATAACCTGATGGCCCAGGTTGCTGTGTATGATGGCGATTTGACGCGCGCCGAAGAGCTTTTTGAGAAAAGCCTCACGTTAAATCCCGACCAATACGAAATGCGTATCTCATTGGCGCGCGTCCTGCTCTGGAATGGGAAAACCGAGCAGGCCGCCAAGGATTTGCGCCGGTTGCTGCAGGAGGATCGCGACCGGTTGGACGTGGAAATAGATTTGGCTTGGGCGATGTATGCCAATGAGGAGTACGAGGATGTGCTGGAAGTCTGGAACCATATCAATGATGTGATTCCAGACCAGCCCGGTTATATGATGGCGCGCGCACAAGTCCTGTTGCTGATCGGCTCATTGACGGAGGCGGAAGCCGAAGCGCGCCGTATTCTGGAGATTGACCCTGGCAACCGGGATGCTTTCAACCTTTTGGCCAACCTGGCCATGCGTGCGCGCCGTCCTGAAGAAGCGATTGATGCTTTGCGCATAGTGTATGATATGGCGAAAACGGATGCCGTTCGGGCTGCGGTGGCGCTGCAAATCGCTTCCTACATGAAATCCGTGTATGATACCGATAAGACTGTTTTCACACTGTCGCAATGCTTGGATGCCGCTCATGATGCATATAAGTTGGACGAGGAAAATATTTCCTGCAAACTGTTTTATGGCGAGCTTCTGACTTCTGCCCGCCACTTCGATCGCGCTGAAGATGTTTTCCAATCGGTTATCAAAGAAAACAATCCCTTCAACCTGCGCGCGCACATGGGGTTGGTGCACATCCTGTTGGCGAGCATGCAGCTTGATGAGGCGGAGAAGAAAATAAACGAAACCTTTCGCTTATTTAATGTCGCTAATCCCTATCGTCACCTGTTATGGGCTCGGTTGCATTTTGCACGCGGCAATATTCCAGAGGCTATGGATGCCCTGGACCGCCTGGAGCGTGAAGGGGCTGCGGGCGCGGTCTTTACCCTGCTGTATCACGGGATCTCGCCCAGCGAATGGAGCGATGTGCCGTCGGTGCGCCAGTTCCGTGAGCACTTGATGGTGCTTCGGCGCGCTGGCTTTAAGTTTATTACACCATCGCAATTCAATGATTACTTTGCAAAACATGACAAGCCGCCGGCGGTGGAGGAGAAACGGTCGTTGCTTAGTCGCGCTCTGCAGGGGGTGCGTGCTTCTTGGAGCGGCCGACGGGTAGAGCAGGCGCAGCGTCTGTCAGATTATACTCCGGATATGACGGTGTGTGTGACGATGGACGATGCACTCCGCAATTCCTTGCGCTACGGCAATGTGGTGGCGGAAGAATTACAGGTGCCGATAACCATGTTTTTACCAGTCGGCAACATTTTGAAGCACGACACCTACACGGCTTCATTCAAGGAAATCCGTGACTATAATGCCTCCGGTTTATGGGAGATGCAAAGTCATCTCATGCAGGCAAGTTATCTCGCGATGACCAACCAGAACGGGCGTGAGGTCAACCCATTGCCGAATCTCGTCTGGTTGCCGGAAAAAAACCGTCAGGAGTCATTGCGCGAATACCATGCCCGGCTGCGATATGAGTTTCGCGATTCGCGGCGGATTCTGGCGCGTGAGCTGGGGTTGGGAGAGTCGGAAATCAATGCTGTGGCATATCCCATAGGTGACATCGGCCAGGAAACCACCTGCAATATTGATTTCTTCAATGTGCCGGAAGTGATTCTGAACGAAGCCGAGATCACCTACGCTCTGGGATTTATCCAAGACGAATTCGGTTATTCCATGCCTTCCGACAACCCCATGCTTTACAAGCGTTATGAGCCCAAACGTTTTACTACCGGGCGTGAGGTGTATCGCGCGGCCATGCGCAACCATCCGGTATTCGCTGCGCGCCGCATGCGGGCTGAAATCGCGGCTCTGAGCGGTGAGCTGCATTTGGCCCAAGAAATGGTGCGCTTGTTGAAGCGCGATGGGTATCCCGAGGAAGATTTAGAGGAAATCAACACCATGGTTCATAAACATGTTGCCCGCCTGATGCATGTGCCGGAAACCGCCCCGGATGATATTTCTATCAAAAAGGAAGTGTTGTTTGAGCCGCAAAAACCATTCTTGGCGGTCGAAGGCGATTTTACTAAGGCGAATGTAATGATCGAATCGTGGCATGGCGGCGCCGCCGCCGGGCTTAATCTGAATCCACGCTTGAGCCTGAACGTACGCGCCGGCATCGGCGGCATTAAGCAAACTGTGTTCTCCAACACAGTGGTTGAAGTTGAACAAACCAGCCGCTCTTCGTCTCGTTCCGATGTCACCATCATAACCGATGGGGAGACGATGCATCAGACTGAATACAGAACCACGGTTTCCACAGTGATGCTGCAATCCAACCGGGTTGATGAATATAAATACAAGGCCGACGAGCAGATGGTCGGCGCCGCTCTGAACTACATTCATACCCATGGCGCATACACCATGCTGGACCTGCGTTATCGCTCTTTCACCGGCGATGAATTGGATGAGGATGCCGGTGTCCTGGTCGGTTCCTTAGAACATCAATGGCGGCCGGTGCCGGCATTTGACACTTCTGTGCGTTACCAGCATGATCTTGTGCCGTCGGCGCGCAAGTTGCTGGAATACAATGGCTTTGCCCTGCGTGCCATCTGGCGGGTTAAGGATTGGTGGCACGCATCCACGTTTGGCGCGTTCTCCGTCTTTGATGACGATAATTCCCATTTGCATGCGAATGTCGAAAACTTGTGGCGGATGTCAACCCGACACAATGTCTGGCTGGGTTTGCATGACTCGGTTGATACGGTGGATCGCGACAGCGATTTGTATTGGACGCCTTACTGGGATCAACGGCATTATCTGGTGCTCCGGATCAGCCAGAGTTACCCGAATTATACTGCTGCGGCAAGGTTCCACTTGGGCTTGCAAAAAGAAAAGGCGCGTCAGGAGGACTTGGATGCATACAATACCGCCAAAGCCGCCGCCGAGGGAAAAGGTTGGTACCCAGGCAGCAATCCGCAGCAGGGTTGGAACTCATTATTGGGATTAGGGGTGACGCTATCACGTCGCTGGCAAAGCGGCTGGGAGTTCAGTGGAGAATTTGTCGTCAATGCCATCCGCGACTATACCGAGCATACAATCAGCGGTCGCTTAATGTATCGTTTTTAAATTGCGTTTCGCTCTGTTCGCCCCGGCGACCGAGCGCCTGCATGCCTTGTTTTCCTGATGCGGCTATGCGGCTGATCGCCTGTCGTCCTACTCGAACAGCACGATGGCGTCTTGGGCATTGTCGGATTTGACGTCTGCGGCGGAGTCAGTCGGTGTGAGCAGCGGCATGGTGTGCGCGCGGCGCGGCCCGGCAAATATGCCGTTGAACGGGCAGAATTCACGGACTTCGACTATGCGCCGATCCTTATCGGTGCGCATAACCATGACGGTCTTGTTTGTGCCCAGCAAGCTGCGTTCTAGTTGCTCGCACCATTCCGCGCTTGGCATTCGATTGACCAACAAGGTCAACCCGTTCAGGTCTAATCCTTGTATCAATGCGAGCATCTCTGGTATTTTTAAAGTACGCAACGTGGCGGCGCGCACACATGGCAGGAGGCGGATTTGGTAATAGCGGCAGAGGATGCGTAAGTCGGTGAAGTCTTCATTCGTTTCACGCCGGAGCGTGCCGTCATCTTCTTGCATGAACCAGGGTGGGGCAATCGCGCTCAAGGTGCGCGTCCATGGTTGCAACATCTGAACATAATCGTCATCGGCCCATGATTCTGCGCGTGGTTTAAACACCCCGATGCGGACGGGCAACGGGCCGCCGCTGACTTCCCGCAGATGAACTTGCGCTACACCGAATTGCGGCGACCATGGCGCCAGTCCCCACCAACCCAATCCGATTTCGGGCGGGATCGGCAACGGAGCGCCGAAGGCCGGTTTGTCGTTGATGTAACACGACGCGCCGCAGCCGCGTAACTCCAGACGCAGGCGCACGTTTCCAGGCGGCTTGTTCCAGGCGCGAGTCTGGTTGGCGACAGTCTCGCCATTGTGCCAGACTTGCAGATAAAGCTGTCCAGTCTGCTCAAACCCGAATCGAATCATGTTCCCTTCACCGCGGCGGGCGTAGAGCCAGAAAAATCCGCGTGTGTCTTCCAACAGGGCTTCAATGAAACCGCTATGCATCGTGTCGGAACCGGTCAGTCGCAGCACTGCTTCCGTTTGAGCCGGCGCAGCGGTAAGGAGTGGAATTTCATCATCCTGGTCGGCGGGATCGCCGTAAATATTCCAGTTGGTTGAAATTTGGCCGACGGTGAATTCTTCACGCACGGGCACAGTACGCGGCAGCATTGCAGCGGCCATTGCGCGTTGCGTGGCGTTGGACGATTGTCGCGCCACATCATCCAGATAATTTATGAGCGGCCATGATTCCGGATGGCTCAGTAGATTCCAGCGCTCAATAACCTGAAGCATTTGGCTTTCCATGGCCGGGTCGGCGGCGATTTTCATGATTTCCATGAGGTTGTTGAAGCGGTCGGCTGGTTTCTGGAGTAAGCGATGCATCAGAGCGCGCGCGTCCAGATCGCTCGGGTTTTCCTGTATGAGTCGTTGAATTTTCGCCGCTGCGGCCTGCGGCTGTTTTTGAAACAGCAGGAGCTCCGCCTGCGCCAGTATGATGTCCGGGTTGTTGGGGAAGAGACGCTCATAGACATCCAGCAGGTTTCCGGCATCGTCGCCGCGCTGTGCTTTGGAATACATCAGGCGCGCACAGCGTACCACAAGGTCAATTTGTCCGGGGTCTTGTTCCAGACTGGCTTGATAGGCGCCAATGGCCGCCCCGATTTCATTCTGTTGCAGATAGGCATCGGCGATCAGAGTCATCGGCTCGGCATTGCGTGGGTCCAGTACAGCCCATTGCCGCCAGATTTTAACTGCGTTGTCGAAGTCGCCGCGCTGCAAAGCGGCGTGGCCCTCTGTGCGCAAGATGTTAGGGCTGGCATCTTGCACCGCGTATGGATCGGCATCGCCGCCGGCCAGCTCATAGAAGGTGATTGGATGCTCACTCTGTTCAGGCGTGGCCTTTACTACCGCGATCAAACGGTTAGCGCCGTTGGTTTGGCTCGATTTCAGGAGCGGTGAGTCTGGCGCCACGGCCACGGTTAAATTGCTTATGCCTTGGAAGAGCGATGCCAGCGCGGGCACCTGTTCCCAGATTGGCGGTAGGCGCGCAATGATGGAGAGGTTGTGCTTGTTCAAATCCCGGCTGAACAACTGCAGCCATGTAGTGATCTGGGAAAGCGGCACGGATTGATCCATCTGACTCAGGTTAAGCAGCACGCCCTGCGCCGATAAGGCGGCCGCGTTGGCGGCAATTTCGCCGGACATGCCGTCTTTAATGCCATCCAGGTTTTCCAGAAAAATTTCCGGCTGAAACATAAGGCGATGAATTCGGGCGACGGCGCTGTAAAATTCGGCGTTCCAGCCGAATTGTTCGGCATGTCCACCGGCGAAAACCCGCATCCACGGCGGCGAAAAGTGCGTGTAGCGGAAGGCGTTGCGGCTGATCCAGTATGCCATGTCGGCGTCGCGGTGGTCGGTCGGTGTAAATGTGATTAACGCCGGTTCGGCGGGCATAAGGTCCAGCGCGGTGATTTCCACGCTGGCATATCCACGCCGCGGATGCCAAAGGCTGCATCCTATCATACCGGGCCGGATTTCGCCGCGGGTGGAAATAATTTCCTTAAAAATAGGGTGGCCACCAGCCATGGCGAAAAACAAGCGATCGCGCAAGTAAATATCCAATTGCGCTTCACCGTCCGGTGTGGTGGTGTAACGTCCGGCGCTTAAAGTGAAAGGTTCCATACCAGTGTGTTTCTGGCGGAGCCAGGCTTCGCCTTCCGGCGTCAGCACAAGATACAGGTAAGATTCGCCGTCGGGCGAGGCCCGCAAAAAGATGCCGAACTGTCCAGATTTGATCCGCGCCTGTAAGCGCAGGTGAAAAGCATTGTAAAGGTCGCTGCCGTTCAGCCAGACTTTGGCGCCGGTTGCATCCGGCTGGGCTTGCAGGATAGCGGAGCGCCCGGTGAGTTTGAATTCGCCCCAGTCCGGCAGCCATGCGAGCGGGGTGTTCATAATTTTCGGGCTGGTATATCCTTTCCGTTTAGGCCAGGCGTGTTCCAAGCGCTGCATCAGATCATCCGCTGTCCAATCCGATTGCACTAGCAATCGGTTCAGGCGGCGCGGATCAGTATGTCGGGTGTTCAGGGCGGTATTGCCATGGATAAAACCCAGATCATAGAAGTGGGAGACCAGGTGCATATTCAGGCGCCGGGTAAATAGCGCGCGTTCATCGTATTGCCCAAAATCTCCGTATGGGAAAGCGTATGCGGTAGGAGGCTGGCCGAGTTCATCGGAGATGATTTTACGGCAGTATTCGTGGTCATCAATCAGGCGTTGGCGGAAGGCATCCGGTGTTTCATAACGCATTTCTCGCGGAAACCAGCGTGGAGTAGTCATGTAATTTCGTTTTTCGCCGGTGTTGTTGGCCAGAACTGTTTCAAATCCATGATGGCTCTGGGCGCCGGCTTCCCATGCGCCGCTGCGCACCATAGTGCGCACATACGGCCAACGCAACGCTGAAGGGTCTTCATCCATGATCGGTTTGGTCCAGAGAAACATGACGGCCTGCCACCCGGCGCGTTGCAGGACACGCCGCGCGTCGAAATACGAGGATTTGCGGGAGTGGTCAAAAGTCATCAGGATGGCTTTGCGCGGCAGCGGGCGGTTTTCACGGTAAAACGCTGTGATGTCGCGTAGAGTAATCGGATGGTATCCGGCCGCCCGTAATGCCTCAAATTGCGCGCGGAAACGTTCAGGGGTGAGTTCGCCGGGATTAGCGGAAATGCCTTGGTAAGCCAACGCCACAAATTCATAGGCATCGCGTGGGCCGACATCCGTCGGTCGGAACATAAAGACGCGCGTGACAGCGTAACGGATCGGTGTCCACCAAGCCGCTATCAGGCAGATGATAAGCATGAAGTAAAGCCAAGCTTGCCGATAGCTGGTCTTCAATGCCTGAACACGCGCCGGCACAATTGGCAGCTTGTCGGCGAGTCTTGACGGACGAGTTGCATCCGTCTGTTTGCCGTGCTGTTCGTTTTCAAATTTCATCCGCTACCCCGTGTTCCCCATTTGCCGTGTGAAAGGGTGGCTAAGGCATAATAAATTTGCCAACTGAAAAACACGACATATGTGAATGTAAACACAAATCCCGCCCACCAATGTTTGCGGCCGGTTTTTTGCAGGTGGAAGATTGACCAGATCAACGTCATGGCCAATACGCCGACAGCGTATGAAAGTGTAATACCGCCAGTTAGAAGCGGCGCTAAAACGAGCGCCTGCAGGATGATGAACGGCTCAATAACCGGCAAAAACATCATGGCGTACCAAGACAGCGCGGGCACAGGATGTTTGCGCCAGATGAATGTGGTTGCGCCGATCATCCCGTGCAGGGAGGAGCGCATCCAGCGCGCCTGTTGCCGGATATATTGCCGCCAGTTTTCCGGCACAATGGTTGTCGCCAACGCGTCGTCATCATACAGAATGCGGTAGTCGCGCAATACCAGGTTGGTCAGACTGCGATCGTCACCGTAGCGTCCTTCCACCCCGAAGACTTTTTCGTTCATCCATTCTTCCATGACATGTAGGATGCAAACCCGACGGTAAGCGGAGAAACAGCCCGGCAGGCAACTGACCATTCCGAAGATGCTTTCCGATGCCTTCATGATCTTATACGAAAAGAAATAGCGCACATCCTGCATCTTGGTCAACACATTGACGCGGGAGTTTTCCACGTCCGTGTGGCCGGCAATTCCCCCCACCATCGGATCAATGAATCCCTGTACCAGCTTGCTGACGGCGCCTGGCATCAGGAATGTGTCGGAATCAACGAAAACAATTATATCACTGCGCGCCAACAGGGCAGCGCAGGACATCCCATAGGAAAGGCCGCGGTTGAATTCAAAATCCACCACTATCAGACTTCGGAACCGTGCTTGAGCGCGCATCATTTCCGCCAGAGTATTGTCAGTGGAGCCGTCGTTGACGACGATGACTTCGAGCAACTCATGCGGGTAGCCTTCGGCATACACCCGCGCGATTGAGCGCGCAATAGCTTTATCTTCATTCATACAGGGTATAGCCACAGTTGTCGGCGGCCTAAATCCTACATCGGGCGGCGGTGCGTAAAAAGCTGCGAAAATGAAGCGTGAAATAATAAAAATACCGACCACTAAACTGTAAATATTGACGACGGGGGCATACCAGTAATGCTCCATATTGATTACTTGAAAATACACTGCCGTGGTCAGCAACAAGATGCCTAAGGTGCCGAGCAGTATTATCCCCCAGATCGGCAGTTTGTTATAAAGAAATTTACGGCGCTCTTCCGCGTCTATTTCATGCGGCAATTCGGCGGGGGGTGGCGGGGTAAACGATGAAAGCGTCAGCGCGCCGCGGCAAAATGGACAAACAGACGGCGTCGGCGCTTCAATGACACTGATTGAAAGGCGGCAGGCAGGGCATCGGGCCTTAGTGCCGCCGGTTGCGGAAGACGCGGAATTATTGGTAGATGGATGTGTAGAAGAAGTCATAAAAGCAATATGGCGTTTGGCGCCTCATGGTCAATCGGCGCAAATTCTTCCGCCATGGCTGGCAGCTCAGGCGGGAGGATTACAGGCAGTATATGTGTGCGCCGCGGCGCGGGAAACAAGCCGACATGCGCACAGATTTCACGCACCTGCGCGGACGGTTTATTTTCATCCTGCATGACGATCATCAGCGTCAGCGTAGTGTGCAACAGCGCTTGTTCAGCGGCGGCCAGCCATTCCGGGTTCGGCATCTTGTGCACCAGGATTGTCAAGCCATCGGTGCGGTCGGTGCGCGCCAGTTCGATCAACTCATCAAAATTCAAGCGATTCGGATGCTCAGTTGCCACCGATGGCAGCAGGCGTACACGATAATAACGGCACAGGAGACGACAATCCATGTCGTCGTCTGTTTTGATTGTGGCGATGGCGCCATTCGTGTTTTGGCGATACCAGGCTGGGGCCAGTGCGCTGAGCTCGTGCATACGACTTTTCAGTTGCCGGATTTTTTCCGCCGACAATTTACCCTGACAATCCTCATCCTGGGAGGTGGGTGGGATTCCGATACGCACCGGGAGCGGACCTCCTTTCAATCCACGGATGACAGCTCCCGCGCCGCCGGGCTGCTGACTCCATGGCGCAAATCCCCACCAGCCTAAGCCCATGTCATTCGGTATCGAGAGGGGTGAGCTAAAGGCAGGCGCGTCATCCACGAAAGCGACGGCGCCATCGCCGCGCAGGTCCAGACGCATTCGCACCGCGCCTTGTCGGCACTGCCGGACACGGTTGTAATTTACGAGCAATTGGCCGTTAAGCCAGTTTTGCAGGTAAATCCGGTTGTTTTCGTCAAATCCGAACCGAATCATATTGCCTGAGCCGCGGCGGGCATACATCCAGAAAAATCCTCGACTGCTTTCAACTACGGCCTCGATAAAACCGTTGGGCATGGATTCCGAACGAGTCAGACGCAGGGATACTTCCGATTGTTTGGCTGCGGTGTCCAGGATCAGGCGGCCGTGTTGGAATAGGTTGCCATCCTTTGACGCCGCCCAGTCTTGCGACATGCGACCGTGCCGAAATTCTTCTATTGCCGGAGTCTGGCGCGGGAGGAAGTCGGTGAAAAAGCAGCGTTGTTCGGGTGTGGTTGCCCGCTCCGCCTCCTGTGCGATGAAATTCAGCAACATCCATGATTCCGGGTGGCTCAATAGGTCATGTTCACGGATATTGGACGCCAAGGCCGACGCCATGCCGGGACGTTCCGCCGTCGCCAACATAGCGCGCAAGTTATCGAAGCGTTCGCGCATGCTGGGCAATAGGTCATGCAGCAGGGCCAGCGCCTGCATCTTGTCGGCATCGGATTTGTCCATGCCGCCGTCAATCACTTGTTTGGCAAGGGCACGGGCTTCATCGTGTCGGTGCCGGCGCACAAGCCAAGCAGCCTGAGCGAGCGCCACCATGGAGTTGTTCGGGAAAATCCGGGCGTAAAAATTCAACAGATCGCGTGCCGCTTCAGGTTTTCCAGCGGCTGTATCCAGCAGGCGCGCCTTGCGCATGGCCAGCTCAATCTGGCCGGGATAAACTTGCAAGCTGCGGCGGTAATATTGCATGGCTTGTTCTATATCGTCAGTAAAAAGATAGACGTCGCCGATGAGCGAAAGAGGTTCAAAGTTTTCCGGCTCCAGCTCGTGCCATTGGGTCCAGATTTTAACCGCATTGGTGAAGTTGCCGGCATTGAAAGCGTTCCATCCTTCTTGACGCAAGGCATGCGCCCGTAGCTCGGATGTCCAGCGCTCTTCGCGGGTGGGCAAGTCGGATAATTCATAATACAAAGCCAATTCCATATCATGGGGCAGATCGGCATAATTGCGTTCGGGCGGCGGCAGGAGCGGCGTCATGGAAGCGCTGAGGGTGACGCCGGTATAGCTTTCGTAGCCGTGAATCAACAGGTGGTAAACACCCTCTGGTGGCTGTTCGATTTTGATGTCCTCAGTATTGCCCAGTACGAACGGCCGATAGTCATATTCGCGCAGGGACGGTTGGTTGGTTTGGGATAGATACAAATCGGCGTCGCCGTCGCCGCCATCCATTGTGATTATCAGGTTTACTTGTCCGGTCTGCACGGCAATTGTGAAATACAGAAGTGAGCCCTTCTCGCCGGACAGGTTGGAGATCGTCTGTCCGGCTTGCAGAACGTGCGGTGCGGCAATGTTTTCAATTTGCGTGGGCGGCGCCGCGACGGCGTCCGGATCGGCGCCTTCCGCCAGGCGTATGATCGGTCCGATGCAGAGCATCAAGATGGCCGTGCGTATAAATATGGATTTATTTTTGTGCATTCTTGGTGGCCGCAGGCTCTTTGTTTTGGGCTGAACGCGGTTGATTTGCCGGTGTTAAAATTTCCGGCAAATCACGGAGCAAACCGTGGTTGAGCGCGTAAATCGCATAACCGTCAGCGCCGGCGCTCAGAGCGTCCTGAATTTGACTCAACATTTCCGGCGGCGTCAGCCTGGCAGCGCTGGAAGCGACACCGATTCCCGGAAGTACGCGTCCGGCAGCGCCGGGTAATGCGATTTGCGCGGTTGTCCATGCGGCAAACTCACCCGGGTTGGCAGTGTAGTTCATGGGGCAAACAAAATCAAGAGCATCTTCCCGCAACCATTCTCCCCAGTTTTGGCCTTCCGTTCCGACGCATTCCGGGTAATGCGGGTAAACCGCGGCGGATATTATAATGCCGGGTCGGCGCTGACGGAGGCGTTTCGAACAGGCGTTGACGAACTCGCTGATTTGCTGTGCCCGCCATTTGCGGTATTGTTCCCCCAATGCGCCGGTCTGAGCCGCCAAGGGCCAAGCGGTTGTTTCCGGCGCATTGACGGCTGCGAAAAACTCTTTCCGGCAAGCCAAACAGCAACAATGCTGGCTGTCGGGGTAGCGTATGTAATCCAAGTGCAGCCCGTCCGTTGTCACGGCATCGGCCAATTCTTCCAGGCGTGCCAGTTCTAATTCGCGGTTCCGGGTTTGAGAGGGACAGAGCCAAGCGGTTGTTTGGAATCCAAAGGATTGTTGCAGGCGACCGTCTTGTTCCATTTTTTTGATTTGTGTTGCCGCCAGGCCATCCAGATTCCAGCAGATATACCAGATATGCGTTTTCAGTCCATTACGGCGGCAGGCTTCAAAAACATCCCGATTCGGATCGGTGTCGCGTGGCACGTGAAGAAAGACATCGGTCAATCCGGCAGCAGCCAATTTGGGCGCCACTCGATCCCAGTTTTCTGCCTGCATGGGTGTGCCTACCCAGATGCAGCGCCGTCCCTGGCCCAACTTCGGCATATTCGCGGCGGCGCGGGCATTCAGCGCTGCTGATAGTTTGTCCGTTAGCCGCCAAGCGGCGGCTGGGTCGCCGGCGTTCAGGACGGCGCGGGCTTGGTCGCGTAAACTGCGCAGGTCATCAACATCAACGGCATGTTCCCATTCCATAGGGATAGGGCTTGCAGCCAGAACATCGTCCAGTGTGTGCCGTGCGGCGGCAGCCAGAGTTCCCGGTAGAAATTGATCGAGCAGGGCGGCCAACATGTGCCGCTGCGCTGCGGCATCATCCGCCTGCGGAACATGTGGCATCCAGATGCCTTTCGGGGAAGATAAACAGGCGGCTTCGGATTGCCGACGCCCTTGAGCATCGAGCCACCATGCCAGGGTTTTAGTTTCCTTGCTGGCTGCGGATGCCGTAATCAGGTAGGTGGCGCCGGCTTGAAACACCTGCGGCGGTCCCTGCCAGCTGGGCGCCGTCGCGAAACTCATGGCATGCCAACGGCCTGGACGTTCAGCGGCGGTGTAGCCGCCGGGTTGCACTCCCATAAGGTTGCCTAGTTTGGCATCGCCACTGTAGCAGACGAATAGGTATCCCTGGCGTTCCAAGTGGCGTTGAATGTTTTTTAACATTGCGGGTGTAAGATGCGGGTGGCACGGCAGAATCAGCATCCGGTAACGCTGTGGCAAGCTCCGTGAGGCCAGGTCCTCGTCGGAGATCATGGCGTAAGGCAGTCCCATTTCCGATAATTGCATACCGATCCAATTAGCGATGCTAGCGCCGAAAGCGCGCTCGGCGGCATTGGCAAACACCTCCGCCCCGGGCCTGGCGATTGCAATTGCCGCCGATTTGTGGCGCGCCGCATGCAGAATCAGGCGCCCAGCCCCGCGTTTTGCCGACCACGGTGATACGCGATAGCCTGATGTTGCGCTCCACCCGTCCGGGACGCCCTGGTCTTCAAAATCTGATTTGGGAATCCAATGCCGGGTACGTCCCTGACGCACAGGCAAGGCCGCTGCGCGCCAGCCTTTGCCAGCGCGCCAGTACCAAGTAATGGATTGAAAAGCGCCCGGATTATCGCAGGTGTATTCCACTTCCAAGCCGTCGGACGCGCTCAAATCAACTTGGAGGTCGCAATCCCAATAATGCCGGATAGCGTCAGGCATGAACGGGCAAAAGAAGTCTTGTCCATTCGGGGCGTCTCTCACCAGTGGCGTAAGCGGGCCAGGCTGCCATGCGGAAACTGCATCCGGCAATAAAGACTGGTCGGAATATGCTGGCGGGATGCAAACCGCGCAAAAAAACAATCCTAAAAACAACAGTTGGCAAGTTTGCCGTAGATATGCGGCAGCACACTGGCGAATACGGATGGACACAGATGTCACAATTCCATTTCGGGGCATCAGGTATCTCATCCTTCATCCCTCATCCTTCACTCCGCCCTCATCCTTAAGGATAATGACAACACCGGGTGGGCGCCGACATTATTCCCAAACATAAGGGTTATCCTTCTTTGGGGCGCTGTCAGTGTCAAGATTCGTTCCGGTCGGAATGATTCTGCGGAATATGGGCAACTGCGTTTGCGCCGGCGCTGACTCCGGTGCGGGCACAGGCACGGGCTCCGGTGCGGGTGCAGGCGGCGGTGGATTATCAATCGGCACTACGAATCTTTCGGCGCGGGAAGACGTTTCCGGCTTTTTTTCAGATATCGCTCCCTCTAGATGTTTTCGCCGGACGCGGGAATTCCAAATGGTGGCGACGGCAAAAACCAAGCTGAGAATGGAGGCAATAATGGTTGTTGCGGTCAGGCTGTCGTTCATTTCTTTACCTCATATACGGGTAAAGAATAGGATAAAACAACAATGGGTCAAGCTAATTTTCAGCTAATTTTTCATGTTTCATACGAGCTGTTATGGGCTTTTCTTGGAAATATGAATTGACTTCTAGTAAACATGCAGGTAAATTTGGCTACTGTTATCGGTTATCTGTTTGTTTGCTTTGGACGGCGCCGGACTGATAATCGTTGTGCTTTTGTTTAATGTACTAGAATTGGTGTCATGGCTAAAATTTTAATTATAGACGACGATCAGATGATTCTGGGATACTTCAAACGCATCCAAGATAAGCTGAAAAAAGAAATCGTCACTGCATCTGACGGGATGGAAGGTTGTCAGATGGCGCAGGATCCCGATGTTAAACTCATAGTTATGGATTTCTGTATTCCCGGTGGTTTAGAAAAGACATCTTTATTGCAAAAATTGAAAAGCCTACGTCCGGAATTGCCGATAATTGTCATTTCTGGCTTTTCCTCAAAGGAGATTGTTGAGGAGTGCCACAAATTGGGCGCCAGCGAGTTTTTGTCTAAGCCCTTCGAGTTGTCGTTTTTGCCGACGATTATCCGGCGCTTGTTGGATACCACACCGGAGTGATAAATCCATAATGAGGCCTTGTTTCATGTGGTAATTGCTAAAATTACATTAAGAACAATTACTAAGTATGATTACTAAGACATTATTTGGAATTGATTTCTTTGATGCGCATTACGGCGGCGTTTACCGTGGCCGCCCAGTATTGCTTTCAGGGCGCAAGGGGCTGGGTAAAACAACTATCGCGATGCAGTTTCTGTGCAAAGGATTACAACAAGACGAAACCTGTCTTATGCTCAATACTTTGCCTAACTATAATCTTGATATTTACGCCGATATGTTAGGTTTCTCGCTGGCGAACCATGTAAATGACGGACGCTTGATTTTGCTGGAAAGCAGTAATTTTAGCGGTGTTTGCGGAACAAAGATGCTGCCGCCGGAATGTTTTGAGCAACTGCGTCAAATTATAGATACCCACATGATTCAACGGATGGTGATTGACACGATTGTGCCGCTTGTGGCAGTTAATCCGCCAGAGCGCATAAATGAACACATTTATTCTTTTATGCGTTCTTTTGACCGCTTGGGTGTTACCACCTTGATGACGCTCCCTAAGCCGGTGTCGCCTATGGCTGTCCGGTTGAAAAATGCTTTGGAAGCCGCCCTGCCGATTTCAATTTTACTGAATTCAACTGATGATCCATCAACCTATACATTTCAGGTGGTGAAGTATATGGGGGCGCCGAAGTTGGCGGCGCCGGTGAATTATAAATTCAAGACGGGCGCAGGGGTTGTCAGTTGCGCCTCCCTATATGCCGAATCAGTTCAGCCGCCGGCGCAGGCGGTGTCAGGGCCTCCACCGGCGGAAACTAAATCGTCAGTGTCAGCGCCATCAGAGTCTCCACCGGCAGAAACTAAACCGGCAGTGCCCGCACAGACATGGTTTCCTTTGGTGCAGGCGGCATCAAGGCTGGCATCAGCGGATGCGCCACGAGCAGAGGCGGCATCACGGCCGACACCAGCGGAGGCGCCACGAGCGGAGGCGGCATCAAGGCTGACACCAGCGGAGGCGCCACGAGCAGAGGCGGCATCTAGGCCGACACCGGCAGGGTCTTCACCGACGGCGCTTTCATCGGCACCGGTTACATCGGGATTAAGAATGTCCTCTGTATCTGTGCCAACACTGCTTTATGATGATTCTGGCAATGGGCGCAATGGGCGCAATGGACGCAATAAAGTTATTGAAGAGACAAAACCTATGCCGAAAGATGCTGAAAAACCGCCAGCGCTGCCGCCCAGCAATGGGAAATTACGGCTTTCGAACTACACACCCAAAAAAATGCCGCTTGATAGGAAGGATGAAGGATGAAGTCGAAGACTGAAGGCAGGGTGAAGGCGGGAGTCGGCGATACCGCCTGCCCTTATTCCACTTGTCCAAATCCGTGTTTATCCGTGCTTCTTCCCATCTGTTCAGCTTAAGCGCATCTGTGACAAACTTGCCAACGGTCGTTTTTAAGGTTAAATTAACATGTATTCAGCATTTTGGAATCTGCGTGAAGCGCCCTTTCGAAATGTGGCCGATCCACGTTTTGCGTATTTGTGTGAACAGCATCATGAAGGTTTAGTCCGACTGATTTATATGGCGCGGACTCGTAAACTCGGCGGCGTTTTGACTGGGCCATACGGCATCGGCAAATCTATGCTGCTGGAATTGCTGGCGCAGGATCTTCGTCGCGATAATGCGTCGCAATTCATCAGCATGGATTGTATGCCGGGGAAACCAATTACGGCTGTGCGCCATATTCTGACGTTAATGAATTATGCTGAGCAGGCACAGACCTTTCAGGATCCGTTCGAGGCTATTGCCTTTTTGCGCCGGAAAGGCACACTGCTCAAGCATACCGTCCTGGCGATTGATGAAGCTCAATCAATCAATGACCCGGATTTTTACAACTTTTTGCTGTTGCTTACAAATATAACCTTCACCGACCGCCAACATGGCTTGTTGCCGGCTTTTACCATAATTCTGGTCGGCACTGGCGAATTGCATCAGGCGGTGATGAGTCGGGAGTTCATGAGCCAACGCTTGCCATTTACCTGGAATCTGGAGCCGCTCAACCAAAAACAAGTTGTGGAATATGTCCAGCACCGCATCCGCGTCGTAGGCGGCGATATTTGGATTTTCGACACCGCTGCGTTGGATGCGCTGTCGGTGGCTCAAGGCACCCCGCGATTAATCAATAACATTTGCGATGTAGCGCTGATGTTGGGGTATGCCGCTAATCTCCGGCAAATAAATCTTGAAATCATGCAGCAAGCGGTACAAGAAATCCATGGGCAGCACCCCAAAAGTCCGGCGCCAAAGGCGTGAACCGCCGGATTTGCATTTGGCAAGCTCTTTGGGTTGACATGCCGTAAAAATATGCTAGTTTAAGACGGTTTTCACGCAGGGCGTTGTTATGAGGCATCTGCGTTATGTCAAACTGGGCCGTTAACTCAGCGGGAGAGTGCTATCCTCACACGGTAGAAGTCACAGGTTCAAATCCTGTACGGCCCACCATACACCCCCGCCAGCTTGTGTCATGCTATGACTGACGCCACTTCGCTTTTGTCACAAGATCCCGGATCTTTATGGTTCGCCTTTGGGTTAACCATGCTGGCTGGACTAGCTACCGGTATCGGAAGTCTGCTGGCTTTTTTTACCGATCAGACCAATCGTAAATTTCTGGCGGTTGCCTTGGGCTTCTCCGCGGGCGTCATGATTTACGTTTCAATGGTGGAAATTTATTGCAAGGGACGTGAGGCGCTGATAGAGGCTTTGGGGACGCGCTCCGGAAGTTGGGCTGCGGTCGGCGCTTTTTTCGGAGGGATTCTGCTGATCGCATTGATAGACAAGCTCATCCCCGATCACGAAAATCCGCATGAAATACACGGGGTGGAGGAGCTTGATACATCTGGGGACGACTGTGCGCCACACTGCCGGGACCCATCCATGTCAAAGCGCATGTTGCGTATGGGCATACTGACGGCTGCGGCGATTACCATCCATAATTTCCCGGAAGGTTTGGCGACTTTCGTAGTAGCGCTGCGCGACCCCACCTTAGGCGTTACCATCGCTGTGGCGATTGCCTTGCACAATATCCCGGAAGGGATTGCCGTTTCAATTCCAATCTATTACGCCACCGGCAATCGTCGGCGCGCACTGATTTATTCCTTGTTGTCCGGCCTTTCAGAACCGTTAGGCGCGCTTATCGGTATGGCATTACTAATGCCTTTTATGTCAACAGCCGTGTTCGGGGTGTTGTTTTCTGCGGTTGCCGGCATCATGGTCTTTATATCGCTGGACCAGCTGCTGCCTGCCGCGCAAAAATATGGCGAGCACCATCTGTCAATCTATGGATTGGTTGCGGGCATGGCCGTTATGGCGTTGAGCCTGTTGTTGTTTATTTGAAGGCTGGAGATGCCGGACTGCGTGGCGCGCAGTATTTGGCAGTTGAGGCCAAAGTGTGCCGCACGGCATAAAGCAGAACCGGATTAAACGTCAGTCGCGGCGTCCACCAAACAGTCCAGAACGCACCAGATAGTAGAGCAGCGTCATCAGTGAAGTGATCACAGCGGCAACGTAAGTCAAAAATGCCGCGTTCAAAACCTTGCCGGCATCCGCTTGCTCAGATGGCGTAACAATTCCAGCGGTCACCATTAATTGTTTTGCGCGGGCACTGGCATTCCATTCCACCGGCAGTGTGACCAGGGAAAAAAGCACTACCAAACCGAACAGGGCGATCCCCAGCATCATCAGCGCGGAGAAATTGAATAGTAGGCCCAAGATGAAAATAATGTAGGATGCATGGCTGCCGAACTGGGTTGCCGGCACCAGCGCCGAGCGCAGATGAAGCGGCGCATAATGCGACGCATGCTGGATGGCATGGCCGGCTTCGTGGCAGGCAACACCCACCGCCGCAAGCGAGGGTGAGTCATATACTTTGGATGAGAGGCGTAATGTGCGCGAAATCGGGTCGTAATGGTCGCTCAGAAAGCCATCCACCCGCTCAATGCGCACATTGGTGATGCTTTGGCTTGCCAGCAGACGGTGTGCCGCCTCCGCCCCGGTAATGCCGGAAGCCGCGCCTATGCGTGAGTATTTCTTAAAAGTGCTTTGCGTGTACCAGGAAGCCAACCCTGCCAACACCATGGCCGGCAGCAGCATTATCAAATATAATGGATCGTAAAACATTGCCTGTTTACTCCGGTAGGGGTCAATTATAGATTCCCATGCAGCCTTAAGGCTGGTTTTGACTGGTTATTGTAGCAGGATGGGCTTGAATTTCAAGGCCAAACCGGCTCCCCTGAAACTGCGGCAGATTATGTTGTTTTTTGATTAGTTTATTGTTTGCATTAAATTTGCTGGCATTTTTTATGCAAACGAATTACATTATCCCACTATGAATACCCAATCTTTACCGGCATTGCTGCGGAAAACGGCAACGAATAACCCGCATTTGACTGCAATCGAATTCTTTGAACGCACCTTGAATTTCAAGGAGTTCAACCAACAAAGCGACAGATTGGCTGCATGGCTGACAAGTCGTGGCATCGTCAAAGGGGACCGAGTAGGGCTGTATTGTATTAATTCGGACTTCTTTGTGGTTGCATACTTTGGCATCTTGAAGGCCGGCGCTGTGGTTGTGCCGCTCAACCTGCTGCTCAACCCAAAGGAAATATCCTATATCCTGCAGGATGCCGGCGCTCGGGGTTTGATTTACTTAGATGCATTTGCGCAATCGGTGGCGGATGTGCGCCAGACAACGCCTTGTCTGGAAGTATTTTTATGCATCGGTGATAATAAGAGCGCACCGTCAGACGCCGCTTTCACGGAGGCCATCGCCTGTCAGGATGCCGCGCCGGACATTGCCTTGGAACCGGCCGTGGATTTGGCTGCTATTCTTTACACTGCCGGCACCACTGGGCATCCAAAAGGCGCCATGTTGTCGCACCGCAATTTGGCCTCCAATGTCGCCAGCGCGGCGCAGGCGCTGCAAATCAAGCCCGGCCATGAAAAATTTCTTTTGGTTTTGCCGATGTTTCACGCATTTGCAGCTACCGCCGGCATGTTGCTGCCGCTGCTGAACGGATGTTGCGTTGTGCCGTTGTCGAAGTTTGAGCCTGTGCAGGTGGCTGCGGCGGCGGAGCGAAGCAAGTCAACGATCTTCCTGGCGGTGCCGAGTATGTTTGTTGCGCTTTTGCGCCTGCCGGAAACCGCCCGCGACCAATTTGCATCGTTGCGCTTCTGCATTTCCGGCGGCGCGTCGCTGCCGAAGGCGGTGTTGCATCAATTCGAAGATAAATTCGGCAAATTGATTTACGAAGGTGACGGACCGACCGAATGCTCGCCGGTGACTTGCGTTAACCCTATTGATGGCAAACGTAAAGTCGGCACAGTGGGATTAGCGCTGCCGGATGTCGAAATGCGGATCATGGATGAAGCCGGACAGGAAAAACCGCGTGGTGAAGTAGGGGAGATATGCGTGCGCGGACCGAATGTAATGCGCGGGTATTGGAAACGCCCCGATGATACACGCGCTTCGTTTTTCGGTGAATGGTTCCGGACGGGTGATTTGGGGCATGTTGATGACGAAGGATATTTCACCATCGTTGACCGTAAAAAAGACCTGATCATCGTTAACGGTATGAATGTGTATCCGCGGGTGGTTGAGGAAGTGTTGATGCACCACCCCGCGGTGCGCGAGGTGGCTGTGGTCGGCGAGCCGCATAAACTGCATGGCGAAATTCCTGTGGTTTATATGTCGTTAAAATCAGGATTTAAAGTCACAGGCGTTGACATCCGTACATATTGCCGCGATCACTTGGGACGGCATGAAGTGCCGCGTAAGGTTTATTTCATGGATGATCTCCCTAAAAGCGCTGCCGGCAAGATACTGAAACGTGAATTGCGCCGACATGGTGAATTAGAACGCGGTATTGATCTGCCTAACGGCAAGACTCCGGCTTAACCTTAATGCCTCGGCGGTTCATTGTTCCCGCTCTCCCTGTGTTAGTCTGTGTCTCCATCCGGAAATATGATTGACTCAGCCGGACTTTTCTGCCAACTTAACCGATAGCTAGAGCGCATCGCTGAACGATTTTGCGGGAGTAATTCAGTGGTAGAATGTCAGCTTCCCAAGCTGAACGTCGCCGGTTCGATCCCGGTCTCCCGCTCCATTCTGCATATCCTTAATGCCGCCTTGATCATGGAGATACGGGATGCTAAATCAGGAAACCGCAATAAGCACATTAGGCACGCCGATATATCCTTCGCCGCTCTGCCTGGCAGGCGTTCCTGATGAATGCACGTGCAACTTCGTGCTGGATACCACCCGGGTGCGTTTTCAGGCTGAAATTAATACTGGCAATGACGTTCCAGACTACTTGTTTGAAAAGGCCGGCCCACGCGCTAAAATATTTTTTGAGCCGCAACGCACACGCGCGGCGATTGTCACTTGTGGCGGGTTGTGTCCAGGCCTGAATAACGTGATCCGTTCGGCGTTTCTGGAGTTGCATCACAATTACGGCGTGCCGGAGGTGTTTGGTATCCGTTACGGATATCAGGGGCTGAATCCTGAAGTTGCGCTGCCGCCGATCAGGTTGACGACGGATTTTGTGGAGGATATCCACTTTGATGGCGGCACGGCGCTAGGCTCTTCACGCGGACAACAGCCGGTGGAAAACATGGTGGACTATCTGCAACAGGAAAAGATAAATATTTTGCTGTGTGTGGGCGGCGATGGCACGCAACGTGGCGCGCATGCCATCGCGCTTGAGGCGCGCCGCCGCAAATTGCCGTTGGCGGTAGTTGGCGTGCCCAAAACGATAGATAACGATATCTGCTATGTCCGTCAGAGTTTCGGCTATTTCACGGCGATAGAAAAGGCCAGCGAAGTCCTGTCTTGCGCCCATAACGAGGCCAAAGGCGCGCCGAATGGCATCGGCCTGGTCAAACTGATGGGGCGGGATGCCGGTTTTATTGCCGCTGGCGCCGCATTAGCCAGTCAGGAAGTTAATTTTGTCATCATTCCCGAAGTGCCCTTCCGCCTGGAAGGCGAGAGAGGGTTCTTAAACGTGCTGCGGCGCCGTATTCTGGATCGCAGGCATGCCTTGATTGTAGTGGCGGAAGGCGCCGGACAGGATTTGATGTCTGGCGACGCGACTGCCTTTGATGCCTCCGGTAACCGATTACATCAGGATGTAGGAATCTTTTTGCGCGATCGGATTCTGAAATATTTCCGGGAGCAGAACATCCCGGTCAATCTGAAATATATGGAGCCAGGGTATTTCATCCGCAGTGTGCCGGCAGACGCCGAGGATAGTCTGTTGTGCGACCAATTTGCGCGCCGTGCGGTGCATGCTGCCATGGCCGGCAAGACCGACATGCTGGTTGGCCACTGGTCTGGATATTTCATCCATGTGCCGATTGCCATGGCGACCGTTAACAAACGCTACCTTAATCCCCGTGGGGGCATGTGGAGCAGCGTAATTGCCGCCACCGGTCAGCCACGGCAATGGGAGTGATTGCTGGTAAAGTGTTGTCGTCGCATCAGAATATATTTTTCAATTTCTGAAAAACAGCCATGACACATGGGAGTAAACAACACATAGTTTGCTCGGGCACACTGACTCGAAGAAAAATGTTGGGCGTGATGATTTTGGCTGGTACGGCTTTAATATTGCCGGGCATATTGTTTTCCCAACCCCCGTCTGCAAGCTCCACGCAGCATCAAAATACTGAATCGGTATATTCTGTAACCACGGAAACCAAGGACGGAATATTAATTCATGCCACTGCGGAGCCCTACAAACTATCCTTCAGTGTCAAAGGTCCGATTAAGTGGGGGCAGCCCGTTCCTCTGCTTGTCACTCGCGATGTGATTGCAGAATGGATGAAAGACCCTCAGCGGGCAATGAGCGTAGCGGATAAATTAATGGTTTTTTCAAAGTCATTTGTCAAACCAAACTTCGTTGAAATTAGAGATATAAGTTTTGATATGGTTAGCTTGCGCTTTATGTTTCTTGGCGCAGAAGATCCGAAGAGGAGAATTAAGGTAACTGTTACGTTAAAGGATGCAGATAATCGAGCGCTTTACAGCGCATCGAAAGCATGTTCGGACCAACGCATTTATGCAAAAACTCATAAGGGATGGCTTTCAAGAGTGCAAAATGTGTTGAGTATGGAAAATTACGTAATGATAGAATTTGATCCTGCCTTGCTGAAATCAATAAATGGCATAGATGTGATATTTGAAGAGGTCAGACAAACCCAATGCGCTGGGCATCGAGTTTATCCGGGGGAATTTCAGATATGAACCGCGAAGGCATGAAGAAGTTTACACTACCGTCGAAGCCCCTACGCGTTTCCGGTACACACAATGTCAGGTTGTCCTTCGCGCGTGTGACGGCTACATAAAACAGGCGGCGCTCTTCCTCCTCACCTTCAAAATCTTCCATTGAGCGGGCCGAAGGAAACATGCCATCGGCGGCCCAGATGATGAAGACAGTTTCCCATTCCAAACCCTTGGCTTGATGCACCGTGCTCAAACGCAGACAATCGCGATCATGATTGCGAGCGATGTCGTTTTCGGCATCCACGTTGGTCACCAGCGCCACTTCATTTAAGAAATCAGCGGTGGATTCAAATTCGGCGGTGAAGAGAATCATCTCGCATATATCTTCAATGCGACGCTTGGAATCTTCGTAAGTGTCCAAGGCATATTTTTCGTAAAACGCCTTGATGAATAACGCGATTGCCTCACCTGGATCGTCGGCAAGTTGTTCGTCGAAATATTTTTCCACTATCGGTTGCACGGCCAGCCAAAGTGGCTGGGCAGAGGCTGGCAAGGATTTGAGCAGTGTAGCGCGGGCCTCCGGCGCATTGGCTTCAAAGCGGTTGCCGAGTTTGAGCCACAAACGCTCACAGGTTTTGGGCCCGACGCCGGGTAACATGCTAAACAGACGTTTGAAGGCCAGAATATCTTCGGGGTTGTGCAGTACCCGCAGGAAGGCGCAGACGTCTTTGATGTGCGCTTGTTCAAAAAAACGCACACCGGAAGTTACTATGTATGGAATATGTTCGCGCGCCAGCGCCATCTGTAGTTCCATGGCGTGGTGGTGGGCGCGGTAGAGCACTGCCATACTGCGCCAGGCTGCGCCGGCGCGGTGGCGTTGGTGCAATTGGTCAATAATGTAGCGAGCCTGATGATCGCCATCGCGCAACCGTGCCAGTACCGGCTTGCGATGCGTCGGACGGATCGGCCGCAACACCTTGCTGAATTGGCGTGGATTGCCGGCGATACAGCAGTTGGCAACCTCCAGAATTTCCGGGACGCTGCGATAATTGGTTTCCAGTTTATACATCCTGGCATCAGGGTAGCGTTTTGGAAACGACATGATGTTGCGGTAATCGGCCCCGCGCCAGGCATAGATGCTCTGGAAGTCGTCGCCTACTACCAGCAGGTTGCGGTGTTTGGAGGCCAATAGGTCCACCAGATCGGCCTGAATGGAGTTAGTGTCCTGATATTCATCCACCATGATATAAAGGAAATGCTCGCGGTAATACTCCAAGACTGACTCCTGTTCATGGAAGAGCTGGAGCGCGTTGAGTAGCAAATCGTCGAAGTCCATCAGATTTTGTTCAGCCTTCTTGGATATATAACGCTGGTAAACCCGCATAACGTCGGCTTCGTCCACCGGGTAGTATTCAAAACGTGCCCGGACGACTTCCTCAATTTCCAGCCGCCGGTTGTTAGCTGTGCTGAAAAGCGCCAGCAACACTTCCGGCTTAGGAAACTCGCGGCTTTTTAATTTCAATTCAGTCAGACATTCACGCATGAGTGTCCGGCTGTCATCGGCGTCCAGGATGGTAAAGTCATTGCTGTAGCCGATCAGATGGGCGGTACGGCGCAGGATGCGGTTAGCCATATGATGGAAAGTGCCGCCCCACATGCCGCCGACACCTTGATTGACCAGCGCTTCAGCACGGGTTAGCATTTCCTTGGCGGCGCGATTTGTGAAAGTCAGTAGCAGCAGGCGGCGCGGGTCAACGCCACGGCTGAGCAAGTAGGCCACCCGATAGACCAGGGTGCGGGTTTTACCGGTGCCGGCGGCGGCAAGGACGAATAACGGGCCATCCGGCGCTGTCACCGCGGCCAATTGCTCCGGGTTTAATTCACGCTTGAAATCAATTTGGACCATGATCCACCGTCACAGCTATCATGGTCAGATTTATCCTGTCCGCTGCCCGAATAACCTGCTCGCGTTCCAATAAAATCGTGCGACCGGCCTCTACGGCCAACGCGGACGCGCCGGCTCGCTTAAGGACGGCTATGGTCTTTGTTCCAATAATCGGAATATCAAAACGCATGTCATGTCCCTGTTTAGCGACTTTCACCGCCACCATGCCCGGTCCGCCAAGTTTACCGGCGCGCAGCAATGCGGCATCGGTGCCCTCAAATCCTTCAACCGCTAATATGACGCCGTCCTTGACGGCCACAGTCTGGCCAATGTCAAGTCCGCTGATGGCTTTTGCAGTGCGCAAACCCAATTCGATGTCGCTTCGCTCGCGCTCGGTTGGCTCGCGTGTGCTTAAGCGGCCTGGCGTCGGCATGGCATTCTCCATGAAGCGCCAAGCCGGCAATAAGGTCACACCGATGTTTTGCAGCTCTGCACAGACGGCGCCGAAAATCGTATGGGCATTGCGTGCCCGCAGACCGGAGAGAATCTGCAGCGAACGGCGGTCCGGGCGCAACCGGAAAAGACTGGTTGGAGTAATTTGCCCGGCCATCACTGCCTGTTTGATGTCGGCGTTGCGTAAGGTTTCCAGCATGATTTCCAGTTGCCCGAATTTCAGCCAGTGGACTTCATCTGCCAGACGGTTAATCGCCGGGTTGGTTTCTCTCCGGAAGGCTACGGCCATCAGATGGCGGACACCTTGACGTTTAGCCGATTCCGCCAGCAGCAATGGGTAGGCGCCGCGACCGGCAATCAGACCCAACCGGTCGGGCAGGGGAATGTCGGGGTTGAGTTTGCTGAACGGTATAGACATAGTGCAGAGAGTTTAACCTTATTCCTCTGCCGCTATGGAATGTAGCTCAGATATCGTAATAGAGAGCGAATTCCCAAGGGTGGGGGCGCAAATCCAACGCGGCAACCTCATTTTTCATTTTGTAATTGATCCAGGCGTTTATCACGTCCGGCGTAAACACGTCGCCCTTCAGCAGGTAATCATGGTCGGCATTCAGCGCCATCAGCGCTTCGCGCAGTGAGCCGGGCGTCTGAGGAACTTGGGCGGCTTCCGCTGGCGGCAAATCGTAGAGGTCTTTATCCAGCGGCGGGCCGGGATCAATTTTATTCAGAATGCCATCTAAAGCCGCCATCAGGATTGCCGACATGGCCAGATAGGGATTGCAACTGGGATCAGGGCAGCGGAATTCGATGCGCTTGTCCTTGTCCGATGGTGAATACATCGGCAGGCGCACGGCTGCGCTGCGGTTGCGGCGCGAATAGGCCAGATTGATCGGCGCCTCGTATCCCGGCGCCAATCGTTTGTAACTGTTAGTGGTCGGGCTGACAAAAGCCAGAAGCGACGGCGCATGCTTCAGAATGCCGCCGATGGCGAACATAGCCATTTCCGACATGCCGGCGTAACCATCGCCGGCAAACAGGTTGCGCCCATTTTTCCAGAGTGACAGATGCACATGCATACCGCTACCGTTGTCATTGAAGAGCGGTTTAGGCATGAAGGTCGCTGTTTTATTGTGGGCCAGGGCGACATTTTTAATTACATACTTATATTTCAGCATGTTATCGGCAATATGCACCAAGGTGTTGTAACGCATGTCAATTTCGCATTGGCCACCGGTGGCGACTTCATGGTGATGGGCTTCAACCGGTACGCCGATGCGCTCCAACGTCAGCATCATTTCGTTGCGGATGTCCTGAAGTGTGTCGCTCGGCGGCACAGGGAAATAGCCTTCCTTGTAGCGTGTCTTGTAACCCAGATTGGGATTTTCCACACGTCCGCTGTTCCATTGTCCCTCCACGGAATCCAAGTGGTAATAGCCTTCGTGAGAATTCTGATCGAACCGGACATCGTCAAAAATGAAAAATTCCGCCTCCGGACCGAAGTACCCCGTATCGGCCAGGCCGGTCCGCTGCAAGTACGCTTCCGCTTTACGGGCGATATTGCGCGGGTCCCGGGTGTAGTCTTCACCGGTGATGGGATCGCAGATGTTGCATATCATCACCAGTGTTTTGGCCTTGAAGAATGGGTCAATAAATGCCGTCTCGGATTGCGGCTTGACCAGCATATCGGATTCATTAATGGTCTGCCAGCCGCGGATGCTGGAGCCGTCAAAGCCCAGCCCGCGCTCAAAAACTTCTTCCTTCAATGCTGATGCCGGCACGGAAAAATGCTGCCACAGACCGGGGAAATCCATGAAGCGGAAATCCACTACTTCGATCTGTTCGCGTTTAATAAAGTTGATTACATCCACGGGGGTTTTAATATTGTCCATTGCAGCTCCTTCCTGCCAGCATTCCCTGATATACCGAACATTGTCCGGACATTATTGGCGTGTCAGGCGGGCAAATCCCCGTTTGCCCACCTGTAAAATACAGCCCGGCGCAACTTCCACATCGGCGCTCGGATCAGTTATCTTCTGATTGCCCAGGCGGACGGCGCCCTGTTGTACCAGGCGCCGGGCAGCGGCGTTGCTGTCCGCCAAGCCGGCGGCTACGATGAGGGCGGCTATCCAGATACGGTTATTCTTGAATTGATCGCTTGGCAATGTTACTTCGGGAATATCTTTTGGCAATTGATGCTCGGTAAAAATGCGTTTGAATTCATCGGCGGCTGCGGCTGCGGCTGCCGCGCCGTGAAACTTGCCGACTACAGCTTGCGCGAGCTCGTCCTTGATGTTGCGGGGATGCAATTTCCCCGCATCCAGTGCGCGGCGTTTAGCAGCGATTTCATCGGCTGGACGACAAAGCGCCAGCTCGAAATAACGCCACATCAATTCGTCCGGAATGGACATTAATTTGCCGTACATTTCGCCGGGTGGCTCGGTCACTCCGACATAATTACCCAGACTTTTGCTCATTTTGCGGTTGCCGTCCAAGCCTTCCAGCAATGGCAGTGTCAGAACAACCTGCGGTTCTTTGCCGAATGCCTTTTGCAGATCGCGTCCGACTAACAGGTTGAACAGCTGGTCGGTGCCGCCGATTTCAATATCGGCGTCAACCATCACCGAGTCGTATCCCTGCGTCATTGGGTATAGGAGCTCCACCATTGACACTGGGGTGTTGGCCTGCATCCTTTTTTGAAAATCCTCACGCGCCAGCATACGGGCGACGGTCATTTTGGCGGTCAGGCGCAAAATATCGTCGAATTTCAGCGGTGAGCACCATTCCGAGTTAAACCGGACTTCCGTGCGGTGTGGGTCCAGGATTTTAAATACCTGTTCCTGATAGGTGCGGGCGTTGGCCAGAACCTGTTCGCGTGTCAGGGGCGGGCGGGTTTCGGAGCGTCCGGACGGGTCGCCGATCATGCCGGTGAAGTCGCCGATGATAAAGACCACCAGATGCCCCAAATCCTGAAATTCGCGAAGCTTGTTAAGCGGTACGACATGGCCTAAGTGAATATCCGGCGCGGATGGGTCGGCGCCGTACTTAACGCGCAAGGGCCGTCCGGCGGCTTTGGCCTGCTCAAGTTTGCGGCGCAACTCATCACGGGAGACCAAGTCCACCGTCCGGGCTGTGATAACATCCAGTTGTTTGTCTATTTCCATGAAACAGCGCGCATGGATAATGCCATCAAACATGCGCAAAAATCAGCCAGTAATGAGCCGACGGTTCGATGACACATTCCATGTTGATATTACTGCTTGTCTGCGTCTTCATCCGCAGGCTCGTTGTCTGTGTCTTCCTTCGCCGGCTTGGATGTGTCGTCCTGTTCGGAGGTATTCTTTCCTTCGCCCGGCCGCCATTCTTCGCCGGGAGCCAGTCCAAAGGCTTCGTTGAAGGCGCCGGCCAGGTCCACCAGGTCTTCCCCAGGGCGCAGGCCTGTCAGCATTTCGTCTTGCACCACGAAGTCTTCGTCCGGCAGAGAGGCAGCTTTGATGCTCAAGCCAAGGCGGCGTTCCGCCTGATCAATTTTTACGACGCGCGCAGTGATTTCCTGGCCGATCTTCAGGACATCGCGGACTTTTTCCACGTGCTCTTCGCCGATTTGCGAGATGTGGACTAACCCGTCAATGCCCTCTTCCAGCCCGATGAAGGCGCCGAAAGACGCCAGTTTGGTGACTTTGCCGGTGACCACTTGGCCAATGGTGTATTTTGTGGCGATGGACGCCCAAGGGTCTTCCTGAGCTTGTTTCAAACCAAGACTGATGCGTTGGTTTTCGGGTGAGACTTCAAGAATCACCACATCCACCTTGTCGCCCTTCTTGAGCACGTCGGAAGGATGGTTGACCTTGCGCGTCCAGGACATATCGGAAACGTGAATCATGCCGTCAATGCCCTCTTCCAATTCCACGAATGCGCCGTAGGACGTGAAGTTGCGCACTGTGCCGGAAACGCGTGTGCCGACAGGGTAGCGGTCGCGCACCAGTTCCCAGGGGTTCTGGGTGGTTTGACGGATGCCCAAAGAGATTTTCTGATCCGTAGCGTTGATGTTCAGCACCACCGCCTCCACTTCCTGCCCGAGGCTGAGCGCGTCCGAAGCGCGGTTGACACGCTGGACCCAGGAGATTTCGGACACATGCACCAACCCTTCGACACCTGCTTCGATTTCAATAAAGGCGCCGTAAGGCACGAGATTGACAACCTTGCCCTGTACGCGGGAGCCGACGGAGTATTTCTCTTCAATGTTATCCCAAGGATTCGCAAATTTCTGTTTCAATCCCAAGGAGACCCGCTCTTTGTCAAAATCAATATCCAGAATCATCACTTCAATGTTATCGCCGACCTTCACCACTTTGGAGGGGTGGCTGACGCGTCCCCAACTCATGTCGGTAATGTGCAGCAGGCCGTCTAACCCGCCCAAATCAATGAACGCGCCGAAATCAGTGATGTTCTTGACAACGCCCGAACGCAATTGCCCGATTTTGATCTCGGACATCAGTTGGCGTTTTTTCTCGCGGCGGCGCTGCTCGATCAGTTCCCGGCGCGACAGGACGATATTGCGCCGATCCCGGTCAATTTTCATGACCTTGAATTCAAAGCGCTTACCCATGTAATCATCCATGTTGCGCACAGGCATGACATCAATTTGTGATCCAGGCAGGAATCCTTTCACACCGCCGATGTCAACAATCATGCCGCCCTTAATCCGGCTTTTGACTTCGCCTTCCAACACGCTGCCTTCACTGCTGGAGGAGAGGACGTTATCCCACATGCGTTGCTGTTCGGCTTTGGTCTTGCTGAGCACTACCTTGCCGTCTTCGTCTTCCAATTGCTCCAGCAACACTTCCACTTCGTCGCCCGGTTTGACTTCGGGCATATCCTGGAATTCTTCGCGGCTGATGGCGCCTTCAGATTTGTAGCCGATATCAACCAACACCTCATTGGAACGGACTTCCACCACACGGCCGGGGACAATGGCGCCAGTGGTAAAGTTCTTCAGGGTGTCTTCGTAAAGCTTAGCCAGAGCTTCATGTTTGTCGCTGCTGAATTGATCGAGATCGAGAGTAATGCGGGTTTTTGTGTTGGTTGCGGTTGCCGATTCCATGTTTACTTACTTTTGTTTGGTTCGCGGGCTTGGTTAATAATTTAAATTCATAGACGGAAACAGCCCAATAATTTCCGGCTAAATCACGTACAGTGGCATTTTTAGGTATAAATGGCAAGCATAAAAACATTCTGGTTTTCCCAAAAAAATCCGGTTATTACTCAAAGACCAGCCCAAGTAGGTTTGATCGGGGGCTGACGGAGCCCCAACGGGGTGTTACATACCCTGCCAGTGCGGCTCGCACCGCCAGTGCGGCTCGCACCGCCAGTGCGGCCCCGCACCGCCAGTGCGGCCCCGCACCGCCAGTGCGGCCCGCACCCTGCCGTCCCTTCTGTCCCTGCTGTCCCTTCCGTCCAAATCATACTTGACAAGCAATCACAGGTGTGCAACATTCTGTTATACCGGGTGGCATGGAAGATGCCGCATTACGTCTGATGTATAATCCTAAATTCCGGAAAGGAGCGAAATTATGCCGTGGTTTGTCGTTGAAAAGGAATCTGTATCCAAAGCCGAAATGATGGAGTTAGTGGAGCGGGCGGCTGCGGAAGCGCTGCGCCGGATTTGTCCCGCCCCGAAACGTGTTTTGCTGCTTCCGCCGGATATTACCCGTGCGCATTGCGGCGCCGGCTGGATAACCAATAAGTTTTATCATGTTTTCTCCAAAACGGCGGAAGTGCATTTGATTCCGACTCTAGGCCAACATGTGCCGCATACACCGGAGCAAAATACCTGGATGTTCGGCGATGTTCCGGAGGAGCGCATTCACGCTCACGATTGGCGCGATGGCTCGAAGCGCATAGGCGAAATTTCAGCCGATTATGTCAAAGATATTTCCAAAGGCAAGGCCGATTGGTCAATTCCGATTGCGTTGAACCGGATGCTTTTGGAAGACAAATGGGACCTGATCATCAATGTTGGGCACATTGTTCCGCATGAGGTGCTGGGATTTGCCAACCACAATAAAAACTATTTTATCGGGTTAGGCGGCAAAGACACGATCTGCGCCTCGCATATGATGGCGGCCTGCTGCGGCATTGAAAACAATCTGGGACGCTTAATAACTCCCTTGCGTGCTTGCTACAACAAGGCGGAAGAGGATTATCTCGGCCATTTGCCGGATATGTTTTTCCAAGTGGTTATGGCCTATGATGAAGCAGGCCGCCTGAACCACACCGGCGTTTATGTTGGTGACGATCTGGAAACCTACTTGCAAGGCGCTAAAACGTCACAAAAACAAAATATCACTATAACGCCGCCACTGAAAAAAGTGGTGGCAGTCATGCAAGGGGATGAATTCCACAGCACTTGGGTTGCTAATAAAGCGATTTATCGCACCCGCATGGCTATGGCCGATGGCGGCGAGTTGCTGATTATAGCGCCGGGTCTGAAACGCTTCGGCGAACAGCCGGATGTGGACAAGCTGATCCGCCGGTATGGTTATTCCGGTACGCCAAAGATTATGCAGCTCTGGAAGACTCAGCCGGAAATGCAGGATTTGACGCATGGCACAGCCCACCTGATTCACGGTTCGTCTGAAGGCCGCTTTAATATCACCTATGCGCCGGGGCACATGACTGCTGAAGACATCCGCGGCGTTGGTTACGAGTATATGGACATCGCCGAGGCGCAGAAACGTTATAACCCTGACAAAATGCAGTATGGGTTTAACACCATGCCGGATGGCGAAGTTGTGTATTATATCGCCACACCTTCGGCTGGGTTGTGGAGCACACGCGAACGCCTTGACGCTGACGCATAAGGAAGGCTGCTGTAGTTGCGCCGCCGCCGACAGCCTGCATCCGTCGGAATACCGGCTTTAACCGGCGGGCGCCTGAAATTCCGGCATGGATTCGGGAGAATGATTACAAGCACCGGAAAGTGCAGGCTGGGATGCCTGGCCGTGGCGCTCTGGTCGCTCGTTTTTGTCGGCTGCCACCAACCGTCGGCGTCGCAAGCGCCGGCGGTTGGCCCGCCGCAGCGGATTGTATCACTTTCGCCCGCCATTACGGAAATCTTGTTTGCCATTGGTTGCGGTGATCGCGTTGTCGGCGTCACTTCGTTTTGTAAATATCCGCCGGCGGCCGCGTTGTTGCCGAAAGTCGGCGGGTTTTACGATACGAACTACGAGTTGGTGCTGTCGCTGCAGCCGGACTTGGTGCTGCACACCATCGAACATGATGTGGCGGCGCAAAACCTTCAGGCGCTGCATCTGGCGCATCAGGCGTTGTCATGTTTAACATTGCCTGATATTATGGAGTCCATCCGTCGGACCGGCACACTGTGCCATACCGCCGCCGCGGCTGATGCCGTGGTGGATGGAATTCAAACACGGATGAAGGCCATCCGCTCCCGGATTCCCGCCGATGCGTCGGCGCCGGCTGTCTTGGTTACTATCGGTCGCGATCCGAACGACGGCGACTTGGGCAGTGTGTTTCTGGCCGGCCCGAGCACGATTTACGGTGAAATGTTGCAATTGCTTAGGGCACGTAATGTTTATCAAGGGCAATTGACTTACGCGCAAGTGGGGCGGGAGGGCATTGTGCGGATGAATCCGGACGTGATTATTGACCTGGCGCCGGATTTGAATGCGGCCGATGTGGATGCCCAGTCACGATTGCGAGCGGATTGGGAAGAGTTGCCCACCGTTACCGCCGTCAAACAGCGCCGTGTACATGTATTGACCGGCGATTACGTCTGCATTCCCGGCCCGCGTATTGCCCAGACTATGGCGGATATAGCGCTGGCTATCTATCCCGACCTTGTGTTAGAGGAGGCGCCTTGACTGTGCCATTGCTGCAAATGCGTGGGTTGAGTCTGCGGATTGGCGATAAAGACATTCTGCAGGGGATCACCCTTGATGTCCAGCCGGGCGAGTTCCTCGCGCTGGTCGGACCGAATGGCGCCGGCAAGACTACTTTAATAAAATGCATGGCCGGATTATATCGTAATTGGCAAGGCGAAATTCTGCTGGCAGGGCAAGATTTACGCAAATTCAGCCGCCGTGCGACGGCATGCCGGATCAGCTACGTGTCACAAACCGAAGAGGCTGATATTCCTTTCACCTGCTTGGAATTTGTTTTAATGTCGCGCTATCCGCACTTGTCGCCGTTCACCACCTTGCGCCGGGCTGACCGTGAAGCGGCGGAGCAAGCTCTGGTTTTGACCGGTATGCAACACTTGAGCGACCGCCGAATGGATACGCTCAGTGGCGGCGAGCGCCGGATGGTGATGATTGCCGCTGCATTGGCGCAAGGCGCGGATTTGATGCTCTTGGATGAGCCTACGGCCTTTCTGGACTATCGGCATCAGCGTCAGGTATTGCAATTGCTGGGCGATTTGAACCGGCGGCGCGGTTTAACAGTGGTCGCCGCGTTGCATGACATCAATACCGCTTGCCGCTGGAGTGTGCGGGTAGCCGCATTGCGGGATGGCCGATTAGTGTCTTGTACGCCGCCGGCCGACTTGTTGCGGCTGGAGGCATTGCGCGCGGTTTATAATACCTCATTTGATTTTGTCCGGTTGCCGTCCGGCCGCTCTCTGGCTGTGTTGGAGGATGTCTGGTGAAGCCGCTGCCTCGTTTATGGATGCTGATGTTATTGGTGGTGACGGCGGTGGTCGTCATCTTAGTGGCGCCGATGCTGGGGCCGGAGTTCATTCCGCTGCATACATTGGTGACAGCGCCGGAAAGCCTGGCGGCCTCACTGCTTCGTGAAATACGTATCTCGCGTGTCTTGATCGCTTTCTGTGCCGGCAGCGCTCTGGCGTTGAGTGGGGCGGCATTTCAAAGTATGTTCCGCAACCCATTGGCTACCCCGTTTACGCTGGGGGTGGCCTCCGGCGCGGCCTTCGGTAGCGCCATGTATATTCGGTTCGGGGCAAATTTGCTTCCATCCTGTGTCAACGGTGTTGCCTCAGCCGCATTCCTTGGAAGCTTGCTGGCGATTGGTTTGGTTTATGGACTGACCCGGCTGCGGAGTGGATTTTCAACAGCTACCTTGTTGCTGGCGGGGGTTGCGGTGAGTTTTTTCTTTTCCAGTCTGATAGTTTTTATCCAATACATCAGCGGTGTAGGGCATTCCTTTCGGATTATGCATTGGATGATGGGGGCGGTCACGGCAGTCGGCATTGCGCCGGTGCTGCGTTTGTTGCCGTTTATTCTGCCGGGCGCGGCCATCCTGTTCCTGCTTTGCCGCGAATTGAATTTAATGGAGTTGGGCGATGATTTGGCCGCCAGCCGCGGCGTGAATGTCAAACGGGTGAAACAGATGGTGTTTTTTGCCGCTTCGCTGATGGTCGGTGGGGTGGTGGCCGTATGTGGCCCGATCGGGTTTGTTGGAATGATGGCGCCGCATTTCTGCCGTTTGCTGTTGGGGCATGATCACCGGTTCCTGTTGCCGGGCGCCTTGCTGGCCGGTGGAATATTCCTGGTGATATGCGACACACTGGCGCGCACTATGGTGGCGCCGTTGGAAATTCCGGTAGGGGTGATTACTGCTTTGCTTGGCGGCCCGTTCTTCCTGTGGATCATGTTGACTCGTCCCGACCGCACAGTGCGGTAGTCTTGCCGCTTGAACCGCCGGAGCGGCGTTGCCGCTCCGGCGGTCAATTGTACGGTCTTATTTAATCTGCTCCATAAATAATAATCTCCAAGCCAACCAGCGCTAGTCCTGGAGCTGCGTTGAAGACTAAGCGTGGGCCGACCATATTGTATTGGTCATCCAATTCCATGACAATGGTCATGCCACCGTGACCGGCCTGTGCCAACAGTAAGTTTTCGTTCATCTTGCGGGCAATCCAGCCCGGGACGGTATCGGCTATAACTTTATAACCGGTTATCTGGTGGCGTTCGTTCAATTTAGCGACGATAACCGCGCCGCCGTCGCCGGCTTGAGCAAGAATACGATTGCCATCCAAGCTCCGCGCAATCCATCCAGGGATCGCTCCGCACACAACTGTGAATTTGCTCGGCTGATAGCTGCGGTCTAATTCCTGAATGCCTACCATGCCACCGTCGCCGGCCTGCGCCAGAATGCAATTGCCGTCCAGTGAACGGGCTGTCCAACCCGGCGCGGAATCAGCCACTACAATAATATTGGTGGGCATACCGGCATCGTCCAACTCGGCAATGGCGACTGCCCCGCCGTGACCGGCCTGAGCCAGCAGCCGATCCTCGTTAATGTCGCGGACGACCCAACCGGGCGCGCCGCCAAATATATTTGCTAAACGTAAATTTTGATCTTCATCGTTAAGTCCGATCAGCGTCACTGGCCCATCCTGCCCGGCTTGAGCAATCAAACGCAAAGTCTTGTCGGCCTCGATGGTGAATATTGCGCGGCCGGTGTTTAGATAAATCTTGTCATTAAGCATCCGCAACGTTTCAAAGCGGCTATTTGAACGGGCCACTACTTCGTAGCCGACATAAGCGCCGTTCAGCATCAGCAGACGTTGCAATTCGCTGGGCGCGGCGAATGAAGTTGCAGTGATCAGCACGTGTCCTTCTGGATCAATCTGAAGGCCGGTGCTGCCATCGCCGGTTTGCAACACGGCAAAGCTGTGCCCACTGGGCCGCAATGGCGCTCGGTTTGGATCGGCTATGGCGGCGGCGACTTCCGCCGCGCTCCAACGATAAACCGTTGAACCGGCAGTGTTATATCCTTCAGCGTAATAGAGGTCACCGGCGGCGTTGAAAGCCAATGGGCCGCTGGCGTTGCCGATTGTTCCGAGGTTGATAGGAGGGGTGTTGATCAGGTCGCCGTCTGCATCCAGCTCGCTGTAATAAATTGAGCCATTAGCCCCGCCTGAAGCCCAGAAGTCGTTCTCATTTCGTGTATCCAAGCCCCAGAGGTTGGTGGAGACGAAGAGATTGGTAGGCGCTTCGGCAGATGCCGGATTGTACCGGAAATAATTGAAATCAAAGACATTGTAGTTGCCACCATCGTTGAAGTAGATCATATCACCGATAGCGGTCACTCTGGAGCCGGCAAAGCAGTTGGTGTCATAATACAAACATTGTGATGTGGTGCCGTCGAAACGGTAAACCCCAAAGCCTAAGTCCCAGAACGGGCTGCCGGTTGAGTAATAGAGATTGCCGTTTGTATCCCAATCGAAAGATACAAGTGCGGCATTCTCGTCTTCGAGATCATAATAAATTTCAGTCTTGTAGCCTGTAGCGCCAAGCTGTTGGCCGTATGTTAGACCGGCCTGCGCGGCCAGCAGAATACAACCAAATAATTTAATTGCTGCGTGTTTCATGTGTGCGGACTCCTTGTTTATGCGATTTAGAAAAATTTTTACGAAAATTGATGTTTTAAATCAACCTCTTATTCGTGTTGTTTGCTCGTGTGTCACCTCCTTTAATCTTAAAACGGTAGTTAGTAAACAGAGATTTAGCTATAAAAACACAAGAAGGAGGAATTGAACCGCCAAGGCGCCAAGAACGCCAAGAAAGAAACAGATGAATGAAACCGCAGGTGCAAGCCGCACTGGCACCACAGATTGACGCAGATACCGGATAATTGGCCACAAAGATGCACAAGAAGCACAAGATTTTTCAGAACACGAACGCATGCTGCGCTGACCGGCATCTGCCGGTCTGGCGGATCGGCTGACACCCTGATACGCGAATTAATTCGTGTATTCGGGTGTCCACCGATCCATGTCCGCATAGCGGACAGTGCGGCATGCGTCCGTGGCAAATCCTCTTCTGCCACCTTGGCGTCTTGGCGGTTCAATCCTATCCCTTTGTGCCTTGTGTGCATTTTTGTTGCTAATTTCTTTCCTATCCGTGTTTATCCGTGTTCATCCGTGGTTCTTCCTAATCTGCGGTTATCCGGTCAGACCAGATCGCCGCTGCGGCATCCAGATCAAAACCGGATTTTATATCACTGCGCGTAGCAGCTGATGTCTTTTCAATGTGATAAATCAAGTCGCCGTCGGAGTCCGTCAGCCAACGGCTGCCAGTGGATTGAATACGCACGAAGCGAATCCAATCCAATCCAAGCGTCCCGATGTCGAAAGAATCGCCGCCGGAGACAGCTGGGTCTGTCGGGTCCGGATCCAGCCCGTTGCTCATAACCGGATTAACGCCGGCGAAGCCGGTGCGGTAGCAATAGGGATGGTGGAGATTGAGTTTCCCGCTGACCGGGTCATATCGCGGCGAGAAATCGGTTGGAAACTGATGCCAAGTCACGCCGTCCTGACTGACTGACACTACAGCCGGTTCCATAAACCTAGTCGTTGGGTCCGGTCTGCCGTTCGCGTCATAAATATAGAACACATTTTCAAAAATGGTGAAATCATCGCCCGGCCCGTTCCAAATGGCATTGTCAACGAATTCCAGCGTAATGGCGCCGCCATACGGCGCTGAAGCGCCATTGTCGTCATTGACGGCGGCGCCGAGTGAAACAACATCAGCCGAACCGTATGCCAGCCCTGCGCCGCGCGGAGGGCCCAGAACGATGCCGGGGAGTTCGGCGGAACGGAAGGCGTTAGGATGGAGCAATTGCTTTGCCACCACGCGGTCGGCGAATGGTTCGAGCTTTGGCGGCATACGGACTTGCAAGACCGGCGGTGGCGTGTTGGTGACGGTTACGCCGGATTCTTCCAGAAAAGCGGCGTAATAATAAGCGCCAGGGGCAATGTTTTCATCCAGATATTCCGTGTTGCCGCCATGATATATGGTTTCTCCGTCGGTCGCCTGCGATGGCGGCGTTCCGAGGGTTTTGACGATCCGGACGGTGGCTAGTGGATTGTCCGGAAACTCCCATGTCAGCGCAACCCGGGTGCGGCCCAAAAAAGCTGTTAAATTGGATATTCGGCCTGGATCGGACGGCAAAACTGTCAAAGTGAATTGTTTCGTATCGGATTGCTGTGCGGCATCTTGCAGCATAACGATTATTTCATATTTACCGGCAACATCCGGTGTGCCCGAGACAATGCCGTCTGGTGCGCAATGGAGTCCCGGCGGCAGTGCAGCCATGCTCCAGGTATAAGGCGGGATGCCGCCGGCCGCCTGGAAGGCATAGTTAAAGGGGTGGCCCTGGCGGATGGGCGCCGTTGGGGTTGCGATGATATCCGGTGTGGTGCGGATATGCAGCATAAATTGACGGGTAATGCTTTGCTGGGCGTCGTGCAGCCAGACAGTAATCGGTATGTCAGAAGGCGGAGCGTTGCTGTTGATTTCACCGGCAATTTCACCGGTCAATTGGTTCAAGGTTAAGACGCCTAATGTCAACAAATCGCTCTCGGCGCTCCAGAGATAGGGCGGGACGCCACCGGTTGCTTCGAGTTGGCAGGAATAATAATCACCGGGTGTGGCCGCCGGCAGGTTGGCGGTCAGGATTTCAAGCGGGGTTTCCGGTGTAATGGTCAGGAGATACTCCGCTACATCTTCAGCGCCACGGCTGTCAGTTACCGTCAGGCGGAAAATCGTTGATGAGGGCGTATCGGCGCTTCCGGTTAATTCACCGTTGGTATCAAGCGTCAATCCCGGCGGTAACATGCCGTCGGTTATGCGCCAGGAGTAAGGCGGCTGACCACTTTCCGCTGCGAATTGGATGGAGTAGGGGGTGTTCACCCTGCCTGCGGGCAGGGCGCCGGTGGTAATATAAACAAGATTTGTGCTGTCGCCGGTAATCGGTATCCACTTGCCGCCCCGGCGGATTGCGCCGAAGCGTTCGCGGATGGCAGCTTCTTTGATTTGCGTCGGAGACAGGCTTCCGCCGCCTTCCACCTGTAGTTGCATTGCCGGAATGTTTGACTCTTCCGCCTGAGATGAAGCCGCATCGCCGTTATAATTTTCCGATGGTGTTTTCGAGGCGGTTAAATGCTGCGCAGGCTGGTCGCTCCCGGCATCGGCCGCTGTCGGCGCACACTCGGCCGCCGTGGCGCTCTCCGGCAAGATGACACTGCCGGGTGGTGGATTGTCCGGCAACATCCGTTGGGATTCGGCATTGCGATTATTCGTGCCGGAGCACAGCCAGAGGCAGGCGATAATCGCGAAGATGCCCGCCAAGCAAATTATGATTGCCCGTTTTAGCGCGACGCGCATAAAAAAACCTCCAGGCTCCTGAAAAAGAGTCTGAAGGCATTGCATACTATGCGCCTGTCATTCCCCTTTCATGCGAAGGAGCCGTGGCGCCACCAGGCGCCGACCAATAACAGCGTGTTAACAACGTCTCCTGACTTCCGGCTTCCAACCTAATCCTTCGCCTTCCCCTGCCATTTTGAACAGGGTGGCTGATGAAGTTTCGCCGCACCATCCCGACTTGGGATAAGCGGTCACTAGGCCCGAAAGCTTAAAGGCATCGGGCTTGCGTGATAGCCGGTCACAGTGGCGCGACCGTATCCGATTTACACGGATTTCCGTTTGTTTGCACTAAATAAAACTAATTGTTAACCAAAGAACTAATATAGAGCTGCATATAATCAAACCTGTACGATTTGTCAAGTGGAAGTTCCATAAAAAAAGTGTTGACAAATAATTTCGCAATAACTATTGTTATGGCATTATGTCAATAGATCGAAATGTGTTTACGCCGGTTTATCATCAGATCAAGGAATTGCTGATGAAGGATCTTCGCGCTGGACGCTTGCGGCCCGGTGAGCGCATCCCGACTGAGGCGGAGTTGTGCCGCCGTTATGGCGTCAGCCGTATTACTGTCGGCCGGGCTATCGGCGATCTGGTGCGGCAAGGCTTTTTTTATCGTATTGCCGGCAAGGGTACATTTGTGGCGGAGCGTCATGCCAATCAGAGCGGGGTTAATAAGGTAATCGGAGTTTTGTTGCTGGGATATACAGGTGTCCTCTCGCCGGAATTCACACCAACGGCTTATTCCATCATGGAAGGGATTAACCGGACAGCGTTACCGCGTGGATGGCACACAATGCTGTTGAATCCAGAATTAGTCCAATTACGCTTGGCGCGGTTAAAAGCGTTGGGGCTGTCCGGTGTGATTATAGGCGGCGTAAAGAATGTCAGTCATGTTCGTTTTTTACGGCGGTTGAATGCGCATAAATTCCCGTATGTTCAGCTGGACCGTCACCGCCTGACGGAGGAATTTAATTACGTCGAAGAATTCAGCGCCAGTCAAGTTGCCGCCGGTACCACGCATTTGATTGAAATGGGGCATAAGTGTATCGCCGGATTGGGGCATATGGCAACGCATCAGGTTTATCGCAATTTTTTGGATGGCTTCCGTCAGGCCTGTGTTGCCCACGGCGTGTTCATACCGGCGCTTCTCAAGACTGTTCAGAAGGGCGACGAGCGCCGGATTGAATTCGTATTAAAGTCATGGTTGCGTCGGCCGTCGCCACCGACGGCGCTTGTCTTATTCCACTCGCATTTTTTAGAGCCATTGATGACGGCTCTGGATCGGTTAGGGGTTCGTGTTCCGGAGGATCTTTCCGTTCTGATGGTATCGCACTCGCCTATGCAATGGAATGATAAGCGCATATCTGGTTGGGGGTATTCCGGGAAGGAAATTTTTGGTGAAATGGCGGCGTCCACGCTTTTGGATTGGATAGAAGGACAGCGCCAGCCGCCTTTTGGTTTGGATATACCATTGAAATTAATACCAGGAGATACCTGTCGTGCGCTATAAGGCGGCACGGAAGAAATTAGCCACAAAGATGCAAGAAGGGACAGAGGGGTGAAGGATGAAGGGTGAAGGATGAAGGATGAAGGAGTAGATACTGGCTGGCCAGAAGGGGCATTGCGGCATCTATGTCTGTGCCCGTCCGTGTTAGTCCATGTTTGTCGGTGTCGCCAAACCAGAAAGGAGTAAGTATGCACAAGCTGAAATTATTGTTTGTTTCTCTGTTGGCATGTGTTTGCGTCAGTCAGGCGGCGACCTATTACGTGGCTGTGGATGGGGATGATGCGCGCACCGGGCTTGATTGGGCCAATGCCTTGGCCACAATCGGTAAAGCTGTTGCTAAGGCCAGCAGCGGTACGGGGGATACGGTGTTGGTCTCGAACGGGACTTATACAGTGACTAAAGCGATAGAAATTACCAATGCAATGACGGTGCGTAGCGTGAACGGCCCAGAATTTACACTTTTGAACGGGAACTATCCCAATACGTCCAACCAGTTCTTCTGGATAATGTATTCAAGCACCTCAGCGGTGATTGATGGATTTACTATGACGAATGCCTGCTCCGTCGGAAGCTATGGTGGCGCAATTCGCATGAACAATGGCGGACTACTTCGAAACTGCATTATTGCGTCAAATTATGCTAATGCCCGCGGTGGCGGCGTTTATATGTCAGGAACCTGTATTGTCGAGAATTGCGTGATTGTCAGCAATACATCTGGTAATTACGGAACGGGTGTTCATATTGATGGCATTGGCGGTGTATTACGGGACAGCACGGTGGGATGGAATAATGGTAAACTTGGTGGTGCTATGGTATATCAGGGTGGTTCTTGTCAGGTATCAAATTGCAATATTATCGGGAATAACACCGACCACGGCGCTGGTGTTTATTTGTATGGCGCTTCCAACAATTTAGTTATTGATTGCCGTATCATGAACAACACGGCAGGCGGTAATGGTGGTGGTATTTGTATTGCGGCAAACGCTAACGATAACACTGTTGCGAACTGTTCAATCATCAGTAATAGCAGTGACTTGGGAGGCGGAATAAACATAACCTCCGGCGACAATGTCGTTGTCCAGAATTGCGTCATTGCGGATAACACCGCGTCGTCGGGTGGAGGCGTCAGTTCTGCTGTAGGCGCTCATTGGATTCGCAATTGCCTGATCAAGGGCAACCAGTCCATGTCAACATATGGCGGTGCAGTCTATGCTGGCTATTCCGGCGCCAACTGCGCCACCAGCACCGTACAGAACTGCACCATTGTCAGCAACGATGCGCCAAACGGCGCGGGCGGAGGGGCTTATACTTATAAAGGCTGCCTGTATCTTGAAAACTGTATCATGACGTCAAATACATCAGGAAGCGCAGGGTATCCCGAATGGCGGAATAATCAAGGAGTCCTCTTTTTCACCAATTGCCTGGTATGGTCGGCGCAAAAGACGGCGCTTCCGGGCTCCGGCAACATCACCAACCAGCCGCCGGTGTTTGTTGACGAGTCTGCCGGCCAATACCAATTGGCGAAGGAGTCGCCCTGCATCAATACCGGGATAAACCAGGATTGGATGTTTACTGCGGTTGATCTGGATGGGCGCAGCCGGTTGGACAGGTTCAGCCGGCTGGTGGATATGGGCTGTTACGAATATGTGCCCAGCGGCGCCATGTTTTCGTGTTATTAATAAAAAAGAAAGAACCACAGATTAACACGGATGGACACGGATTAGGGAAAGAAATTAGCCACAAAGATGCACAAGAAGCACAAGAAGGGAGAATAAAACCGCAGATTGCGCAGATTGGCGCAGGGGGAGGGGAGGGAACCACGGAATACACGGAATACACGGAAAGGGGAGGAGAGGTCTCACTCGGAGACGTGAAAATAAGCGACATACCCCCGCCATTGCTGGCAAGCATTCCCGTGCGGTCTCGCACCATTCCGTCCCTTCTGTCTCTGCTGTCCCTGCTGTCCCTTCCGCCTTGGGATTGTAAAATCATATTGAAGACTGAAGGCTGAGGAGGAGATACCGGGTTAACCAGAAAGGAAAGCCAGACATGTTCAAAGTAAAAAATAGCGCGCAGCGATGGGTGACAGGGGTGGCCGGTATTCTGATGCTGATACTGCTGGTCGGTGGTTTTTCGACGCAATGCAACGCTGATCCCGGGCCGTCTATGCCCGATTCAGCTACAATGTCGGCCTCTGGCAATCTGCTTGCGAATGCCGGTTTCGAAAACGGGTTGGAGGGTTGGCTGGCATCACCAAAGCTGGCGCTGGAAGAAAAGGATGTGCACACCGGCCGTGGTGCGCTGAAAGCAGCGGGCGTTACTAATCAGACCATTCAGGCCGTGAAACTTTGCGAAGTGATGATAGATCAGGAAGAGCCTGAAACGATCGAAGTGTCGTACTGGAGCAAACGCATTTCCTATGATCCCGAAGCCAGGGCCGGCCTGCACACGGTCATACATTTCAAGAATGGGGATCATACATACTGGTATATTCCTTTTGAAATTGATGCGACGGATGCCGGGGAATGGGTGTTTCGGCGTGGGGAATTCCATCCAAGCAGCGCGGTAGCCAAGCTGACGGTTTCAGTGATGCTGTCGCATAACGCGGAAATGTTGCTGGATGACCTTTATGTTGGTGCGCCACGCCGGGACGTGACGGAGGCGGAAGTGCAGGAGCGTAAGCAGACTATTCCTTTTGCAGTAACGCCGAAAGGAAAACCTTATGCCGGTTTTCCCGCCCGGCTCAAACTGCTGGATATTCAATCTGACGCCGATGTAATACATTTTGACGGGGCAGGCGCGTTTCCATTGACGCTGAAGTTTGTATATGATGTGCTCAATCCCGCGCCGGTGACAATTGACTCCGCGATGGGATCTCAAGTCTGGATGGCCTTCAACTTTGATACCAAGGCCTTGATGTCGTTTCATCTCAAGGGCGACATGCCGCTGGATACCGCCGGGCGGCATGAATGGTCGGGTGTATTTATGGATTCTCACAGTGGTGATTCCAAGAATCTGTTTTACAACCCGGAGCAGAAAGGTAGTTATCTTCTGCTCACGGGCGAAGGAATTATAAAGAATTTCAATGTCAAAGCGGACGGAAATCGTATCGGCACTTTCAAGCTGGGAGACATGGCGCGCCATTATGCGTCGGAGCGTCCGGCGATGTTCTTGGCAGCCAATCTGGCCTCCTATCAACTTGCGTTTGCTCGGGCGGGGAGCGAGTGGAAGAAGGACGGTTCAGTATGGATCGGATTAGACCTGAAAGATGCGGATGGGCAGGAATTTCAGATTCATCACGCACAAGTCAAGGCGCGGGTGGGCGCTGAAGAGATTCAACTGGAGCCGTTGTATGACGCGACCGGGATGCCGTTGGGAGTATTTGCGGGCCGGATGAACACGGGCGGTGAGGAAGAAAAGATTGATTTCAGCGCTGCGGTTGTTCTTAAGACGCCGGAAGGAATCCGCACCAACGAGCTGGCCACTGTCTTGGAGAAAGGCGTTGGCGAGACCAAATTGCCAGCTCGGAATATTCAACCCGTTTTCACGGGCATCCGCAGCGCTGATGCTTTTAACCATTATAATTTCAGCGCCGACGCCACAAACGGTCCGGCTGACATCCGCGCCAATATCCGCCGGGTGGCCGAACATAACTTTACGGACGTATCGTTTCTATCCATAAGGAATGGGAAGGCTTATTACACAAGCAGCATCCTTTCAAACATATGCGCCAATTGGGACCCATTGAAAACGGCGGTGGAGGCCGCGCATGCGAACAACCTCAGAATTGCCGCGTGCATGGGTATGTTTTCGCGGTATGACGATGCGCATCCGGAATGGGCAGCGGTGGGTTTAAATGGGAAACCAGTGGCGGGCTGGTATGACGCGTACAACCCGGAAGTTCAAAAATACTATCTGGACATCATTCGTGAAATCGTGATGGGTTATGATATTGACATTATTTACTTGGATTACATCCGTCCCGGCGTGGGCGGCTATACGGATTATTGCCGCAAGGAGTTCAAGAAAAAATACGGCAAGGACCAGATGGAAGTCGGCCCTTATGATCCCGATTTCATAAAATGGCGGAAAGATGGCATTACGGAATATCTCAAGGAAGTGCGTAAAACCGTACAGGCCCTGAAGCCTAATGTGAAACTTATGACTTATGTGTGGGGCATGTATAATACCAAAGAATCCCGTGCCATGCAGGATGTGCCCCGTTGGTCAAAAGAGGCAATTCCGGATCTGATGCAGGTAGGCAATTACAATAAGAATCCGTATAGCTACAGGGCTGGGACTCATGCCTTGGCCGCTATACGGAGCGAGAATGGCGCCGATTTGATTCCGATAATGGGAGTGGGATACGTTGTTGCCAACACAGCCAGTTTTCAGGAGGCGGAGGAGGCGATTGCCCGGACAATAATGATTACCGGGGATGAGGGCTTCAATAACATCGCCTTTTTTTCAGTTCATTCGCTGATGCCTCATCTGGATGTAGTTTCCCAAAATTATTTTCCGAAATGATGGTGTGCGGAAAAGAATCACGGATGAGTGTGGACACGGATTAGGGAAAGAAATTAGCCACAAAGATGCAAGAAGGGACAGAGGGGTCACGCGGAGACGCGGAGAACACGGAGGAAAGATTAGCCACAAAGATGCACAAAAGGCACAAAAAGGGAGAATGAAACCGCAGATTGCGCAGATTAACGCAGGGGGGAGGGGAGGGAACCACGGAATACACGGAAAGGGGAGGAGAGGTCTCACGCAGAGACGTGAAAATAAGCCCCGAAGGGGTGCGACATACCCCCGCCATTGCGGGCAAGCACCCCAGTGCGGCTTCGCACCTGTCGTCCCTGTTGTCCCTTCCGTCCCTGCTGTCCCTTCCGCCCTGGGATTGTAAAATCATATTGAAGGATGAAGGCTGAGGAGGAGGAGATACCGGGTTAACCAGAAAGGGAAACCAGACATGTTCAAAGTAAAAAATAGCGCGCAGCGATGGGTGACAGGGTTGGTTGGTATTTCAACAATAATATTACTGGCCAGTTGCTTTTCAATGCAATGCGGCGCTGATTCCGGGCCGTCCGCGCCCGATTCAGCTACAATGTCGGCCTCTGGCAATCTGCTTGCGAATGCCGGTTTTGAAAACGGGTTGGAGGGTTGGCTGGCATCACCAAAGCTGGCGCTGGAAGAAAAGGATGTGCACACCGGCCGTGGTGCGCTGAAAGCGGCGGGCGTTACTAATCAGAGCATTCAGGTCATTAAACTTTGCGAAGTGATGATGGATCAGGAGGACCTTGGAACGATCGAAGTGTCGTACTGGGGCAAACGCATTTCCTACGATCCCGAAGCCAGGGCCAGCCTGCACGTAGTCGTGCATTTCAAGAGCGGGGACTATATTAACTGGTATGGTCCTTTTGAAGCTGATACGACGGACGCCGGGGAATGGGTGTTTCGGCGCGGGGAATTCTATCCGCACAGCGCGGTGAGCAAGCTGACGGTTTCAGTGATGCTGTCGCGGAATGCGGAAATGCTACTGGATGACCTTTATGTCGGCGCGCCACGCCGGGACGTGACGGAGGCGGAAGTGCAGGAGCGCAAACGCACCATTCCTTTCGCGGTAACGCCGAAAGGGAAAACCTATGCCGATTTTCCTGCCCGGCTCAAACTGCTGGATATCCAACCTGATGTAGATGTAATACATTTTGACGGGTCAGGCGCGTTTCCGCTGGCGCTGAAGATTGTATATGACGTGATTAATCCCGCGCCGGTTACAATTGACTCCGCGATGGGTTCTCAAGTCTGGATGGCCTTCAACTTTAATACCAAGGCCTTGATGTCATTTCATCTCAACGGCGCCATGCCGCTGGATACTGCCGGGAGGCATGAATGGTCGGGTATATTTATGGATTCACACAGTGGTGATGCTAAGGATCTGTATTACAACCCGGAGCAGAAAGGCAGTTATATCCTGCTCACGGGTGAAGGGATTGGTAAGAGTTTTAATGTCAATACGGACGGAAATCATATCGGCGCTTTCAAGCTGGGAGACATGGCGCGCTATTATGCATCCGAACGTCCGGCGGTGTTTCTGGCGGCCAATCTGGCATCCTATCAAATTGCGTTTGCGCGGGCGGGGAGCGAGTGGAAGAAGGACGGTTCAGTATGGGTCGGATTGGACCTGAGGGACGCGGATGGGCAGGAATTTCAGATTCATCGCGCGCAGGTCAAGGCACGGGTGGGCGCTGAGGAGATTCAACTGGAACCGTTGTATGACGCGACCGGGATGCCGCTGGGAGTATTTGCGGGCCGGATAAACACGGGCGGGGAGGAAGAAAAGATTGATTTCAGCGCTGCGGTTGTTCTTAAGACGCCGGAAGGAATCCGCACCAACGAGCTGGCCACTGTCTTAGAGAAAGGCGTTGGCGAGACCAAATTGCCAGCTCGGCAAATTCAGCCCGTTTTCACGGGCATCCGCAGCGCCGATGCTTTTAACCCTTATAATTTCAGCCCCGATGCCATGCACGGTCCAAGCGACATCCGCGCCAATATCCGCCGGGTGGCCGAACATAACTTTACGGCTATCTCGTTTGAATGTATGTCGTGCGGGAAAGCTTATTATGCAAGCAGCATCCTCCCAAACGTATGTGCCAATTGGGACCCGTTAAAAACGGCCGTGGAGGCCGCACATGAGAACCGCATCAAAGTTGCCGCGTGCATATCTCTGTTTTTGCGATATGATGATACGCATCTGGAATGGGCAGCGGTGGATATTAACGGGAACCCGGTGGCGGAATGGTATGACGCGTACAACCCGGAAGTTCAAAAATACTATCTGGACATCATTCGTGAAGTTTTGGTGGGCTATGATATTGACATTATTTTCTTGGATTACATCCGTTCCGGCGGGGGCGACTATACGGAGTATTGCCGCAAGGAGTTCAAGAAAAAATACGGCAAGGACCAGCGGGAAGTCGGCTATTATGATCCCGACTTCATACAATGGCGGAAAGACGGCATCACGGAATTTCTCAAGGAAGTGCGTAAAACCGTGCAGGCCATTAAGCCGAATGTTAAACTAATGACTTATGTGTGGGGCATGTATAATACCAAAGAATCCCGTGCCATGCAGGATGTGCCACGTTGGTCAAAAGAAGCAATTCCGGACCTGATCCAGATGGGCAATTACAATAAGAATCCATATAGCTTCAGATCCGTGTGTCATGTCTTGGCCACTATGCGGAGCGAGAATGGCGCCGATTTGATTCCGATAATGGGAGTGGCATACGTTGTTGCCAACACGGCCAGTTTCCAGGAGGCGGAAGAGGCGATTCTCCGGGAAATGATGATTGTTGGGGATGAAGGATTCAATAACATCGCCTTTTTTTCAGTTCATCCGTTGATGCCTTATCTGGATGCGGTTTCCCAAAATTATTTTCCGAATGCGGGGAAGAACCACGGATTAACACGGGTGGACACGGATTAGGGAAAGAAATTAGCCACAAAGATGCAAGAGGGGACAGAGGGGTCACGCGGAGACGCGGAGATATTGAAGGATGAAGGCTGAAGGATGAAGGCTGAAGGAGTAGATACTGGTTGACCGGAAGGGGCATTACGGCATCTGTGTCCGTGCCTGTTCGTGTTAGTCCATGTTTGTCGGTGTTTGTCAATGTCGTCTAACCAGAAAGGAAGTAAGTATGCATAAGCTGAAATTATTGCTTGTTTCTCTGTTGGCATGTGTTTGCGTCAGTCAGGCGGCGACCTATTACGTGGCCATGGATGGGGATGATGCGCGCACCGGGCTTGATTGGGCCAATGCCCTGGCCACGATCGGTAAAGCTGTTTCTAAGGCCAGCAGTGGCACGGGGGATACAGTGTTGGTCTCGAACGGGACCTATACGCTGACCAAGCAGATTGCCATTAGCGCTGCAATGACGGTGCGTAGCGTGAACGGCCCGGAATTTACATTTGTGAACGGGAATTATCCTAATACGACCAATCGGTGCTTCTATATATCATATCCAAGCGTTTCGGCGGTGATTGACGGATTTACCATAACAAATGGCTACGCCGCTGGAAACTATGGGGGTGCAATTTACATGCTTAATGGCGGACTAATTCGAAACTGTGTTATCTCGTCAAATTACGCTGCTGGCCGCGGTGGAGGCGTTTTTATGACAGGAACCTGCATTGTTGAGAATTGTGTGATTGTCAGCAATAGGACCGATAATTACGGGGCGGGTGTTCATTTTGATGGCGCCGGCGGCGTATTGCGGGATAGTACGATAGGCTGGAATAATGGTCCGAATGGAGGCATTCTGGCGTACATAGGTGGTTCTTGTCTGGTGTCAAATTGCACTATTATCGGGAATTATGCTAGCAACCACGGCGCTGGTATTGGTTTGATGACCCCTGACAATTTAGTCGTTGATTGCCGGATCATAAATAACACGGCAACCAAGCATGGTGGTGGAATTTATATTGAGAAAAACGGCAACACTATTGCAAGCTGTTCCATCATCAGTAATAGCGGTGGTGTGGGTGGCGGATTCTACATGGTAGGCAACAACAATACTGTTGTTGTCCAAAATTGCGCCATCATGGACAACACCGCGACTACTTCGGGGGGTGGAGGTGTCTTTTCCGCTTCGGGCACCCATTGGATCCGCAATTGTCTGATCAAGGGCAACAAGTCCATAACGACATCGTATGGCGGCGCGGTTTATTCCGGTAAGGACGGCTCTACCTGCACCGTGCAGAACTGCACCATTGTCAGTAACGATGCGCCGACCGGCCATGGAGGCGGGGCTTATAGTTATAGTGGCTGGCTATATCTTGAAAACTGCATCATGACGTCTAATACAGCCGGAAATGCGGCCCGTCCTGAATGGGATAAGTATGATGCTAACAGTGTTATTTCTTTCACCAATTGCCTGATATGGTCGGCGCAAACGACGGAGCTTGCGGGCACCGGCAATATCACCAACCAGCCACCGAGGTTTGTTGACGAGTCTGCCGGTCAATACCAATTGGCGAAGGAGTCACCCTGCATCAATACTGGGATAAACCAGGATTGGATGTCCACTGCGGTTGATCTGGATGGCCGCAGCCGGTTGGACAGGTTCAGCCGGCTGGTGGATATGGGCTGTTACGAATATGTGCCCAGCGGCGCCATGTTTTCGTGTTATTAATAAAAAAGAAAGAACCACAGATTAACACGGATGGACACGG
>JBMNRV010000009.1:0-80214 GCA_050944835.1 Kiritimatiellia bacterium
CAGACGGATTTTCAGCGGCGATTTTTTTTGCCAGTATGCCGGCCGGCCCATGCGAACCCATGAGCACACACACTTTGAACCCAACATCTTCCGCAAAAACTTCGAGTAGTTCCAAAATCAATTTTTTACAAACTTCCCCACTGATATATACGGTGGGCCAGTCAATACTGGCCATCTTCCTGATGTCATTCCGGTCGGCCAGTCTGGTCGAGAAATATTTTCCATCAGGGCCGTTTGGCAAGCTGGGCGCGACAGGAAGCATTGGGTAAACAATGCCACCGGAAATCGCCGCCGCTCTCAGACATATTTCATATCCCTTGATGAGGTCCATACCGAGCACGCCATGTTGGTGGTGATATTCCACCGGCGAGAATGAACAGTAAATTATCGGACTGCGCTGCAATTCCGCCTTGAATTCATCAGGAAACAGCTCTTCGTATTTATGCATGTTACGCATCTTATTTCTCCAGATTCAGTGTCTGAATATTTGGCTAAAAAAGCCGTTCTTTCAATAAATTTAGGTTGGTTAAAAGTTTAGTTCCGGTTTTTTGTTTCCCATGGGATGTTAGCGACGTTAATTTATCATGCTGATTTCCGCCTCCTTATGGTCTTGCGCATCTTCTTTGTGCCTAATTCCCTTTCTCCTCCCTTGGCGCTCTCATTTGTCAGCTTTATTCACTCGATGAATAAAGTAATATGAAATAAAAAAATTGCAAGAGTTATTTTAAGTGGCTCCTGGTGTCATCCCACAGGATGAATATTCAGCCTGAAAAGGTGCATGGATTCTGGGATAGTTTAGTTTCCGGCGCCGGCAGGTCCGTGCGGCGCTCCCAATGCATGGCGAGGAATATCACCAGGGCGCCAAGCATATTTGCGGCAAACAATGCCAAGGGGCCGATCAGGTTGCCTGGCACGCGGATATTCAACGCGAAAAAGGCGACGACAGCGATCGTAACCGGACAAACTACTTGGCCCATCAGCACAACCATCGGCTTTTTATGATAAGCCGCCAATCCTTCCGCGTAAGCTCGCAGGGCCAGGGACGGCGCAAAGAGGACCATGGCCCAGGAAGTGATTTTCACCAGCGGCAAATCTGCCGGGCAAAGATTTTGCAGACCGATGTAATACCAGTTCAGCAGAACAGGGTGCAGCAGGATTAAGTGAGAGAGACCTATAGTGATGCCTGTTACCAGTGTAAAAATAAAAATACGTCGGTTGCCGAGAGAGGATTTGCCGTAGAAAGCGAGTGTCATGGTTTGGATGCGGCTTGTGCTGAAGGCTATGGTGGAGACGGCTGTAAGAACTACATAATACACCGGCAGCATCTGTTCCGGATTAGGCGCCCGGGCAATGAAGGCCCCCAGCATGAATTCCGCGAGCGAGAGCATAGCGTTGCCTATGGATAGTGTCATGGAGAAGGAAAAAATTTCGCGGCGGCGCGGTGGAACATCACCCGTGGGTAAATACCATACATGGCGAACGGCGAAATAACGCAGCATAAGCGCCTCTATGCCGATAGCCGCAGTCAGACAAAAGACCGCCCAGAATATTCCCACAGCTCCGACCTGGCATAAAAACGCCGTCAAAAGAAGCGTAAACAATATTCGCAATATGCCGCTCAGCAAAACCTGGTTGCCGGCGCCGCGGATGAACAGCATCACCACGTAAGGTGTGCGCAGAAAAAATATCAAGGTCTGGGGATACGAGAAAAGCAGGGCCCGTTTAGCCGGCGTGGCCACTGAGGATGGCAATCCCATCAGCACGTTGAAAAAGAAATGGCTGACCGACGGGATGACCATAAAAATGTAAATCAGCGTCATGCCGGCACAAACCCAATAGTTGACTTCACGTAAACGGTGATAACCGGCGTGGGTGCGCGCGTAAACCATACCGGCGGTGATCAGGCCGTTGGGCAGCGCCCCAAACAGTTCGGTAATCACCCTACATTGTGCCAAACCGGTGGTGTTCAGCGCGCCCCCTTCGCCACGCGAGGCTATAATCGCCAGCAGCGGATAGGTCAGTGACTGAAGAACAACATGCAACGCCAGCGGGAAAAAATAGATGAATAAACGCATGTAGGATGCGTTGCGGTTAAAATCATTCATGCTTGATAATCAGTGTCATCCCACAGGATGAATATTCAGCCTGTGGGATGGCGCTGAATCTTTTTCGAGTGTTTGTGCCGAGAATCCTGACATTGTTTGCTTTGGATTGTCCGTAAATATCACCCCGCCGATTCGAGGCTCCGCCACAACAAGAGATCACAACCCATGTACCTTATCACGCACCAGGGTAGCAGTCATCCCTCCCAGTAGCAGACCGCCCTCCGCCTGCGGCTCAACTGTCAGCTTTACCACCGTCACATCGGAGCGCGGAGAAGGCCATTGCATCACATAAAACCCTTGTCCGACATATCTGGCGTTTTCCAAGTCGGAATTCCGGTCGGCTGACGCAATATCGCGCCCGACAATCAATTCCCGGACTTCTGTCACGCCATCTTGAAAGAACAACTTCAATCGGGCTGCCAATGCGCCATCCGGCGCCGACCCCGGCAAGGCGGCCATGATGAATAGTGTGTCCACCCGGTTTTTAAGCAAGACCCCCTGATCGCGATCCTTAGCCTGCTTCTCCGCTTCCCATTCCGGGTCCATGTATTGCATGTCTTCAGGCAACTTGAATTCCATGCCGCCGGTCAACAACACCGCTTGCGGTTTAGCCATTATAAAACGCAAACCGCCACAACTCTTCAACCCTTGCCGCAATGCATCCAACCAGGACCGGTCAACCTCAAGCCGCTGTTTGGCTACGGCGGCCAAATCAATATATCCGCAGCGCCTTGCGTCAACATTCAGGATTGTCAGCCCGCTGATCGGCTCGGCAAAGCCGGCTTCATCGGAAAGGATGTACTGAACACAGTTTTGAATGTATTTCGTGGCCACGCTGTCGGAATCGTAACGGTAAGTCGCCGCCGCCTGCGATACCAGCGCCTGCCCCTGCCCGACCTTGACATCGGACACCAGCATCTGAACACTGGCATCCGTGGCGCGCGGTGTGTCCTGGCAGCCCAGCGCCACAGCAGTCTTGTTAATCGGGCTGATCAAGGCAGTGAAGATGCCGCCCTGCCGGCCGCCACGCGAGGTGCGTTCCATCCTCCCATTCCAAGTATCCCAGTTAGCCGAGGCGTTGATTCCGGCAAAGACTGGATGCTCCGGGACGATGATGCTGCCGACGTTCCCGCCCAAGCGCTTGATGATGGACATCTGCGGCAGCCAACTCAAAGTATTCGGGAAATACTGCTCAAATTGCAGCAGTCGCCCGCCTTGTTTCAACCAGGCGTTGATCTTTTCGCCTGCGGCCACGACCGCGCCATCATGGCTTTCCGCGCCGATGATCAGAACATTGTAATCATCCAGACGATCGAAATTTTCGATGCGCTCGAATTTCACGCCCAACCCTTCCAAAATCCCGCCCGTGGTGATTTTCTGGTTGGAAACGTCAAACAACGCCACCCGGCGGGCGCCGGTATCAAGCGCGGCATACATGTCGCGATCGTTCAGCACGAAAAATTCGTAATGATTGTCGGACAACACCTGCTGCTCCCGCAGGAGATACATTTGAATATCATAGAATCCGGTCGGCAAATCCGTGGGAAGCTTGATTTCAAATGGCAGCAAGTGGCGCGTCATGGCCTTTATCTTGCCGGTCGGCGCAATTTTGTCGGCCGCGACTTTCCCATCTTTATCCAGAATAACCACCCGCGCCTGCCAACCGTCGGCGTCCTCCCAAGTGTCGTTAATGGCATAGACCGTCAGTTTCAGTTGCCGCCCGGCAAAGCAGTTCTTGTCGAACACATCGGCGCAGATGAATTCATCACTGAACGCGCGCTTGTAAGTTGAATACAATTCCGAAGCCGCTATCGAGCCTTCGGGCAGATTCCAGATTTCAAACCAGGGGTATCCGCGTTTGACCGATATTTTACCATCCTGATCCCGCAAATAAAACAGAGCATAAAACCGCCCCATGTTGATGCCGAAACCGCCGCGCATCAGCTCGCCCAGTCGGCGGCAATCTTCCAGCAGGGTTTTCGCGGCCCATTCCACGTAATACTTGGCAGCCCAGAAATTTTCGCGATCGGCTAAGTCCTTGGGATCATCCCGGCGCAAAATGTCAAACTCGGGGTCTGCGGCCAGCTTCGCCGGCGCTTCCACAAAATGCCGACGCAACCCGTAAAGCGTAGCCCAGCGGGCGCCCAACGGCATATGGTATTCCGGATCCGTCTGGATGATGCACTGAATCAACGCTTCCTTATCAACAACCGGAGCGCTGAATACATGTCGGCCTTTGGCGTACTCTTTAGCCATAAGGGTTATTTTTGAGCCGCCCATCTCCCAGTTGCCCACCGGCAGCATTTTCCCATGCGCGGCCCACACTTCACGGTTGGCGTTTTCAAACATTTCCCGCATATCCAACGGATGCCCGTAAATTCCGCCGGGATAGGCATGGATGTCAACGACATCCTCCTTGAACCGCAGCGTCCGCGGCGCGCCACCGGAGACGGCGCACACCGGGCGTTGCTGTCCATCAATTTTCTTCACCAGATCGTAAACATGATTGATCGGCTCGATAAATTCCTTATCGCGCGATTCGTTGCCGATAGTATAAACGGCGAACGAGGGGTGATTGTAAATGTATTGGAAACGCCGCACGATGTTATCGTCATCAAACAATGCGCTGGTCTTGACCAGCCGCTGCGCCGTGGCGCCTTGCCATTCGTTGATCAGAATGCCCAATTCATCGCAGATGTCGTAGAAATTGCGGGGGGCGAAAAGATGCTCGCCCTGAATGAAAATCATGTTGACGCCCCACATCTTATGCGCCGCCAGTGTCCGCCGCAACAGGTTGGCATGATTGCGCCAGACGCCGGGCGCCGGCGACGGCATGTCAAAAATAATCCCTTTCGGGAAAAACCCCTTGCCATTCAGCACGTAGCGATTGGACTGCGTTCCCATTTCGCGGTACCCGAACCGTTCCCGGCCAGCTTCCCGGCCATTGGCAGTCAAAACCAATTCGTAGAGGAACGGGCAAGCAGGCGACCATGGGACCAGACGCTCCATGTTGATTTTAAGGTTGATGGCATTGGTTCCCAAAACAAGCTCATGGCGTCCGCAATCCGCCGTCCTCGGCGCGAATGCATCGGCCTGAGAAAAGCCCTGTGCTTCCAGCAGCGCCCGGTTGCCGTCATATGGGAGAAGCTCAACCTTCAAATCCGCCACTTGCGGCTGACCGGACAGATTGACCAGCTCCGCCCGCACCTTAATTTCCGAGTCGGCCAGATTGGGATCAATCAACAAGGACTTGGCATAAATATTGGGACGTTCAATCAACAGCACATCCCCGACAATGCCGCCGTAATGGCGATCGGAGAGGATGTATTTTTCACCTTTAGCGCAACGCCAGACGCGCACGGCCAAAGAGTTTTTACCTGCGCGGACGGCTTCAGTCACATCGAACTCAAATGGACTGTTGCCGGCGCGGTCCTCGCCCAGTTTCACACCGTTCAACCACACAACAGCTTCGTAATGCACCCTGTCGAAATGCAGAAAAAAGCGTTTATCCGCCGGCTTTTCCGCCAAATCAAATTGCATACGATACCAGCCCACACCGTAGAAATCCTGACCTTTCATGTGGCGATCATAAACATATTCCTCCGCCAGTGGCGGCAGCGGCTTATCTTCCGTAACCCATGTGCCCGGGACGGATCGTTCCGCCCAGTCGGAATCATCAAAATCCGGGCGCCAGAATTGATTTTGGGTTCCTTCGTCATCCGAAGGATTCCTTTCCGTTCCCGGCAACTTCTTGATTTTCCAAGCGCCGGCCAAGTCGGTGATCTTCCAATTTTCCGGCCAAGGATTGTAATCTGCAATCTCCAAATATGCCGCAGGCGCCTCCACCGGCTCGCCAAGCATTACTTTTTCCAGCGGCGGGACGGCCAAGTCCTTGACATCCTGCCAATCAACCTCGACATGTTTTTCACCAAGGGCGCGCACTTTCTCCACGCTCAGCCCGGAATGGTCCACCTGCCCCAAGCACATCAGGACGGCGTCATCCAGATAAATCGCCGTGCCGACCGGCAGCAAATCCGTCCGCGCCGACGTTACACCGGAGAGAGTCTCGCGCGAAACATTGGGTTCCGTGCCGGTCATACAAACCACCGGCGCTATTCGCATATACCCACCCAGGAAAAACCGGACGCTATGTTTTTGCCATGTGGTATTGACGGTAATGATCTCGTTTTTAGGGACGATGGTGGAGCGCTTCAGTTTGCCGGATTCATCCGGTTTCCAGGCGTAAATGAGAATGCGCACATCAGGCTGGCGCGCATTCCCCGCATCGCCGCGAATCCACACAGAAAATTCATACTCGTTGCTGGCTTCGGGTATGACTTGGGCTTTCTCGCCCACATCGCCGAAGATAACGACTACCGAGCCCTTATTGATGGGTTTTCCAACAGACCGGAATTCACGGATTGATAGACGTCCGCAATATTGACCGGCATGACAGTCGTCCGTGGATAATGCAAAATCCGGCAGCATGGCATCGGCATGGTAAATCGTGATCTCAGGCGGCTTGCCGGCGGCATCGGTTTTTTCAAATCCACCGTTAAAAAGCAGGTTGGCCTGTTTCGACCCCAAATCATATTCCGCGCCCAAATCCTCGCCGCCCGGCGCCGGATCATCAATCAAACCGGCAAGGTAACGGACGCAATCCAGCAAGAGCATTTTTTCCGCGCTGGAGGGCGGAACCACGGACCCGTCGGCCAGCAAGCCGGGTAGCGAGCCATTGGCAATGTAACGCCCTTTGCCCGCCGTACCATAAACCACCACCGCGCCGGAACTCTTGGCGTTTTCACCGGTCTTTTCAACGCCGCGCGCCAAAATGCGCCCGAACGGACCCGGATCGGAAACGATATAATCGAAATAACTCAGGGGAATCCGGTCGCCCTGCCGCAGGGATGGAGTAAAAGGCTGGTCACAGGAAATAACCAGCTCGGCGGTAAACGGGTCGCGGCTGACGACATCATGGTAAATGCCTTTCGCTATTTCCGGAAACATCGGCACATGACTCCTGTAGCCGACGGCGTCATGCGTCGTCATCAAGCCGCCGCCACTTTCCACCCAATGCTTGATGACGGGAAACCAGCGTTCATAGGCCTGATAGGCAGGCGCATTCTTGTCCCCACCCAAAGGCATCTGCGGCCAAATCAGCGCTTGGTACTTGGACAGCAGCTCCGGCGAGACATCCTGGATCAGTTCCGGCGCATATTCACGCGGCTGCTGCGCCAACGCCTCATAGATGCCATCGGCGTAGTTAGGCTTATCATCAAGTTTCAGGATGCCCACGTTGATTGGCGCAGCCATGACTGAAAACACACACATTGGAACCAGCCCCACCGACAGTTTTAATTTATTTCTCATATAATCTCCTTTATTAAGCTACCTATTCAACTAGCATCTTGCGCACATCTTCCGCCAGGCGTTTTGCGTAAGTGTTAATCAGAAACTCGCCGAACTCCGCCGTGGCGTGTCGGTTTTCCGCTACCACTTCCGGCCCCATTTCATAAAAGCCGTCAAAGGGCTTGTCCAATTCCGACAAATCCACTCCGGACGGATCAATGGCCATGTTCATGGAAGTCTCCCATAATCCTCCATGGGCGCCGGAATTCTTCAATCCGTATTTCGCTTTAGCCTTTAAAAGCTCATCCTTGATGTAATCCCCTGAGCTTATCGCCAGCAAGCGCATGCCACTAACCATGCCACCGCATTTCTCAGAGAATTCCTTAATCATGTGGCCAGCCGGGCCATGCGCGCCAAACAAGACGCATAATTTAAATTTCAGGCACTCGGCGAAAAATTCCGCCAGCCCGGCAATGATATCCCAACATAAATCCCGGTCGCCGAATACGCCGGGACATGCCTGGAAATTGAACTTTTTTAACTCCTCCATGGTTCGCGGCGGCGCGCCACCCGGCACGATCGGAATGGTCGGATGGACAACCCCGCCGGAAATGGCGGCGGCGCGCAGACAAATGACATACCCTTTGCTGAAATCAATCGCCATGGATTGATGTGTCCCGTGATATTCCACACTGCCGAATGGACAATAAATCACCGGCGCGCGTTCGAATTCTGCGCGGAATTCCCGCGGCAGCATTGCTTCGAATTGATGGGTGCGTGTCATATGTATATCTCCTCTGGTTTCAACTATCTGGCATTTGCGCACCGGCGGCGCGCCGGACAAAATACTGTGAGCCGAAATGCTTTACATCCTCCAGCGGCAGGAACATGCCACCGGCATGCAACGGTTTATTTTGTTCCAAGCGCTCCAGCATAATCCGCTGCAACCGGCTCTTGCGCGGCGCGGTTTTCAAATCCAATTCCGCTGCCGGCTGATGGAAGACGAAATCTATCCCCGCTGTCGGCGATGATTTGATCGGGAAAAGGTAAACCTCACGCATGAACTGAGCCATGTTGGAGTCCGGCAGCAGCTCCAACCATTCCGGATTCAATATCCATGAGAGGCAGGCAAAGCATTTTATTCCCTGAGACGCCAGGCAATCCCGGATGACATCAGCCGCCGCCCGCAGCGAGGCGCCGCAGTCGGCGAGATACATGGGTCGGCCGGACGGGATGTGAATCCCCGCCGAAACCATACCCGGCCCTAAGATGGTCTCCCAATCAGCAGCGGGCAGGGTCAGACATTCCCGCGTAATGCGTCCATTGGGGGCAACCCAATGGCCGGCAATCGTATCCGCAGTACGCTCGAAATGCGTGATGAATGCCGGCGGCGCCTCATCAGCACAAACCAACCCGAACTCATCCACCCGCACACCATCACCCGCCAGCGCTACGACCGAGTTATCCATCCGTGAGCGAAAAGCCCAAACCGGTAATTTTTCAGACATTTTTTCGACTAGATATTCAAACAGACCGGTTTTGAACATGATTTCACGGTGATATTTGCCAGTCCAGTGCAGACTGCGCCATAAGTCGTCCGGAAATTCCAACCTGACCCGCACGCTATTGCCCAAACCCCGGCAGCTTTCCGCTGTAACGGATTCCGGCAATCCCAATGATTGATGCCGGGCGCGCAACAAAGGCACCAGCAATGCCATCAGAATTTTAGCCAGCAACATACGGTCCAGCGTGCAGCCGGCCAAATCTTCCGGCGTCAGGCGTGTGCCATCCAGCCAAGCCTTTTGATGACAAGTCCGCAACGTCGCAAAATTGGCGGGCGTGGCAAGCGTACCGGAATCGTAAGCCGCCATCACCGTATCCATCGCCTCGTCCAATCCGGTCGCGGCCAGCCATTCGGCCAGCTGGGCGCGCGTGGGCAAGCGCTCAAGTGTTAAACTATTTTGCATACTGATTTGTATTCACTGTCATCCCGCAGGATGAATATTCAGCCTGTTTAGCCACAAAGCAGCAGAAGAACCACTGATTGAACCGCCAAGAACGCCAAGAAACAGAAAAAGGAAAGGAACCACAGATGGACGCGGATAGACACGGATGGCTAGGGAGAGGGGGGAACCGCAGATTACGCAGATGGACGCAGATTTTAACAGAGATACCTGCTGGCTCGCGCCTCCGTGTAATACCTCTGTCTCTTCTTGTGCTTCTTGTGCCTCTTTGTGGCTAATCCTCATTCTGTTCCCTTATGCATCTTTGTGGCTAATTTTCTTCTTTCCTTAGCGCAATTCCCCTCAAGTCAACCGGAGTGTCCAACGGATCGGTCGGATCAGTCCGATCAGAAGAATTTTAATATCCCCCTCTTGTGCATCTTTGTGGCTAATCTCTTTCTCCAATCCGTGTCCATCCGTGTCCATCCGTGGTTCCCCCCCCCTCTTCCATCTGCGTTCACCTGCGGTTTCATTCTCTCATTTTCTTGGCGTCTTGGCGGTTCAATTCCATCCGTGTCCATCCGTGTTAATCCGTGGTTCTCCCCTCCTCACCGCAAATTGAACATTGCCCCCTGCGGCACATATTCGTAGCACCCCATATCCACCTGACGAGAAAAACGGTCCAGCCGACAACGGCCATCCAGGTCAACGGCATCGGCCATCCATAGCATATTGGCCCCGGTATTGATACAGGGCGAATCGCTCTGAAGCCGGTAATCCCCACCCGTCAGATTTACAAAAACCGGGTCTAAATCAATATTACCGGCATCCGGCGTGATTGGTTGATCTGTGCCGTTATTCAGCGGCGCAGTGCAGCAATTGGTAAATATAACTCCCGAACCGTTGCCAACAAAAACATTGGAACGAGCGTTGCCAACAGACGTGTTGTTGTAAATGATGGTATTGCGGATGGTGCAGGCGGCGGTAACATCTTTAGACAGCGCCAGCCCGCCACCGCAGTCACCCATTATGCTGTTGGAGACAATCGTGCAATTATCAACTTCAAACACTTTATCACTGGTGTACAGAGCCACTCCACCACCATGCCCGCCGGCAGCCGTCACCTTGTTGCCGGCAATCAGACAGCCGGTCATGCGGCCCGGTCCATAAATTCTCACGCCGGCGCCGGCATAACCTTGGGTGTAATCCACTTCATTCCCACGGATTATGCAATTAGTGATGAACAGATCGCCGAGGTAACGGTGATATACGCCGCCGCCACTGAGGGCATGATTGTATTCCACAATGCAATTATTGACCACCCCTGTAGCGCCGGCGTTGCTGTTAAAATAAATGCCGCCACCGGAATTAGAAACACTGGTGTTGTCGGCAATCCGGCAGTCATGTAATTCAAAAACTGTTCCTGAATAGTCGCTGGAAATTCCGGAAATGCCGCCGCCAGCGTTGGTAGATATGTTGTTTACTATATCGCAATTAAACATAAATAAACGCCCGGCATTACGAGAATACCCCCCTGCGCCAGACCTTGCAGCCAGATTGTTACTGATTATGCAATCGGTGACAACCATTTGACTGTTCTTGAGTGTTTTATAAATACCCGCACCATCCTCGGAACAGGTATTGGCGTGAATGACACAGTTTGACAGGTAAAAATCGCGGTAGCCACTCTTATACACCCCGGCGCCTTGCGATGCATTGCCATTACAGATTGCAAATCCGGATAGGTAGATGGGGGAACCGTTATTGGGCGGTGCGGAATAAACACAACGCCGGCTGTTTCCACCATCAATAATCGTCACGTCCGGTCCGTTGACACCTCGGATGTCCACCGACTTTTCAATACTCACCACCTGGTCCGCCGTGGCGGTATAGACGCCGTTGGAGACCAGGATGACATCGCCGTCGGCGGCGGCATCCACCGCGGCCTGGATGGAACACTTAGCCTGAAGCCAAGTTGATCCGTCATTGACATCATCGCCAGTCACGGCCACATGAAAGGTAGCCGCCATTCCGCTGCTGACCAATAAGGCAAAGCTTAAGAGCAGAAACAATACTTTTTTCATAGTTCAACACTCCATATGCCATCAGTAACATTCAGTGTGAATATTTAGCCCAAAAAAGGCATTATTTCCTAATAAATTTGCGTTAGTTCAAAAAATTCAGTTCCGGTTTTTGTTTTATTTTGACACACGCATAAACCTCCTTTTAATTACGTTATGACATCGGGCATTATTCCACGCGCTTTTGTTTTTTATGTGGCGCTAGTAAAACAAAAGCATTTATCACAATCCTTAAATTCTTCAAAACCTGTTTTGGGGCGAACTTATGGGATAGCAGTGATGGTATCACATTGTATAATAGCCCGGTGCAGGTCGGGGATGGTTAATTTCTGCATATTGCTTGCCGCATCTTCTGGCGCCAGTAATTTATCATACATCAAGCGATGCCGCGCGGTAAGCGCCTCGTTCTCCATCGCCATCTCCAACATCGCATGGCGCAAATCAGCCGCGCGCTCTTTGATTTGTGGCGCATCGTCCGGCGCGTGCGTTGTACCGGCCGTGCGCGCGGTTAAACCGAACAACGCCGCAAACCCGGTGTTTTCTTCATTCGGTAAAAAATCAATATATTCTATCAGCGATTCGGGGCGGGGATTTTTCCACCAACACAAATAGATACGGATACGAACACCCAAGTCTCCGCTTTCCGCCTTTCCCCCTTCCCATGCCGCCGCGCATCCTGACAATAATCCATTCATTTCGGCTGCGAGTCCCGGTCTATGACCGCCAGACCAGTCATTAATATTTTTCCCGACAATCAGCGGCAATGTGTCATCCATCCCTTCGGAGAAATGCATTTTAAAAAAGCCATTTACTGAATCTATACGTCCCCAGGCGCCGGCGACAAGAAAAAAAAGCGCATCACACTTTTGCCGCAGCGGCAGCCGCACACTAACGCCACACTCCTTTCCCACCAACGATTTAGTACCGCCGACACAGATTGCCCGGGCGCCGGTCTTGCGATTGACAGCGGGAATTTCTAACGGGATGCCATGTAATACATGGCGCCCTGGAGACGGATCAAGCATTCCCGCGCGTTTAGGCATCACGCCGTCCCAATTCAAATAATCCGAAATATCAACAGTAATATCAGAGCCTACTCCGAGTTCCAGGCGTGTCGCGAGAACTTTCGCTTCCTGAATGGCGGCGGCGCGGGCTGCCATCTCCATGCGCAATGACGTTAATTCCGCATACAATCCGGCAATACTATCAGGATTTGTCGCCGCATTTTCGCTCATGCTTTTGGCTGAGGCGCGCAACACGGCATGATCACCAGGCGTTGGTATCGGATTGAACCCACGCACTTTCACAAACAAACGATCCATAACAGCCGCAGCGGGTGGCAGGGCGGCGGCTCCTATGCCCTTAGCAAACCGCTCCATAAATGCGTCTTCTTCGACATCTTGGGAGTTCCAGGAATAATTGCCGCCGGCGGCTATGCCGTGCAGCGAATTTTGGACTGGCAAATAATATTCCCATGCCGAATTAAACAATCCAAGCGCTTGAACTTTGCGGGCCGTTATGCTGAACAACCTGTTATTGGAGATGCGGTCGCGAAAGCCGCCGCTGTTGGAGAAGATGGTGTTGGCCATGGTTTGAGCTATAACATCATATCCGTTATCCTTAAAAAAACGCAGGAACGGGAAAGGCTCAAATGGTGTATTGCCATCGGTGGCGCGCAGGTATTTACCGAAAATGCGAGCGTAAGGTTCGGGAATGATGTTTTCTTCGCCTGGGCGAAATTCGCCCACGCCACGAATAAAAACCTGTGCTCCCGGCTTAACTTCATCGCCGGCATAATGCCAATCGCAAAAAATTGTCTCGTGCGGCAACCGCTTCAGCGTCTCCGGATACATTAGAATCATGTCGCCGGCCATGATCGGACGAATGCCTTGCTCAATGAACCATGTTTCGAGCGCATGGTAATAATCCGTATAGAGTCTGCCAAGTGTTCCGGCGCGCGCATGCCGGTCGCAACGCGGACAAAATGATCCCAGACGGAACACCTCATCTCCACCTAGATGCGCAATTTTCGCACCCCGATGGACTGCCAGCACCTCTTCCCAAAGACTTTTGATAAATGTTAATGTTTCGGGATTACTGGGGCAAAGCTCGTTGGGATTTCCGGGCAACTCTGCCAAATGCTGAAATTGCTTGTGACGTAGATAACAATCGGCATGTCCCAACGTGTCCAGGCGCGGCACTACTGTAATAAATCGTTCTTCCATATGGGCGATCAAGCCGCGTATCTGATCCTTGCTGAACGCCGACGGATGATTCAGGATTGGATAACGTTCAAACGTAAACCGGTCACGGTAATGCATGACAAATGTATTGTATTTGTATCCAGCCAGCACATCTATCAGTTTTAACAATTCATCATAATGAGGCATATTGTGATCGCCGGGAATATGAAAGATGCGCCACGGCATATCCGGCCAATCGCAAATCGAACATGCGGGCATCCCAGCAGCGGTTTGCGGAATTTGTCTAAGTGTTTGCAACGCATAATATAAACCGCGGACATCGCGCGCTACGGCATGGATGCCTTCCGGCCGGATGTCGAGTTTATAACCCTGATCCATAACATCATCGCGCACGGCAGATGGAAATGAAAGCTTGCGGTCCAATTCCAGCGTAATATCGCCGTGTTGCCCGCTGGCTTGAACAACTTTAAACGCCATGCCGGCGGCTTTCTCAAGCCGCCCGGCATCATTCCGCGGTATTCCCGCCATCGCTATCCGCAGGGCATTGCGGGGAACACGAAAACATCCCGCGAGCGGCGTTATAATTTGAGGGCAAGGCGTTAAATCAAAACCTGGCATTAGTTTACGCATAATTCATATATCCTCATCTGTATCATCCAACAATATTTAACCTAAAATCGTTATTTTCCAATAAATTTACGTTGGTTTCCCAAAATTCAGTTCCGATAGATTTTTAGCCACAAAGCAGTAGCAGAACCTGATAAACAGTATGAACACGGGTTGGATTGAACCGCCAAGAACGCCAAGAAAGAAACAGACGAAACTGAATTTAGGCTGAATATTCATACAGCAGCACAACATTGAACCACAATTATTTCCATTCCGGAACTGAAAAACATTCCCGACAGGCCAAAATGGCGCCTCCGACAAGCGCGGCGTCATCGCCCAGCGCGCTTTGACCGATATGCGCTCCGCACTTCGCTTGGCCGCCTAAGGATTGATAGCAGGCATTTCTGATCAAATTAAAAAAAGAATTATCTTGGCCCGCGACCATGTATCCGGCTAAGATAATTTTTTCCGGATCAAGCAGATTAATTATACTTGCCATCGTTCCGCCCAGCAAGTTGGCGGCTTTTTCCAATAATTTTCCCGCTTGTTTATTTCCCTGTTCGGCTTGCTTCAACACTTGCCGAAAAGCTGCTTCATCCTTTTGAATTGTCGCCGACTTATGCAAACCGGGAATGTTCGCACGGCGCGCCGCATCGGCTATGGCGGTTCCGGAAGCCAGCGCCTCCAGACAACCACGCTTCCCGCAACGGCATACCGGACCGGATGGATCCTTGACGATATGTCCTATTTCTCCCTCCATCTGATGTGAGCCGTAATAAATACGTCCCTGGACAAGGAATCCGGCGCCTATACCCGAGCCCAGCGCCAGATAAATCAGATTTTTAGCCGACTTGCCGACACCGTTGGTGAATTCTCCCAACAGGGTGGCGCGAATATCATTTTCAATAAAAACATCCAACTTGCACCAGGATTCAAATTTCTTTTTGAGCGGAATATTTTTCCATCCCATTCGCGCGCACTTTACAAGCGTACCGGTCCGCGCCTCCACTACGCCTTCAAAACTTGCCGCCAACGCCATCAACCTATCACGGGGCAACGCATGTGATTTTAAGAGAGAATTCATGGCTTTTTCAAAATTCTTCATGAAAACGTCAATTCCTCGCTCAGGCTTGGTGGGAAAACTTGTCCGCGCCACAATCCTGGCCGACAAATCAACAATGGCCAGGGAAGTTTTCTCATAAAGACAGGTGGCGCTGAGAATATATTTCGCGGAAGGGTTGAATTCCAGGTTTACTGAACAACGTCCTCTAACGGATTTGCTCTTTCCGGCTACATTCAGAAAATTTTCCCGGCGCAGTTGCCGGGTAATGTTTGACACGGTTCCGGCGCTCAATCCGCTTTCGCGCACCAGATCACTGTGTGACACCCGGCCATGCCGTCTGGCCAGCGCCAACACCAGTTGCCGGTTCCACTTCTGCATGGAAGTTTTGCTGGCTTTTTCCATTCGGGAATAAATTAATGTAAAACAAAAAAATTTAAGAGTTGTTCTTATTATTCATTCAGTGAATAAATTAATATAAAACATAAAAAATGGCAAGAGTTATTTTAATCAGTAGTTATCCCCTCTCTCCCTCCTAGCGGTTTTCTATGGGATGCTACTGATGACATTTCTAGAAGTTTTCTAAAAAATACGCTTGCTTGACGAGCGGGTTTTTGGGAAATTAATCCAATTTATCTGCTCATGCCAGAAAATTATCTTATGTCAAAAAACAACAACATCTTTTGGACTTGGCGAGAAATCCCACTTAGCACGCCTGATTCTTCCCATATCAAGACAAGGTCTGAAACTCCCCGGCGATTGCTCCAAATTGCCATCATGCTCATAGTAGGCGCCTTTCTGTTTTTCAGATGGCGCCACCGCCTCGCAGGCGGCTTGGTCTGGACATTGGCCGCAGTCATCTTAGCGGGCATGGTGTTCTGCCCTAAAATACCGGCATGGTTTGACCGCATCTCCGCCTGGGTTGGGCGAGCAGTCGGCGTGTTTATAACATGGCTGCTGCTGCTGCCGATGTTTTATACGGTTTTCACTTTGGGCCGGTTGGTTTTATGGTTGCGTGGCCATGACCCGATGGAGCGCCGGCTACTTCCACAAGCCAACACTTATTGGAATGACCGTGCGCCAATCACCGACCCGGAGCATTGGTCACGGCAATACTAACTTCTAACCTAACACGGACTCCTCCAGCATGAATATTTTGGGCATCAGCGCATTTTATCATGATTCCGCGGCTGTATTGCTGCGCGACGGCAAAATTATTGCCGCGGCGCAGGAAGAGCGGTTCAGCCGACGCAAGCACGATGCTGGGTTTCCCGTAAACGCCGTGCGTTACTGCCTGCAAGCCGGTCAAATCACCGGCCGCCAATTAGACGCAGTGGCATTTTACGATAAACCCATCACCAAATTTGCGCGGATCCTTGAAACTTATTTCGCCGTCGCGCCACGCGGTCTGCGTTCGTTCATGATGGCTGTGCCACTCTGGTTGCGCCGCAAACTCTGGATTCCGCTGGAAATAGAACGCGCGCTGTCACAGTTAGGTATTACCGGATACCAGATATATTTCCCCGAGCACCACGAATCACATGCCGCCAGCGCGTTTTTCCCATCACCTTTCCAATCAGCCGCTATTTTGACACTTGATGGCGTCGGCGAATGGGCGACAACCACCATCGGCCACGGCAAAGGCAATCAATTGCAATTATTGCAGGAATTACGTTTCCCCCATTCGCTGGGACTGCTCTACTCGGCATTCACCTATTTCACCGGGTTCAAGGTAAATTCCGGCGAATATAAACTTATGGGATTGGCGCCGTTCGGCGAGCCGGTTTACCGAAAACACATCCTGGATAATCTGCTCGACTTGAAAGAGGACGGCTCTTTCCGGTTGAACTTGGACTATTTCGGATACCTGGACGGGCTGCGCATGACCAACCAGCGATTCGCGGATTTATTTGAGGGGCCGCCACGGCAACCAGAATCGGAGATCACCCAACGCGAAATGGATTTGGCGCGGTCCATTCAGGATGTCACAGAAGAAATCGTCCTGCGCATGGCGCGTCACACCCATCGCATTACCGGCTGCTCAACAGCCTGTCTGGCCGGCGGTGTGGCCCTGAATTGTGTTGCTAACGGGCGACTGCTGCGCAAAGGCCCTTTCTCTGACATCTGGATTCAGCCTGCCGCCGGCGATGCCGGTGGCGCCTTGGGCGCGGCTTTGTCGGTTTGGCATCAGGTTTACAATGGCGGCCGCCAGCCGGATGGGAACCACGACACCATGCAAGGCGCGTATCTCGGCCCCGCGTTCAGCGATGAAGAAATCGGCGCTTACTTGAAAGCCAACAACTACCCCGCCGAATACTTGCCGGATGCCGCCCAACGGGCGCAGCGCATAGCGGAACTGATCGCCGATCAGAAAGTCATCGGCCTTTTACAGGGCCGCATGGAATTCGGCCCGCGCGCATTGGGCAACCGCTCTATCATCGGCGACGCCCGTTCACCTGCAATGCAATCCACCATGAACCTGAAAATCAAGCATCGCGAATCCTTCCGTCCCTTTGCGCCTTCCTGCCTGGAGGAGCGCGTCAGCGACTTTTTTGAATTGGAACGCCCATCACCTTACATGCTGCTGGTGGCACAGGTGGCGAAGGCACACTGCATCAATAAGGAAAATTCCGCGCGGTTGCCGCTGCGCGAACGCATTAACCAGACGCGTTCCGACGTCCCCGCCATCACCCATGTGGATTATTCCGCCCGAGTTCAAACGGTCAACCGTGAAACCAACCCGGAATATTACGATCTGATCAAAGCCTTTGAGAATCTGACTGGTTGTGGCGCCATTATCAACACTTCCTTCAACGTGCGCGGCGAGCCGATTGTCTGCACGCCGGAGGATGCTTACCGCTGTTTTATGCGTACAGAAATGGATTGTCTGGTATTAGGCGGATATGTTTTACAAAAAACCGATCAGCCGCCATGGGAGGAAACCGTGGATTGGCGCAAAGATTATGTATTAGATTAAGGGGTAGTATGTTTCTTAAACATTTAGGAATTCTGATTAAACAATTTTTCGGCTTCGCTTGGCGCCAAAAGCAATGGTGGATTATTCCGGTCTTTCTCATCATGCTGCTGGTGGCGCTGTTAGTTGTCAGCACTCAAGTCGTGGTGCCGTCGTTTATTTACACTTTCTTCTGATCATGCAGCCTCCCGCCACCAACGCGACACGCGGCACACTGTCCGCCAAACTGATCGCATTAGACTTAATCTGCCTGCTCGCTTTATTGATATTGCCAGCCGCTTGGCTGCTGGATCCGCTGATACTGCGCGCCGGACCTTGCAAACTGACGATCTCGGCCAACTTTAAGCCGTGGCTGGCAATCGCCCTGCCACTGGCGGCACGGATTGCGATCAAATCATGGTCGAAACAACAAGGACAGCCGATTCGCGGTCTGCTGGACAAGTTTTGGGCGCGACAGGCCGTCTTGGCGCTCATATCGCTTTATGTAACAGTCGGACTTCTGGAGCTGGCGTTGACACGCTCCAGCTTTCAAATTGAAATGGCGCCGGTAATTTTTGAGACCACTGAGGAAGACGGCACAAAAACAAGTGATAAGGGATATTCAGACCCGGAGTTACTCTGGAAGTTTCATCCAGGCAAACATTACAATGACTTTTTGGTAAATAGCTTGGGATACCGCGACCGGGAAATTGATCCCGTAAAGCAACCCGGCGACATGCGTGTAATCTGTCTGGGAGATTCTGTCACAGCTCAAGGTCATCCACCATACAGCTTGCTGCTGCACGAAATGCTCACGGCGGCGCCGCCGACAGCCAACCGTTGGGAAGCTTTCAACATGGCGGTTTACGGTTATTCTTCGGCTCAGGGATTAAAGGTTTTCAACACCCAGACCCGCCAGTTGCAGCCGGATATTGTCACTGTATTTTACGGCTGGAACGATCACTGGCTGGAAATGCAGACCGACCACAACCGCATGGCAGTAAAGGTCGCCCCCTGGCAGGGCATCATGTATAACCTGTTCAAGCACAAGCGCTGTTTCATGCTGCTTTTTAATATATTTGCTAATGACAATAACGGGACACCTGTTCGGGATGCCCCGGGCTTCCGTGTGCCGCCGGAAGAATACACCAACACCCTGATCGAATTAGTCCAGAAAATCCGTGACGCAGACGCGCAGCCGCTTTTAATTTCAGCGCCGCGGCGAAATGTCGAGGCCCAACAGCATAAATTTCCGGAAGCGGCCGCCAAAATTAATTTTAACGCGGTACATGATGACTATACCGATTTAACGCGACAAGTAGCCGCGCACACCAGCGCTGATTTGCTGGATTTACATGCCATTTTCGCCGCGCCGGAATTTGATCAGTATTTTTCCGATGACGGAATTCATTTCCATCAAGAAGGCTTACACATCATCGCGGCAATGGTATATCAGAAAATTTGCGCCATGGTCAAACCACAGTAGTAAGCCCTAAAACGGCATTTGAAATTCAGGAAACGAGATAAAGTGTTGAGAATAAGAACATTAAAACTTAAAGCTACTGCACTCATCTAGTGAAAGAAAGTTTCCTGAATTTCAAACCCGTAAAGGGGGTGGCGATTTTGCCGCATCTGCTTTGTTGCGAATGACTTGCAGTATGTTTATACAGCTTCATCCTTCGCGCCGCGCATCTGCGACAAACTTGCCAACTACCGCAGTTTTAGGGTAAGTCCTGATTAATGACCGGATTTTTTTGGGAAAGTCCACTGAAAATCATCTATTGACTAAACCTATACCTGAGGGATAATACCGTCCGGATCAGATGAAACCATATCTGCCGCCAACAATTATTTCTATGTGTGCTGCATGTAGCGTCTGAAAATCACCGGCGGCGACCAGGAATTTGAACAGATATGCAGCAAAACAATGACACATCCAGCCGCCTGCCAACTTTAAAACTAATAGTGTTAATTGCGCTTTTCCTGACGGTCGGCATCGGTGCAGCCGCTTTTACGGCAGTATGGATCATGGAAGGCGCGGCTAAGTTGAGTGGGCCGCTCTGGGATTTTCTGCAAGACAAAGGCGCTGATCGTGTGATGCGCCGATGCCTGTTGATCGTCAGCCTGATTTGCCTGTGGTTTTTTTTGAAAATAACCGGATGGCGTGGTTGGCACGATTTTAACTTTAATCTCTCTCGGCGCCGGTTGCCGGAACTCGCACGCGGCATATTCATTGGGTTGGCAACACTCGGCAGTCTGAGTATCGTCGTCTGGTTATTGGGTTTCCGCATTATCACACCACCGCCGAATTGGGGTGTAATGCTCGACAAATCCTTCTCCTATCTGCTTTCCGGCATAAGCGTCGGGCTGCTGGAAGAGATTGTCTGCCGGGGAATTTTATTTAGCGCCGCCGCACGGCTTTGGAGGACGTGGCCCGCAGCAATAGTTTCCAGCGCTATTTTCGCGCTGGCGCATTTTCTCACCCCCACACCTGAAGCCTTTGAAGCCGCTACACCAAGTATCGCGGTTTGGCAGGTATATCTCAACACACTCACAAACATAACACAGCATGAAGCGTTCTTCTTGCGCTTCTTCAATCTGACACTGATGGGCGTTGTGTTGTGCGCGTTTTTTATGCACACAGGAAGCTTGTGGCAAAGTATTGGCGCCCATGCCGCCTGGGTTTGGGCAATTAAATTCCACCACTATTTGACCGACTTTAACTATGACCAACCGGTTATTTCCATCTGGATTGGATCGCGGTCCGACTTTACGGATTCTCTGACGGCCACCTGCATGCTGTTGGCTCTGCTGGTGGCAACGGTCTTGCTTCCGCGCCGGATGCCCCCGGCGGCCACCTTGCGCTATCGCGGACGGATTTGGCGTGTCGCCCCCGAACGTGAGGATGACTTGCGTTCCTGGCTAGCGCGGAACTGGCCGGATGACGACTCTAGACCGCTCCCGTTCGCAGGTGTCGCAGACGCAGGACGTACGCTGAAGCATTACCAAGGCTGCCGCGTAGCCGCATTGGATGGACTGATCATCAAAACCTATTGGCCAAGCCGCAAACTGTTGCGCAAATTCCACCAGATTTTCCGCGCGCGCCGCGGCTTTACAACGGCGCGGCGGATGAACGCCATCGGCATCTCCACTGCATCCGCCATAGGATGGACTTCCGCATGGCGCGGATGGTGGAATTGGGCAGGATACTTACTGACGGAAGAACTACCCGCCGAACCGCTGGCTGACCGGTTGGCGCGTCCTACTCTGTCACCCGCCGAACGCGCAACATTGATGGCAGACTACGGGCGTCTGGCCGCGTCGTTTCATACCAACAACTATTCCAACCGCGACCTGAAATATGAAAACGTCATGGTTGGAGGCGCTCCGGCAAGGCTATGGGCAGTGGATTTAGATGGGGTACGCCGAAAACTGCGCATCTCCCGCCGACGCGCCGAGCGCGATTTATTCCGTATCGGCGATTGTTTGATGACACGCGGCTGGGCCGCTCCCGCCGATGTCGCGGCATTTTTTGATGGGTACAACCAGAACGTGCCGCCGCGTCTCCACCGCAACGCCTTCCCTACGCGCCACTGAGAGCGGCGGCATCCGCAGCGTCGCGTCAGGCGCGTGGACGCCGTTCAGCAGCCAATGTTTTTTCCAACGCCGCCAAACGCTGCTCCAACGCCGCCAGTTTTCCTTTCAACTCTGGCAGGCGCATAGTCATGGCGTGAACTTTAAACGCCTTATCATAAGGTTGAGCAGGGCTACCGAACACAAATGATTTAGGCTGGATGCTTTTATTCACGCCCGATTGGGCTCCAACAATTACATCCTCACCGATAGTCAAATGCCCGGCAACACCCACTTGGCCTGCCAGAATCGCGCGTGCGCCGATAATGCTACTGCCAGAAATGCCCACCTGCGCGACAATCACAGCATTATCGCCGATGATCACGTTATGGGCGATCTGCACCAGATTGTCTATCTTCACGCCATTACCGATACGGGTCTGGCCGAAGCGGGCACGGTCCACTGTGGTGTTGGCGCCAATTTCCACATCATCGCCGATGACTGCAATTCCGATTTGCGGAATTTTGCGGCGGACGGCATCCTCCTGAACATAGCCGAATCCATCGCTGCCGATGACCACACCGTTATGCAGAATGCAGCGTTCACCCAGCCGGCAATATTCACGGATGGAAACATGGGGATACAACTTGCAATCGGCGCCGATGATCACACCATGACCGACATAACAGCCGGCATGTAAAACGGTGCGCGCGCCGATCCGAGCGCCAGCCTCCACCACGCAATATGGGCCAAGCGCCACGTCAGCGCCAAGGACTGCATCCGGCGCCACAATTGCCGTAGAATGCACCCCATCTAAGGGCGGTGGCACGGGCGGCGCAAACCATTGGGCAGCTGTTGCGAAAGCCTTATCGGGATTTTCTACGCGGATCAGCGCCGCAGAACACGGACGTGACCAATCCTTAGCGACAATAACCGCACCGGCCTGCGTCGCGGCAGCGGCGACAGCATATTGGGGGTTTGCCACGAAGCTCAACTGATCGGACTGAGCCTCGCGGATGCCAGCCAGTCCGGTAATGACCGCATGCCCATCGCCTTCCAAAAGCCCGCCAAGGCGCTGAGCAATTTCTGCCACTGTCATAGATGCCGGCATATTATTTCCCTTTCTTGTTCAATATTTCCAACACCGGATTGGTTATATCGAATTCCGGATCGGAATACACCGCTGTCTCCACACCGTTCAAAGATTTACCGGAGATATCCAATACCAACGTATATCCGTGCTGTGTGGCGTACTCCCGAATAGCCTTCCGGATTTCCTTCACCAGTTCCTGCTGTGCCACGCGCATTTCCTCGCTGAACCGACGTTTTTCCGTACGATCGAATTCCACTAAGGCTTCCTCCGCATTGCGGGCAAGGGTATAAGCCTCCTCGGCTTCGCGTTTCTTACGCTCGCGCTCGCTTTCACTCAAGGAGCGGTCGTGCGCTTCATCCGCGATTGTTTCCAGCGCGCGTTGCCTGGTTTTGGCTTCCAGCGCCAGTTGGTCGCGTTTGTTATCCAACGCCGCGGCGCGCTTTTTCAAATCCACGTTAAACGTCCGAGTGCGGTGATAGTTGTCGAAAAGATGTTCCATTGACACCGTCGCCACTTTCAATTCCACGGCTGCGGATGGCGCCGGCGCGCCGGATAAAACCACGGCTGCTAAGGCCGCTAATATCAGCATCTGATGTTTTTGCATAATTTTAATCCCTTTCAGTGTCATTTCATCTCCGCCTATGTCGCACTCACCTTTTCCCATCTGCGTCAATCCGCGCTCATCTGCGGCGCCAGTGCGGCTCACGCCTGCGGTTAATTTCCCGCTTCCCCATCTTGGCAGTCTTGGCGTCTTGGCGGTTCATTCTCCCTTTTCAAAACCCATATCCCAGCCAAACGTTAAAGCGGCCTCCCGTGCGTTCCACGTCACCACAAATCTCCTGCGGCCAGGCATATTCCAAACGGATGGGGAAGTTTGGCACATCCAGGCGCAGACCGACACCGACATCGGAACAATAGGTCGCATCCATTTCGTAGGAATCCATCCACACATTGCCTATATCGTAAAACACCACGCCGCGCAGAATCTTGCGGGTAATAGGCACAGTATATTCCGCCGTCAGCAAGGCTGAGGTTTTGCCGCCAATCGGCTCGCCTTCTTCGTAAGGGGCGACATGCCGGTATTTGAACCCGCGCATTGTACGCGCGCCGCCCAGGAACAAGCGGTCAAAAATACGCACATCGTCGTCATTGCCATACTCCTGTACCACATCAACCCGTCCACGCAGGTTGAAGACATGGCCGAACCAGAGTGGATAAAAAGCGGAAACATCTGCTTCCAGGCCGTACATATCAACATCACCCGCAAGGGGGCCGCCGGATACGCGGCCGGCAAGCATCAGACGGACACCGCGCGTCGGCACAAAATAATTATCGCGGCTGTCATGGATTAACGAAAGCTTGATGGAACTAACCAAACGGCTGCCTTCTTCGTTCTGGATACGTTGAACGGCATTGGTCGCTACATCGTATATGTTGATGTCTTCCAAACCGTAGCGTAGATTGGCACGATGGAAAAAGCCTCGCAGCGGTTTCCCCAACGTAACAGCGCCACCCATGCGCCGCTCGTTGTAATAACTGCTAAGATTCTTACGGACAGTGCGGTAAAGCTCCCCGCCCAACGAAAGCTTGCGGCCCATAAACCAGGGTTCCGTTAATGACATCAGGTACTCCTCGGTTTCACTGCCGACTTGCGCTCGCAAGCGCAATTTTTGTCCGCCACCGGAAAACCGCGGCCAGTCAAAAAGGTCAAAATTCCCTTGGGACACCTCGACAAACCCAATGATATCGTCAATGCTGGAATAACCGGCGCCCAGCGTAAATTGTCCGGTTTGCTTTTCCTCAACTTCAAACACCAGATCGTCACGGGAGGCTTCACCTGTCTCATGCGGATAGCTGCTGACTTGCGAAAAGAATCCCAGATTGCGCAGGATGCGTTCACTTTGCCGCACCTTGACCATATTGTAGAGTTCGCCCGGATATACCGTCAATTCCCGGCGTATAACATGGTCTTTAGTGCGGGCATTACCGCGGATATCCACGTAACGGATATTGACAACTTCACCCTCATGAAACAGGAAATCCACATCCACTACCGATCCCGACGCGCGCGGTCGCAAATGCGGCCGTACGCCGGCGCGCATATAACCACGGTTCAAGTAGTAATCGCGAAGAGTTTCCGCTGTGCGGTTCACGGCGGACATGTCGGCGATATCGCCAGGCCGCAGGTTGATCAGCGCCCGAAGTTCCGCGTCGGAGAAAATGGTATTGTTCCGCAAGTTAATTTCACCCAGCCGGTATTGCGGCCCTTCCGTAATATGATATACAGCTTCCAATTTTCGCGGACGGTAATAACTCACTTCCGGCGCGTCAATCTGCGCATCAAGATACCCTCGGTTTAAATAGAGTGCACGCAAGGCATCGCGATCGGATTCCAGATCATCCGGATTATAAACGCCGCGTTTGGTAAAAAACGAAAAAACATGCCACAGACGCGGCTGCATGACGGCTCCCAAGCGCTCCGGAGGAACAGATTCCGGAGAAACGGCCACCTCCCGGCGCAAGCCGGCGGCAAACCTTTTGCTCCAATTAGGCGGCTGATAGGTGTTGCCGGCGAATTTAACACGCCGCAGTGTGGCGCGTTCGCCTTCCTGCACGCGGTATATCACCCGTGCGAACCCGGTAGCCGGGTCGGTTATAATTTCCCAGGCAAGTTTAACATTGGGATAAAACCGGCGATGATATTCCTCGCGAACCTTGCGGGAACGCATGCTTAAAACGGCGTCATCAACTGCATTGCCTGGTTCAAGCTCCAACCATTTACGGATACGTCGTTCGCCGATGTGCTCAGCGCCTTCAACCACGACCGGTTTTTCAAGGCGCGGTTTGATGGCCACGCGGTAAACCAGATCGAAATCCTCTCCCACCGGCACGAGATCGCTATCTACAAAAGAAAAACGGCCTGTCGCCGTGAGGTTTTTTACATCCCTGGTAATACGACGCTGATCCACCTGGTCGCCCGGCCGCACTTGGGTAACCGCCAACACAAAATCCCGATCGTTGAAATGAACATCTACCGCTTCCACCCGGATTTCCCGGATCACCGCAGCCGGCAACGTCAAAACGGAAAGCAAAAACACGGCCAGCGCCGACAACAGCGGATAGTTTTTGCCAAGCATACCCCAGCCCCTTTATTCCCGTCCGTTTACCCCAGCAGGCGCGGTGCTGTCGTTATAACCGCTCCGGGCCAGACTTTCGAAGCGCATGATTTCCTCTCGGAATACCAATTCCACTTCGCCCGTTGGCCCATTGCGTTGCTTGGCGATGTCAACGATCGCCTTGTTGCTGGCGCCGGCAACTGTGTCCTGGTCATCATTATACTTGGAAGGACGCCGCAGCAGAGCGACCACGTCGGCATCCTGCTCAATGGAACCCGAATCGCGCAGGTCCGCCAAGCGTGGCTCGCCGCGTTCACGAGATTCTGGAGAGCGGTTCAACTGGCTGAGCACAAGCACGGGCACCTTTAATTCCTTCGCCATGTTCTTTATCGAGCCAGAGATATGCGCGACTTCCAACTGGCGCCCATCGCGACGGTGGTCATGCGAGTTTAATAATTGGAGATAATCTATCACGAACAACTCAATGTCGTATTTGCGTTTCAGACGACGGGCGCGGGCACGCAGTTCCAGAATGTCCAACCCGCCGGTGTCGTCCAGATAAATCGGCGCTTTTTTCAACACATCCGCCGCCTGCATCAGCTGACCATGTTTGGCGGGCGTCAGATAGCCGGAGGAGATGCTGTGTGCCGGGATACGCGCATGGCTGCCCAACATGCGGATGATTAATTGCTCCCGCGACATTTCCAAGCTGAAAACGGCGACTGGACGCGGCTGGCGGTCAGTGACACCGAGAGCGACGTTTTCCACGATATTCATGGCCAGAGATGTTTTGCCCATAGAGGGACGGGCGGCCAAGACTATCATTTCGCCGGCATGCAATCCCGATAGTTTTGTGTCCAGGTCAGGGTAACCGGTGGGAATGCCGGTAATGCCCTTTTTCATATCAAGGATACGGTTGATCGCCTCGACTGATTCGTCCACCGCCTGCGACCAGTGCAACATGGAGTAGTGGCGTTGTGCGGAGATGTCGAAAAAGGCCTGCTCCACCTTGGCTAGTACGGCATCGGCGCTCTCTTCCGAGGTGTGGCAAATGTTTTCCGAAGTACGCGCACATTCTACAATACGCCGCAGCAGGTGATGCTGGCGAACGATATCCACATAGAACTCGGCATGCGCGGCAGTGGGCGTGGCATCCAGCAGCTGGTTCAAGAAAGTTACGCCGCCGACGTCCTCCAACCGGCCGGCGGCATTCAGGCGTTCGCCCAAGGTCAGCACATCTATCGGCTGGACGTCGCGCGACATATCCAGCATGGCCTCAAAGATCACCTGGTGCGGGCGAAGGTAAAACGAGTCCGGCGTCAACTGCTTTTCCACACAGAAATCGAGCACCTTCTGCCAATCCAGCAGAATTGACCCCAACACACCGCGCTCGGCATCGCCACTGAAGAGCGGCCGCCGACCAGCGGCAACGGAGGTATTAACAACTGAAGCAGTAGCGACCGGCACGAGGCCCTCCCGGTAAAAGGCGACGCGGCAAGACGGCCCACGCCGACATTCAAATCCTAAACCCGCGGCCGGCGCGGCGTCGCTCAGCGCGGCAGCGCCTCATCCACGACCCAAACCTTGATCACCGCTTCGACTTCCTGGTGCAAACGTATTTTGACGTCATAAACGCCCAATTCACGGATTGGATCCGCCAGCAGGATGCGGCGACGTTCAATTTCAAAGCCTTGGTCTTTCAACGCTCCCATGATATCCGTCACCGTGACCGAGCCGAAGATTTTTTCACCTTCGCCGACCTTGACGGTAACAGTGCAGGAAACCTTTTCCAACTCTTCGGCTTTGGCGCGCGCCGCAGAAAGCTCACGCGCCTGACGGTCCTCACGTTCTTTGCGGTTCTTTTCCAGACGCCGCAGCGCGGCCTTATCCACCGGCACCGCCAACTTGCGTGGAATCAAATAATTCCGGGCATAGCCTTCGCTGACCTTGACAATACTACCTTCCAGACCCAACCCGTCCACATCCGACATTAAAATCAATTCGCGCGACATAGCATCCCCCCGCCTTTTTTACATCACCAAGCCAACAGTGCGCGCGCGCCGGATGGCGCGTTTCAACTGGCGCTGCTGTTTGGTTGTGTTTCCGGAAATACGGCAAGGAATTATTTTGCCGTGTTCCGTCATGAACTTGCGCAGCAATTCGTGGTCTTTGTAATCCACATGGGTAATACCCTGCAGATAACGCGATCGTTTCTCTTCGGCAAAAAAGCCGAAATTGTTGCGTTGTTTACGCGGCATTCTTTTTGTTTTTTTCAATCTAACCTCCTTTAAATATTATCGAAAATGTGCCGACTACAAGCAGCAGGCGTCAGGCGGAAGCGTCGGTGGCATCACGGGGAGTGTCGCTCTGCGGCGCACGGCGTTCGCTTGCCAGAAAAACCTGCACCCGTATTAAGTCCTCGTGCAATCGGTAACGTTTACGCAAGGAATCCACCTGCAACGGATCCAGTTCAAACGCCATGAGCACATAAATACCCGCGTCTTTTTTATGCATTGGCCGCGCAAAGGAACTGCGTCCCATGCGGGTGATGCCGCCCACTGTGCCGCCCACCTTAGTAATTTCCTCACTAGCTTTGTTGATTTTTTCTTCCAGTTGGTCGTCCGCCATCGGATGAAATATAAACATGCCTTCGTATTTTTTCACAATCTACCTCCTTGAATGATCCTTGTCGGAGTTATATTCGTTCATGGCCGCAGCCGCACCGCTATCTAAAACCATACTCACCGCTTCCCCAGCCGTTTCCACCATCCGCGCCACTACCGGCCGCACCGACGCGGGAAAGGGCGTCAGCACATACTCCACCAATCCTCCGCTACGCTCCGCACGGCCTACTCCCAGCCGGACGCGTGTGAAATCCGAGCTGCCCAAACATTCCCGCACAGACCGCAGCCCACGGTGCCCGGCATCGCCGCCGCCGATACGCACACGTATGCGGCCCAGCGGCAAATCTACATCATCCAGCACTACTATGAGATTCTCCGTCGCAATACCGGACTGCCGCATTATAGCGCTAACCACCGTGCCACTATTATTCATATAGGACAGCGGCTGCACCAGCCACACCGGACGCGCATTCCTGGCGCTCTTGGCCAACATGGCGCCCCGGCGCCGGTTATTATGCAGGCGGCATCCCCATAGTTCGGCCAGATGTTCCACCACCGCAAAACCGACATTATGCGGTGTGCCGACATACTTCCTGCCGGGATTACCCAACCCAACCACCAATCGAATGCTCATTTCGCCCCGGCTGCCCGACCGACCGATCACCCATGGCGGCCATGCCCACGCGAATTTCACGGCGATTATTTTTTCTCCTTCTTCTCAGGTTCCTTACCGTCCTTCGCAGGAGCCTTAGCATCCTTAGCCGGCTCCTTGGCATCCTTGGCGTCCGGCTTGGCATCCGCCGCATCTTCCGCCGGAGCAGCAGCGTCAACTTCCTCTTCAGCCTCTGCCGCCTTGGCTTCCTCTTCCGCTGCCGGCAAGTGAACAGAGGCCACTGCGATATGCCCCGGCGTCAACACAACTTGATTGGACGGCGTTTTCAAATCGCGCACAAACACACTTTCATCCAGGCGCAGACCGCTGACATCCAACGTCAGCTCCTGAACAATATCCGCGGGCAAACATTCCACTTGTACCACGCGCAGCAATTGCTCCAGAATTCCAGCCTGCTGCGTGACACCCACCGGCTCGCCGACAAGTCGGATGGCCACTTCAATCCGCAGTTTGCGGGTCATAGAAATTTCCAATAAATCTACATGGAGCATGTGGTCGTGAATGCTGTCGCGCTGCACATCCTTCAAGAGCACTTTCAACGCGTCGGCGCCGTCAAGTTGCATATCCAGCAACAGGTTTTGTCCACCGTGACGCCGCACCATCAATTCAAAGGCATGACGATTAAATTTAACCGGTTGCGATTTGCCATGGGCATCATAAACCACCGCTGGCAACCAGCCGGCACGGCGCAGACGGTTTACCGCATTTGAACCCAATTCGGTCCGTCGTTGGGCTTCCAACTTAATAACTTCCATTTCCTTGACCATATTCTGTATCCTTTCTCAACTAAATGTGGAACAGCGATGATACCGACTGGTTGCCATGGATGCGCCGGATGGCTTCCGCCAGCAAGTCGGCTACCGTCAACACGGTGATTTTAATTTTATCCGTGGACTGTCGCAGCGGCACACTGTCAGTCACGACAAATTCCTTGATGTCGCAGCCTTCCAAACGATCAAATGCCGTTGGGATGAAGACTGGGTGGGTCACGGCGGCATAAACTTCAACCGCACCGTGGCGCCGCAGCAGTGAAGCCGCGGCGCTCAAGGTTCCGCCGGTGGTGATTAAATCATCTACGAGGACAGCGTTTTTCCCTTCCACTTCACCTACCAGATTAAAGACCTCCACTTCCGACGGGCTGGTGCGCTGCTTAGCCACGATAGCCAGCCCGGAATGCAACATGCGGGAATAACTGTAGGCCATTTTCATGCCGCCGGGATCAGGCGAAACGACCACTATGTTTTCGAGTTTCTTTTCACGCAGATATTTCACTATCACAGGGGAAGCATACAGATGATCCACCGGAATATCAAAAAAGCCCTGAATTTGCTGGGCATGAAAGTCCATAGCCAATATGCGATTCGCGCCGGCGGCAGTCAACAGGTTAGCCACCAACTTGGCGGAAATCGGTACGCGGGGCTGGTCTTTGCGGTCTTGGCGCCCGTAGCCATAAAACGGCACCACGGCAGTGATGCGGGCGGCGGAGGCGCGCCGCATAGCATCAATAACAATCAGCAATTCCATGATGTTTTCATTCGCCGGGTAGCAGGTCGGCTGAATTATAAAAACATCCTTGCCACGAATATTTTCGATGATTTTAACGGAAATCTCACCATCCGGGAAACGCGTGATATTGATATCACCAAGCGGAATACCCAAGCTGCGGGCGATGCCTTCGGCCAACCGAGGGTTGGCATTACCGGTAAAGATTTTCATTATGCTCCTAACGTTTTTCGTCAACCGCACGGATAGACGCTGCCGTCATACACGCACGCATCAACTATCACCGTTGCCCGACCAGGACTCGAACCTGGACTCTGGCCTCCAAAGGGCCGTGTGCTACCATTACACCATCGGGCAATCGCTTTGGCCCCTGTCCGCGCCATGCGCGGCCGAAGCTTAAAATTCAGGGCGTAAGTCGCCCGTAACTTGGACCACGCTGGTCCACAAACAGCAATTCATAACACGCCGCAACTCCGCCGCCAATTTCCGGCCGTGTTCTGCGCCGCGTACCAATGCAAAAAGCGTCGCCCCGGAGCCGGACAGCAACACTGCCTGCGCACCGAGTTCAGCCATACGGTCTGCTATCATCTCCAGCAACGGATATTTATTAAAAACCGTCCGTTGCAAGTCATTATGCAAACCTGCGGCCAACTCCGCCGCCTCGCCGCGTTCTAAAGCGGCAAGCAAGTTTTCAAATGTATCCAGTTGCCGCACAGAAGTCAAGTCCTGCTTGTATCTTTGATAAACATCCTTTGTGGACACCCCAAACCCGGGATTGACCAGCAAGAGCCATGGGCGCCAACCCGCACGCCACGACACCGGCTTAACCTGCTCGCCCCGTCCGGCAACACTCACCGCGCCTCCGTAAACCAGCGCCGGGATATCACACCCCAACCGCCCGGATAAATCCATCAATTCCGACCGCGTCAGATTGGTTTGCCACAAACGATTCAAAACCAACAAAGTAGCGGCAGCATCAGCGCTGCCACCGCCTAACCCACCGGCAATCGGGATTTTTTTCTCCAGCAAAATACGTGCGCCATGGCGGCATCCGGTAGTCTCACGAAGCAACTTGGCAGCCTTAAATACTAAATTATCCCGCTCCTGACATATACCGACAGAATCCGGCATCCCTTCAAATTGCACCAATCTGGGGGCAGATAATTCCAACGCTCCATCTGTCAGCTCGACTTCCAAACTGTCGGCCAATGTGACTGGAACTAAAATGCTCCGGATATCATGAAACCCATCCGGACGCAATCCATGCACTTCCAGAAACAAGTTAATTTTAGCGTAAGCATTGACTCTTGTAGGCACAACTACCTATCTCCGGGGATATGGCATCAAGTGAAATTGCGTTTTATCCACCAGAAACACACAAAAGTCAATTTTTTTTTAGATTTTTATCGTGACGCCTTAGTGACGTCCCCTTCTGAACGCAGTAAAACCTATTCAGCCGTAGTTTTCTGAAGTAGATTCACGCCAACGCCATTCATGCTTGCACATCTTGCATACAAAATTTGGATCATCGCCCCAAATGACGCAGCCACCCAACACAACATCCCCTTCTTCGGCCTTTTTAATCAATTCCGGACCGGGATAACCGTAAACAATTCGCACTCCGGCCAACTGGCTACATTTTGGACATTTGTATCGTTTTGCGCACATACTCCTCCATAATAATAATGCCAAATATTTCAGGACGATCCCGCCAGTTTTCAGCCATCGGGCTGTGTAAACGCTTGTGATTAAAGCGCTAAGGCTGTTTCGCAAACATCCTTACACGAATAATATTGAAGCTAAGACGTAATTGCGAGAACAAATTAAGCCATTCGAAATCCAGATTATTTTCTGTGAGATAGTCCAATGGGCGGAAACAGATTTGACCTTGAGACTGTCGTCCGCTACTATTTCAACTTGAAACGGCTGGCCGATACAGATACTAATAATATGGGTATCTAATGATAATCCTTCGGTACTTATTCATTACTATTGCTATTTTGATCACAGCATGGCTTCTGCTTGCCTTGCTGGTCTTCTTCCCCGCTCTTGAAACCGTGGATCAAGCGTATTGCGCTATCCCGCAAACTGCTTCGCGAGATGAGGTTCAGGCGTTGTTGAACAATTTCAAAGAGAAGCCGTCTTCCATTGCCGACATTTCCGAAGCCTATCGGTCAGGCCTTCCCGCGGCTGCGAATGTTTTTCGTTATTCCTACGTCCTGCCGATATTTGCGTTTTATGTCCTTTACGATGGAAATGACAAGATGTTGCTGAAAATTCCGACTTATGAGTGATCGTTGAGGGGCAAGCGGCGCCTTGTCCGCCACACATTCCGCTGAAGCCTCCTAATTCGTCTGTTACAATGATTGGCGGGACTAGGTTTCGCGGGGATGGGAACTGACGAGGAAATTCCGCATCCTCATTGGCGCTGACGGGATGCTTGATTAATTGATCGGGAAGCATATGAAAAGATTGGCATTATTGATCACGGTTCTTCTGAGCTTCGTCATTTTTCCCTTCAAGGTTTTATCCGAAGAGGCAGTAACGCTCCAAGATATACTTGGGGATTGGAAAGTGAATAAGTTTATTGACGCTGATGGCTTAGAGTATGTTCCGGAAGAACACCTGGTCTATACGTTTACTGGAGGGGATGAATTTGTTGGATTCGCTCGCAGCTATCGTAAGCGATGGGGTTTTACGAGTCAGAAGCGCATGCAATGTTTTGCGTATTCACTATCAGAATCAGTATTGACAATCGAATTTGTTCAAAGCTCGGGAACCTGGTCTTTGGATAGCGTAACCAATAAATTTACCTTTACCAGAACGCATCTGACATACGAAGTGCAGCGAAAAAACGCAGATGAATTGCTGTTACGGGCGTCAGACGCGATTATTTATTTCGGACATAAAAATTCACAATCGCTACCCAGGCGATCAATAGTTTTAAAGAAGATGAGTGGTGGTGTAAAAAAATTCCTTCGCCGGCATAAATGATTCCCATTGTTCTTATCGCTTTATGAGCCAGTCCAAAAAATTTCCTGTGAAGTATGCAGTGGCGTTGATAGTGGCGCTAGCAGTGACGTTGTTTGCTTTGTCGCGCTTTAGAGCATGGCATGGCGGAGAGCGTGAATTGTCACTTATAGATGCGCTTGAGAAGGGGAAAGCCCGGGAATTTATCAGGCAGCATGAATCAAAGCTGTCAGATGAACCTGACCAGCGCTCATCTCGGATCACCCTCGCTGTGATGTATGCTCTTTCCGCCCGCTTGGACACTAAACTTGATGATTCGGAACGCAGCAGACACCGTTCTGAAGCTATCAGGATTGCGAGAGAGGCTTTTAATACGCAGTTATCCTACGAATATGTTGAACTAGATGCGTTGCTTTATTCTGGCAGCGCCCTGGCCCAGATTTATGCGGTGTTGGGCGCAACAAATGAGATGCGGGCGGTCTTCGCTGAATTGATTGATAAAGCTTCCCATGACAGTGAGGCTTTGTGGCAAATTACTCAAGCCATGAATCTGTTGGAGAGCCATCTTGATCAAGGCTATCCCCTGATTGCAAAAAACCCATTTGAAAAGCCTTAGTTTATTCTCGTATCCAAATGTGAAGGCGCCTATAAAACAACCAGTAAGACAGCCAATGCCAGCATGACGCCCCCCATCAGCAACTTCGCTTGCACGACATTGCGCCGGCTCCAGTCCGCCGCCAAAACCTGCTGGCGCGCTGCCAAAGTAAAAACCAACGCCGATGGAATTACAAACATCAGGTTATACAGCAGCAGCAAACCCCACATTTGCGCGCCGCCCGGTTGACGGCTGAGATAAAACAACACCGGGCCGTAAATCTGACCAGTGCAAGGCGCCTCCAGCAACGTCACCAACGCGCCCACCACAAACAGGCCAAGCCCCTGCGTTGCATTATCCACCACACCCCAACGCGCCAGCCGATGCGCGCGATCGCGCAGGCTGACCGGCAATTGCAGCCGCATTAATTCCGGTCTTCCGGTTTTCTTAAATACACAGGCATCGCGCAGCGAGACCGCTGCCAGCAGCGCCAAAACGGCCACCCATAACCAACGCAATGACTCCCCCAGCAAACGCCAGGCGGCTAACCGGGTAAATATACGCAGAATGCCTAAGCCCAGCAGGATATACGCCATAAAAACTCCCGCACAGAAACAACACCCACTGAATAGCCAAGACGACGGACGACGCCTGCGCACCATCAACAGACTTACCAGAAACAGAACGGTAACAAAGGCGCAGGGATTAATGCCGTCAATTACCCCCGCCGCCAGCACGGTCCATATCCCCATGCCACGAATGAAACGGTGGGCAGCATCTTCAGGCTCGCCTGTCGCCGATGGCGCTTCCGGCACAGTCTCAAGGCTGTCCAAATCCGCCAGGCTTGCCAGTAGCCGGTTTTCTATCGCCTGGCGTCCACCAAAATAAACACGCTCATTCAAAACTACCGCAACCGGATGGGTATCGGTTATGCCTAATGCTTGTTGCCGTTCCAGCAATAGCCGCACTCCGGCGTCTTCCCGCAAATCATATTCTTGCACCGTAACGGACGGAAAAGCCAAACTGACATCCGCCAGCATGGTTTGCCGGAGGGCTTGACAGTCGGAGCAGTTGCCGTCGTAAAAAAACTCCAGAACCGCCGACGCTGCCGCCAGCGCCGTACCTGCGGCCAACAGCAGCGCAAATAAAATAGTTTTACGGCTGGCGCCTCTGCGGTTTAATCCCATCCGTGTCCATCCTGTGTTCCCGTGGTTCTTCCCTGCCTATGTCACGCCCTTTAAGGGCTTGTGTAGCTCTGTTGCCCCTTGACCTAGGGCGTTGCCCTAGAATGCTTGCCCGCAATGGCGGGGTATGTCACGCCCCGTTGGGGCTAATCTCTTCCCACCCCCACGCGGCGTTCTTGGCGCCTTACCTTGGCGGTTCAATCCCATCCGTGTCTGCCAGTGCGGCTCGCACCACCTGTGCGGCTGGCGCAACCCTAAATTCCGCAACATGCCGCACCTGATATTCCATACGAAGGGTCGCCAGGCAACTACTGGTGAAGACGCCCCAGAGGCATAGACATAACACCAGCATCACACGCCCGACGCGCCGCCAACCCAACCGCGCCAAGATCATACTCGCCCATATACCCAAGAAAGACGCAACGGCTATCTGGATGCGATACATGAAAGGGATAGCAAAATGCCAAGCGCAGACAAAGCGATACCAAGGCCATTCGACGTTGTCCCGGCCGTCCCGGCGCGCCAAAGCGATTTTCAGATTGTGCACGACATCCGGGCGCCCGCCCAGATAACCTTCAGCACGCTGGAGCACGGACACAGCAGCGGCATATTCGCCGGCATTCAGCCAGGCCGTCCCAAGGTTGTAAAACAACGGGCCATTGCGCACACCGGCATCCGCCAATTGCTGATAAGTCATAGCGGCGCGGCGCCAATCGTTGGAAGTGACTGCGGCAGCGGCCTGCGCATTCGCCTGCTGCCAGATGAACTCCCGTTCCGGCATGGCGGCCGATGCCACACCGGCGGCGAACAGCATCAGCAGTACGCAAATTTGACGATATTGCCGCATGATCATAAATCCCCTAAAATCCGCTCCAAGTCGCGGCAGTCGCGGTACAACTCATCCACCGCAATGCTGTTGGGTGTGGCAGACGCCCCCGCGTAAGACGCATCAAAATAACGTTGATAGATGGCAGCCAAAATCCGGGCATCTGCTTCCGGCAACTTAGCCTGCTCCAACATAGCCTCCAATTCATTAGGCGTCAAAGATGCAGTGTTACTGCGACAACGCACGGCCAGCGCGGCACGAACCGCGCCACGGATAGCCACGCCAACTTCCTCCGGAGGAGCATTGCGACGTTGCAGGCGGCGCAGACGCTGACGCGCTTTCAACAAGTCCCTACGACGACGGCGGCTGGGTGCGGTCTGTCTCCGCCAGACAAAATATTGTTGCCCAGCCAACACAATGATATAAACAATCGGCCCGACCGCAACTACCCCAAAGAGCCACGGTCGGCTGAAGCAGTTATCCGAGTCAGCGCCATCCGCTGTCATCCAGGGCCTGGCGGGCAGCATTTCCGCATCCATGATTTCCGGCACAACGCCATTCACTACCGCTGTCGCTCCGATGATCTGTTCCGCCGTCACCTCAGTCCCCGGCCGCACATCCAATGGCGCCGGCGCGGTTTGCCGCACTACATACTTACGCTCGGCGGTATCGTAATATGCCACTTCCAGCGGTGGCACTTCCAGCATACCGGCGTGATGGGGTCGGATAGTATATACAAAGCGGCGTTGCGTGGGCGAATCGGTTAACGTCTGGACTGTCTGATCGTAAACTGAAAAATTTTCCAGGAGATTGGTCTGTGTCTCCAGTTTAGGCGGAAACATACGGTCGAACCGCAAATCTCCGGCAACCGTCAAAGTCAGCCGCACCGGATCGCCGACGTTGCAGGTCAGACAATCCAGAGACGCCGCGACATGCAGATTTGTTCCCAGGGCGCCGGTGAAAGAAGCCGGACGTCCGGCTTCCGGCGGCGGCACTACTCGCACTGTCGCCGCTCGCCCAACAGCAAAGATATCACGGCCATCGGCATTTCCGGATTCATCCACAGATACGGGAATGAAGCCCTTAAACGTCACCGGCCCAAAAACATAATCGCCCTCTTCCTTCGGGGTATATTGCAACTCCAGCCGATACTCAAAATACGTCTGCCCATCCACCTCCACCATGCTGCGTGGCAGAACAAAGCGGGCGCGGCGCGGTTGGCCAAATAGTTCGAAAAAACCGAAACCGAACGGATCACTCCTCTGCTTATATTCATTGATATAAATACCGGGCTGCCTATCATGCTTAGCCAGCATTTTCTGCATCACATCCTGCATTGACGGTCCATGTAAGCCATTAATAGGGGCGTCGTCCAGAAATGACGCCTGTAACAGCGGGGGATTATCCAGAAACAACGGATCTAATTTGGCGAAGTCGCCGGGGAGCGCGCGGATGCGCAGATATAACCGCACCGTAAACGGTTCATCCACCAGCGCTGTCTCGCGTGAAGCTTCCACCCCAAGCTGCACATCAGACTGGGGGGTAACATCCGTTACAGTAACTTCCGGCCCTGCCGCTTCCAAGCGCCGTCCGTCAACTTCGAGCGTTATCGGTCCGGCACGGAAAGTTCCGGCATGGCGCGGGGTAACCTCATAACTGATTACCCGGCCGAAAAACCCTTGGCGCTCCATGCGGCCGTTAATAATAGTTACAGAAAAATTACTGTACTCGCGGCTGTCAAGCAGCCGCACTTCGGCATCGGCTATGCCGGAAACATCCGGCTCCACTGGGCGATCGGAGCCGGAAATTTTAACCTGGAGAATAAAAGACTCCCCAATGTATATCCGTTGGCGATTGGCCGTTGCTTCCATGCTGACTTCCGCGATGGAAGCGCCGGCGCTCAGCAGCGCCAGCGCTATAACCGCCATTAATTTTCTGATGATACACATGCATCTCACCAATCGCGATCCGTCGGCGACAGCGGGGCATACTGACGCTGCTGTCGGCGGCGATATTCTTTTTCCCGTTCAGCCGCCCCTTGCAGAATTCGGATCGCCTGCTCCGGAGTCATTTCCTCCTTATCGTCCGACTCTGCCGCTTCGGCGGCCGCCTGCTGCTCCACCTCGGACTGCTCCGGTTCAGACTGTCCCTGCTCCGGCTGTTCCGGTTCGGGCTGCTCTTTTTCCGACTGATCCTGTTCGGACTGCTCCTGTTCGGACTGTTCCTCTTCAGATTGCTCTTGCTCGGGCTGCTCTTGTTCGGGTTGTTCTTGCTCCGATTGCGGCTGATCCTCTTTTTGCTCGTCCGATTGTGGCTGATCCTGCTCCTGATTCTGTTGCTCCTGCTGATCCTGTTGTCCGCCACTCTGCTGCTGATCTTGCTTCTGCTGATCCTGCTCTTGCTCCTGCTGCTGATTCTGCTCCTGATCTTTGTCTTGCTTCTGCTGCTGTTCAGGGGGCGGCGGTTGCGGCAGTAGATCCTTGATATCCTGAAGCAGTTTTCGACTCTTTTGCTGTTCACTGTGCACTGCCGACCAATCCGGCTTATCCAATGCTTCTAGCGCCAGTTTTTGACATTCGATGGCTTCCTGCGCGAGTTTAATAATCTCGGCACGTGTTTCCGGAGTGATGCTCTGCTCCTGATAAATCGGCAAACCACCCGGCACGGAAGACGGCTCTGTGTTTTCCGGCACGGCATTGGTAAACCTATCCAAAAACAATTCCGTCAGTATCTGGGTCTCAAACTGATCGTCTCTTACATCATCAATACGGGACGACTTATCCGTTTTGGCAAGAGCTTGTACGCGAGCGTTAGCATTGGTTTGACGCACCAGACCTTCCTGTAAGGCGTCAGGATATCTCGCCACTTCTTTCCAGAAGTTATATACTCCACCAGCAGCCGCGTCGGCCGCTTCCGGCGCACGCTGGTCCAAATCACGTAAGCGTGTCCGCGTTTGCGACATGGCCTCCTGCAAGGCTTGGAAATACATATCCAATTGCGGCGGCACATTGGTGGAGTTATCTGATTCCAGCGCCAGCCGCAACACCCCCAGCAGATCGGCATTGTCACGTTGGCGCTGCGCCAATGCCTCAAGTTTATCAATACGTTGAGGCGGAGCGGAGGTCTGCGCCGCCGCACTTTCCGCGGCAATAGCGCGTTGACGGCGCATAATTTCAGTCGTCAGCTCATACGGCGGACGGCCGGCATTTTTTTCTAAAACTTTTTGTAAACGCGCCTGTTCACGTTCACGCGGCAACACTTCGGCCACGGCTTCCAATGCGCTACGCGCATCGTCGCCGCCGCCGTTGACGCGGGCAGCCTGCTGGAATGCGCGAGCGGCATTTTCTAATTCGGCAATCCGTTCAGATGGCAGTTTCGGCTTATCAGTATCTTCGCCGTCGCTTGTGTCGGCGGCGGCCTGCCACCAGGCGTTGCCTTGATTGTACAAGGTATCGGCGTCGGCCGTTCCGGTCTGACCGGCAGCGGCAAACAATTCCGCCGCCTCCCGATAAGCGCCATCACGATAAAGAGCGCAGGCGGCGTTATACAACAAAGTTCCACGCAATTGCCGCTCGGCTGCGCCGGAAGCGCCACCGGCGCCGTCGGCGGCTTGTCGCCAGAGATCGGCCGCGCCCCGGTAATCACCGGCACGATATAAACGCCAAGCGCGCCAGGCATCCGTGCGGTGGTCCGATTTTGCAACGGGTTCGGCGACCGGCGGCGCCGGAAGGTTAGTTTCCGCGCCGGCGGATATAAGCGACGCTGTCAACAACACCAAGAGCGTTACGATAGTTCCAGTGCGGCGGCGCATTGCCGGTGGCTTTCCAGCCGCGGCCGGACGTCCGCGGCTCAAACCTGCCGCCAGCAGGAACGCCAACAGCGCCGGCGCCAAAAACCATTGAAAACGCTCCACCATGCCGCGCCGGGATGTTTCCTCAAGATCGCGGGCAGAGATTGCGCGCAGATGGTCGCGATAAATCGCATCCAAACGGACATTGGAGACTCCCACTGGAACGTAAGCGCCACCGGTGGTTTCCGCAATATTTTGTAAAGTCGCATGGTCAAGACGCGTAGCCACCTGTCCGCCCTTATATAACACTTGGCCACCCGGCATACGCTCATCCGGGATGGGAGCGCCGGCGGGATCACCAAAGCCGACGGTAAAGATCACAATGCCAGCTTTGGCAGCCTCTGCCGCCGCCTCCGCCGCCCGTCCGGCAAGGTCTTCACCATCGGAAATCAGGATAATTGCCCGGTGCGATCCAGATTCTTCACCGAAGGCTTCTATTGCCTTATATACGGCATCCGCCAAGTCAGTTTCACCCGGCGGCGCGGAATCAACTGTCGCCTCCACTAGTGCAGCCTCCATAAAGCTGTAATCGGTGGTGAGCGGACAGAGCAGCGTCGCCCGCCCGCGGAAAGCCACCAACGCCACCCGGTCGCCTTGCAGCACACGCAGCAAGTCCATGATATCGGCGCGCGCACGTTCCAAGCGGCTGGGCTGAACATCGCGCGCCAACATGGATCTCGAAACATCCAAAGCTATCACCAAGTCACGCCCACGCTGCAACACGCGCTCGTCGCGGTATCCCCAGCGCGGCGCGGCGGCGGCCAGCAACGCCAGCAGCAAACCAATCAACACAGCCGCAAATTGAGCACGCCAGCGCCATGTATCCGGAGGCGGCAAAACTCTGTAGCGCAGGGGGGCATCCACCAACTCATTCAGGCGGCGGGCGCCACGCCGATGTAACGCCCAGAGCAAAGCCGCAAACAGCGGGATACCCCAAAGCAGCAGCAAAACCCATGGTTCACCGAAATGCATATTCAACCCTTAAAAACTAACTACCAAACCTTAAATCCGTGCGGCCCGCACCTGCGGTTTTATTTCCTGCACCTCAATCTCCTCAGCTATCAGTGTCCATCAGTGTTCATCCGTGGTTGTTTCCTGAATTTCAAATGCCGTTTAAGGTTAAATTAAATGTCGCCCTAACACAACATTCCCCAGGACGGCCAGACACAGCATGATCAACCCAGGCCACAGGCACCAATGGTACAACTCATCATGCCTGCTGAAAATCTCGCTTTGCACTGTCGTGCGCTCTAATTTATCAATGGCGGCAAATGCCTTTTCCAATGCGTCCGTATCCCGCACATTGTAATACTCTCCGCCGGTGGTTTCCGCCAGCCGCCGCAACAAATCCTCATCCATGCTGACCAGATAATCCTTGATTATTTCCTGGCCAAAGATATTCCGCTCACGGAATGGCGCCGGACCGGTGGAGCCGACCCCGATAGTGTAAATTTTTATTCCCAGCGCCTTGGCCGCCTGCATGGCGGTTTCCGGTTGAACGGCGCCGGTGTTGGACTCGCCATCGCTGAGCAGCACTACGACCTTGCTTTTGACCTGCGCCTGTTCCATCCGCGCACAGGCCACCGCCAGCGCATCGCCAATAGCGGTCAGCATTTCCTCCTGATTAATCACTTCGCCCTGACGATTGAATTGCGGACGGGGCACCTGCACCCCTTGCAACACATGCACCAAAGCCTGATGGTCGAATGTCAATGGGACGCGCCCGACGGCAAACCCGCCGAAAGTTACCAGTCCGATTAAATCCGTGGGGCGATGGTCAATGAACTCTTCCATTGTTGACTTGACTACTTCCAAGCGGCTGCGGAGTTGATTGCCGGAAGAAAAGTCCAGTGCCTCCATTGAGCCTGAAATATCCATCACCAACTGGATGGCTACGGCATCACTGGTATGCTGCACGCGCGCAAACACCATCTGCGGCCGCGCCAACGCAAAAATCAGCAGTAGTACGCCGCCTAGGAAGACCCCGGGCAAAATCGCACGCAGCATACGGCGCCATGAGCGTGCAGACGGAGGCAAGGCGCCGATCGGCGCAAAAAGCAATCCGACTCGCAAGCGCTTGGCATACACCAGCCAAACGGTCACGGCCCAGGGCAGCAACAGCAAAAACCATGCTGGATGAATAAATTTTAACATACGGTTTAGTTTATCTCGGGCGCAGACGTTGACGCCGCGCCATCAGTTTCAATATATTCCCGCGCTGTATTCACCGCGCGTTCGGCTACCTGGGCATCCGGGCGCCATGTGGCGAATTTAACCAGATCGGAATTTTTTAAGAATTCGGAAAGTTTAGCCTGCACCGCCGAATCGAACCGGGCATCCGCCGCAACTGTCAACAAAAACTCTTCCGTTGTCTGTTCCGGCGCCCGGATGGCGTGAGCGCGTTCAATGTAGCGCCGCACAATCAGCGACAAGGCAGTAAAAAAATCCTTCTGCCGACCTGCCGCCAGTAATCCGGATAGCAGCAACTGCTCCAGCTCGTACAGAGCGCGGCGGCGTGGCGACATCCGGCGCAGCCGCCGCAAAAGAAGCAGCCGCTGTATCAACCGCCAAACCAGCCAAGCGCCGACAACTATCACGACCGCAACGCCCAGCAATATCGGCAGCAGACGCCAAGATGGCATGATCCAACGCGGACCGCGGATATCGGCCACCTTCGGCGTGTCAACGGTCGGCGGTAGTAACACCAAGGGTCGCGTGATCAGCCATTCGGGGGTGGCGGGATCGCCACCGGTGATGGTATAGGCCACGGCCAATGGGCCTAGACGATATTCGTCGTTAACCAGCGGCGTCAGGCGGTAGCAATACTCCTGTTCACGCAGGCCGTCTGTAACCGACTCCGGATTTGAAAATGTACCGGCCAAAATGAACCCGGTCAGCCGCGGCGTAATATCCGGCAGGCGCACAGTTATGTTTTCCGGCGCCCGTACTCGAATAGTCAGCAACACATCGCGATCCAAACGGATTTGCGCGGGTTCGGCCAACATGACCAATTCCACTGCACCTTGCTTATTAGTCGCCGTCAGCGATACGGGCGCTTCCGCAGCGGTCGCATTGACCAGCGCCAGCGCGGCGGCGGCACATACCGACAAAATTGTTTTTACATACGGCATAATATAACCCTTAAAGGCGCGGCCCATGCGTCACAGTAACACCAACCGGCCACGCCCATGTTACCCTTGTCCAGCACGGAGACGGCGCAAACGGAACAAGCGGCGCAAATCATCCAAAAACGGGCGATCGGTGGACAGTGGTAAAATGTCAATATCCAGACGACGCAACCGGCGTTCCAATTCTGCAGCCGCAGCCGCGGCATTGGAACTGAATTGTGCGCGCCAGGATGAAGAAGAGGTATCCAATAGGAAGAGTTCTCCGGTTTCGGGATGAACGGCCTCGACAATGCCGACATTCGGGAACGCCATCTCCAGCGGGTCGCACACCGGACATCCAATCAAATCATGCCGGCGCGCGGCAATGCGCAAGGCTTTTTCATAATCCGGAGCGTTGAAATCCGAAATCAGGAACACTACCGCACGGCGTTTTTGCACACGGTTGAGGAATTCCAGCGCCGCGGCAATATCCGTCGGACGCCGGGTTTCCTCCGCCGCCAGCACCTCACGCACCAGGCGCATCGCGGCGGTGCGTCCCTTGCGTGGCGGTATGTAGCGTTCGATCCGGTCTGAGAACAGGGCCAGCCCGACTTTGTCTTGATTCTTAATGGCCGACAGCGCCAGCAGGCCGGTCAATTCCGCCGCCACCTCTGCCTTGGAACGTCGGCGCGACCCGCAACACATTGACCCGGAAATATCGGCCAGAAAAATGACGGTCAACTCCCGTTCCTCGCAGAAACGTTTGACGAATGGCCGGCCGGTGCGCGCGGTGACATTCCAATCAATCGCGCGGACATCGTCCCCCGGCACATACTCACGCACCTCGTCGAATTCCATACCCCGGCCCTTGAAGACCGAGTGATATTCGCCCGAAACGAACTCATCCACCAAGCGCTTGGTATAAATACGGATGCGCCCGACTTGCCGCATCAGTTCCTTGGTGTCAATGGACATGTAAAATTCACTTTCCGCGTGATTGCCCCGGCTATCCGCCGCCACCGTCACGTCAGTGCGGTCAGCAAAAGTAGGCCGGGTACGCCTCTCAATAATTACGGCACGGGAATATCGTTCAGGAGCCGTGTGATCAGTGCGTCGCTGTCAACCTCTTCGGCCTCTGCCTCGTAAGTCAAAATCACCCGATGACGCAAAACGTCATGAGCAACATCTTTGACATCCTGTGGCGTGGCATAACCACGTCCGTGCAGCATCGCATTGGCGCGGGCGGCCAGATTCAAACAAAGCGTCGCACGCGGTGAAGCGCCATATTCTATCTGGTGGTCCAGATCAATGCTATACGCCGACGGCTTACGCGTGGCGCCGACCAGGTCGAGGATGTAATCGCCGACTTTGTCGTCGCAATACACCTGATCCAACAATTCGCGCATGGATTCGAGTTCATCCGGCTGTAACACGGTCTGGACATCAATGCTTCCCCGGCGTGTGAAACGTTGCATAATGCGACGCTCATCGTCGCGCGACGGATAATCCACCCGGCACTTCAGCATAAACCTGTCAACCTGCGCCTCCGGCAGCGGGTAAGTGCCCTCCTGCTCAATCGGATTCTGCGTTGCCATCACAAGAAATGGCTGCGGCAAAGGATAAGTTTTATCGCCAATGGTCACTTGGCGTTCCTGCATGGCTTCCAGCAGGGCTGACTGCACTTTGGCTGGAGCGCGGTTGATTTCATCAGCCAGCAGCAGGTTAGTAAAGATCGGTCCCTGCCGAACATTGAAACCGCCATTGCGCGGATCGTAAATCAGAGTGCCAATCAAATCCGCAGGCAAAAGGTCCGGCGTAAAGCTGATGCGATGGAAACGCAATCCTAGTGTCTGTGCCACTGTTTTCACTATTGTGGTCTTTGCCAGGCCAGGCACACCTTCCAGGAGAATGTGACCATCCGTTATCAAGGCCATCAGCATCCGATCCACTAATCGTTCCTGGCCAACAATGACCTTCATGACTTCCTGGCGCATCCGGTCCAACACCTCGGACCGACTGCGGATATGATCGCCGATCTGCGTGATTTTGTCGTAATTCATGTACGCCCCCCTCTATTTCCAAATTATCCGATTTCCAAAGTCGCTTTGTAAAAAAAATCAGATGCGCAAGCCGCACTGGCAGGGAAGAACCACACGGATTGACACGGATTTGGAAGAGAAAATTTGGGTACAACTATGTCGCGCCCTTTCAGATATCCCCTTCCTCGCCTCTATCTGTGTCCGTGGTTCCTCTTCACTTAAACATTTTATCTCGTTTCCTGAATTTCAAATACCGTTTTTAGGCTTACGGTTCCGCGGACTCCTTCACCGCCGATTCAGACGGTTTTTCTTCAGGCTTGGCCGTCAGCTCTGCAGCCGGCTCAGTCGTCGGCTCTGCGGATGGCTCAGTGGCGGGTTCAGCCGGCGGCTCTGCGGCCGGTTGCGCTACCGGCACATCGGCCTGATCGTTCGCGGCCGACATCTTTTCCGCGTCTGCCGATACGGCTTCCGGTTGCTCGGTCTGTTCCTCAGGCTTGGGTGGAGGCACGATCAATGTGTCGCGTTCCATCAACATGTTATCCAGCCGGTAGGAACGCAGAATATAAATCCACGGTGAAAGTTTTTCATTCAAAACACGTGCTTCTTCCTTAGGCTCGGCCTTGTCTTTATCAGCGTCCGCAGTCTCCTCGCCGGCCGCAGCGTCGCCTTCAGGTTTCTTTTCCGCCGCGGGTGGCGCAACATATTCAACACGGGCAGTCGCATAACGGTCAGCGCTGTCGGAAGACACTGGGTTGCCAATGTGCAGCGTATAGATGCGGCCGTCACTGGCGCGCGCGGTAAAGACCACTGGCTTGTCTAAGCCCGTCTCGGCGGGCGGCATGGCCGGATCGGCGACATCATCAAACGAGAGGTAACTTAAAGCGCCGGCCAGCTGATTGAGTTTACTGGCATCCGCAGTACCTTCTTCCGCCTGTAAACCATCAAGCTCTAAGGTCTTGCTATCCGGATTGCGCCGCACCTTGACCGAAATACGATCCGGGCCGGCAATTTCCACCTCATCCAGATCGGAGGCATTGACATTAATGAAATCGTCGGCCAACCATGACTTGGCCGGCTCAATCATATTATCCAGCGTGCGTCCGATGACAGCAACCGCGCCATCCGCTAATCGAACGTAATGGCCGGAAGGATACCCACCGCCAAACATCATCGGCTGACGACTGCTGCCGGGCGGTTGTGTATTAAAATGCTTGCCGATCAGTAATTCGGCCAGGAGTTGATTATTCGCGCCACGCAGTTCCAGACGGGTGGCGGCAGAGGAGACATTCGAGTCCGGCGCTTGCAGGTTGAAGGCCTCAGGCCGCTCGCTGCCGCCGGGCACCATCTGACCGATTTTTAAATCGCGCAAGGCGATCAGCGTATCCGCCACCTTATCGAACTTGGCCGGATAGTTGAAGCGGGAGGGGACCGTCCATCTCTCTTCTGCGCGCTGGATGACAACATTCGTCTCCGGCGTTGTTATAACGATGCTGACCACATCATTCACCGGCAAATCTTTAAAAACGGTCTGCCCCACCTGCGCCGGGCGATGGGCCTGACGCCCATCATCCACAATCCGGTAAGCCCAGAATCCCAACAAACCTGCCGCAACCAGCAATATCACAAGATTACGTATTTTCATTATATTTGTAATGCCTCCATATTTTGGTTAATCATTGACGCCGGCGGCGGCCAGGGAGGCGCGGCGGCGGCGATGCCATGCAAAGATTATACCGGCCAACCCCACGAGTATTGGCATCAGCAGAATGTTGATAACTTTAACTTTGACGCCCAGTCGTTCAATACCTTCGCGCAGATTTTTACGCACCTGCTTGAGTTCACGCTGCGTCCGCAGTTGTTCAGCCTTGAATCGGCGCACTTCATCCTCCTGCTCAGCCGAAAGGATATAGCGTTGGTTTTGATCCTTGCGCGATTGCAAGGCATTTAATCGTTCGCGGGTGGCCTCCAGTTTTTCTTGCAGCGCCCTTTCTTGCAGCATCCAGCGTTGCTGGGCTTCCTGTTGGAGCGCCAACACGCGATCAAAGGGCCGCTCGATCCGGCCGCGGGTGCGGATTTCAGCCAGTTCCACGGCGCCGGACAATTGCTCCAGAGCATTGGCAAACAGGTTCAGATTGTCGTTGATCGGCTGGTAACCGCGGTAGCCGAAAAGGTTAATCTCCTGCACACAGAAGTGGTCATAGAGCATGTCAACATCGCCCACGAGAATGACAGTGGTGGGCTGGACGCTCGCTTGCAGAGTTTTTTCCGTCGGCGAGGGCGCATTGGCATCGGCATCCGCATCCGCCTTGATTGGTTTGCCGTCCGGGAAGGCGGTTTTAAAGTTGCCATGCAACCGCACAGCGATCGGCAGACGCTCCAAGCCCGGCTGAAAATCGCGCCGTACCATGTCACCGCCCATTTGCGCCATCATGTTGGGCACGGTTTTAGACTGTTCCGAAGATAGAATTAAAGGCGTCATGGTCAACCCTTCCGCCGCTGAGCCGCGGAACACGCCGGCCATGGGCATGATCAACGTATCGAGGCGCGTCATCAACAGATCGTCCCGGCGGAAATTATTGGAGCGCAGGGTGAGAAACAGCGGGCTGTCTTCCACCCCGCTATCGCCTTGGCGCACGCGGGTGCCGGAGTTGATGTCCATCAGCACTTGGTCGGCATCCCATTCCAGGCCCCAAGCCTGCGTCAGGCGTCCCAGATCGGAAGATGTTTGCGGCGGCATACCCATCATCATCTGGCTCTTATCCTGGCTTTGGGCATCGGCCAAACAAAGCGGATCAATGAAAGCCAGCACACGGCCGCCACGCAGCACAAACTGGTCAATTGCATACTGTGCCTGGTCGGAAAGTTTTTTGGGATGCACCAGCAGCAACGCATCTACATCGGCGGGAATTTCTTCGACTTCCAGCGTCAGCTCACGGATTTCGTAATCATCCGCCAGTCCGCTGAAAGCCGCCCAGGGCGGCTGTCCGCGCGTCGGCGGCTGTGCGCCCATAACGAAAGGCATGGGCTGCTGTATGCCCATGACCGGCAGACTGCTGATTAACCCAATCACCGGCTTGGCGGGGTTGGTGACGCGAACTATCATGCGGGTGATATTGTATTCCAGCATGGCTTCATCACGCGGATCAATGAACGGGATAACTGTGTGGACATCACCGCACACCGCCGCGAGACCAAGGTACAAGCGGGGACCGATCATACCCAGATTCTGCGCGGCTACCCCATATCGTTCGGCCCATTCCTCAGCATCGGAATCAGGTTCCGGGTTGTAATTTTCCATCAAAATCCGGCCTCCACCCGCCAAGCGGTATTCGTGCAACAGGTCCTCCACCTGCTGGGCGAAGTATTTCAAAGGCATGGGAATTTCCGGCGCGCTGGAATTGAAGAAGAACTTCAAGGTTACCGGTTGATCTAATTGTTGGAGAATTCGCCGAGTGTTGTCCGACAACGTGTAAAGCTGATCCTCCGTCATGTCCTTGCGCAGGCGGGCGGCGCCGACGATCAAGTTGGCGGCAATCAACAGCGCCAACAGCACCAATAATCCCGCCAAACTGCCGCTGATTTTCCAGAAACGCATCCGGTATTTTTTCGTCTTGGTCTTAGTCATAGTGGTCATATACTCCCATCTGATTTTATTTGCGATTTTCCAGCGCAAGGTTGGCTGCGCACAACATAAATACCATCACACTGATGTAGTAGGCAAAATCCCGCAAGTCCAGCACGCCCTTCTGGAATGCCTCATAATGCGGCATAAAACTAAACGCCGCCACCACTCGCACCAGCCAATCTGGGGCCCAGCGCACGAGCATATTAGTCACCGGCGGCCATCCGGCCATAAGCAGAAACAGGCATATGACCAGCGCCAATACGAAACTGATTACCTGGTTGCGCGTGATGGCGGAGGTAAAGACGCCCACCGACAGGTAAGCTCCGGCCAACATAAAGCTGCCGATATAGCCAGTAAAAATCACGCCGTAATCCGGGCGGCCCAGCCAGGCCGTGGTCAGAACAATCGGGAAGGTCAACACGATCGCCAGCCCGAGAAACAGCCAAGCGGCCAGGAATTTACCGAGCATGGCCTGGGGCATGGTGATAGGCAGGGTCAAAAGCGTTTCCATGGTGCCGGAACGGCGTTCTTCCGACCAGAGCCGCATGGCGGCCGCCGGCGCCAGAATCAGAAACATCCAAGGATGCCAGAAGAAGAAGGCCCGCAAATCCGCCTGGCCAGCCTCATAAAAATTCGAGACGAAAAACGTCAGAAAACCAATCAACACAAGAAACACGATGGTGAAAACATAAGCCACCGGTGATTCGAAGTAAGACACCAGCTCCCGCCGGGTGATTGCCTTGGTATTGCGTATAAAATCCACGTTATATCTCCTTTATATTATCTTTTCAACACACCTTGCGTCGGGTGATAGCATCAGGAAGCTTTCCCCCGTGGCATGGTCAATTCTCGGAACACATCATCCAAACGCCCTTCGAGAGTCTTCGCTCCTTTTACCCGGCAAGCGGGTTTGGCACGGAGCAGCCCCAGCACCTCCGGCATTAAACCATCGGCAGAACGCGGGTAAACCAGCAGCTTATTGTCACGGGCCTCCACACGCGCAACAGCGTTCAAACCTTCTAGACCGGCGCGCAATTCATCGGCCCCAGATTCTACAGTCAATTCCACGGCCCCGTGACGCTTGCTGCGGGCTTTCAATGCGCCGGGTGTGCCGTCAAACACCACGGAGCCCTGGCATATAATAATTACGCGTCCGCAGACCGCCTCAACTTCTTCCAAAATATGGGTGGAGAGCACAATCACCTTGTCCGCCGCCATATCGCGGATCATATTCCGCACTACCTGTTTCTGATTAGGATCCAGCCCATCTGTCGGCTCGTCCATAATCAACACCGGCGGATTGTGCAAAACAGCCTGAGCAAAGCCAACCCGTTGCCGGTAGCCTTTGGAGAGAGTGCCTATGGTTTGGTGGCGCACTGGCTCCAGGAAGCAACGTTCCACCGTCGCATCTACCGTCCGATGGCGTTCGCGCCCGGAGAATCCGCGTATTTCGGCGATAAAATCTATGTAACGCCAGACTGTCATATCGGCGTAAACCGGAGAATTCTCCGGCAGATAACCGATCCGGCGCTTGGCCTCAACCGGTTGTTTAAGGATGTCGTATCCCTCGATTTCCGCCGTGCCATCTGTCGGTGGCAGGAATCCGGTAATCATACGCATCGTGGTAGTTTTACCCGCTCCGTTGGGACCAAGAAATCCTAACACTGTTCCCTTGGTCACTTCAAATGACACACCACGCACTGCGTGTATTGCGCCGAATTTTTTTTGCAGCTTACAGACTTTCAGCATGTCTCCTCCTCGCTGAACACAGGCTTGTTGCCCGTTGTTGTATTAGATATAGCCATCCGGTTAACCTATATGATTTGCCGCGGAGTAGCAAGCATTTCCTGTGGCGTTTCCCGAGGCGCCTTGGGCACCCGCACGCGCAAAACATTTCCCTCATATCGCGCCTGAATGTTTTCCCGATCCACTGCTTCCGGTAAGCGTAAACGCGTAAAATAATTATTGCTCGTGCCACTTGCCATGATGGAAAGGATATCGCCGTGCAGCTGCACATCAATCCCAAGCTGCTCCACATCCGTCAGCGCCACCGTAATCTCGTAGGCCTGAGCATCCTCTGTCATCCGCAAGGCCGGCGAGACGGCGGCCTGCTCCCACCGCCAATCCAACGGACGGCGGGTATGCTGCCAAAGTCCATCGTTAAAAGCGTGCGCGAAAATTCTATCAATCTCCCGCTGTAATCGGCAGAAGTGCTCCATAGCCGTATTCTCATGAATGTGCGCCGACGCAGCAGCCGCAGCAGCAAACGGCGATGAAGCAGCGCCGGAAGTCAATTCGGCAAACAAACGCTCAATCCGCGCATGTATCTCATGCAAATCATCTACATCATCACGGGCGACAACCGGTTCCGACCCGGCAACAGCATGTGGCTCGGCCTCCCGCCCGAAGAGCTGCTGCGCCAATTCCGTCATGCGCTCTTTAGCGAAAAACTGTGTGACGCTCCGCCATCCCACCACCGTCAGCAAAGCCGATTCCACCGCCACGACCAGCGATAGCGCCATTACCGCCCAGCGTAATTTGTGATGTGTTTTCATACACATTGAGTGTAGCAACAAGTGTGCCAACTCCGAATCCCCTGACGATCAGTCGTTCATGTTGGTTGTGGACATTATCCCCAACGGGGCATGACATAATTGTCTTAAATCCCAGATATCCCAGGATGTTGGTATGTCATGCCCTTTAAGGGCGGCTGGGCGGCCGGACAAAATGTCCGGTCGCGCCGGACATTTTGTCCAAAGACGATCAGGTGGATTGCTCGACAGTGGCGATGGCTATAACGGCGATGCCTTCGCCGCGCCCGATACTGCCAAGTTTTTCCATAGTGGTGGCTTTGATGGAAATTCGGTCTACTGGCAACTGCAGCGCTGCCGCCAAACGTTCCCGCATCCGTTCACGGTGTGGCGCCAGCTTCGGATACTCGGCCAACACGGTAGCATCCACATTGATGATCCGGGCATCGCGCGCCGTCACCATCTGGGCGCAATGCGCCAACAATTTCAGGCTGTCAGCATCTTTCCAGCGAGGATCGCTGTCCGGAAAGTGCTCACCAATATCGCCATATGCTACTGCGCCTAAGAGAGCATCTGCCAGCGCATGACACAACACATCCGCATCAGAATGCCCGGCCAGACCGCGAGCGCCGGCGATCTCAACCCCGCCGAGCACAAGCCGACGGCCGTCGGCGAAGGGATGCACATCAAACCCAATGCCTGTTCTGATCATTACTACTCCCCGATGATTTCATAAGAGCCGGATACGCGTACTAATCACGATGTTATCAGATCACAACGCGCCGGACACGCCATACAGTGCGTTATGCACACCGGGCGCCCACCCGGCCTGTTGCGACCATAGATCCATAAAGTCATCGCTTTCTAAAACTATCGTTTGTGGGTCCAGGCGTTTGGCGCCGCGCATTTCAAGGCTATTGACATGGTTAGGGCACATAAGTTGAATTTTCAGTTGGTACGGCGATGCTATGCGCTTCAGCGAATAGCGTGTTTTATTTTCCAGCGCCATACGGGCTGTTTCACGCAAGGAGTCCCGCACCGCAATTGGATTGACATTGATTGCCGTATAACGGCTCAGGCCCTTTTTGGTTTCCACCGTCTCCACTTTTCCCAAAAACTCGCGCGCTTCCCGGCAGGCCGCGTGATCGCCCGCCACCAGGATAGTAGGCACGCCAAAATACGCGCAGCACAGCGCCTGAATGGCAATTTCCCCCACCGGCTGTCCGTTCAACCACATATTAATAACGGAATGGCTGTTGAATGTATGGTGTAGAAAGCCATCGCGGACACCGGCCATAGCATGTATGCCCAGATGTACGGCCGCATCATAACCAGCATCTACCGGCATTACAGGCGCCATATCAGCGCCAAAATTCAGCAGACTGGCCGCCGGGTGTAGTTTTTCTATCTGAATCATACGGCTGCCGCCATGCCCATCGGCCACCACCACCAACTCAGCCCCGCCAGCCACCAAGCCCTCAACCGCGGCATTTACTTCTTCTGTCAGCAACCGTGAGGCAACGTCTTCGTTAATAATCTTATTGCCTATTCCATTGCTGCGTCCATTGACGCCACTGATACCTTCCAGATCCGTCATCATCCAGACTTTCATCTTTGCCTCCTTGTGTTAAAACTAAATGCAAAGCATGGTGATTGCCAGGAAAACGCAAATCTCAAGATCAGTTGAGAATATTAACCTTAACGGTGCATTTCCAATACTACGCCTAGCGTTTCATTGGGACGATCTATCAACATGTCAGCCGCCTGCCCCACCTGCGCAAGCGGCAAGCGGTGAGTAATCAACGGCTCCACCAGCAGGCGCTTTTCCGTCAGCAACTCCGTGATCTCGCGCAGATTGCGCTGGGTGGTGAATTGGACAAAGGCGGCGGGATAATCGCGCCCCAGTTCGTATGCCGCATCGTGATACCCCGGACCAGTCCGGGCGGATGAAAGCACGTCCAGATTACCCATCCCCGCCCCGCCCCTGACGTTGAAAGTGCAACCGCCGACCAATACCACGCGCCCCATGCGGTGTCCGTCGGCAGAAAGTTTCATACAGGAATAAATAGCTTCAAATGCTTTGGAAGCATCACCGCCGAAGGCAATCACGGCAAAATCCAGACCATAGGGATCAGAAAATTTCTGGGTCAACTGCGGCGCATCGGATTTAGTGAAATTGACCCCATGCCTGATACCACATCGGCGCGCTATTTCAATCCGGAAATCTAAGGCTTCCCAAGCCAGCATGCGCGCTCCGCTCAACTGCGCCAGTTGAGCCGCCAGATTGCCGACAATACCCAACCCTAAAACCGCTCCGTACTCTCCCAGCGCCGGGCTCGCACGGCGGATAGACTGAAGGGAGGTGGCGCCGAGACAGGCAAAACAAGCCTGTTCATATGGCAGTTCATCGGCAATCGGGTAAAGCATATTGACCGGCACACAACTATAGTCAGCATGTTTAGCATGCCCACCCATAGCGGCCACGCGCATACCGGGACGCAGGCGCGGGAAATCTCCACGCACTTCCAAAATTTCGCCAGCGGCGGAATAACCAAACGTATATTCCTTAGCATCGGATACCGGCGGTTGCATGCGGCGTCGTTTAACCGTTTGCATTTCCGTGCCGGGACTGATCAGAGTGGCATAGGTTTTGATCAACGCCATCCCCTCTTTCAATTCCGGCATTGGCTCTTTCCGCATTTCCAGTCGCCCGTCCTTTGTCACCATCGCAACATGTCTAAATTGCATACCTGATATCCTCCGCATTATTAAAAGCGCTTAAAATACTTGCACACAAATTAGACGTTGTATGCTATGGATGCAATCAAAATCAGTCTGATGCAGAGAGATTTACGCGAAGGCGTGGACGCGGAGACTGAAAGGAATTGAGATAGAGAATGAAACCGCAGGCGCGAGCCGCAACACCAAGAGAATTCAAATGGCTGCCGGACTAGGATTTGAACCTAGACAAACAGATCCAGAGTCTGCTGTGCTACCGTTACACCATCCGGCATTCGTTCTGGCCGCGATACGACTTGATCGAAAGACTATTCAAGATATTCCGCTGTTGGCAAAAGTCAAGCGCTTTCCTGCCAACTCGACCTTCATAGCAAGTTTTGAAATCCAGCGGTACCACAGAGCGTGCCATCTGTGATTTCGCCAGTTTACAGCAAACGCTGTTTGGAATTCGGAAACGGAAACGCTGCCACCATGCATCACCGGGATTATTCCATAATTATAATCGCTTCGACAGGGCAGCCATCCGCCGCTTCGCGGCATGCGGCTTCCGCTGGCGCTGGCACGACATCCACCTTCACCCTGGCCACATCGCCATCAATCTTGAACACATCGAAACAGGCATCTGCACATAACCCGCATCCAGTGCAAGTGTCCGCATCAATTTCGGCTTTCATAGTCTATGCTCCTTAATTGCGGCGGCTGCATTTGCATTACCCATACACAAATCCAACACCTGCTGTGCTGTTCACTATTTGACAATTAAACTTATACACCACACCAGCTTAAATTCCAACACAATTTACGCCAAGTTTAAGATTGACATGTTTTCTTTATCCGCCAATATTGCCATTAATGAAAAATATATTGTTCCTCGAAAAAGTCTTTCGGTGTCCATCAGACAAATCGCCCGGTGGAGTAGAGCTTTTTAACCTGTCCCTGCTACGAGATTTGACCGGTATGGGATACAAGGTAACGGTTCCGGCTCACCGCAGTTGGGCGCCGTTAATTAACGACGCCACTGCCGATAGCGCATCGTCGCCGGAAATTGTGACTCTGCCGGGAAATCTGAACAAAATGATCGGCAACCTGGCGACGCTTTGGCGACTTAGACGGCGCCGGTTTGATTTGGCGCTATTGGGTAACACCGGCGATCGGCTAATTCCCATGTTGCTCCCGTTACGCCGAATGACGCCACGCTTCGGACTGATAGCCCATCGCGAGCCGAGCGCTGGATTTGTTCGTACAATGCGCAAACTGCCGATTGACATCACCGCAGTGAACGGGCAAATCGCGGCGCATTTCACCCGCAGCGGCATCACCGCTGTCAGGGTCCGTTACGGCATACTCCATAGCGAATTGTTTTATCCGGCAACATCACCTACGCCGCGGCCCAACATCAATTTTTGTGTGCTGGGCAACTTAGAACGCTCATGGAAAGGCCATGACGTCGCCGTCGCCGCCTTTCAGCTGCTACCGCAGGACATTAAACAGAAATGCCGCTTGCATCTGGCTGGGTTCTCGAACCCGCCGACCTTTCAAGATGCCGGGATTATTCCCTACCCCTGGCAGCCCTACAAGCAGATCGGCGAATTTTTGCGTGGCATGGATGTGATGATTGTGCCGTCGCGTGATGAAGGAGTCATGCGTGAAACTTTTTCGCAGGCTGCCGTACAAGGTATGCTGACTGGGCTGCCGTTGATTGTCAGCGACTTGCCGATTCTGACAGAGAAACTCGACCAAGGCGGCGGCATGGTGTTCCGGGATGTCAATGATCTGGCGGACATCATGCGCCGCCTAGCCGAAGATGCGCCGTTGCGACGTCGCCTCGGCGAACAGGGCCGTCAAACCGCCCTGGCCCGCTATATTTGGGATACGCGTAAATTCATGGCCGCCGCATTTCCGGATTTGTAAAACCGTACGGCAGCCGCTACTGGAGGAATACTATGGACATAGTTTTGAACCAATTAGAAACACGCGTGTTGGGGTGTCTGATCGAAAAATCCGTCACAACCCCAGAATACTACCCGCTGACACTCGCGGCATTGACTGCCGCCTGCAACCAGAAATCCAACCGCCAACCGGTCATTCAAACCGACGAAAAAGAAGTGGTGCGGGCATTGGATGGACTCCGCGAGAAAAAACTTGCCTCAGCCGTCGCGCTGGCCAATAGCCGGGTGATGAAATACCGCCATACCCTCCCTGACGTCATACATCTAACTGACCGTCAACTAGCTATACTCTGCGAGCTGATGTTGCGTGGACCGCAAACGGTCGGCGAGCTACGCGCGCGCGCCGGACGCATGGCGACATTTGCAGATGTTCAGGAAGTGGAAGCTACCCTCCGCGAGCTTTCCGATCCGGCAGGCGTCCAGTTAGTGACCAATCTACCACGGCAGCCGGGGCAACGTGAAGAACGTTACGCCCATCGGCTGGGCGAGGATCCGCCGGAAACAATTGATCCAGCCCCGTTGCCGCCTGAACCGGCACGGTTGGCGGTGATGGCTGAAAACGAGCGCCTGACAGAACTGGAAAACCGCGTATCCGATCTCACTGACGAGTTAAACAGCCTGAAAGCCCAATTCAGCGACTTCGTGAAGCAGTTTCACTAGCATCACGCCCAAAACTGCCGGTCTAACGTGCGGTATTGCACCGCCTCTAGCACATGCTGGGTTTGTATGTTGTCGGAACCGTCCAAGTCGGCGATCGTGCGGGCGACTTTAAGAATCCGGTCATAGGCGCGGGCGCTGAAATTTAATTCCGTCATCGCGGATTTAAGCAATTGCTGCGAGTCGGCTGCAAGCGCGCAATGCTTGTGGATATCGCGCGTCCGCATTTCGGCATTGCAGTGGATACGCGCCGATGCGAACCGGGATTGCTGACGCGCTCGCGCCGCCATCACACGCTTCCGCACCTCGCAGGATTTTTCCCCAGCCGGCGGCGCCGATAAATCCTGATAACGCACCGCAGGCACTTCGATATGGATATCAATGCGATCAAGCAATGGTCCGGAAATCTTGTTGCGGTAACGCTGAATTTGCAGCGGTGTGCAGCGGCATTCATGGCGGCGGTCATTCAAATATCCGCAAGGACATGGATTCATTGCCGCCACCAGCATGAAACGGCAGGGGAAGGCGATACTGGCCGCCGCACGGGAAATCGTCACTACCCCATCTTCCAACGGCTGCCGCAGCACTTCCAGCGCATTGCGGTGAAACTCCGGCAGTTCATCCAGAAAAAGCACACCGCCATGCGCAAGGCTGACCTCGCCCGGCGCCGGATGCGTGCCGCCGCCCAGCAGTCCGGCATCGGACACAGTATGATGCGGAGTGCGAAACGGCCGCCGGGTCAGGAGCGCCTGGTGCGGCGGCAAAGTTCCGGCAACGCTGTGGATTTTAGTCGCTTCCAAAGCTTCAGGCCATGTCAACAGCGGGAGGATGGAAGGAATACGCTTGGCAATCATGGTCTTGCCGGTACCCGGCGGCCCGATGAAAAGGATGTTATGTCCACCGGCCACGGCCACTTCCACCGCGCGCTTGGCCTGTTCTTGCCCTTTGATATCCGAAAAATCCTCATCGTAAGCCAAATTAGACTCGAAGATTTTTTCCGGATCCACCTTGAAAGGCTGCATGGCGGCGCGGCCAGCCAGTAGTTCTACTGCCTGGCGCAGTGATTTGACGGGATAAACATCAATCCCATTTACTACCGCCGCTTCCTCGGCATTGTCATACGGCACGATAATCGCCCGGCGTCCGGCATCCCGCATTGCCAACGTGATTGGCAAGATACCGCGCACCCGGCGCACCTCACCGCTCAACGCCAATTCGCCTATCAGCGCGAAACGCTCCAGCACACCTTCCGCCACCTCGCCTTTTGTCGCCAGCACGCCTAAGGCTATCGGCAAATCGAAACTCGGCCCCTCCTTCTTCACATCCGCCGGCGCCAGATTGACCGTCAAACGCCCTTTAGGCATCTCGAACCCGGAGTTGATGATAGCAGTGTGGACGCGGTCTTTGGACTCCTTCACCGCGACATCCGGCAGCCCCACAATCACAGTCTGCGGATCGCCCCGCCCCTCGTTGACTTCTATCTCAACCGGATAAGCATCAACGCCATAAACAGCGCCACTATGAACATTAGCTAGCATGAGTTAAATTTTTCGTTCTTTTAATTTCAGCGCATCAATTGAAATATATTTGGCTGAACCATCTTGGATTTTAAGCATCCGGTCTTTTAGAATATCTTCATGCCAGGCCGGCGATTCAATTTCGCTGTCGTCACGGCGTAAACTATCCCAGATTTCTTCCATCAAAATTATTTTATCTTTAATCGGCATTTTTTCCAATTCAAGCGTAGTCATTGGCGCGGTCACTTCAAAACCGTCAGGTTGTGGGCGCTTCAGAACCGTCAGTTTTGTTGCAGGTTAATATCATTCCTTGGATTTATTGTCAATGCCAGCGTTGTTGTCCAAACTACGGCAGTTGGCAAGTTTGTCGCAGATGCGCGGCGCTAGCCCCAACGGGGCGTTACATAGTCAGAGGATCATTTATTGATGGCACGAATTTTCGCCGCACGCTGTTCTAATGGTTCCGCCTCATCATCCCGCTTTGTGTCTTGATACAAAGCGGCCAGATTATCCAGAATTATGGCCACAAAAGGATGGCTGGGGCCGAGCGCATTTTCACTAATCGCCAGAGCGCGCTTGTAGAGTTGCTCTGTTTTGGCGTAGTCATCTTGATCGTAGTAAAACATAGCCAGATCATTTAGGCTCCCGATCACACCGGGATGCTCGGGGCCGAAGGATTTTTCACAAATTGACAGGGCACGCTTCAAGAGCGGCTCGGCTTTGGAATATTCACCTTGGTCACAGTAGATCTCAGCCAGATTGCTCAAACTCTCGGCCACATCGGGATGGTCAGGACCGAACAACTTTTCAATAATCGCCAAGGAGCGTTTGAATAGCGACTCAGCTTTGGAGTACGCTCCGTTGGCATGGGAAAGCGTGCCCAAATTGTCCAGAAACGTGACTAAAGTGGGATGGTCAGGACCGAGCGACTTTTCATAAATTGACAGGGCGCGCTTTATGAACGGCTCGGCTTTGGCGCACTCATCTTGATCCCAGTAGAACTCGGCCAGATTGCTCAAGCTCTCGGCCAAATCGGGATGATCGGACCCAAGAGCCTTTTCTTTAATCGCAAGCGAGCGCTTGAGCAGCGGCTCGGCTTTGGAGTATTTACCTTGGGAATCGTAGATTTCAGCCAGATTGATTAAGCTCTCGGCCACATCGGGATGATCAGGGCCAAGAGCCTTTTCTCTGATCGCAAGCGAGCGCTTGAGTATCGGCTCAGCTTTGGTGTACTCATCTCGAATGGCGTAGATCCCGGCCAGTTTGTTCAAACTCTCAGCCACATTAGGGTGGTCAGACCCGAGGACCTTTTCACTAATCACCAAGGAGCGCTTGAGTAGCGGCTCGGCTTTTACATAGTCCCCCTTCATGCAGTAGATCTCGGCCAGATTGTTCAGGCTCACGGCCACATCGGGATGGTCGGGGCCACCATTCTGTTCAGCAACCCGCAATGCTTTCTGAGCGACCGCAACGGCACGCCTTTCTTTCCCTGCCCGACACAATTCCATGGCTTCCTCGGTTAGGGTTTCCCACTCACTGTCTGTTGCTGCTTCCATTCTATCTTCCTTTATGTGGCGAACACGTTAAACCTTAAAATGGCATTTGAAATTCAGAAAACAATATAAAATATTGAAACCGTAGATTACGCTTTTGAAAAGCATAAAAATCAATAATATCCATGCTCTCCATCCCTAAACATTACTCTATAAAAGCGGGGTTCGTCCCACGCCACAGCCATTAGTCACCGTCTGCTACCACTCTTATTGCATGCGTAAAGATCCACACGGAGCCTTTCTAAACAAGGAACGCCAAAGATGGTCTTTTTCTGGCGGGGCTCCAATCTTGACGATTTCAACAAATCCTTTTGTCTGGCTATCTCCTGAGTTTTCAGTAATAGGCCCAGAATAGAAGCTTGAATCATCCAATTTCGCAATCTTCCCTGAATCCTTTTTGTCTATATCACCATATCCAAACGCAAGAATGTTAACTTCATTTGGGTGTTCCGCTATGTACCTAGACATATCAAGAGCAGTAGTAGTCGAAATATACTGAGCAAGCACATCCTGAAGCAACCAAAACGTCCTTCCATTCCATGCAAGACCGACTTGTGATTTAACAATAAGCTGGCTCACCATTCGCGCCCACACTTGCCGATAATTAATTCCTGGAGCGTTATGATTGGCAGGGGCGATAATGGCATCTTCGCAAGCCATAGCAATTTGGGTTCTTTTGTTTTTATTGCCACCAGAGGTGCTTGAAGTCATGATCTCGATGATGATTATTGGATCAGCAGGGAAGTTATCAATCCATTTTTCACCGCCACGCATAGCTATTGTATAACCATTGGCTTGGGCAATTGACAAGGCGGTCCGCTCGCCTTTACCAATGAGTTCCACTACTTCAGAAAACCGTTTACGTCCTGAACCCGCCAAAATATAGTCGAACGTATAATCAAATGATTTGGCTTCATCAGCGTCATTGGTAGTTTCAATCTTCATCTTCACTTCTGACCACGCGCGATAAACTTTGTCTGGTTTCAGTTCTGCATACTTTGCGAGTTGCGCCCTTACATGCGCTTGGTATTCGGATTGTGTTTGACCTCTAAGAGATAGCAATCTGCGTGGACATACAATCCAAGGTTGCTCACTATCTCGAAGGCGAAGCGAGCAAACGCCTGATTGCACAATATCTTTTCCTGGGAAATATTTTTGTAATTCGGTGTTTTTACGCAAATCTAACGCAGAAAGATAGCGATTCCCGCCCCCATCACATTCTGCGCCCATAAAAGGACACCATGCCTTAGCTCTATTTTTTGCGGCTCGTTTATTCCAAGAGTCAAGACGGTACCCAAAAAGCTCAAATATTTTGCTCATCCAAAAACCTCATTATTTGTGTTCCCAGAATGTGAGCTAGTGGCGGTGGGACAGAGTTTGCCACCTGTCTATGCTGGTCAAGATTTTTCACAGTGCCCGTTCTTGACCGTATTGGACCCTTAAGAACGTAGTCATCAGGATATCCATGAATCCTCATATATTCGCGTGGTGTAAGATATCTATCTTCCGTAGGGTGATAGAATATTTCCCCGCATCTCAGGGTATTCGAAGGACGCTTCCGATGGAGGCGCAGATATTTTGTCGTATCCTTTGGCGATAATCCGCGTCGCAGTTCTTCTCCAAGATGGATTTGTGCGGAAAGATACGAGCCTTCAGGAACTTGGGCAATCCTTTCCCTATCCCTGTCTGGTGTTACATCAACATGACTATCATGCCTGTTATAAACTGTTTTACCACGAATCTTTGGGTCTGGCTTCCCTAAGCCTGCTATAGCCTTTCCAATTCCAATATGAGGTTCATACCGAAAGAGTCCATTGCACTCTTCTAATGGCGCATGCGTTTTTTCTGGGAAAAAAAATCCATTGCGTCCCCGAGTAGCAATAACAAAAAGGCGTTCTCTAAGTTGCGGAACGCCGTAGTCAGCAGCCAGAATTACCCGCCATTTCGGCGTATAGCCAATTGCTTCCAACTCACTCAAGAATTTCTCAAACACCTCGCCGCGTCTATTCTCCCTGCCTTTTGCGGAAAGTAAGCCCTTCACTTGTTCAAGAAGAACAACTTTTGGCTGCATTGCTTCCGCAAACCTAATGATCTCGAAAAGAAGCAACCCTCTTTCATCCCGCAAACCGAGTTGCTTGCCAGCCAAAGAAAAAGACTGGCATGGGGGACCGCCAAAAAGAAGGTCCAGTTTGCCTTTCTTTAGGCCAGATTCTTTCATACAAGCAAGTGGATCAATTTTCCTGATATCAGCACGAATTACACGGGTGCTGCTCTTTTGACGCTCCGCATTTGCTTCGAGCGTTGCACAGCAATGCTCGTCAATTTCGACCTCCACTAAAATATTAAAACCAGCATGTTTAATGCCGATGTCCATTCCACCAGCGCCGGAAAAAAGGCTTATCGCTTTTCTTGTAGTTTCGTTCAAAGCTTATCCTTTCTCTTGTTGAAGTTCGATTAAGCAACTAACCTTGACACTAATCGGACTTTGCGCCGCGTTCGCACGGAGGAACGGCACGGTTCGGCGTCTGGTTCGGACTGATATCGTGTCTTTTCAACTACGGCATCTATCCAAAAAAACATGCCACGGAATAGGAGCATCCCGTTCAAATCCGCCTAAATCCAGCTATACACCACTGTAAAACACCAGCCGCCTCTATTTTATAATTGCACTGTTATCCCAAAAAGTTTTGGAATAATCACCGGCAGCACAAAGTAACGACAGGAACAAAAAACCTTACTAGAAAGAGCCATTCCTATGATGCAGCAGTATAACATCTTGAAGCGGTTTTTCAACACTTTATCTCGTTCCCTGAATTTCAAATGCCGTTTTTAGGCGCCGGATAAACGCTTGACATATGCGCCGATGGCAGCCATATTTCCAGCTAATTCAATTGCGCTAAGCTTATTCACATCCAGTAATTCAGGGGCTATATGCATATACAACTTCCATCCACCTTCCGATACGCTGTTTTCGGGCTGATTTGTCTGTTGTCCACCGGTCTCACGGACACCTCCTACGCCGCACGGGCACAAATCGAAACTCGCGTTGGAACACCTTATCTTGGCGCTATCGTTACCGACGCCGATACCGGTATGATTCTTTTTGAAGACCGCTCGGATGTGCCAGGCTACCCCGCCAGCACACTCAAGGTTATGGACCTCATGCTGGTCTTACAGGCCATCCAAGCCGGCACACTCAAACCGGACGATCCGGTGCGCGTGACCGCAGAGGCCGCCCGAATCGGCGGCTCACAGGTTTATCTGAAGGAAAACGAGTCGTTCACAGTAGATGAACTGCTTTACGCGCTGATGGTGCAATCGGCCAATGATGCCGCCACCGCTTTAGCTATCCACATCGCCGGTAGTAAAGACGGTTTTGTGGCAATGATGAATAAACAAGCACAAAGTCTGCGCATGCGTTCGACGCAGTTTCATTCCGTCCACGGCTTACCACCGGCCGATGGCCAGCAGCCGGACATCAGCACGGCGCGCGATTTGGCGTATCTGGCCCGTGCCGTCCTGGCCTATCCGGAAACTCTACGCTATACATCCACCACTGAGCGCACATTCCGCGAACAGCCGCCGTTTATCATGCGCAACCACAACCGGTTATTGTTTACCTTTGAGGGATGCGACGGAATAAAAACCGGCTACTTTCGTCAGGCCGGCTATTCGATAATAACCACCGCCAAACGCGGTGATACCCGCATCATTGCTGTCCTGCTCGGCTGCCCCGACAAGAAAACACGGGACGACAAGGCAGCGGAATTGCTCGCGCTGGGGTTTGCCAAGGCGCCAAAAAAACCTGCTCCCCCGCCGATTGTCACACCCACCCTATCACTGGACGACGAGCTAGCAGCTATCGAATCTGCCGAGTCGCGTCAACCCAAACGCTGGATCGGTATTCTGATCACAGTCGTGGTAGTAACACTGGCCGTTGGCGCCTGGGCCATTCTGGCGCGCCGCCGGAAACTCGCCGATCCTGATTAGAAAGAACCACGGATTGAATTGAACACGCCAAGAAGAACGCAGAGGGATCACAAGAAGGAACGGAGGCGCAGTGGTGCGAGCCGCACTGGCAGAAGAACCACGGATTAACACTGATAGACACGGATGAGGGAAAGGATCATCCACAAATGCCGCGCTTTCCGCTATGCGGACATGGATCGGTGAACACCCGGATACTCGAATCTATTAGTGTATCAGGGTGTCAACCGATCCGCCAGACCGGCAAATGCCGGTCAGCGCGGCATACGTCCGTGGCGAATCCTCTTCTGACACCTTGGCATCTTGGCGGTTAAGCCCTATCCCTTTGTGCATCTTATGCCTCTTTGTGGCTAAATTTCCTCCACCACCTTGTCGTTCTCGGCGTCCTTGGCGGTTAATCTACGACCTCATGTCCCAAACTGCAGGGAACACAGTCGTGCGTAATACCCGTCGCGCATCGCCAATTCATCTGGTGTGCCGATTTCTGTAATCCGGCCATCCTGCAGCACACATACCGTCTGGCAGCGTTGGGCCATGGAAACGCGCTGCGAGACCAACACGGCTGTTTTACCATGCAGCACCCGCGCCAGAGTTTCCTGAATGCGGAACTCCGTCTCCGCATCTAACGCAGAAGTGCAATCATCCAGCAAAAGGATTTCCGGTTTGGTAAGCAAGGCCCGGGCCAGTGAAAGACGCTGGCGCTGGCCACCGGAAAGGCTGGTGCCTTTTTCACCTAGCAAAGTTTCATATTGCACGGGCATGGCAATAACAAAGTCATGGAAATCAGCAGCTTTGGCAGCGGCCATGATTTCGGATGGGGAAGCTCCGGGTCGGCCATAGCAAATGTTATCACGCACAGTGCCACTGATTATCTGCGGCTCCTGTGGCACCAAGGCGACATTCTGCCGCAATGACGCCAATCGGATTTTTTCCAGTGGTGTGCCATCCAGCAGTATATCCCCGGCGTCACGCTCCAATAAGCGGGCCAGCAGATACAGCAATGTAGTCTTGCCAGAACCGCTAGGCCCCATGATACACATCCAGGTTCCAGCAGGGATTGATAGGTCAATGCCGTGCAACACCGGCGGTTGCTTGGCGTCATATCCAAACTGCAAGCCCGATACGGTAATCCCCTGCCGTAGCGGCAAAACCAAATCCCGGGCGTCCGGCGCGTCAACAATTTTCACCGGCTCATCCATGATTTCTGTCAGACGCTGCAAGGACACCAGCAGTTCGGACACCACCATATTCAGCCGGCTGAGCGCCAGCACCGGCGCAAACAGGGAGGCGGCCGTAGCATAGGCGTAGAGCATAGTCCCAAGGCTGACCCGTCCGGCCAATACTTGTTGCATGCCATAAATGAAAACTATGCCGTTCGTCCCAATGGCGCTAACCAATTCTGCCGAGCGTCCGGTTAATGAGCCGAGGAAGGACTGGTATATGCTGTCACGCAGGAAACAACTTGCCACCCGGTGAAAAACTATCAATTCGCGTTTTTCGCGATTGCCGGACTGGATCAGGCGGATAGCATCCAGTTTCTGCGACACTAACCCGTAAAGGCAGGCATTGGTGTGCCGCATTTCCTGGTTGGTGCGCCTCAAATGCGGACGTGCCACGTGATAGATGATAACGTACAGCGGTATAATCAGCGTGACCATCAGCGCAATCCGCCAATCTATCAAAACCAACAGCAGCATACCTACCAGCACCATGAACACCTGGCTGGAGGTATTGATGACCAGCGTCAACATGTATTCCTGCACCGCTTCGACATCGGAGAGGATACGTGCCATCAGACGCCCCGGCGTGTGCGCCGATTGCTCAGAAACACTCAGGCGGATCACATGTTCGTGCATATCGTCGCGCAACTTATTGGTTATAGATCGCCCGACTATGATGCGATGACGGGCCGCCACCCGGTTGATAATATTGCCTGCCAGAATGGTTGCCAGATAAAGCACAAACAAGCCTGCCAACAGACGCCCAGCGCGCGGTGGCCGCCCACTAGCTAAAGGAGCAGTTTCTAAATTGCGGTGCAATCCGACTCGCGTCTGCGACATAGCTTGGCGGTCGTCCGTGGTCATTGGCGCGAAAGCTTGCGGTTCGTCGTGCAAGCCGGGGACGGCCGGTGGCGGCGACTCTGCCGGGCGAACCACCAGCACCTTGTCCACCACTATCCGTGTGTACCAGGCAATCAGGTAAAACGATCCGCAACTATCCAAGGTCGCCAGCAGAACGCAGAGCAGGACAATCCGGCGGTAAGGCATCAAATAATCGCGAATAAACCGCCATAACAGCGCCACTTCCCCAACCTTGCGGTCGCGGGGACGATATACTGGGCGAAACTCAAGGTTACGCCGACGATGGGACAATTTGATCCTAATCATGTATGACCCCTTCGGCGATATGGCGGTTATAAAGTGCGTGATAAGCGCCATTCGGCATGGCCATCAGCTCATCATGGCTGCCGCTTTCCACAATCTCTCCGGCGCGGATCAGAATGATGCGGTCGGCATCACGGATAGTGCTCAAGCGGTGGGCGATGATGAAGGCAGTACGATTGTGCAATACCCGCCGCAACGCAGTCTGGATGGCGCGTTCCGATTCGCTGTCCAGCGAGCTGGTCGCCTCATCCATGACCAGAATCGCCGGATCGGTCAGCACGGCGCGCGCAATGGTCAGTCGCTGCTTCTGCCCCAGTGACAACTGCAGCCCCTTACTGCCCATTATAGTTTGATAGCCTTTCGGGAGCGCAACGATAAAGTTGTGGATTTCCGCTACGTGTGCCGCCGCTTCGATTTCCGCCATCGTGGCGCGGGGACGGGCATATCGGATATTATCAGCAATGCTGACGTTGAACAACAGCGGTTCCTGCAACACTACGCCAAATTGGCTGCGTAAATCGCGAAGCCGTATGTTGCGCACATCCCGGCCGTCAATTTTCAAACTCCCGCCGCACACATCGAAAAAGCGCATCAGCAACAGCATGACTGTACTCTTGCCACAACCGGTAGGCCCGACCAACGCGATAGTTTCACCGGCATTTACCCGCAAGGTAAAATCACGCAACACCGGCCGACCGGGGTCATAATGGAAATTCACATTTTCAAAATCCACGTCGCCGCGAATGCCAGATGCCGGCAGTGGCGCAGCCGTCGGATTATCTCGCACTTCCGGCTGCTGACGGTAGAGCTCCATGATGCGCTCCACAGCAATCCGCACCTCCTGCAGCTGGCGGGCCAATTCTGAAAACCGCACCGCCGGCCCCAGCAACTGCATGGCATATGTTGTGAAGGCCAACACATCGCCGTAAGTCATGTCACCACGCAGTACCATAGCGCACCCCATGAAATAAAGAATCGCCCGGCCAACATTTTGGATCAGAGTCGTATTCTGATAAAAAATGTTCCCGATCAAGCGGACATCCTGATACAGCACGGCGCTTTTCACAGAGTCGTCCTCAAACACGTCCTGCTCACGATCCTCGGCGCCGAAACTTTTGACCGTCAGTCCCGCTACAAGCCGGTTCTGCACTCCACCGGACATACGATCGTAAGACCGCCTATAGCGCCATGACGCCTCGCGGACACGCTGGACATTATACCGGTAATTGATCAGGAAGATCGCCACGACCAGCGAAATCACCAACGCCAGCCGCCAGTTGATGGCAAAAGTCACCACCAACGCGAAAATGGAGCAGACTAAATCCGACACGATTCCGATGGTCTGGGCGGACAACATATTGGCCACCATCCCAGAATCGCCCATCAACCGGTTCAGCAACATACCCGTGCTATGCCGCCCAAAAAAACGCAACGACATACCGAGCAAGCGCCGGTATAATGCGCAACGCAAATCGAACACAAAACGCTGCCCAATGTATGCGATACCCTGAGTTTGCAGAAAGCCGGCCAGCGCCGCCAAAAGCGGCACCATCACCAATGCGATACTCAACGGCAGGAATAAATTATGCTGCCCGCCTTCCACCACACGGTCAATGAACGCCCTGGTCAGTAATGGAGGCAACATGGCCAGAATTGAAAGCAGCGTGGTCAGGAGCAGCATTTGCACCAGACGCGTGCGGTAAGGCCGCAGGAATTGTATCACCTGTACCGACTCGGATTTTCCAGGGGACATCATGAAAAAATGGCATGGCGCGGCCGCCTGTCACGACACGCCTGTACAGCGGCGGATTTTACTCCACACCGAACAGAAACAGCCAAAGTCGCGTGCGGCCGCAATACACCCGCGCTTCCGCTGTAGCGCCGGGCGGCACAACCCGCCCTTGCGAATCAAAACTACAATAGGCCACCCTGTAGCCGGAGGCCCCGGTGTATTGAATTACATTACGCAGATGCTGTACTTCACCGTCAAACCAAATGGACCGCAATCCGCCGTATGAGGTCAGGCGTGCGCGATAACGGTTGCCGACCTTCACACGCACTGCATGGCGCTCTGGAATCCGTAGTTTCAGTATCTGTTTATCACCACCGAAAATCTCCATCAACACCATATCAGGCCGCACCAATTCGCCGATGACGAATTCATAGCGCAGCGCTTGACCATCAATCGGCGCACGGACGGCACGGGCCTGCATAGTAGCCTCGGCACGCGCAACGGCCTCCCGCCGGGCCGCCAATTCCTCACGCGCCACAGCTAATTCCTTGTCGTAAACGCTTATGTCCTGTTGACGCAGCGAATCCAGCTCCGCCTGCACTAAATCCACTTTCAATTGCTCATCTTCCAAAGCGCTGCCGGACACCAACCCGCGGTCGAGCAATTCCTTAGTGCGATTCCGACGGCTATGGGCATTTTGCAGACGTAAATCCAACACCGCCATATCTTCCGCCCGGCGGCGTTTTTGTTCGGCGATTTCCGCTTCGCGCCGTGTCAATTCCGCTTCCGCCTTTTGCATCCGGCGGCGCGCCTCCTCAAGCGCGGCCGACTCTTCGGAGTTGTCCAATTGCACCAGCAGATCGCCACGGCTTACCTGGTCGCCCGAATGCACCTCTATAGATTGCACCGTACCAGCCACGGCAGGCCGGATTTCGGCATATTCTTCAGAAATCACATTGCCGTTAGCCCAGACAATGCGCGGCACGCGGATGATCCAGCCAGCGATGGCTGACACCAGCAAGGTCGCCCCTAACACCAACAACGCACGACGCGCCCGGCGTCGCCGCGTTTTGGCGGGCAACGGCATGGGCTTACCTGCTCCAGGAGTATGTACAACACCCATATTCAATTAACTCGATTGAAGTTTTCGCAAAGCCCTAAAACGCAGCATATCCTTGGCTATCAAACGCATGCTGCCATCTTCGTCGTCATCATATCGCTTCACGCAAAGGTTACATTCCGCGCATTTGCGCTCGTAACAATTACGATGCACACGGGCGGGATACATTTTGCGGAAAGCCTCGTAACAGGCATCCGAACAAAACACATAGCGTTCCTGACTGGCGCCGAAGGCCACATGCACCATGTGGAATCCTTCGATGGCCGGGTCCGCCTTCTCGCCACACCAACCGCAGGTTATGTGCAAACGCTCCAATGTCGCCTTGTAACGCTGATCCATTTCTTCAGGCGACCAGTTATACTCAATCCATTCCACCGCGCCATTGAGCAGCCGTGCGGTCACGACATCATTGTTGACAATAAAAACCTCTCCGGTTGAAGTCACGTAACATCGCTGAGCTTCCAGTACGGTGGTTCTATCTTTTAAGTGCACCTTAATCGGGCTGATACGCGGCATGTCATAAACATTCCAGCCGCAGGATTCACATATAGAGGCAAACATGTGCTCGTTTAAGTGTTCGCCGCAATGCGGGCAGCGCCCCATGCGAATCACATGCATTTGCTTCAGCGAATCCTTCACGGCATCCTGCACCTGGCGCTCCGCCTCTCGATGCAAACGCTTTTCCTTTATACCGTATTCATCCTCCAGTATCAGGATATCCCGTTCCAACTTGTCGCGCTGGTGATCGGGTAAAATGGCATTTTCCAACGGCGGCTGCGGTGTACTTTCACGTTCTTCACCGAAACCGAATAAATTTCGCAATCTGGTCATCATGGCACACCTGTTTCCACCAAGCCGTATCCAGCGGCATAGTCAAAGGCATAATAAGCGCGCAACAACTCTACACCTGCTACTATTTGACGTTTTAACGCGTCCGTCAAGTCTTTTTGCGCATCCAGCACATTTCGGCTGCGGCCTTCGCCCAAACGGAACCGTTCATCCTCAGATTCCAGCGCCGATCGTGCAGCGGCCACAGCATCTGAAGCCTCCCGTAATCGCCCGTGGGCAGCGATAAAACGCTTGTGTGCCGTTGCCAATTCAGCGACAATCGTCAATCCCGCTTGCCGCAACGATTCATTTTGTTCGGCTAATTGGGCGGTTTTGGCACGCACCGAGGCTTTTTCCGCCCGGTAATCCCAAGGACGGCTCCACACCACGCCGGCCAACACGCCGGCATTGCGGGAACTCAGATACCTGCCAGTGGCTATCAAGTCGTCAGGATCCTCGCCTTGGAAAGTGGCTTCAAACACCAGACTTAACCGGGACCGCAAGCGGTCTTTCGCCAAGTCACAGGCAGCGCGATCCGCATCAATCAGCGACATAATTCTGGCATAGCTACCACGTGAGGCAAGAATTTCTTCCGGCCGATATTGTTCCGGCAACTGTAAGGCCATAGCCCAGTTAATCACATCATCCAGTTCCGGTTTTGACAGCGCTACCGGCGTGGGCGCGCCAACCAGAGAGTTCAACGTCACTCCAGCAACATCGTAATTCTGGATAATTGCCAGCGCTTCCTCGCGACGCAAAGCCGCCGCCGAACGCGCGGCATAGACTTGATACTCCGGCAGCGCCTGTACACTGACCATGGCTTCTGCTTCCTTCAACAGCTTTTCCGCGCGCTCGGTAGCCGACACGGCCACATTGATCAAAGCTTGGGCTTCAAGCAAGTTGAAATACTGCTGCTCAATATCCCGGCGTACTTCCTGGCGCACCGCCAGTAATTGCCGATCCGCCGCAATCGCTGCGTGCTGCGCTTGCAAATCCTCCAACCGCCACTTCCGCCAACCGCGGTCCTGAAGCAGAGGCACATTCAAACCCAGCCAAAGCCGACTTTGAATCAGACGCTCATATTCCAGACTGGTCGAATTCAAGTCGCCCATCTGGTCAAAAAAATGCTCTTCCGCAGCAGCATCCAGATATACGCCGGGCAGCGCCGGCGCATGCACACCCGCTTGCAGCAGAGTCTCACGCCGCCCGTACACCGAATCCCGGTATTCGCCGCCGGCGGAAAGTTGCGGATCAAAGAAGCCGCGCAATTCGGCGCGGGCGGCATTGGCCTGTTCCAATTGATGGACGGCCGCCCTGACCCGCGGATTCCACTCCATGGCGGCCGCCACCAACGACTGCAAGTCATCACGCGCCGCGCCCCACACGTTTCCCACTATTAAAATACCGGCTAACACCACGCCGAAATAACGATTCATTGCAACGTCAATCTATCTCTAGATTTTTGCACAATAAAACTACAGTGCTGCACACCGGATCGCTATCTTCCCCCGCCAAAACACAACATAGCGCCTGCCCTTTACCGTAAAGCAAAAAACATTGGTCCTGACCGTCGCTCAACTCCGGCAACAGCGACCGAAAGCCACGCGCCGCAAGCTCCTGCTGATAAAAGCCTGCCGCCGTCGCCACGCTGGCGCCGACCGTCATAACAGCCATCCCAACTCCCCGCGTGGTATTCTCCAGCCGCACCTGCGGCAGGCTGCCGGGATATAATGGCCACCCAGCCAATCCAACGACATCCGGCGCCGCAAGTGACGCACGATAATCCGCCTCCGATTGCTCCAGCACAAAGGCCAATGTTGTAGCCGCGTTCGGAATTTCCAGCAATAAAAAACGGCTGACCCGGCTGGCGTTACCGGCCACGCCGACACTGACTCCAGCCCCATGCCGGAACGACAGAGTGTCACCGTGCCAAGCGCCGCGCAATCGCTCGGCTGCCGTCAACGCATTATCATCGCAGGCAACAACATGCAACGCGCCGGGATGTCCGTTAATAAGAACATCCGTCCTATATACCATCCGCTGCCCGGACAAAGCATCTAAAGCCGCCAGGCCGGACACTGAACGCTTCCAGAATACGCGGCCGAAGGCCGGCCCGAATGCTGTCAACAAGCCCAGCAGGCAGACCAAAAGCACAACTCGGTGTGATAGTGATTTCATGCCTCGTTCCCACACACATTCACGTTCTTTCCGCTCCATCATAGCAGACAAAACGCTACCCTCAAACTGAAGCTTAAAACAATTTTAAATTATTTGCAATCTTTACAACGTTTTGCTGAAACATTTGATTGGATTCTAGAGACGAAACGACTTTAACCTATATTCGGAGCTGTTTTGTTCTCAATATTTTATCTCGTTTCCTGAGTTTCAAATGCCGTTTTATAAGGTTTAATAGATTCCCCCCATCCAGACCATCCACGCTCTACTGGAAACAACAATAGTGTCATCATCATACACCAAGCGACGCACAATCGGCAACACATCCACGGACTCGGATTCCGCGCTATGGACCAGCGCAAAATCGCGCCCCGGATACACCACTGCCGCCAAATGTCTGAAAGGATTTATCGGCGGCGCGGGCGCTCCCGCCATACCTGACGCCGTCACCGCCGCCTGCACCGCCTCCGCGTCGCCATTGGCAGTCAATGGCACATCATCTCTGGTGTAAGCGTGGCTATCGCGGCCGACATGCCAATTATATATATATTCGCCAGCGATTATTCCTGCCATGTTAGTATCCGCCAGACCTAGCGCCCCAGCGGCAGCGCGCGCTTCCATCATGGTGCGGGAACGCGCATGCGCCAACCGCCCGATTTGAATCAGCGCTCCCAACAGCGCCATCATAGCCAGCAGTCCCACCGCCAGCTCTACCATTGCCTGACCGGCACGTATCTTGGCCGCTTGCATCTTAATTTTCCGAGACGGTATGGCGCTCCGTGCTAATAAACATTCTCTTTTGCTGTCGCTTTTCATTCTGGTTATCCGGTATCTCCTCCTTCGCGTCTCCGAGTGATACCTCTGTCCCCATTCCCCCCTTGGTGTTCTTGGCGCCTTGGCGGTTCACCTCAATGCCCGCGCCGCGTGCCACCACCGGGCATGGAGCCACCACCCGGTTCAGGGCATGGGTGAAGCAATGTGCCGTCTTCATTCCGAGCTTCCAACCAATCCAACCCGCCTTCACGAAAGGCATCATCTTCCCATTGCTCCAACTGCTGGCAATACCAGCAGTCTGCATCCACACCGCGTAATCCGTCGTGCATGTAAGCCGGCAGGTGCAACATAATATGTTCCCGCCAGGCCATATCATAGGCGCCGCCGGCCGGCCCGGAGGCGGCATCTGCCGGCACCAACCGGACATTGTGAAAAGCCGGCAAAACCAAGCCGACATGGTCCGGCCGTTCCGGCCCGTCTGCAGTTTCCAGGTAGCCGAATGGCTTGGCGGCAGCAGTCCAATTAATCATACTGGCGCCGGCGCGTGGAGTGAAGCGCGCCTTTTCCGCCACCACCCGCGTAACGGCATCCGCGCCGGCATAGTCGTATTCCGGACGGGGAACCAGCGGACGAATGGGAAAATCATTCGACGCCGCCAACGCATACCAAGATGTCCAGTGGACGGGATCATAGGTTGTCCAAGTGACGGCAAAATCTAAGGCCGCCGTAGTTACCGGCGTGGGGCTCAAATCGCGCGCACTCACCAATTCATTCAGATTGGTGAGCATAGCGGCGCCGCCGGGCAACACTGTCTGTATCGTACTTAATCCCAGCCCGAAAATTTCGCTATCTGCCGGCGTCTCTGGCGGAACGCGCGGCGGCAGCGACGGCCAATAAGTATAGTCGGTATAAAACCGTAACAAGTCATAGTTATACCACTTGAACCAGCACCAATCTAAGCCCGCAACAGCATCATAAAAATCGGGATTCAGCAGCACGTGGTCGCCATTGTAATCGTTATACCGACGGGTATTATCAGGCGCCGCCGCCAACCCTTCCGCAGCCTGCGCCGCGAGGACATCGGCATAGGCGGCCCAACATCCTGGCCACGGCTCGGCTAACCCGCCAACGGCATCCATATAGCCTTCACGGACATCATCTGCATGTTCCTGTAGCGCAGCAGTGAACGCAGCATTGACGAAAATGCCGTTATGCTTGGCCGCCTGCTGCGCCGCCACCAAGCCCACCAGCGGGCCCATGTAACGCAACCGCGCCTGCATCTCCGCTATCCGCTCAGCGGCGTTTGTATCGCCGCCTGACAAAGCCAGAGCCTGCATGATATTCAGGTCACCGATCAAGTTCAGAGTAATACCCTGCCAACGCGCTGCGGCTAAGGCCGCAGCATCCCCCGCATTCTGCGTACGGGATTTCAAATGCAGGATATTGCTTAAATCCACATGCCAGAGGATCACCATTGTGATGATCACCAACGCCATCAGCAAAAACACCAGCACCTGCCCGCTTCGGCCCGGATCAGGCGCGCCGATAGGCGGTGACATCCTGCGGCTATGACTGTCTGACGTTTTCATAAAACCTTAATTTTGCGCCGCGCGAGTTTGACTTCGAGCGCAGCGCTCACAGGCCCAAACCCATCTTTAACCTTAGGTTTAACGCCGGGTGGGCGCCAGTCTCAAGGCGCATCCTGATTCCATAAATAAAGCGGGTAATGATTTTCCAGCGTTGCATTGCCGTACAACGGCAAAGCCTCCCCACGGTAAAAAGCGCGAAAAACCGGGGTTTGTATTGGAAAATCTATTCCTACCCGGCAATCCAAGCGTGTACCACCCAAGTCTAATACGCTGCGGCTGATCTCCGGCCAGTTGGTGTAATCCAGAATGGCAGACAACCGGGCCCAATGGTCCTCGGCGAGATAGAGTGGAATGCGTCCACGCTCCAGATTGCGTTGCGCCGCCGGGCTCTTGATGGCATCCGGACGGTCAAGCATACGTCCGGATGCCGGAATGGCGGCTACCCGCACGGTTTTATAGACCATATAATCGTTAAAACCTACCGTGCGAGCGCGAGCGCCACGCCCGGCGGCATACATCATAATCTCGCGCGCCATGTAAAGCTGGGATAACTGAAACAAGCCCATAAGAAACAGGCAGATGATCCCGATCACCACACAGGATTCCACCAGTGATTGGCCGCTGCATCCGACCCATTTGCGCGCATTGGGATTTATGTCCATAGCCGACGGCACGCCAAGTGCTACCGCCATGGCGTGCCATTCAAGACAATTATGTATATTGAGCTGCTTTCAAAGAGTAAATTTCCTGAAAGCATTATTCGACTGACAGCAGCCGACACCCGAAATGATTGACAGTGAACTTAAAAATGTCGCCGAAAAATCGCCTTTGTATGACAAAAAAACAATTCATTCCGTGCCCAAAGTCTTTAAATAATCTTCAGACTTGACCTCGGTAGCTTCATCAACACTGCTTTGATCACCGCCCAAATCTACCACTGCGCCGCCAACCATAGCGCGAATCCGATCGCCGAACAGACCGAAAACGGCCAGCGCCGCCAGCGCAATCACTGCCACGATGATGATGTATTCCGTCATGGACTGACCGGAAAGTTTCCGCATCTTTTGGTTCATGGCTTGCCTCCCGTTTTTATCTGATACCTGAATTCTGTATATTCATTAGTATTCGGACATAAGTATTGCCTATTTCCCGTGGGCGTCAAGCAGAAAACCGCGGGCAGAAAACCGCGGGCCTAAAACTGCGGCAGTTGGCAAGTTTGTCGCAGATGCGCGACATTAGCCCCAACGGGGCGTTACATACCCAGCCCTTTCAGGGCGCCGCCAGACCCCGAATTTAACCCGCTCGGACTGATCTTTACGGAATGACAGATTTTTTGGGGAAAGTCCTCCTAATTCAGGGATTGACAGCCGGACGGTTTTGGCAACAATGATTTGCTTATTAACGAGAATTCTAGAGGACTTCATGCCATGAAAATTATTTGCGCCACTAGTATGCCCTTCGCACGCGAAGCTTTCAGCCGACTGGGGAATGTAACAATACTGCCACCAAGCGAAATCACACCAGCATGCGTGCGCGATGCCGATGCCTTAGCCGTCCGCTCTACTCTGCGTGTGAACCAAAAACTATTGGAAGGCAGCCGCGTGCGATTCGTCGGCACCGCCACTATTGGCACTGATCATTTTGACATCCCTTGGCTGGAGCAGGCCGGGATACACTGGCGCTCCGCCGCCGGTTGTAACGCCAACAGTGTAGCGGAATACGTGACAGCGGCCTTGTTGCGCCTGGCCGCCCGCCATAATTTCACCTTAGCCGGAAAAACTATGGCCGTCATCGGCGTGGGAAATGTCGGGCGTCTGGTAGTCAATAAAATGAACGCGCTGGGACTGCGCGTCCTGCAAAATGATCCTCCAAGGCGCGACGCCGAAAACAACCCTGTTTTTCAACCGCTGGAGACCGTGCTGCGCGAGGCGGACATTGTCACCATGCATGTGCCGCTGACTGCCGACGGCCCCTATCCCACCCGCCATATGGCAAATATTGACTTTTTCAACATGCTTAAGCCCGGAGCGATTTTTATCAATGCCGCCCGTGGCGGCGTGCAGGATTCGGATGCGCTGTTGTCCGCCATGGATAGCGGCCGCGTAGCTCATGCCATATTGGACACATGGGAAGGCGAACCGGCATTCCGTCCGGACGTCCTGGCCCGCGCCGCTTTCGGCACACCACATATCGCCGGATACTCCTATGAAGGCAAAGTAATGGGAACTGTGATGGTTTACCGTGAACTCTGCCGCTTTCTGAATGTCAAGCCGGACTGGGACTATGAAGCGCTGTTGCCGCCGCCCGCAATCCCGGAAATCCAAATCAGCCCAACACAAAACGACTTGCCTATGGAACGTCTTTTGGATGAAGTAGTGCGGCAATTATACGATATTGAGCGGGATGATAAAGCCCTGCGCCAAATTGCAGGTTTGGACAACCAAGCCCGCGGACGCGCATTCGAGGAATTGCGCCAGAAATACCCCATACGCCGCGAATTCCAATTTACACGGATTACCGGGACAAAGCTGTCGCCAAAATTGCAGCAAGTATTCTCATTATTGGGATTCCGCTGTAACGGCTGATAGTCCATCCCTTTAACCGCAATCCCCAAAAATGGATTGCCACATTTAATGCAAGAACCAATCCACGGCCTTTCTTTCGAGCAGCTTGAATCGGCATGCCGCCAATTGGGGCAACCGTCATGGCGCGCCGCCCAAATCTGGGATTGGCTGTATGTCAAGCAGATCAACGGCTGGGACGATATGCGCAACCTGCCACGCGCTCTGCGGGGGCAATTGGCCGATCGTTTCCTTTTCACTGCCGTCCAGCCGGAACAACAGACCGAAGAGACGGAGCCCGGCGCCGCCACAAATAAAATCGGTAGTATACTGGCCGATGGCGAAATTATCGAAACCGTCTTAATTCCAGCGTCTGGGAAAAGTGGGATAAGCCGTCAAACCGTCTGCGTTTCCAGTCAGGCCGGGTGCAAATTTCATTGCGCTTTCTGCGCCAGCGGGCAATTGGGCTTCGCCCGCAACCTTTCCACTGCGGAAATAGTGGAGCAAGTCCTGATTTTCGCCCGCCGTCTGGAGACGCCGCCGACGCACGTGGTTTTCATGGGCATCGGCGAACCATTGGATAATTACGATAACGTGTTGGCGGCTATTCGGATTATCAATCATCCCGACGGACTGCGGATCGGCGCCCGGCGAATAACCATCAGCACCTGCGGCATCATTCCCGGGATTCAACGTCTGGCGCGGGAGGGCTTGCAAACGGAATTGTCCGTGTCGCTGCACGCGCCAGATGATGACTTGCGCTCGAAACTTATGCCGGTTAACCAACGCTACAGCTTGACGCCTTTACTGGCTGCCTGCCGCGATTATGCCGACCACACCGGTAGAATCATCACCTTTGAATACACACTGATTGACAAACTCAACTCCGCTCCGGAACAGGCGCGCACTCTGACAAAACTGTTGCGCGGCTGTCATTGTCGCGTTAATCTGCTCCCGCTTAGTCCGGTAATAGAATTTGCCGGGCAACCGCCGCCAACGGCGGTGATTAAGGAGTTTATACGCATTCTTGAGCAGGCCGGTATAAATGCCACTCTGCGAGCCTCACGCGGTGTCGGCATCAACGCCGCCTGCGGCCAGTTGCGCTTCACCAGAGCCGGACAGCGAGAAAAACCGTGCGAAACAGTACGAACAACATAACAAGAGCATTCCAATATGAACCATTGCCTTAAATGTATCTATCCCGATGCTGCGGCGGAATTGCCGCCATCAATCAACCCGGCGGAATCACCTGCCTACCTGACCGACGAATCGCGTCTGATTGGGCGTGCTGAAAAAATCTTTTTACCGCGCAGCGAGGCTGAAATTCTGGCGTTACTGCGCCAAGATCAGACGGCGCCCATAACAATTTCCGGTGGGCGGACAGGCATTACCGGCGGGGCCGTGCCACAGCAGGGGTGGCTGATCAGCATGGAAAACCTGCGTGCCTTTACCGGCCTGCAGCGTGATCCTGACCGCCAAGGTTGCTTTCGCCTGCGCTGTCAGCCCGGTGTAACCCTGAACAACATCGCTGAGGCATTGGAATCCAGTAATTTCCACGGTGCGGAAACCTGGTCGGAGTCCGACCGGAAAGCATTGGCAGAATTACATCTGGAACTGCCATGCTTCTTCCCGCCGGACCCCACGGAACGCACTGCCAGCTTAGGCGGCATGGTGGCCTGCAACGCCTCAGGCGCCCGCACCCTGGCTTACGGGCCCACACGGCATTACATTACCGGCCTGCGTATGGCGCTCCCGGATGGCAGTTTGCTGGCAATTCAACGCGGCCAGCATTGCGCCGCGCCGGACGGCGGATTTCAACTGGAGACACATGATGGTCAGCTCCGTAGCGGCCGCATTCCGGACTACCGCATGCCGAACGTCAAAAACGCCGCCGGTTACTATAGTGTGCCGGGCATGGATTTGATTGATCTATTCATCGGCGCCGAAGGCACGCTGGGGATATTCACGGAAATCGAAATCCTGCTGATTCCCACACCGGAAGCGATGCTTAGCGCCGTAGCTTTCTTCCCTTGTGAACAAAGCGCAGTCGGATTCGTACAAACCACCCGCACAGCCGATTGGGACAACAGCCGACTACTGGCGCTGGAATATTTCGATGCCCGCGCTCTCAATCTGCTGCGTGACCAGAAACTACGGCAGGGACGCGACAGCCCTATCCCAACATTGCCGGAAAACGCAGACACCGCCGTTTATATTGAATTCGCCGGCAATGCCAGCGCCTTAGAAGAGACGGCCGGATTGTTGCTGTCCATGTTGGAAGCCGCCGGCAGCGATCCTGGCATCGCCTGGACTGCCATGGATGAAAGCGATGCCGTCCGGCTGAAAACTTTCCGGCATGCGTTGCCGGAAGCCGTCAACCAGCGCATCGGCGAACGCGCAACTGCTTGTCCCGGCCTGACGAAACTAGGCACGGACTTTGCTGTGCCGGATGCCGCGCTGACGACAATCCTGGCGATTTACCATAAAGCCTTGCAGGCGGCAGGCTTTGAATACGTGATTTTCGGCCATATCGGCAATAACCACCTGCATATCAATATACTGCCGCGCAATTTGGAAGAATATCGGCAAGGCAAGGAGCTATACCTGCAACTGGCACGGACGGCATTAGACCATGGCGGCACGATTTCCGCTGAACACGGTGTAGGCAAACTCAAAACCAACCTGTTGCAGGCGATGTTCGGCGCCAAAGGCATTGAAGCTATGCGCACGGTTAAACGTGTCTTCGACCCCAGCGGACGGATTAACCCCGGCAACATGTTCTCCATGGATCCGTGACGTTGTTCCGCCACTGGCGTTCGGGATCTGTATGGATAATTTCCTGTTTTTGATCTTACCCGTGTGAAAAGCTTTTAATTTTTTACAAAACTAAAAATAATGTGGTATATTTGCACAGCTGTTCCGAATTAGGAATTTTTTCGACTAATTTGCCCTCTTGAGCCGTTGATATGGCGTGGGTTTCCCCCCATCGCCACGATTTTTTTTAAAAAAAATATTTCAACACGTTTTTTTGTTGAC
>JBMNRV010000010.1:0-74833 GCA_050944835.1 Kiritimatiellia bacterium
AAAACAATGATTACCCGATATAGCACAAATCGGTAGCCTCTTGCCGTCATATCCTTGGCTGCATTCCTGCAACCGTAAATAATTCCAGAAGATCGAACAACAAAAAAAGGGAAATCGGAATTGCTGCTCCCACCACAACACACTTGCCAACTGCCGCAATTTTAGGGTAAACTTACCGTCCATACATAGTTTGTTTGGTAAACATGAAAATTTTAGATCGCTATATTTTGCGGCAGTTTATCATACCGGTGATGCTTTGCCTGTTGACCTTTTGCATGGTGTTCGTCGTTTTCGATTTGTTTGAACACCTGTCGGATTTCCTTAAATCCCGCCCGCCGTTATTGCAGATCATCGAGTATTATCTTTGTGTTTTGCCGACGTTGGCGGTTTATATAGTGCCGATTTCAATACTGTTGGGTTTGTTGTATAGCTTATGGCAGATGGCCCGCCATAACGAGCTTACCGCTATGCGCGCCGGTGGTGTCGGGTTGTTGCGTATTTCCTTGCCGATATTGTTGGTGGGGGCGTCAGCCGCTATCATGGTTGCCGTTATGCAGGAGCTGATAGTGCCGAAATCCGCTTACTGGGCGGAACAATTTATCACGCGCCAGGAAGACGGCGAGGATTTATCTAAGCGTTTCACCTATGCCCTGACATATAAAAATGAGCGCCATCACCGTAACTGGGCTATCCGCAGATTTGACTTGCTTACTTATGAAATGCAGGGCGTCCAACTGGTGCAGCAGCGGATGGACGGGTCTGATATGGAGACCATTTATGCTGCGGAAGCCAGATTTTATGATAACCGTTGGTGGTTTTTCGATGCTATGCTGCAGAAGTTTGATCTTTCCAACAACCCGCTGGGACCGCCGGAAAAAATATCATTGATGGAAATGCGGGAGCTGACTGAAATTCCAAGCGATTTCGTTAATGAAGTGAAAAACCCAATTTTTTTGTCAGCCTGGGAATTATGGAAGTTCGTGAAATCGCATGTCAATTTATCCAACAAGGTGCGGGCGCGTTATATGGTGGATATGCACGCCCGGTTGGCGATGCCTTGGACGTGTCTGGTGGTGGTGCTGTTTGGGCTGCCATTCGGCATTCACACGGCGCGTCAGGGGGCGTTTGCTGGGATTATGATGGCATTGGTGACGTTTTTCGGGTTTTATGTCATCATGCTGCTGAGCCAGTGGTATGGCAAGCAGGAGTATCTGCCGCCGCTACTGGCGGCTTGGCTGCCCAATGTTGTTTTTACGGGATTAGGGCTGTTCCTGATGCGCAAGGTGCGCTGATATATGCATGTTTTAGTGGCGCCGAACAGTTTTAAGAATTGCCTTGATGCTGGCGCTGTAGCGCAGGCTATGGCGCGCGGCATCTGTGCAGCGTGTCCGATGGCGACGGTGACTTGTTTGCCGTTGGCGGATGGCGGTGACGGACTGGTGTCGGCCATGTCTGTTTTGCCAGGCAGTGAAACACGTGAAGTTGTGGTCCCGGACCCGTTGGGCCGTCCGGTGGAGGCCGTCTGGTTGTGCCGGGGCGATCTGGCGATTATTGAGATGGCTCAGGCCTCCGGCTTGCACCGGTTGCGGGCGGACGAATATGCGCCACTGTGTGCTACGACTGCCGGCAGCGGTTTATTGATCAAGGCGGCGCTGGATGCCGGTTGCCGACGGGTTGTCATTGGACTAGGCGGCAGCGCTACGGTGGACGGTGGCGCTGGCATGTTGTCGGCTCTGGGATTCGGCCTGCTTGATAAACGCGGACGCCCGATTGCGCCCGGTGGCGCCGGTTTGCTTGCTCTTGCGAACATCATTGTAGAAACGGCGGATGCCCGCTTGTCGGCGGCGCAGTTCATAGGCCTTGCAGATGTTGATAATCCACTGCTGGGGCCGACAGGCGCGGCCCGTGTGTTCGGTCCGCAAAAAGGCGCCGCCCCGGCGGAGATCGAAGTTTTGGAGTGTGGTTTGCAAAACTGGGCCGCGCTGCTGGAGCGGATATTTGGTATTCGGACGCATGACTTGCCGGGCGCCGGGGCGGCTGGCGGTATGGGCGCGGCCTGTCTGGCGGCCTTGAGCGCAAAATTGATGCCCGGCGCACAATGGGTGGCGGAGCAGTGCGGGTTGGACGAGGCTTTGTGCCGGGCCGACTGGGTGATGACGGGCGAGGGGCGGTTAGACGGGCAGACTGCACACGGCAAGGCGCCGGCTTATGTCGCTCGTCAGGCTGCTGCGGCTGGCAAGCCGGTTATTGCGTTGGGTGGTTTGGTGGAGCCGAATCTGGACTTACGCGATGTTGGCATCAGCGAGTGTCGCGCCATTGCGCCCGCCGGCACGCCGGTCGAGGAGTCAATCCGAAATGCGGCAGTGTATCTGGAACGGGCGGCGGCACAGGCGACAATGGAGTTTAAGGGGAAACACTTATAAATTAATATGCTGGGGGCAAGGATGTCTATATTGCAAAATATTTTGGCGAAGGCAGTGGCGGAAGGAGCTTCTGACGTGCATCTGAAATCCGGCGAGTCGCCGTTTTTCCGTGTGCGCGGCGATTTGGTTAAAAGCGAGTTCCCAGCGATGAGCGTGGATGAGCTAAAGCATGCCGTGTCGGAAATTATACCGAAACACCTGCGTGAAAAAAGCGCGACTGAATCGGAAATGGATTTCTCGCATTACGAGGAAGGCGTCGGCCGGTTCCGGGTAAATGTGTTTCTGGGAGGTAATCGCCCGAATTTGGCTTTTCGTCATGTGAAAACCAAAATCCCTTCTATAGATCAATTGCATTTGCCGCCGACGCTGGAAAAACTTACGGATAGCAACCGCGGTGTCATCATGGTCTGTGGCGCCACCAGTTCCGGTAAATCCACTACGCTGGCTGCTATGATTCATAGCATTAACACCACCCAAAACTACCGGATTATTACAATCGAAGACCCAATCGAATACGTCTTTGAGGATATTAAATCGGTTATAACTCAACGCGAAGTCGGCTTGGATACGCCGTCTTTCCACTCGGCGCTGCGGCATGTTTTACGGCAGGATCCGGATGTGATTATGATTGGTGAAATGCGCGACCGTATCAGTTTGGAGGTTGCGCTAAGCGCCGCGGAAACCGGCCATATTGTTTTTTCCACTTTGCATGCGAACACCGCTGCACAGTCTGTTCAGCGCATTTTAAATTTTTATACAGCAGAAGAACGCGAACAGATACGCTATTCGCTGGCCGGTAATCTGGCGGCCATTATATGTCAGCGGCTTGTGCCGGCCGCAGTCGGCGGCGTACGTCCTGCCGTGGAAATTTTGATCAATACGCCCATGGTTCATAAGTTGCTGATAGAGAACAAGCTGGAAACACTGCAAGATGCGATTGAAACCGGTGGTGAAGACGGCATGCAGAGTTTCAACCGTGCCTTGTATGATATGATAAAAGGTGGTATCATTACGGAAAAAGATGGGATGGACTATTCGCCTAACCCAGAGGCTTTAAAAATGAATTTGCAGGGCATTTTCCTGGATCAGGATCGCCGGATTTTAGGCGGGTAAAGTGGCGTACCGCCCGTATTTGGATTTTGGCATTTACACGCGTGCTTTTTTGTATAGAATTGCACCCATTGCCGAGAAAGAGTTGGATTGCCTTTAAACACCCGGGCGGACGGTCGGTGTTTTGAGCGGTCCACAGTGCTGAAAGAATGGAGTTCCATTGTGGATTTTAAATTCCATTGTCCGGAATGCGGACAGAAAATGCAAACGACGGATGACATGGTCGGGAGCAGTGTGGATTGTCCGATCTGCCGCAAGCAGTTTAAGGTGCCGCCACCGGCTGGAGCCGAGGCGCCGCGTGCAAATGCGCCACAGACAGTTCACTGTGCCGTGTGTCGGGCGCTGATCCCCGGGGATTCCGCCTACTGTGATGTTTGCGGCGAGCGTCAGCCAACGCCTGTTATGATGTCCCATAAGCCTGGCAAGCGTCTGCCGGTTTGGGCGCTGCCTTTGGCCGTCTTGCTCTTGCTGGGGGTGACGGCAGTAGTGGTTGTGTCCTTCTTTATCCGTTCCCGGCAAGCGGACGATGTTGATGATCTCGTGATTCTTGAGCAGCCGCCTGCAGTAGTCGCCGTAACCGCTGAAGTCCATGCCGTGAAAGATATGACGGACGATGACACTGTGTCCGAGGAGGCGCCTCCTCCTCCGCCACCGGTTACGCCGCCTCCAGCTAAACCAAAGGTAGTTGAGTCGTCGCCGCCTCCGCCGCCTCCTCCGCCGCCGCCGAAACCTGCACCGCCCGCCGCGCCGCCTGCGCCGGAACCGTCGCCTGAGCCGGTCGAGACGAATGCCGTTCCGGAAGATGAAGATACCACCGCAAGCGAAATCGTAGCGCGATTCGATCGCACCCGCGAAAAATACAAGGAAGTGCTGGAGGAAATCGAGCAGAATTACCGTGAACGCGTCGGCCAGACGCAGGTAAGTTTTCTGAGCAGCCTGGAAAAACTGGAAAGCGCTATGCAGGAAAAAGGCGATCTCTTGGGAGTGGTGGCGGTGCGTAAGGAAAAAGAAGACTTTCAGAACATCAGCAGCTTTCCGCCGATGATCCGCAACACTGGCAGCGCCTATGCAGAATTGACCGAGTTGAAGAAGCAATATAACCGGCAGTTGGATGCGCTCAAACAGGAACGCGATCAGACAATTGAACAGCGCACCGTCCAATACGATAAACACTTAGATGTATTTCAACGTCGGTTGACTCAGGCCGGAAAAATAGACGATGCCCTTAACGTGCATGCTGAACGCGAACGTGTGCGTGTCAAGACCAGCCGTTAGGATGGCTGCCGCTTTCAGTCCGCCTTCCGGAAAAAACTTCAAAAAAACAGTTGACATCTTTATGGTTTGTTTCTATACACAGAAGCACCATAAGCGCTGACGAATACACAGAAGCACCATAAGCGCTGACGATGTACATTACAAGTAGCAGAATCGGGATGGTATAGCTGTGTAGCGAAAAAGCAGGGGGTGGCATGGAAAGTTTTTTACAAACTGTGACGGAAGAACGCCGGAAGGATGCCGAAGCAGCTTCCGCCAGTAAACCCTTGGAAGTCTTGCAGACGCGGGTAGCCGCCATGACCGGACGCCGCAGTTTGTTGGATCGCTTGCGGCGTGTATCTAAATCCGAGGCCTGTATTGTGGCGCAAATCAAGCGCGCCTCACCCTCCGTCGGTTTGTTGCGTGCGGATTGCGACCCGAAACAGATTGCCGGCGTTTATGAGAAAGCGGGCGCCGGCGCTGTGGCGGTGGTGACGGAGCCCCGGCATTTTCAAGGGCAATCAAGCGATATTGCCGCGGCGCGTGCCGCCACTGACCTGCCGATTATGCGGAAGGATTTTTATTCCGTGCCTTACCAAGTTTATGAGACTGCGGCTTTAGGGGCGGATGTGATTCTGCTGGTAGCTGCTTGTTTGGATTTCAATCAATTGCGTGATTTGTATATTGTGGCCTTGGCAATAGGCTTGGAAGTAGTGGTGGAAGTGCATACTGCTGATGAATTGGAAATGGCGCTGCCGTTAGCCGATGCTGCCATAGGTGTTAATAACCGCAATTTGCGGACCATGAAAACCGATTTGAACGTCTGTCGGGAGCTGATACACATGATTCCGCCCGGCCGGTTGGCGATGGCGGAAAGCGGTATTAATACTCGCCGGGATGTCAAAGAATTGCGAGAGCTTGGTTATCGCGGATTTTTGATTGGTGAGGCGCTGATGCGCTCCGCCAATCCCGGCTTGCGCTTGCGGATGTTGTTGGGCCATATACCGCGGTCGCGGCATCAGACATGACTCATCCAGCCATACAAATCTGTGGCTTGATAAATCTGGATGATGCACGTGCAGCATGTGATGCCGGCGCTGATTTTCGTGCGGGATTTAGGCTAGCCGGAGCAAAAAATAACTCTCTATGCAACCCTCGTCCGATATAATTTACGGTATCAATCCGGCGTTTGAAGTGGTGCGTGCCGGCCGACGTGCGGTGCACCGCGCCTGGTTGGCATCGGGCGCGGCCGATAGCCCGCGGTTACGCAAGCTGACGGACTTGCTGGCGCGTGCCGGCGTGCCGGCGCAAAGGGTCGGCAAGGACGTGCTTCTCCGCCATTGCCGCAGCCGGGAACATCAAGGAGTGGTTTTGGAAACGGCGCCGTACCCCTATGTGCCAACGGCGCAATTGTTAGGTGCGCGGCGTCTGTTGCTATTGGACAATGTGGAAGACCCGCAGAATGTGGGCGCGATTTTGCGCAGCGCCGAGGTGTTTGGCTGGTCGAATGTGTTAATTTCCAATCGCGGTGTGCCGGAAATTTACGCTTCGGTGGTCAAAGCTTCCGCCGGCGCTACCGAGCATTTACAAATTTCCCGGGAATGTACGGCCAACGGTTACGTTCGCCAGGCGTTGGCCGCAGGGTACCATTTGGTGGCGCTGGATAGCAAGGGGCGCGATGATTTAACCAGCATCGTCGCCGCACGCCTGGAAAAGATTTTGTTGGTGATTGGCGGTGAGCATCATGGAGTAGGGCAATATATCTTAAACCAAGCGCACCATGTGGCTTGTATCCCGCAGCGCGGTAAAACAACTTCGTTGAACGCCTCGGTAGCCGCTGGGATTGCGCTGTTTTTACTAGGAGGTTAAATATGCCGACAGCATTAATCATACATGGCACATGTTCGCAAGAAGAGTATATGGACGATAGTTATCCTTCGGGCATCAATAGCCATTGGCTGCCTTGGCTGCTGAAGCAATTACTGATAGCCGGCTATGCCGCGCAGACTCCCACCATGCCGTTATCCTATATGCCGGTTTATGCCGATTGGGCGCGGGAATTCCAGCGGCACGACCTCGGGCCGGAATCGCTGCTCGTCGGCCATAGTTGCGGCGGCGGCTTCCTCCTGCGCTGGCTGGCGGAAAACCCTGTGCCGGTGCGTCGCTTGGTATTGGTGGCGCCGTGGCTGGACCCGTTCGGTCATAAGTGTCCGGATTTTTTCAAGTTCAACTTGGACCCCGCCTTATCCGCCCGGACGGAAATGCATTTGGTTTATTCCGACAATGACAGTGAGGAAATCAACGAATCAGTCCGGCGCATTAAGGCGGTGTATCCAGACATCAAGCAACATTTCTTCCCCGGCTACGGCCATTTCTGCTATGGCAATATGAACACAGTGGAATTTCCGGAGCTGCGTGCCATCGTGCTGGGGAGCGTGAAAGAAGAAGGGTGACATTCCTTTCGTGGTACTCGGGGCGCTGACAGATCGGACGAATCGGACTGATCCGACAAATCCGACGAATCCGACTGATCCCACGAAGCCAGCTCGTTCTCTGAAGGGCTAATTTTTTCTGCTTCGTCCTTCATTCTTCTAACTTCTGAATTAACTTGTTATTTCCGCGATTTAGCGTATCTTGGAAGTCCCATGAAACAAGATAATTTTGTCCATTTGCACTTGCATACCAGTTATAGCCTGCTGGATGGCGCATGCCGGATTGATCAGTTGATGGATGCCGTGCAGGCGGCGGGTCAGACGGCTGTGGCAATTACCGATCACGGCGTAATGTATGGCGTGATAGAATTTTACAAAGAAGCTCGCGGACGTGGAATCAAACCAGTTATCGGCTGTGAGGTTTACGAGTCGCCCAACAGCCGCCTGGATCGGAAGCAGGACGGCGCATCTTCCGCTAATTACCATTTGGTGCTGCTTGCGGCGGATGAGACTGGATACCATAATCTGATGCGGCTGGTGACTATGGCGCATCTGGAAGGGTTTTATTATAAGCCGCGCATAGACCGGGAAATCCTGGCGCAATATTCCAAGGGGCTGATTGCCTTATCCGCCTGTCTGAAAGGGCGCGTTGCCACTGATATCATCGCTAATGGCGTGGATTTAGCGATGCGGACGGCGGGAGAATACAGCGAGATATTCGGCAAGGATAATTTTTATCTGGAACTTCAGGATCACGGTATTGCCGAGCAACGTCAGGCGAATGCCGGCCTGCTCGAAATCGCACGCCGTACAGGGTTGCCGCTGGTTGCGTCAAACGATGTGCATTACCTCAAACGCGAGCATGCCGAAGCCCATGAAGTCTTGCTATGCATCCAGACGGGGACGGTATTGTCCGATCCCAAACGCATGCGTTATGCTTCCAATGAGTTTTATCTCAAGACTGGCGCCGAGATGGCCAAGTTGTTTCACGAAATCCCGGAGGCGCTCTCCAACACGGTGGAAATTGCTCAGCGATGCAATGTGGCATTTGATTTCAAATCCTTGCATTTCCCTGTCTTCCGTCCGCCGAAAGGGTTGAGTCAGAAGGACTATCTCATGCAACTTTGCCGCGAAGGCTTGCGTCGGCGTTACGGGGTGGCGAACCCGGATCAACCGCGGGATGACCGGGAGCGTCAAATTGTTGACCGTATGAATTACGAGATAGGCGTGATCGAAGAAACCGGGTTTCTGGGCTACTTTCTGGTTGTGTGGGATTTTGTCCGTTTTGCGCGGGAAAATCTCATACCCGTCGGGCCCGGTCGCGGTTCCGGCGCCGGAAGTCTGGTGTCGTATATCCTTGGCATTACGGGAATAGACCCATTGCGTTACAATCTGGTGTTCGAGCGGTTTCTTAACCCGGAACGTATATCTCCGCCGGACTTTGATATTGATTTTTGCCAGTTTCGCCGTGGCGAAGTGATTGAATACGTCAAAGAGAAATACGGCCGCGATAATGTGGCGCAGATTATTACCTTCGGTTCAATGGGCGCCAAAACGGTTATACGTGATGTCGGCCGTGTGTTGGAGGTGCCGTTACCGGATTGCGACCGCTTGGCCAAGCTGGTGCCGGAAGAATTGGAGATGACGTTGGAAAAGGCTGAGCAGACCAGCCCGGAATTCGCCAAGGCGGCACAAACCGACGAAAATGCCCGCATGATTCTGAAGCATGCTAAAGTGTTGGAGGGGCTCTATCGCAATGCCGGGGTTCATGCCGCGGGCGTAGTGATTTCCGAAAAGCCATTGTTAGATATGCTGCCGCTGACCTTGGGTAAAAGCAAGGACAAGGATGAGAACAAAGAAATTGTCACCCAATACAGTAAAGACCATGTGGAAGCGCTGGGGATGCTCAAGGCGGACTTCCTTGGATTGAAAACCCTGACTGTGATTGAGGAAACACTGGCGCTCATCCGGCGGGGCGGCGGTGAAGAGGTGGATATCAATACCATTCCTATGGATGACCAGGCTACTTACGAATTGCTGCGCCGGGGAGATACTGTGGGCGTCTTTCAGCTTGAAAGTAAGGGCATGCGTGATCTGGTGCGGCGGATTGGCTTGGACCGTATCGAAGACCTGATTGCTATGATTGCGCTTTACCGGCCTGGCCCCATGAATATGTTGGATGATTATGTTGACCGTAAAACCGGCAAAGTGAAGATTACTTACGATGACCCGCTGCTTGAACCGATTCTGGCGGAAACGTATGGCATTATGCTGTATCAGGAGCAAGTGCAGCAGGCTGCTCAGAAACTGGCGGGATATACCCTCGGTCAGGGTGACATCCTGCGCCGGGCGATGGGAAAGAAAAAGCCCGAGGAAATGGAAAAGCAGCGACAGAGCTTCGTCGAAGGCTGCCGAAAGACCTGCAACATGTCGCCCAAGAAGGCTGAACGCATTTTTGAAAATATAGCAAAGTTTGCCGGCTACGGTTTCAATAAGTCGCATAGCGCCGGCTATGGTGTCATTGCTTATCAGACGGCCTATTTGAAAGCCAATTATCCAGCGGCATTCATGGCGGCTTTGATTTCCGGTGAAATCGGCAATGCCGATAAATTGCCGGTGTATATTAATGAAGCTCGTGCAATGGGGATTGAAATTCTGCCGCCGGATGTCAATCAAAGTCAGGTGCGCTTTATGCCCGGTGAGAAAACCATCCGCTTCGGTCTGGCGGGTGTGAAAAATGTCGGCGAAGGCGTGTCGGAAGCCATAGTTGCCGAACGGGAAAAGGGTGGCGCTTACAAAAACTTGGTGGACTTCTGTCTGCGATTGGACCCGCGGATGGTAAATCGGCGGGTGATGGAAACACTTGTGCGCTGTGGCGCCTTAGACCCGCTGGGTGGCCACCGTGCCAGCTTGTTTGCCGGCATTGAGCCGGCGTTGCTCCGGGCGGCCTCTACTCTCAAGGACCGTAGCATGGGCCAGACTTCGCTGTTTTCCATGCTGGATGGAGGCGAGAATGAGGATGAGAATATCCTGCCGGACTGCCCGCCTTGGCCGGACAGTGAATTGTTGGCGGCGGAAAAAGAGCTTTTGGGCGTTTATATGAGCGGGCACCCGCTTACGCAGTATGAGTCGCTGTTGAAACGTTATCGCCTGGCGACGATTGCGGAATTGGCGGAAATGGAAAACGACACTATCACGCGCATAGGCGGTTTAGTGGCGGCGGTGGAGAAAAAAATTACCAGAAATAAAGATCAGATGGCCGTGATACGGATTGAAGACGCCGAAGGTATGCTGGAAGCTGTGGCATTCCCTGACACTTGGAGCGAATTCGGCGCGGCGCTGGAGCCGGGAACGGTGGTCATGGTTTGCGGCGAAATTTCGCGTGGTGAGCAATCAGCTAAAATGAAGATATACGAAGCTTATCCGTTGGACGTTGTGCCGCGAGTTTTTACTGAACGCATCAGCCTGCACTTGCCGGCCGCAGCTTTGTCGGATGACATACTGGAGCGGCTTCGCACGCTGCTCCGACGCTATCCCGGCGATACGCCGACGGTTTTTTGTCTGCAATTTCCCAAGGGCGAAGAGGTCTTTTTGAACACCGATAGCACATATCACGTTTCGGTCACCGCCGGCTTGATTGCTGATTTGGAAAGCCTGTTGGGCCCGAAAAGTGTGTTCATCGGCGTTTTGCAACGAGCTTGCCTGCGCGGCGATCGGCCGCCCAACGGCCGACGTTATGGGCGCTAGCGCCTTAACCATGTCTATCCCATTACATGCCGCTCGCCGTCAGGCGGAATACCTGCCGCATTTACTGGAGCTGGCTCTGGCCGAGTTGGCCGTCGGTCGGCCGGCTGACGACTTTCTGGCCCGACATTATCGTGAGCATCGTGAATTCGGCGGGCGCGACCGCCGTTTTTTTTCGGGTATGATTTTTGCATGGCACCGCTGGCGCGGCTGGCTGCCGGAATCTCTTTCGCCAACGGCCGGGTTAGCCGCTGTCGGTATGTTGGATGGTTTAACTCCGCATCCGGCATTGGATTGTCTGGCGGAAGCGGCGGGCTTGCCGCCTCCCCAGCCGCTCCATAGCGTATCGCTGGCGGAACGCGCCGTGTGTTTGAAATCATATCTGCAATTGGCGGAATTGCCGGCGCTCGCGGCTTTGGCGCCGCCATGGATTGTGGCGCGGTTGTATTATCCGCCGGCGGTGCAGCGCGCCGCGCACCTTCAAGCTTGCCTTGAGGCGTTTCAGACCCGGCCGGCATTATGGGTGCGTCATGACTGCCATGCGCCGGGCATGCCGCCTGCCTGGCCGGCGGAAGCCCGGCGGCATTCGGTGTTGACGCAAGCTGTGTCTCTCCCCGCCGCCATCCCGCCGGACTTTAATCCCGCTCATACCAGATATTTGGAAGTGCAAGACCTCGCTTCACAGGCGGTAGGTTTGATTTGCGCGCCACGGGCCGGCGAACGTTGGTGGGACGCCTGTGCGGGCGCTGGCGGCAAAACACTGCATTTAGCGGACTTGATGGCAGGGACTGGTGAAATCTGGGCAACAGACGTCCGTCCGAACATGCTCAAGGCATTGCAACGCCGCCGCGCAAAACATGCGCCGGCCACTATCCATGCCCGCCCGTGGCGTGGTGCGGCTGCCGAATGTCCGCCGGGATTGTTTGACGGTGTATTGGTGGATGCTCCCTGTTCCGGAGTGGGCACATGGGGCCGCAATCCTGATGCCCGTTGGCGTCTGCCGGAATCCGCGATTGATAAACATGCCGCTCGGCAGTCTGAATTGCTGGCTGTGGCGGCGGAAAAAGTGCGTCCGGGTGGCTGCCTGGTTTATGCTGTTTGCACCATGACTGCCGATGAAACAGCAGGTGTGACGGCGGAATTTGCACGCCGCCGGCCGGATTTTAAGCTGTGTCCGATGGCGCATCCGTTAACGGGGCAGGCCAATGACGGTCAAATCTGGATTTGGCCCTGGGAAGGAGACTGTAACGGTATGTTCGTCGCGCGCTGGCAACGTCAGTCATAGCCGGTGGCGACTTCCTCCAGGACTTGTGCCAGCACGGCTTTTTCATTGGCGCCGGTAAACCGATGCTCCACCATCTCTCGCGCATTGGCCGCCAGAGTGCGGCATACACCAGGATCGTCCAGCAGCAGACTGACACACCGGAAGAACTGGCGCGCGGTATCAGCCAGCAGAATGCTCTCGCCGTCCCAGGATGGGATGCCGGCGGCGCCGATGGATGTGCTGACCACCGGCACCCCGGCCGCCATGGCCTCCAGAATTTTTACATGAAAACCGCCGCCCATGCGAAACGGGCAGACGAATACCCGCGCCTTGGCCAAGTACGGTTGCCAGTCGTCCACCGCTCCAGTGACAATGATCGAGGAGTCACGGCGTCCTAACTCCCAAATGTCACGGGTGGCTCCGTAACCGATCACATAAAACAGCAGATCGGGGTAGCGTGCCTTTAGCAGCGGCCAGACAGCGCGGGCAAACCAACGCACAGCATCGCGATTCGCTTCGTTAGCGTAACATCCGATAAACAGCAGACAGCGGCCCGGTGGCAATGGGCGCTCCTGCGCCGGCGGGGGCTTGATGCCCGGTGGCGCGACCGCCACTCGCAGATTAGGCGCGTATTTTAAAAGCGCATGGCGTTCCTGAGAAGTCAGAGCCAGCACGTGGTCCATATTATTGTACATGGCAAATTCGTAACGCCGCAGCCGTTTGAAATGCAGGCGTTTCGTTATGCCGCCGTAGCGCCAAAGGTGCAGGCGGATGGCGCGTTCCCAAGCGGCTGTGCGGCATTCATGGCAGGAGACAATCCGGCGCACGGCGCCGAGGTAGGGATTGGCAAAAAGGTATTGCCCCATCTCCGAAAATTCGGCGAGCGCCACATTATAGCGCTCGCGGCGGACCATCTCGCCCGTCAGGAGCGCCATCGCCAGCGAACTGACCGTGCAGAAAGGGTAGGGCACACGCGGAAAGCTATACAGTTGGCGGTATCCCAACGATCCTTCGGTCGGCAGTGGCAGCATTTCTAAGCGGCGGACATACTCGCGCAGGCGCGCTGCTTCTTCTTGGACGCCGTCTCCTGATGGGATAAATGTCAGAACATCTACATCCCAACCCAGAGAAACGATGTGGCGGATGCGATTGTAAACAATCGCGGCGCCGCTGACGCCTGTAGTAGATGGCATTAATTTGGATATGATCAGGATTTTCATTTTCCCTATATTCGGCAGTCCGTTACCAAACTCCCGGGATCGGCTGGCGGCATTTGTCACAGCAGCCGGATTTCAAGTGGTTTTGCGCAATGTGATACCCGATACGGCGGATCAGGATTTTGCCGCAACTCGGGCAGATTGTATCCTGCGCCGGCGCGCCGGGCATATTGCCGATATAAACGAATCGGCAACCCTGCTCGCGGGCCATTGCACGGCATTCCTCCAAAACTGCGGGCGGAGTGTGAGGGATGTTGCGCATTTTATAGGTCGGATGAAACCGGGAAAAATGCACCGGCGTGTCCGGCCCTACCTCCCGCACGATCCACTCCATCATTCGACGGATGTCATCTGGTTGATCATTCAGCGTAGGAATGACCAATACTACAATCTCAAACCAGATGCCGGCGCCATGCAGGCGCTTAATCGTTTCCAGCACCGGCTGCAATTCGCCGTCGCAGACGCGTCCGTAAAAGTTTTGAGAGAAAGCTTTCAGGTCTATTTTTACCGCCCGAAGCAGCGGCAGCAAGGCTTCCAGCGGCTTGGCCTCGATGTACCCGTTGCTGACTATCACACTTTCTACACCGCGTTCCCGGCCTGCCAGCGCGCAATCCCGGAGGTATTCGTAAAACACGGTAGGTTCGTTGTAAGTGTAAGCTAACGTACGGCAACCGGCATCGGATGCCGTGCGGGCGATTTCCGCAGGGGCACAGAACTCCACCCGGAAGTCTTCCGGTGCGGCCAAGGCGATGTCCCAGTTCTGGCAGAACCGGCAAGTTAAATTACATCCCACCGTTGCTATCGAATAAGAGCGGCTGCCGGGATAAACATGAAAAAAAGGCTTTTTCTCAATAGGATCGTTATTGCGCGCACAGGCCAAGCCGTAAACCACGGTGTAATATTTCCCACCGCGATTTTCACGGGTACGACAGTAGCCCCGTTGCCCGTCAGCGACTATGCAAGCCCGTGGACACAAACGGCAGCGGATGCGATTATCCGCCAAAGGCTCCCAGAATTCCGCAGCGTGCAGACCTGACGCAATGTTTGCGCCGGAGATGTCTCCCGCCACATCCGCGGGACAGAGCGCGGCGGCGCCTAAGATGCCGCCGCATCCGGCCAGAAATCGGCGGCGTGAATAGAGTTTATATTGGTTGTACATGAACACAGACCGCTTCACTGTTCGGAACGCGGCACATTGGCCTCGCCCCAAGGTTCATTCTCCAGTGTGTCACATTTTAACAGCCGGGCGATTTACCGCAAGCCTGGATTTGCTTGTCGCAAGCGCCTCATCTTTGTCGGTTTCTCCTTGCCCTGCTGAGTTGAGTATGATATAAGCAAAGAATATTGGGTGGCAATTAAATATATTCATGTTACGGAGGAGTAAAGATGTCATCAGTGTTAGACAATGCAATGGGATTAGTAGAGCGCACCGCTAAATTTCTTGATTTTGAAAAACGCTATAAAGGGATGGAAATTCTAGAACGTCTGCGCATCCCGGACAAAGTCATCGAGTTCCGCGCCACCTTACAGATGGATAATGGCGGCACACGCGTATTTAGTTGCTACCGCATTCAGCACAGTGATGTCTTAGGCCCCTACAAGGGCGGTATTCGTTTCTGGCCGGATGTGGATTTGGATGAAGTCAAGGCTCTGGCTTTGTGGATGAGCCTGAAGACCTCGCTGGTGGGCATCCCCTTCGGCGGCGCCAAGGGTGGTGTTGCAGTTGACGCCACTAAATTGTCGCTTGCCGAGCTGGAGCGGCTTGTGCGACAATATACCTCGCGCCTGGTAAACGATATTGGCCCGAATATTGATATTCCGGCGCCGGACATGGGCACCAGCGCACGGGAAATGGCTTGGATTTATGATGAATACCGTAAATATCGCGATTCGGCCCGCGGTGTGGTTACCGGCAAACCCATTGCATTGGGTGGGTCGCTCGGACGCAAGGAAGCTACCGGACGCGGTGTGGTATGCACCATGTTGGAAGCTGTGCGCGAAATGGGGCTGAAAAATTATCGCGTGGCGGTGCAGGGCTTCGGCAACGTCGGTTCCAGCGCCGCTCTGGACCTGTTTGAACGCGGCATCAAGGTTGTGGGTATCAGCGACATCACCGGCGCTTTTTACAATCCGGATGGCTTGAATGTTCCGGAAATGATTAAACAGCGCGACAAAACGGGTGGCATTAAGGGCTATTCCGGTGGGAAGGAAATAGCAATCGAGGATCTGATTACCTGCGACTGTGACGTCCTGCTGCCATGTGCGAAGGAGATGTCCATCACTGCCGCTAACGCGGATAAAATTCGCGCTAAATTGATTACCGAAGGCGCTAACGGCCCGACCACTCCTGAAGCCGACGAAATCCTTAACCGTAAGAAAATCGTCGTTGTGCCGGACATCTTGGCCAATGCCGGTGGTGTGATTGTGTCCTATTTCGAGTGGGTGCAAAACCGCGAAGGTTTCTACTGGGAAGAGGAAGACATCAACCAGCGCCTCTTTGCCCGTCTGCGTTCGGCTTATGCGAAAGTGCATAAATTTGCCGATGACCGTAAGGTTTCACTGCGGCAAGCCGCCAATTGTCTGGCATTGGAAAACATTGCCCAAGGCATGGTGGCGCGTGGCGTACAGTAGTCTCTGATAACATAGCTGTGACAACATGCGCGGCGTGAGTCTTGAGCAAGGCGAAGCTGTTGCGGGGTCGTGGTTCGTCTATCTAGGCGAGCCGACCCCGATGAGCGCAAAAGTCACCGGTCGGCTTTATGTGACCAACCTATATGTCCGCTTTGATGGCGACATCGCATTGGCGTCCGGCGCCGCCGCTGACATCAGCAGAGGCTTGAAACCTTTTCAGGCGACGGACACATCTTTTGCCATTCCATATCAACGCATTGCGTCGGCAGATGTGTCGCGCCGTTGGATTGTAAAAACGCTCAACCTGCGCTTAGAGGATGGATTCCTTATCCCAATTCAGTTCGGCGCCATGCCGACAAGATCTGCATTGGCAGCTATCCGGCGCGGATTACGTCGGCATGGCAAAGGCGCTTAATGCGCGGGCTACTGTAAAGCTTTCACATAACTTGCAAATCGTGCTTGGCGCGCTGCCGACGCTGTCGGCGCCTGTTGGTTGCCAATGAGTTTGCGGATGTCGGCGATTCGGGATTCCGGATCGGGATGGGTTTTTGCGAAACCGCGTTTGTCGGTCTTGAGTTGCTGTTGCATAGCCTCCAGCACATCCACCAATGCCAGCGGATCATATCCACTGCGTTTCAAAATAGCCACTGCCGCTTGATCCGCTTGGCGTTCAAACGCGCGTGAATATCCACTGTTTACCATAGTTGCAGTGATGTCCGTGATGGTGTTTTCGAAATTCTGTGTTAACTCCGCGAGTTGTTCCCCGGCGAGTGATTTAGCGCTTTCCGTTGTCAGAATCGTCAACGCTGACGTCAGCCGTCCTTTTTTGATGGCCTGTAATCCATGCCGGTGCTGTACATGACCGATTTCATGCGCCAGCACGGCCGCCAACGCATCCTCGCTGTTACAGCAACGCAGCATACCCCGTGAAATCATAATCAAGCCGCCGGGCGCTGCGAACGCATTGATTTCATCCGTATCCATAAGCAGGAAGTGGTACCCGCCGAAAGTCTCCGGCAGACTGGAGAAGCGCGCCAGAGTCTGTCCCAGAAGGTTGATATACTCGTGTGCGTCCGGCTGGGTGCATGGTTTATAGGAATTGATGATCGTAGCGGCTACTGTCCGGCCTATGTAATATTCCTGTTCCGGAGTGATGCTGTCAAAGGTTTTGCCGACTGCGACAGCGGATTTGCGGATGGATTCGCCCTGCTCTGGTGTGATGGCGCCTGAGACTTCTCCAACTGCTGTGCCTACAGTTGAAAGCGCTTCCATGGTCGTGCTGCATCCGGCGGCGCCGAGCAGCAGCGCTGTTAATCCCGCCGTGAAGACCGGTAAGCCGTTAAACCTGAATTCCAAATGCCGTTTTTTAAGATAAAAAAATTTCATTGCGCACCTCCCGCCTGCGGCTGCACTCCGCCGGCTTTGAGAAATGCCTGCATCTGCTCTGAGGATATGCTGATTTTTTCCATGCGGTCAACCCAGTCGAAGTCAATCTCACTGTTACGGCGTTTGAATTCAGCCTCAACATCAGAGTTGAAACCTTTACCGGCCAGCGCCAGTTCATCGCCGGATGCCGCCGTTGTGGCTGTAGGCGTGCCGGCTTGTAAATTCACCCGCTTGGCAGTCAGGGCCGAGGTGTGCAGCCAACCTTCTTTACCATCAGTGGTATGCACTTTTTCCCAATCACCTTGTGTTGCCACTGCCGTCACTTTGGTTCCGTACGCGCATGTGCCTGTCAACTTGCCAAGGAACGAGGGTGTGGAGCGCAACTGTGCTTCGCGCACTTGCACTGTGCGTAAAGCAGCGCCGGAAGCTATGATCGCCCATCCGGTCAGCAGAAGCGCTGAAATTGAAACGGTTTTTTTAATCTTGCGCATGGTATTGCCTCCATACATTATCCTTATAACGGCGGGGTGTTTACAAACCAGTCAGTCACCCGGAATTTGAAAGGCAGCTTATACTATTATCGCGTTGGGTTCAATCCTATATTTGTGGCCCTTTTCCGTGTTAACTGATTCAAGCGCTCAAAAACATCCTTGCGATTACAGACTTGTTTTTTACGTTATACGTTGGTAGTTTTAACGAGTTGTCCGTGCTGCAATCAAACGGATTTGCCTGGGTGGCGAAATGGCAGACGCATCGGACTTAAAATCCGATGGCCTTAACGGCCGTGAGGGTTCGAATCCCTCCCCAGGCACCAAGTTTTATTGACCTAAAAGCATTAACCTTTTATCCATGTGCGGTGAGTCGGTCAAAGCCTCGGGTAAAGTGGATTATTGTGAGGTCAAAAAAGTATTGCAGAGAATCGGATATTATGGGATATTGTTTCCGCAACAACGGGGCAATTATCATTGTCATGAACGAAGCATCAAAATTCACCAGTTCCAAGCTCGCTCAGGAAATCGTCCGTGTTTTTGGCAGCCGAGCCAAGACATTCAAGGTCGAAATTAAGCATCAGCGTGAGGTAGGCGATTTTGTTCGCAAGATTGAGGCGGCTCACAAGCGGGCGGAGAACAGCAAGCTAGTCTTTCGCGCCTGATAAGGGAGGTGGCTTGTGGACTCCCATCGGCGAGTTACGGCTTCTAGCGTCCAGCTTATCAACGCGAATGCGCCATTCTCCTGTTTTGATTGGTGTGAAACCAATCTCGCGCCGATCGAATCCATCCGGCGTTGCTTTTCTCTTGCCCGTTCGTTGGGTATGCAGACTTTCATTGCCGAAGATATTCCGGCAGACGGCATAATTCGCGATGAAAACCGTGAATTACAAGCATTGGCACTGGATTATGTTATGCCGGTGTTGAAACGGCTCTCATTCTGGAAAGCGCCAATCACTTCTATTAAAGATATTTTGTCAACTGACCCCTCCGATCTATGTGGATATGCGATTGTTAAGCACGACTTGGCGCCATCGCAAAGCATAAACAGATGGCATGTCTTCGAGGCTGTATTCCGTAAGTATCCGCATGAACATAACTGTGTGCCTAATCCGCGCGATTATCGGCTTCGTGTGAATGGGGCGGAATTTGTTATTCCAGGCATTCTATACGCTCAACAAAACGGATTGAATAAGGCTTGTGCACATGTGGCGTTACGCACTTTAATTTCGCGCCGGGTTCCGGGAGGCGATCTGCCATATGCCAAGCTCAATCAGTTGGCAGCCAACGCAACGCCGGGAACATACAAACCTGGTGAGGGTCTTAGTGCGCCACAGATTCGGGCAATTCTACGACACTTTAAAATCCCTTTTAGAGATATTGATTATACCAAAGAAGAGGAAAAACATGCAGACATCCGCCAAACGCATCCTTTTCAGAAGTTTTTGTATGCCGGAATCGAATCTGGGTGTGGTGGATTGCTCGGATTTCGTATGACTGGCCCTCAGGCTACCGAAGCTAGGCATATTATCCCCTTTTTCGGACACACTTTTAATAAGGATACATGGGTACCTGACGCTGATACTGCGTATTTTAATGTTGGTGGTGGCCTTGGTTACATCCCTAGCGAGAGTTGGACCAGCAGTTTCCTAGGCCACGATGATAATTTTGGTCCAAACTTATGCGTACCCCGTCTCTACGTAAAGCCGGAACAGGTTGAGTACGTCGTTGAACTATTGAGGGATAGTGTTGCCTACGGCGGTGTTGAGGCTGAGGCTATCACGCTTTTCTTTCTATGCTCGCTCTGGCCGCATCTAGCCAAAAGTCGGAATCAATGGATGAAACGACTTGCTAGAGATGCCCATCCATCCAAGCAACGTGTTGTGCTGCGTGCTGTATGTGTGTCAAAAGACGCATACTTACAACATGTGCGTGGTGATGCCGACTGGAACAACAAGCGAGAACCACCTAATCTGATTGCGATTTTGGCTCAATTCCTGCCGAAAATTCTTTGGGTCGTTGAAATATCCCTTCCGCATCTGTTCCCGGCTAACGAACACAAAGTTGGTGAAATCCTCTTAAATCCAACCATCCCATTCGACCCTAAAAAAACCATCAGCTATAAGCATTTCCTCTTTGCCCGCCTTCCCGGTCGTGTTTTCGTTCTTAAATCAGTAAACAGCGGGGCGCCTAAATTTATGGAAGTACCAAGCGCTTGCGAGTCGCATAGGCCTTTACTGAGAACCTGAACGAATAAGATTAGTGTCATCGAGTTTTAATTTAATAATGGTCAGTGCATCTGCATAACGGGAAGCCATAATTCGGGCGCATGCTTTCCAGCCGCTTCTTTTCGGGCTCGTCCTTGTCAGACATTCCTTGGCGTTTGGTGGATCAATCTCTCATCCATCATATACTTCAACCACCAAACACCCCCGCGCTGAAAAAGGTTGCCTGTTATGTGTTTTCTGTCATATATTGCCTTGTCTTTCGTATATTTGCGTTTGTTTAACGGGTATATTTTACTCATCACCGAATAGCCGATCATGCAAACTCCGAAAACATTGCGGCAGGCTGCCGTTCGCGCCGATTGGCGGTGGCAGGATGCCCATGCTGTGCGTTCTGTCAGCGACCTGGCCGACTATCTGCATCTGTCGCCGGTAGCAGTGAAACAGATGGCCGCCGCTGCCGCCCGGCAGCCGGTGAAAATCACGCCGTATTATCTGGGATTGTTGCTTCCAGATGATCCAGCGGACCCGCTCCGCCGGATGGTGTTGCCCGATCCGCGTGAGTTGCTGGTTAGTCCAGACGAATCGGCAGACCCCATAGCGGACGGCGGCAAACATAGCCCAACTCCCGGCTTGACCCACCGTCATCCGGAACGCGCGCTGATTTTCCCTTCAATGCAATGTGGCGGTCATTGCCGCTATTGTTTTCGCAGGCAGCGGGTAGGATGTGTGGCTGCCGTGTGGAGCGATGAGGAACAAGCGAATGCTTTGGAATATATCGTCCAACACCGTGAAATCCGCGAGGTGATCCTGACCGGCGGCGACCCGTTGATGTTGCCGGATGCTTTGCTCTTGACCTTGTTGCAGCGTCTGCGGCGTATTCCGCATGTGCGTTTGCTGCGTGTGCATACCCGTATGCCGGCGTATAACCCTTTCCGCATCACAATAGCGCTGGCGCGCGGTCTGGCGGCCTTGCACCCACTGTGGGTGGTGACGCATTTTAATCATCCGCGCGAGTTGACACCCGTGGCGCTCCGTTATCTGGCGCGCCTGCGGCGGGCTGCTCCACTTCTGAACCAAAGCGTGCTGTTGCGTGGGGTGAATGATAATCCGGATGTGCTCCGGGAACTCGGTTGGCGGTTGGCGGAAGCGGGCATTAAGCCATATTATCTACACCATCCCGATCGCGCTATCGGCACCCGCCATTGGCGGACGCCGCTGACGCGTGGGCGTCGCTTATGGCGGGAACTGTGGGGGAGTCTGCCGGGATACATGACGCCGCAATATGTGCTGGACTTGCCGGGTGGCCATGGAAAAACACCGGTTGCCGCCGACTATGTTGCCGCCGCCGCAGGCGATATTTTTCACATCCGCGGTCCGCAAGGCGGGCGAACTTACCGCTATCGTGACGGGAAAGAACCACGGATAAACACTGATTAACACTGATGGTCTCACGGAGGAGGAGAACCGGTTGACGCAGATGGTGAAAGGGGCTCTTGTAAGGGCATGACATACCATTCAGTGCGGCCTCGCACCTCTTCCGTCCCTTTTGTCCCTGTTGTCCCTTTTCGTCAAAACTCGCTCGGTCTGATCTTTATGGAATGCCCGGATTTTTGGGGAAAGTCCCCGTGTTAAACCCTCTTGCCACACCCGTATTATTATGTATAGTTGCGGGATATTTGTGCACGTCTTTGGGTAACTGTTTTTTCCGTACCAAAATTAATGTGCGTACTGCAATTTTAAAAGAAGGTTAAGGAGAAGGATAATGTCAAAAAGGCGTAAAATATGGGCTTTGATTGCCATGTGCATGGTGTATTTTTTTTCCTATTTCCATCGCTTGGCATTGCCGGGTACGCTATTTGACGAATTACAGGCGGATTTTGCCGTTAGCGCCAGCGCTATTGCTGCGATGGGTGCGGTTTTTATGTATATTTACGGCGCAATGCAGTTTTTCACTGGATTGCTGGTTGACCGTTACGGCGGTGCGCGCATTCTGCCGATAGGTGGTGCGTTGTTGGCGTTTGCCTCGTTGATTTTTCCGTGGATGCATTCACTGTCATGGTTATATGTGATGCGGGCCTTGATCGGCTTGGGAGCCGGATTGATTTTCATAAGTTTGGTCAAGGAATTGGACTACATGTTTCCTCCCCAGCATTTTGCCATGATTCTGTGTGTGTGTCTGTTTGTAGGATATTCCGGCGGATTGGTCGGCACATGGCCGTTGGCAGTGATGGCCGGGCGATGGGGATGGCGGCCAGTCATGTTCGTGGCCGGAGTGCTGAGCGTTATTGCTTGGCTGATGGCTGTCATCCTTCTGCGTGGTCGCCGGGTGACCAGGCAACCGCCGCGCCGGGCGGAATTACGGCGATGGGTGCGGATGATTTTCAGGAATCCTGATACCTGGCCGATCATGATATTCGGCACGGTGAATTTCGGTGTGTATTTTCTTTGGCAGACGGTGCTGGGTAAAAAAATGTTGACGGATATTGGCGGAATTGCGTCGGATCGGGCGGCAGCGGTTTCTTTTTGGATGATGTTGATTTGCATGTTCTCCACCTCGGTGTCGGGCTTCGTCTCGCGCTTGATTCAGAACCGCCGCCGTCCGATTATCCTTGGTTGTGCAATACTGACTATGCTGGCGCTGTTATTGATGGCAGTGGCGATGTGGCATAGCGGCGCTGCGCGTTGGTTAGAGGCTGCATTGTTGTTGTTGGGATTGGCTAGTTCATCCTCGCCCATAGCTTGCGCCGCCATTAAAGAGGTCAATCCGCAGGAGGTTGCCGGTATTGCGATCGGGATTTCAAATAGCGCAGCCTATCTGGGAATAGCTATTCTCAGCAATTTGGCAGGGTTGATTATGGATGCGTTCGGTGGGATGCCGGCGCCGGGCGGCATTATGGTATATCCCCGCGCCGCTTATTTTACGGTCATGATAGGCTGTATGATGATGGCTGCCTTATCATGTCGCATGGCTTGGAAAATGCGGGAATCGCGTGGCATGAATGTCTATGGCGTGCCCCGCGCATAGGGGTTGGTGTTGACAGTGGTAGTGGTCGAGTTTATGATGTTTGCGTAACAGCAGCATCCCCTAAGGGCAGATTCAGAGAGGGTAAGCAAGATAACACATGAGGTAGCCATGTTTGAAATCAGCGTCAAGGGTAGCTTTTGCGGTGCGCATCACTTGGATGGATACGAAGGCCCTTGCTGTAATCTGCATGGACATAACTGGGAAGTCGAAGTGTTCCTGCGGGGCGAGCAGACGGACGAAGTCGGTGTGCTGGCAGATTTTAAGGAAATCCGCGCAGTCCTGCGGGAGATTCTGGCGGAGCTGGACCATCATAACCTCAATCAGTTGCCGGCGTTTGAAGGTGTTAACCCTACGGCGGAACACATTGCCCGCCATCTTTACCAACGCTTGTCCGCTCAATTGAATGACGCGTTTTGCCGCCTCCATCGCGTCCGCGTCAGTGAGACTCCCGGCGCCTCCGCTGTTTATTGGGAGGAATGATGGCGCCGGTAGTTAATGTCTGTGAGACGTTTGCTTCCATCCAAGGCGAATCCACGTGGGCCGGCACACCCTGTTTCTTTGTCCGTCTGGCCGGGTGTAATTTGGATTGCGTCTATTGCGATACCGTTTACGCACGCCGGGCGCGCGGGCGACCGATGACGGTCGCCGCGCTGACGCAGGCATTCCGCGCCAGCCGACTGCGCTTGGCCGAGGTTACCGGCGGCGAGCCGCTCTTACAACCGTCAACTCCAGACTTGCTGCGGCGGCTGGGACGGCACGGACAGGTCCTATTAGAGACCAATGGCAGTTGTGACATCAGTGTAGTGCCAGAGGAAACCGTTGTGATTATGGATGTCAAGACACCATCCAGCGGTCAAGCACAGCTTATGGACTGGGATAATCTGAAACGGTTGCGCCCGCATGATGAAGTTAAATTCGTGTTGTCAAACCGGGTGGATTATGATTGGGCCTGCCGGTTGATTGCCGAATACCGTTTGGAACGTCGTTGTGCCGCAGTGTTGTTCAGTCCGGTTAGCGAACGCCTGCCGCCGGCGCGTCTGGCGGGCTGGATTATGCGAGATAAATTGCCTGTGCGTTTGAATCTGCAATGGCACAAAATATTATGGCCAGCACGGCGCCGTGGGGTGTGACGATTTTGATTGACCTTGGCGTTTATATTCTGGTATTAATGTCAAGACTTTGTCCACATATTGTGCCAGAGGGCGCCTATGTGGCAATTTGAGGGAACGCGGTAGGGTTGTCGGCATTACCGGCCGGTGTGCCCCGGGAAAGATAGAAGAGCTTATAAACCACTAACAAAAGGACGTTTACAATGGCCAAACAAAAAAAAGCCGCTTTGAAAACCAAGGCTGTGAAAACTACCAAGACCACCGCTAAAAAGGCAACTAAGGCTGTGAAAGCTGCCAAGACCACTACCAAAAAGACATCCAAGTCTGTGAAATACGTTTACGTGTTTGGCGCTGGCAAAGGCGCCACGGAAGGCCGGGCGGAAATGAGGAATTTGCTGGGTGGCAAAGGCGCCAATCTGGCGGAAATGTGCCACATGGGCCTCCCAGTGCCTGCCGGTTTTACGATTACCACTGAATGTTGCGTGGATTATTTTCGCAATGGCATGAAACTCCCGGCCTCTTTGAAAAAAGAGGTGGAAGGCGCTCTGGCTAAAACCGAAAAGTTGATGGGGATGCGTTTTGGCGACTCGCAGAATCCTCTGTTGCTTTCCGGTCGTAGCGGCGCGCGCAGTTCCATGCCGGGCATGATGGAAACGGTATTGAATGTTGGTTTGTGCACGAAAACCATTCCCGGCTTAATCGCCAAGACCAAAAACGAGCGTTTTGTCTATGACGCTTACCGCCGTCTGATTATGATGTATTCCGACGTTGTGATGGAGAAAGCTGAAGGCGTGGAGCCGGCGGAAGGGCAGGGCATCCGCATGCAACTGGACCGTATGATGGGCGATCTTAAGCGCAAACGTGGCGTGACCAGAGATACAGACCTTACCGCCGAAGATCTCAAGCAACTTTGTGAAGACTTCAAAGTCCGTGTGCAGCAGGTGTTGGGCAAGCAGTTTCCGGATGATCCGATGGAGCAGCTCTGGGGCAGCATCACGGCCGTCTTCAAGAGCTGGAACGGCAAGCGCGCCGTCGCGTACCGTCGGATTGAAAACATTCCGGATGACTGGGGTACTGCCGTTAACGTGCAGGCGATGGTGTTTGGCAATATGGGCCCCTCTTCCGCTACCGGCGTAGCCTTCAGCCGTAACCCTGCCACTGGCGAACACAAGTTTTATGGGGAGTGGTTGGTGGATGCGCAGGGTGAGGACGTTGTCGCCGGCATCCGTACCCCAAGCCCGTTGAACGAAGCTACCAAGACTGAACACAACGCCGATATGGAATCTCTGGAAAAGGCCATGCCGGAGGTTTACCGCAAGTTGGATGCTATCCAGAAAAAGTTGGAGAAGCACTACCGCGACATGCAGGATATCGAGTTTACCATCCAGGACGGCGTGTTGTACATGCTGCAATGCCGCGTTGGTAAACGCACCGGCACCGCCGCGCTGAATATGGCGATGGACATGATCAGCGAGCGCTTGATTACCGAGAAAGAAGCCGTTATGCGTGTCTCTCCGGCGCAATTGGATGAATTGTTGCACCCGATTGTTGATCCGCAGGCAGAAAAGAATGCGGCGATATTGGCTAAAGGGTTGCCCGCCGGTCCGGGCGGCGCTTGCGGTCAGGTTGTCTTTACCGCTGCCGCTGCTATGCAGGCGAGCAAGGAAGGCAAGCGTGTGATTCTTGTCCGCGAGGAAACCAATCCAGAGGACGTCGAAGGTATGCGTGCTGCCGAAGGCATTCTGACAGCACGTGGCGGTATGACCAGTCACGCTGCATTGGTGGCTCGCGGCTGGGGTAAATGCTGCATCGTCGGCGCCGGAGCTCTGCATATCAATGCCGACGCACGCACTATGGAAGTTGACGGAAAAACAATCAAGGAGGGTGAATTCCTGACATTGAACGGCACCCGCGGGTACGTGTATGCCGGTCAGTTGAAAATGATAGCCTCCTCGGAAAATCCGCGCTTCCAGAAGTTCATGAAGATTGTGGATAAATACCGTGTCTTAGGCGTGCGCACTAACGCTGATACACCGGAAGACGCGCGCACCGCCCGCAGTTTCGGTGCGGAAGGCATTGGACTGTTCCGCACAGAACATATGTTCTATGGCGGGCATGACAGCGAACAGCCGCTCTTCCTGTTGCGCAAGATGATTCTCAGTAACACCGCCGACGAACGGCGGCAGGCGTTGAATGAGCTTTATCCGTTCGTCAAGCGCTCTGTCAAAGGCACTTTGGAAGCTATGGAGGGCTTGCCTGTGACGATCCGCCTGTTGGACCCGCCGCTGCATGAGTTTGTGCCGCAAAGCGCCGACAAACAGGCTGAATTGGCAAAGAGCTTAGGTATCTCTGCGGATGAAGTGCGCCGCCGCGGCGAGCAGCTGCATGAGTCCAATCCAATGATGGGCCATCGCGGTGTTCGTTTAGGGGTTACGTATCCGGAAGTGACGGAGATGCAGGTCCGGGCCATCTATGAAGCGGCCGGTGAAATAATTAAGTCCGGTAAGAAATGCCGTCCGGAAATCATGATTCCGGTTACTTGCGATGTGCGTGAGTTGCGCGATCAGAAAGCGATTTGCATGCGCGTTTACGATGAAGCGCTCGGTAAGCTGGGAATGCGTAAAATTCCGCATACTATTGGCACAATGATCGAAATTCCGCGCGCCTGCCTGTTGGCGAATCGGATGGCGGAAGAGGCGGAGTTCTTCTCATTCGGCACCAACGACCTGACCCAGATGGGATTCGGCTTCAGCCGTGATGACATCGGCGGGTTTATGGATGAATATCTGGAGAAGAAAATTCTTACGGACGATCCCTTCCAGACGATTGATCAGGAAGGCATCGGCCAACTGATTGAAATGGCCGTGAACAAGGGACGCAGCGTACGCAAAGACCTGAAAATTGGTATTTGCGGCGAGCAGGGTGGCGATCCTCGCTCGGTTGAATTCTGCTTCCGCGCTGGCCTGAACTACGTCAGTTGCAGTCCGTTCCGTGTGCCGATCGCCCGTTTGGCGGCGGCTCAGGCAGCCTTGTCTGCCAAGAAGCCTGTTAAGAAGAAAAAATAAGGTATTAAAACGGCATTTGTTTAAATGCCGGATAAGGTTTAAGCGGCCTTGTCGGGATAATGCCCGGCAAGGCCGCAATCTTTATAAGTTGCCTGCCCTCCGCGCATCAATTTTGCTTAAAGGGTGGTTTCTGTTGCTGACTGTCTGGCGGATTATTTTTGCCGCATCAACCATTCGGCGATAGTCTGAAATCCATTAACAGCAAAACTGCCGTAGTTGTGCAATGTCATTGACTCCAGGCCGCCGCTGCGGCGCAAATCCTTCAGCCGTTCAGGGAGTGTTGCGGCTTGTTCTGGCCCGGCAATCACCTCGGCTGCGCCGTAGCGCAAAAGCAGGTCGCGGTTTAGCGGCGCAAATGACCCGATACATGGCTCCAGAATAAACATCGGCAGCCCCAACCCCAAGGCCCAATTAGTTCGCTCGTGTGCCGGCGCCAGAAAGTAATCGAACTGGGGAAAATAGTCGGCGGTTAGCTGGTCCAATTCGGCGCGCGTTTGATATGTCAGGATTGTTATCCCAGATCGAAGACGACAGGTTGACATTCGGCGTGCGAATCGCCCGCTGGTATGTGCGAATACCAAGCAATTACCGCCACCGTCTGCAATGGCATCGGCTGCCAGCGTGAGCAGTTCTACATGCGGCGCCGGTTCCGCTCCCGATGAGAAAAACGCGCCTGTCAGAGGCGTGTCTGTTTGATATCGTCGCAGACGGCTTTCCACCATTTCTTTAGCATGTGCCGCCAGTCCGGGTTCGATACATAGTCCGGAAACAATAATTTGCGCGGATTTCAGGCCATGCCGCCGCAACTCATCCGCCTGTGCAGCAAGCGGGACTATGAAATGGCCTTGACCGTTGACTATGGCCTCCGCAGGCAGAACCAGTTCGCCATGCTGATAAACTAAGGCGGGATCATCACGCAGGATTGCGGCTATCAGAGGATGAGATACTAGTAATGTCCCATCAAGGCTGGAAGCGACACGGCGCACCGATTTTCCCAGAAACCACAACGCCGTCGGATTATTCCGAAAATCCGCGCGTCGGCGTATCTGGCTGTACAAGCTTGATCCGCCTCCCATAGATGATCCGCGGGTATAAAGCCAAGCCGCTGTCTTCCAGGCGGCGCGGGAGGCGTAACCGGGTAGGTTGGCTATGTCCCATACTTTGCATGTTGCCGGTGGAAGACATGCGCGGATGCCATCCAGATAAAACGGGTGGCCACGGCCTATGTTGACGTATAGAAAATTAACCGGCATGGCAGAGTAGTTATATATTACGGCGCCATGTTTAGCCAGCCGCCGCGAGAGGCTTATGCTTTCGATTCATTTTCCAGGTGCTTGGTCAGGACTAGCATCCGGAAGGCATCAGTGGCGATGACGTCTTCCTCGTGGAATCCTTCTTTCAGGCAAAGCTTTAATGCCTGTTGCATGTGGTCAGTGCCGCGGAAATTTACATTTTGGTAACGCCTATTGAAGCAGAATTCCATAGCCTTGCACAGGAGCATGGCGCCGTAACCATGCCCGCGGCAGTCTTTGCGGACAAATAATCGGCGCAACAGGGCGGTGTTGGGTGAATCTTCTTTGACAGCGACAGTGCCGATAATGTCGCCTCCCTTTTCCGCCACAAGAAAAATATCCTTGTCGCCGTTGTAATAGGCGCATGGGTTTTCCAGATCGTGGCTGGTGTAGGCGCCTTGCGCGGCACCGAATTCATCGCGCATGATTTCGTCAATCAATTGGCGAACTTGCTGATTGTCGTCGGGTTGAATCCGGCGTATGGAGATCATAATAGGCCCTCCTTTCAGGCGGATTTGTATTATGGCGTCGGCGCTTTGGCTGTCGGCGCATCATCGTCAATCAGATCGGTGGGAGCGGCAAGCTCTGCTTCGGTATCCGGTTGCGATTTGGTGTCTGCTTTCTGCTCGGCATCAGGGCCGGCTGGGTTAGCGGTGCCCCATCCCTTCTGGTTCAAGTCAGCGTCGCCTTTGCTAATGGCGGCATTGCGGCGCGCAGTCTCTTCAGATACGCGTTCCGGCGTATCCAGCACGTGAGGTGTGATCATGACCAGCAACTCGCGCCGGGCGTTGCCGCTGCTTTCAGAACGGAACAACATGCCCAGTAACGGAATTCGGCGTAAAAACGGGATACCGGTGTTGCCCTTAGCCTCCTCCGTGCTGACCAGCCCGCCCAGCACGATGGTGCGGCCATCGTTGATGGCGACGGAAGCATTTAGCTCGCGCGTGGTGATAATCGGCACGCTGTTCTGGTCAATCGTCACCTCGCCACCGACGTTATCAATCGTTTGCTTGATGTCCATGACCACGAAGCCTTTTTTGTTAATGCGCGGAGTCACCACCAGCTCGATGCCGATGTCGGTATAGGAGTAGCCCGATGACAATTGACCAGAGGACATACTGGAGGATGTGATGATGGGCCGCCGTTCGCCCACGAGAATTTTGGCCTCGGTATTGTCCGTGGTGAGGATAATAGGCGTGGAAAGAATGCGGGCGTCGGAGGAAGAGGCCAGCATGTTTAACACGGCGTCAATATTGAGGTCAAACAGCGTAAAATAATAAGTCAACCCGGAAGCTGCTCCGGCAGGGCTGTCACCTATAGTTCTGATGGCAGTTGCGTTTTGCAATACACCGTCAGTGCCGGCCCGGCTGGTACCGGAGAATCCAAACAATGAGCGGCGTCCTCCCTGCTGTTTGGCGTTATAGGCAATCATGGAGCGTTGCAGCCAATCCACACCCATGCGTGTGTTCTCGTCCAGGTTGACCTCGATGATGACGGCTTCGATCAGGACTTGCGACAGCATTATATCCACCTTGCTCAGGACGTCTTCGATGATAGCCATGTCGCTTTTGCTGGCTAGAATCAGCAAGGCGTTGATGCGGGGATCGGCAATGATTTTGACGTCATCGGAAAGCCGTCCCTCGATTGAGATTTCGCCGCTTGCGCTTCTGCTGCCGGCCTTAGCCTGGTCAGGCTGTGGGAAGGAGGGCGGCAACTGTCTGGTGCGGCTGTCGCCTTGTTTGGTGTCGGCTGGAGTTTTGGCGCTTGTGGATGATTTTGAAGCGCCAACCAAGTTATTTAAAACATCCACCACTTTTTCTGCGTCGGCATATTCCAGCCGTATGACCTTAATAGCGACATCCGGTTCAACCTGCTTATCAAGGGCGGAGATGATGTCGTCAAAAAACGCGAATTGGTCCGGTCGGGTAATTATAATAAGAATGTTTGTGCGATCGTCGGCGACGATTTTCACCTTGCCCTGGATCAGGCTGCGTTCCATGGCTTCTCCCGGTGTGGTGGGAGTGGCGCCCGGCGTGGGTGGCTGGCCGGGGCGTTGAAAAGGCATACGCGCGGCCAACAATTGCTGCTGCCGCAAGAATGGGACGCGGTTGTCCGTGGTTTTGGTATCGGCGATAATAGCTTCAATTTTTCCCTGGATTTCAGAAGCTTTGGCGTAGCGGATTTGAAAGATGCGGAACTCCTCGCGTGATCCGACCGGCAGATCAATCAGCTCCAGCACTTCAGCGATACGCTTCAAATTTACGGCGGTATCGGTAATCATCAGGCAGTTGATGCGTTCCAGCGGGATGATTTTACCGTTGGGGCTGACGAGGTTCTGCAGAGTGGTTTGCGCTTCGGTTATTTCCAAGTGTTTTAAAGGCATGATACGGCTGACCAAGTGGCCGGTGTCGCTGACCTTGTCGTCGAGTGGGCCTGTCAACGTTGGCATGCCGGATTGGCGGGCAATACCGATAGGTACTACTTTCAGAAATTTATCGCCCATTGGCACCAAGGCGATGCCGTGCATGCCCAAAATACCCTCAATTGCCAGCAAGGCTTCGCGTTTGGGAATGTGAGTTGGGCATTTCAGGGTGATTTTTGCTGCGGGGACGTCCGGCGCTTTCATTAAGGCGCGTCCGGTCCACTCGCTGTATTGCTTTAACACCTCATCTACATCCATGTTTTCATACTTAATGCGCACCGGCAGGTCATCCGATTCGCTGGCGATAGATGTCGGTGAGTATTCTTCTGCTTCCGTGGCGATAACGGGCTGGGCCGTGGCGTCAACAACGAGATTGGCAAAGCTGTCTTTGGCGTCAGACGCGGCGACAACCCTGTGATCTGCGTTATCCGGCGGGTTGGCTCCGGCGACCTCCTCGTCCGTGATTGCCGCTGGTTCCGTTATAGTGGGATTATTAGGTTGAGCTTCTGTTGAGACAGGCGCGATGGATTCATCTTCGCTGTCTTCTGGCGTGAGGTCACTCTCCGGCGCATCGGCCGTCTCTACCGGCTGAAAAAAACCGAATGGGTTAGTGGCGCTATGGATGGATCCGAAAGCCGGTGGCGTCGGTTCTGTGATGTCGGTGGATTCTTCTGCTGCGACGAGGCTGATGGCGACAGATAGTCCGGCAGCAATTACGGCCTTTGATAGACTTTGTAAAATATGGCGGTGCATATTCGATTTCATGGCATTCGAATGACAGAAGTTGTTTTTAATAGATTATTATGGTTAATCCTCGGGAGTATTTCAAAAAAAACGCCAAAGGGCAATACCTAAAACGGCGGCAGTTGGCAAGTTTGCTGCGAAGGAAAGGGATGAACTACGGATGAACACGAATGGACACAGATGGATGGAGAAAGGAGAGAATCACACGGTGACACCTCTTACTGTACTATGTGCCATCCTCTCTGCGTCAATCTGTGTAATCTGCGGTTTATTTCTCTTTTTTTAATCCGTGTCTATCAGTGTTAATCCGTGGTTCCTCTTTAACATTCCCTGAATTTCAAATCGTTTAATTCTGTTCGGCTGGCGGTGTTGCCGTCGGCTGCGGCGGATTTGCCTGGGCTTTAGGCGTGGCTTCGGATGTAGCGTCTGCCTGGGTATCAGGTGCTGGCGATTTGTCGTCATCAGACGGGAGCCGGCTGTAAACGCACACTATGATAAAATTCCCTTTCAGTTTGGCTTCCTGACCTGAAACCAGCGAGACCGTCAATTCTTCAATATCCATCACCGCGGGTTGCTTTTCCAAGGCATAGATGAAACGCACTAAGGAATCCAAACTGCCTTCCCAGGTGCAATCTATCAACAACTCCAACAAATCACCGAAAGCCTTTTCCTTTTGCGCATTACGTTTAATCAATGTCAGATTGTTTTCGCTTGCCAGTCGTTCCAGCAGGCGCAGGTAATCGGCGGTCACATCGCGATCAGCCGGATGGCGTTCAACGCTGGCGCGGAGTTGATCCATGCGTTCCATCCATTGCGGACGCTGATCCACCAGCCGTTGGGCCAGCTTGATTTGGTCGAAGATGGCCTGACGGTAATGGCGCATTTCCCGCCAAGTTTCCAAGCGTGGTTGAATCACCCAGTATGTAATACCCGCCAGCATGACCAAGGCAGTGGTCCATCCAAGAATGAATTCGCGTTGGGAAAGTTTCATTTGGGCGACTCCGGGAAGCGGGCGTTCATCTGGAAGGTTTGCACTGTGATTTCCCGGCGTTTGCCGGGTTGGATGCTGCCCATTTCAACTTGGTCAAACAAATCTGCTTCATCCAACGCCTGTTTGAAATCGTAAATCGGCTCGACGGTTTCAGCTTCCCCGCGCAAAATGACGCTCCGTCCGCGTTTGAAGTTGAAATAGGTGATATTGGCGCCAGTCGGTAAACGGCTGCTGACTTCGCGCAACGCTTCCAGCGCCATACGATTGCGGGCCAGAGATTGCTCAAAGGAGCGTAATTTTCGCTGCAATACCCGCACGTTCTCCGCAGGCTCTTTTAACTTCTGCATCAGTGCATCCAAGCGGTCATTGCGGATTTTCTCAAGGCGGTAGCCGCCGAAAAACGCCGCTATACCAACCACCCATATCGCCAGAATAGCAGCGGTCAGCAGTAGCAGTTTGCGTTTTAGCATCCGTGCCGCCGCCGCCGTGCGCCAAGCCTCGGGAATAAAGTCCATGACGGCTTTTTTCCCTTGCGGTAAAACATGCGGCTGAAAAGGCGGGGCGACCATCCGTTTGGTGATGGCAGCGCTCAGTGGCGGCAAGTCACTTAAAGGAGTTATTTCAACCTGACAATTCAGCGTATTGGCTAGAATGTCATGCCATACCGGTTTGTCGGAGGCGTCACCACCACCGGCGCTCACGGTATCGGCCCAGAAACGCATGGCGGCAATTGGTTCGGGGCCATGTTCGATGTCCAGCGCCAGAGATAAATTACGGATTTCCTGCGCCAGCTCGCCGGCACATTCTTCAGGGGACTGTTCTTCCGGGAAACGCACAAGATTGAATGATAGTGGTTGCCCGTTTTGCGTGGTGATTAGTAGAATCCGTCCGGCTTCCAAAACGCCGAAGATGCGCCGCCCGGCAAGGGAGTCACGGTGGTTGTTGATATAGTCACGGATAACACTCCACCAGACTGCTGGTTCGGCGTCCAAACGCCGTAAGTCCAGTCCGGCGTTAGAGCAGAACGCGCCGATAAAATCCACGGCTTCCTTATGGACACCAGCCATCAGTGTCAGCCGGCGGGTTTCACTGTCATCCAGTGTTTCATAAGCGATGGCTATGTGGCCATCGGGAAATGGTGAAATCTTGTCCATTTGTAACCGGATCATGCTGTCCATTTCCTCGGCGTTGCAGGGTGGCAATGCCATAATGCGGATCAACATGCGTTCCGTGGGGAGGGCAAAAGCTATCGAGCCGGTCAGGGTTGGAAATTGCTTCCGAAACTGTGCGGCCATGGCTTTGGGGTCGGCGGCGGCTGCATCGTCAAGCTCTAATACACCGGATTGTGGGGCGGAATAAACCGGCCCTTCCGGCCCCGTAGTGACGACGGTCCAATAAAATGTGTTGCCGCGCCGGAACATGCCGGTGATTACTTTTTTGCTGATGCGCATAGTCGGGTATTGTCCACAATTGCCCGAATTCTGTCAATTCATATCACTGCGTCGGCCCTTCTGTCCATTTCAGGATTTGCAGCGTCTTGCCATCAAGCTTAACAACGCAATTAATCTGTATGACCATATCTTGCACTTGGCCGACGGACTTCAAATAGAAGATGCCGTTATGTTTAAAGGCGGGATTGTCGCCCGGCAATAAATTCAGCAGGTGCTTCAATTCTTCCAAGTCTTTATCGCTGTAAGGGACATCGTCGCTGGTGCCGATTATGCCGTCGGGGCCGGCGCGCGACTCAATGATTTTTTGGGCGAGTGTAGAATCAATGTTGTAATATGCTATCAGGGTGTCCAAATCGGCGGCGTTAATATTGAGGCCATCAGAGGGATAAACGGAGAAGAACTTTGCCAAGGCGTCATAGACCGTGATGTCGCGGTCGGGGATCATTTCATTAAACCCTTTGATCATATTCAGCTCTTCTATCGTGTCAATCATACGGTTTTTGGCCTTATAGGGAGGATCGAGTGATTCGTAATAATCCGATTCCGCGCCGTTTAAAAGCGTCTCATCGTTTTCATCCACCCAGTCCACTAATGTATCCACCAGTACCAAGCCGATTTCCCAAGGTATTTCGGCCTGTTCCAGGATGGAGGCCATCCGTGCTGCGGCCAGTTTATATTCATCCGATACGGAAGGTTGAATCAGGCCCTGAAGCATTTTTGGCAGATCAATTTTAGCGTTTTCCGGATGGATGGAGACTTTGATCGTGCCGTCGCCCAATTCGCGCTGCAATTCCGCGCTTCCGCCGTTGAAGATGTTCCATGTCGCTGCGCGTATGTTGGCATCGCCGCCCAGCGCTTGATATGATTGCGAGTCGTGATTGCTCAGGTCTGGGTCATCGGTGGCGAGCAGCGCCATGCGTGCTTCTTCTATGCCGGAGCGTGCCAGATATTCCGCTTGTAACTTGCGCCGCCAAGAGGAAGTAATGCGCGATTCGATGTGCATGTCAAATGCAAACGCCAACACAAACATTGAGAGCAGGCCGACTACCCATAAAACCACCACCAAGGCTGATCCTTCACGGGCATCATCCGATCCACCAGACCGGCCGGCGCCGATTGGTGCGGCATGAGGCGTAATTTGAAAATTTCTGTGCCTTTTGTCCATTTTTATGTCTAATTTCTTAATCTGCGTCCATCTGCGTAATCTGCGGTTGTCCCCTTACGCCCTCTTGGTGGTTAGTCTGTTATTTTCCATTTTCATAGTGAAGCATCCTTCGGCGGATGGGATAGGGGCGCTGTTGGTATTACGATTGTGCGCCGCAATTCCACCGGTGGCTCGCCCGGCTCCAGTGGCGTCAGGTAAAGCGCTACTTCCACCGCTAGCGGCAGGGTATTGGTATTGGTATCCTCCCAGCTTTCTTCCCAGACCCATCCTTCATCGCTGGTATTAGTGGAAACGCGGCAGTTTAAGCCAACTATTTTGGTAGCGATAAAAAAAGGCGGCTCGTCTTCAGGGTCGAATTTATCCAAAAGGCTGCTATAAGGCAACCAAGCTCTTGCCGCCAGAGCTGATTCCCCGTCCTCATCATGCTCCACTGATAATTGTATGCGGTGTGGGCCGTTCTGGTGGGGCGACTCCATCGGCAGCAATTCCGGGCCGGTTTTGACCCAGCTTATGACGTCCTTTGCCGCAGCGTCTTTACCGTTGTCGTCCAGCCAAAAACCGAATCCGGGGGGTGGGGCATAGACATTACTGGGTGTAGGGAAAAATGCCGAACGCAATCCGGAGGCGATTTGCTCCATCGTAAATTCGCCGCGGTTAAGATTGTCCGTCATAGCCGTGCCGCGTTGCCAGGCGCGTGTGATGCTGTAAAACGTGCTGAGGGTAATAGCCATGGCCGTGGCCAGGATGACCAGCGCTATCAGCAGCTCCAGCAAGGTGAAGGCCTGTTGCGTGTTTCCATTCCGGCTGACATGTAACTTTATGTTCATACCGGCCCAATATAGAGCAAAATACCGGCTGATACAACACAAACTGCAAGAGCATCAAGATTTGGGCGAAGAGGGAATGCGGAGGAGCGAACCACGGATGAACACGGATGGACACTGATTGGGAAATAGGTTGGCCACAAAGATGCACACGATGCACAAAGGGATAGGGCTTAACCGCCAAGAAGACGCCAAGGTGTCAGAAGAGGATTCGCCACGGACACATGCCGCACTGTCCGCTATGCGGACATGGATCGGTGGACACCCGGATACACGAATGAATTCGCGTATCAGGGTGTCAGCCGATCCGCCAGACCGGCAGATGCCGGTCTGCGCGGCAGTGAAAATCTTGTGTTTGTGTCGGTAATGTGGCTAATTATCAGCGTCAATCTGCGTCAATCGGCGGTTTCTTTCTTCGCCTGTTTCATTCTTGGTGTTCTCCTTGTATGCACCTTTGGGTGCGGGTTAATGGTTCCAGGCATTATGCCAAAAAACCTTCACAAGGAGAACAGCCTTCTCATCTTACCTTGGCGTCTCGGCGGTTAATTCCTTCCGACCTCATACTGCCGCTATGCTTCTTGCCCAAGCCAATGCCTGACGCAAGATCGGCATTTCTTGCTTTACCTGCTTTTTGATATCACGTACCAGTTCCAGATAGGCATCAAGCGCCAGCCGGACGTCTTCCCCCATTTCCCTGCCGCTGAATAATTCCTTGTCCCGCTTGCCAAAATCAAAATTGGTCTGGATGGTTCGGTCTTCTATAGAAAAACCGACATTAAAACCGGTCAAGAACAGACGTTGCTCCAAATCCCCTGTAGCATGGCAATTATCAAGAAACCATGTTGGTGATGTTGCCGGTGCATCCAGTTTCAGCAGGTAAAGTAATTTCTTTTCCCGTTCCAACAAAGTCACTATGTCTTTCATTGAAACACCAAATGTCCGCAACGAAATTACTTTTTGGATAAATGACAAATAGGCTTGTGTAAAACCGCCTTTATCCGTTGGCAGACTTAGTTGAGATATGAGATTGCGGACATAAATGCCGGATTTCCCCGATTTTTTGCAAAGAGTATTAAAAGACATGGAGTCCGTGGTTGCTGAAAGTTGAGTTTTCATTTTATCCATCTGGTCGAAAATTGTTCCTTGCCTGCCCATTGGTTATTCCAAACAGGATGAAAGATTTGTTGCCGGTATAGATAGCATAAGTTTTTATTACTTGTCCACTGTTCTTCCCGTCCCTGAAAAATTTCCATTGACTGTCCGGCAAAATAGGCGTACAAGGCAATAAAGGTAATTTAGTTTTAGGACGGGTGTAAGCAAGATAAATGGAGGTTGTTTATGTCGTTTAAGAACGGTATAGCTTTTTTCCGGGTGGCGTTGTTATTATCAGTGGCGCTGTTCGCGATTCATTCCATCGCCGCCGATTTGTTTTTAATACAGCCTGCGACTGCGATTGGCGGCGCTGAAGCACATAAAAGTCATATAACGGATGGCGGGAAGTCCGAAGAATATATTGTTGGGCGGTCGCCGGTCGCGTTAGCGACAAACTTTCTGGCGCTCTGCCGCATGGCCAATGTGTCCGATTCGCTGGTTATGAAGTTTGCCGATGCAACCCCCGGCAAGTCGGACAAGATTTTTAGAGCGCGGGTTAGCGCTCAGCCTGATAATTTAAAGAAAGAGGTGGTCACTTTGTCCGCGTCTCTCGAAGGTTGTGAATTACAGACAGTTCTTTTACAGCCGATTCGGCGCATGCTATGATCACGATACAGGATTTGAACTCTGGCCGTATTTATCGCATGAACGGCGATCTAAACACCGGGGTTGGTGAAGTTATAGAGATTGATCCATCAAAAATGCCGCCAGTCATTCATCTGCCGCCTTTGGTTCTACAGAAATAAGATTGTTTGATAATTTAATACAGGAGACATCTAAATGAAGGCTAATGCGAGGGAATGTGTAAGAAGTCTGCTCGTCGGCGTTTTTTTGACCGGCTGGACGCATTGCGCCGTTGCTGCTACCACTATTGATATGATGATTGTTTATGATACCACAGCCACATCTTGGGTTAGCACTAACGGTGGCATGCAATTATTTGCCGAAAATGCGGTGGCGAAGATGAGTCAGGCCATGGGCAATAGCGGTGTTGATGTGACTTTTCGACTCGTTCATGCAGCTTCTGTGAGTTATACTCATTTAAATTTTGGCGCCGATCTGGATAATTTGCACTCAGGCATCGGCAAACTTTCAGATGTGCATGAATGGCGCGACATGTACGATGCCGACCTGGTTGCGATGTTCGTGGATACCGGTTCAGCTTATGACTTCGTAGGCCTCGGACATCTATTGGTTAGCAAAGACGGTATGCCGAATGAAGCTTTTACCGTCAACGCCATCCGCTCCGTTGATATAAGCCATACCTTGACTCATGAAGTGGGGCACAACCTCGGATGCCATCATAGTAAATATCAAAAATCCGACCCGGGTCCAAATAAAGCAATAAACACCTATTCCGCCGGCTGGTATTTCACGGGAGACGATGACATTAAATACCATACCATCATGTCATATAACTCTGATGGGTATGGATCACTTTATTATCCTGCTCCGCTATTTTCCACGCCGCTAGTTACATACCAAGGGACGCCTGTTGGACACGTTAAGGACGGCGATAATGCGCGCACAATCAGCGAGATGAAGGATGTTATTGCTAGCTACCGGGGCCGCCCCGGGGGCCGCCCAGCCGTCCCATCCAACGTATCCGCATCCGATGGCACATCCATAAATAAAATCACTGTTAAATGGGGGGCGGCGGATGGAGCAACGAACTATCACATATACAGGTATATGTTCTGTGATCAGTTCGAGGCCCGGAGGATAGGGACATCTTCTTCGACCTCTTTTGACGATGTGACTGCCGAGGCAAATAACACATATTATTACTGGGTGAAGGCGGAAAATGCGGCTGGCGCCAGCTGTTTCAGCAAGCCAGACACCGGCTACCTTGGTGTAATCGGCCCATTGATCACGCTGAATGGTATGGCAGGCAATAACATCTACATCCCCTCCACCAGGCCCGTTACCATAGACGTGGCAATGATGAATCTGCCGAAGGCTTATTTCGGGATTCCAGTGGATTGGTGGGTGGCGGCTTATGTCCATCAAGGCGGATTGTGGTTCTATTTTAACAGCAATATGAATCTGGTGCCGTTTGACGGCAATCTGGCTAATTGCCGCCCGGCCTACCAAGGGCCGCTGTATAACGTTCAGCCGTTGACGCTGGTAAAAAACCTGTCCCTGCCGGCTGGGACATACAACGTTTGGTTTGCTGTGGATTATCCCATGGATGGAGGCTTAAATTTGACTCCGGGATATTACCTGCTGAATTCCTTGACTGTGGAGGTGGAGTGAGAAGCGAAAGATGAATTATAATCAGTTGCAATGTAAGCGCCTGGTGTTTTAGTGCTTGCGCTGGGCTTGGGTGGGTTTGAATTGGATATCCCGCCTGCCTTTATCCGTCAATCTACGGCGCCAGTGCGGCTCGCACCTGCGTTTCATTTTTTGCTTCAATTCCTTTCTGATTATCCGGTCTCTTCACCCTCTCCCTCTGGTGTCCCAAAAATGTACGCTTGACCCTGGTAGTTAGAATGGATACGATTTTAATGAAATGTAAGGTCTATTCGCGTTTACGAGGGATGGTTAAGGCGCTGTTGTGCCATTGGAAGGGAACGATATGGATAGACATCGCGAACACCCATTTGAAAAGGTCTTATCCGTTTCGATGGAAGACATACGTATGACGCTCCGTGCCATGGGTAATGTTCCTTGGTCGGAATTTATTCTTAATCCTCGCCGACTCCGAGGAAGCGATTTTCTCATGCGTTGGTCTCAAGGGGTGTGGAGTGAGGAGCGCCTCGCTCTGGCGGTGAATGCTACTGGTGAGTATTTTGCATTGCCATATGGGCCGAGTGGAACCGCCCCGGCCAGCGATGTCCGTGCGCATGAACTCTATTTCGAGCGCCTTGAGAAAGCCGGCCTTGGCAAAATCAAACGGCCAGACCTGCTGATCTTCCGGACACGAGATAAAGTCAAAGTGGATTCAGCGATCAAGGCGCTGAATGGAATCAGTGAGTTGCCTTTTGTGCCAGAAGATGACCCGAGGATGCAGGCCCTGCTTGAACACGCCATTATTGCTGTTGAGTGTGAGAACAGCCTTTGGCGAGCCAAACAGATGCCTGACTACGCATTGCCGCTCACTCCGCAGAAGCGACTTGGCGGTCGCGATGGTTTGAAGAAAACTGCCGTGGTGCCGACGATTATCATCAAGGAGGAGGACCGTGAGCCCTTGAGGACTTGGCAGGAAAAGAGGAAGATACCAATCCACGTGTGGCATGCCTTTTTTGATGAGGCATATGGCATATCGTTTGCAGACGCTGAGCGTCTTTTCGCGCGTGGCGATATTGAACCGACGGCACAGATCTTTCAGTCTCCCGGTGGCGCCATAACCAAGAAGTTAATCTACAAGATCTATTATCACCACGCCCACACACTTGGCGACAACGGTGGAAGAGCCGAAATTGGTCGCCGATTCTATCACTGATAAGAACGGGCATATTCTGCCCTATGTGCGGTTTGTGGGCGGGAAGTGCCAACTGGAAGCCGCAGTTTTGGATGTCTTGGATGAGAGCCGATGATACGAAAGCGACACCAGCTAATCCCTAGGTCAGGCCACGGCCGTGAAAACCTGCGCTCCAAGGGACAGTTTTGGACTCCTGACTGGGTTGCGGAGTTCATGGTCGCCTATGCGCTACAAGACCAACCGCAACAGATTCTTGATCCAGCGCTTGGTGAAGGTGTTTTTTTCCGTGCAGCGAAGCGCTATGCTGAGACGCATCGGTTTAAACTCTCACTTTTTGGGCGGGACATAGACCCGAATATTGTGGCTCAGGCACGGCAGACAGGGTTGACTAACACCGATCTGCAGCATGTAGAAATACGAGATTTTGTTCTTGACCCGCCGTCCGCTAAATTTCCATCTATTGTCGCAAATCCCCCTTATATACGCCATCATCGTCTTTCACCGTCACAGAAGAAAATGTTGCGCGACTTTGCAAGAACGGCTATCGGCAAATATATTGATGGCCGGGCGGGCTTCCATGTCTATTTTCTCATCAGGGCGCTTCAGGTTTTGTCCCCCGGTGGGCGGCTTTGCTACATCGTGTCTGCTGATATCTGCGAGGGGGTGTTTGCCGATGTGCTATGGCAGTGGATCGCTTCGCGGTATCGGCTTGATGCCGTGATCACTTTCTCCGCCGATGCGACGCCATTTCCTGATGTGGATACTAATGCACTCGTATTCTGCATTCGGAACGAACGGCCCGAAAGGCATTTCGATTGGGTCAAGTGCCAACATCCGTGCTCCAAAGAATTGATCGCCCTGCTATCGGGAAACGCTCGGAAGATGTATCAATCAATAGAGATCCACGAGAGAACTGTTGCAGGCGCCCTCTCAACCGGTCTCTCCCGTCCGCCTTCTGAAACCACCCAGACCGTTACACGCTGGGGGATTTCGCGACGGTCATGCGCGGGATCGCAACAGGTGATAATGACTTTTTCTTTATGACGTTGAGGCGAGCAAAAGAGCTGGGAATACCGGAATCTCTCTTGGTCAAGGCTGTGGGGCGGATGCGGGATATTGAGGGAGATGAAATCTCTTCCGACGATATTGAGCGTCTTGAAACCAGCGGTAGGCCAACACGGCTGCTCAACGTCAACGGCTTTTCATTTGAACAACTCCCCCATGCTGTACAAATGTACCTAAAGGAAGGAGAGCGTCGCGGTCTTAATAAGAAGACTCTCATTCGGACACGGAGGCCATGGTACCGGATGGAGACTCGGAAATGTCCGCCTATCATGTTTGCATATCTTGGCAGGCGAAATACCCGCTTTATCAGGAACCATGCCCATGTTGTCCCATTGACATGTCTTTTGTGCGTCTATCCCAGACAAACAGATACGGAGTTTGTGGAGCGCCTTTGGAAAGTGCTGTCGCACCCGGAGACCATCAGTAATCTCAAGAAGGTCGGCAAGTCATATGGAGGTGGCGCGCTGAAGGTTGAACCTCGTGCGTTGGAACGTCTGCCATTGCCTGATGATCTAGTGCATTCCGAGAAACTGGATGCGTATCTTTGCCCGCAACAGGGATTATTGGACTTCGGAGAAGGAGCCAATAAGGCGTTGGAGTGATGCTGGTTCAAACGGGTGTCCACAAGCACGCGTTTTGTACACGCGAAGTGTAAGTTTATAGGTGACTTGTGTCTGCCAGATAGATAGACAATATTTTGATGAAGGAGGCAGTATGAAGCGAATAATTCTTGCGGCGATCTTGCTTGTGACGCTCTCTGGTTCGATTGATGCACGCACCGCGCGCTCCTATATACGCAAGGACGGTGCATTCGTTTCAGGTTACACGACGGGATCGAGCCAAGCAAACGACAATGCCCTATATGTCGCGGTCGTCGCGTTCTCCATCGCTTTTATCTTGGTTGTGTGCTGGTTGATCTTTGCCGTGTCAAAGGAGAAGAAGACCAAGCAGGATCGTCGTCTCGCCGCACAACGGGAGCGCGAAGGCGTTCTTAGTGAGCAAATCCGACAAGCACAAACGGTGTTAGAGGCCGAACGAGCCGATCCGATCCATAGAGGATTGTTGTCTGGGCAACAGGCGGCCAGAGCCGTCGCTGGGCACAAAGTAACAAAGGCGCATCCATTTAAGCCGGTTGACCTGCAACCCCCTCGTCTGTTCAATCGCCATCCCAAACAAAACGCCTTTGCGGAACTGAACAACGCGTTTGCGGCGGCGGACAATGTTCGGCAGGTGACGACAGATACAATTGGCAAGCTCAACGCGAAGTACAAGACTGACCTGCACATGACCTGCCGCAAGCAGATGGAAGTTATGTACAAGGAATTTATAGCCTTCTGTCTTGCTGACCGACAATTCACCCAGGAAGAACTGGACGATCTCTGGCACCTTAAAGCCCTTTTTGGCATATCGGACGTTGTGCACAATGCTATCTATGCCGAAGTGGGGGCGGAAGTGTATCGCCGTGGCATCTCCGAGGTGCTCGCAGATAACCGCGTGACAGATGAGGAGAAGAAATGGTTGGACAAACTGGCATCCGACCTTGAGCTCTCGGACAGCCTTAAGCAACGTGTGTATCAGGTAGAAACACAGACGTTTCTCCAGAGGAAGATGGATGACGCCATTGCCGACCGGAAACTGTCACCGGACGAGGAGCGAGAGATTCATGAACTCGCCAAGCGACTTGGTGGGGAGATTGTTATGGACGATCTTACGGCAGCTGCATTGGATAAATTCCGTCTTATGTGGCGGATTGCTCACGGCGATCCTCCCACTATTGATATCGGTCTGAACCTCCAGAAAGGGGAGGTTTGCTATTTCTCGACGCCGGTGATATGGAATGAGTTGCGTCGCGTGACAAAGCGTGTCCAATGGGGTGGCCCACAACTCCGGGTTAAGATATGCGATGGGCTTTACTGGAAGATGGGTGACTATGCCGTCAATCCCGTTCAGCAGGACATGTTCAGGCAAATCGACTCTGGCACGGCCTATGTGACAAATAAGCGTCTCCTTTTTGACGGGAACATGAAGAACACCTCGATCAGGTTTCAGAAGATACTTAATTTTACCCAGTATAAGGACGGTATCATAGTGGAGAAGGATGCCGGAAGGAGTCCATTCCTGGAGTTCAACTCCAACGTGGACTTGTTCGCCGCATGCTTGGCGCGGGCTATCCAAGACGCAAAATAAAGATGCCCACGCGAACGCTGGGTGAAACGAGGGTCACGCTTGGCCATTTGTTTGCCGTTCCCGGAGTCGGGCTTGCTAAGGTCGGGTAAATCCTCTCCGCCTTCGAACTTGCCCGCCGCCGCCTGCATAAAGATGCCGTCAAGATTGTTACGGCTTTGGACGCATAGATTCAAAGCGCCTTGATACGTTATGATTTGTTTGTGGCGCGATTATAATGCGATTTCAAGGCGGATATTCGCCAAAAAAACAATAAATTTGACATGGCTGGCGCAAAAGCGTAGTATTCCCGCATTGTTTTCGGGCGATTAGCTCAGTTGGTTAGAGCACTACCTTGACATGGTAGGGGTCACAGGTTCGAGTCCTGTATCGCCCACCATTCCCTTGCGCCCGGTATTTGGTGCGGTATGATAATCAAAACTTATGCATATCCGAGGGCAGGTTTAGTCGGCAATCCGTCCGACGGGTATTTTGGCAAGACGATATCTTTTGTCTTCAGCAACTTTCGGGCGGAAGTAACGCTGTTTGAGTCACCAGACCTGGAGATTCTGGCTAACGCCCGCGACCTTTCCCGTTTTAAAAACATCAGCCATTTGGCGGATGATGTCTGCCATTTCGGCTATTATGGCGGCATCCGGTTGCTCAAGGCCACTATGAAGCGCTTCTATGATTACTGCCAGGAAGCCGGAATCAAATTGCCGAATCGCAATTGTACTATCAGTTACCACACCAATATCCCTTCGCAGGTGGGGTTGGCGGGCTCCAGCGCCATCATTACCGCTTGTTTGCGGGCCTTGATGCAGTTTTACGAAGTTAAAATACCGTTGCCGATTCAGCCTAACCTGATACTTTCCGTGGAAAACCGCGAGTTGGGCATTTCCGCCGGTTTGCAGGATCGGGTTGTACAGGCCTATGAAGGTCTGGTTTACATGGATTTTGACCGCGATTATATGCAACAACAAGGACACGGGCGTTACGAACGGCTTGATCCATCCACTCTGCCGCTAGTGTATATTGCCTATCGCGCTGATTTGTCCGAAGGCTCGGAAGTATTCCATAACGACATCCGCGGCCGATTTGCGCGCGGGGAAAAGGATGTTGTTGATGCCATGCGCTTCTGGGCGGACTTGACCGACCGCGTCAAGGAATGCCTGTTGAGCAACCGGAGCGCCGAGATCGGCGCTTTGTTGGACGCTAATTTTGACCAGCGTTGTAAAATTTATAAAATCAGCTCCGGCAACCTCAAGATGGTCGAGGTTGCGCGCACTGTCGGCGCCAGCGCCAAGTTTTCCGGCTCCGGTGGCGCGATCGTCGGCACCTACACGGATGAAGGGATGTTCGCGCGTTTACGCGCAGTGCTGGCGCCTATGAATGTAAAAGTCTTTAAACCTACATTTAAATTGCCGGATTCGGAGGATATATAATAATGATTCGTAAAGCTGTTATTCCCGCGGCCGGCTTCGGTACGCGCTTCCTGCCCGCTTCAAAATCGCAACCGAAGGAAATGTTGCCGATCGTTGATAAGCCCACTATCCAGTATGTGGTCGAGGAGGCCGTGGAGTCCGGTATCACCGACATCTTGATGATCATCGGCAAGGGCAAGCGCGCTATTGAAGAGCATTTCGACCGGAATTTCGATTTGGAACAGGAACTGGAAGAGAAGGGCAAGACGGAGGAGCTGGAGGCTATCCGCCGTATTTCAGAATTGGCGAATGTGCATTTTGTCTGGCAGAAGGAACTGAACGGTCTGGGGGATGCGGTTTCCTATGCCAAATGCCATGTTGGGAATGAGCCGTTTGCCCTGCTGTTGGGCGATACAATTGTGGAATCGGATACGCCGGTAACGGCGCAATTGATCAATGCCTTCAGTCGTTACCAGGAATCGGTGGTGGCGTTGGAAGAAGTTGATCGCGAACGTGTCAGCCGTTATGGCATCATGGCTGGCCGCCCGATTTCTGAAGACCTTTATATGGTCGAAGACTTTATTGAAAAACCAACGGTGGAAGAAGCGCCGTCCAACTTGGCAATTGCAGGGCGTTATATTTTTACCCCGGGCATTTTTGACGCCATTGCGCGGATTACTGCCGGAAAAAACAATGAAATTCAGCTTACTGATGCCATGCGCCTGATGGTGAAGACTCGCGCCATGTTTGGTTGGCGTTTCCATGGCGTGCGGCATGACATCGGCAACAAGCTTGATTTTATCAAGACTAACATTGTTTTTGCCCTGAAGCGTCCGGATATGCGCGATGACCTGCGCGATTTTATGCAATCATTGTTGAAGTAATCCGTGCCAATGATTGGCCGGACAATCCAAGCCTTACAAGACTTATGGAAGGAGCGCCATGAAAGCAGCTGTCATAGAAAAACCTGGTGTGATTCAGATTAAGGATGTACCCAAGCCATGTGTCGGCGCCGGGGAAGTATTGTTGAAAGTAGAAGCTTGTGCGTTATGCGGCACAGATCAACGCGTGCTGGCAGGCGAAAAGCACGTGGATGTGTCAATTGTCGGCCATGAGATTACCGGGCGGGTGGTGGAGGTCGGCTCGGGCGTTACCGGAGTGAAGCCAGGTGAGCGTTACGTTGTGCAGACGGTGATAGGGTGTGGTGAATGCCCGATGTGCAAGGAACATCGTGAAAATCTCTGTGAAAAGGGATTTATTGCCATGGGGTATCAGTTCAATGGCGGCTTCGCGGAATATACCCTCATGCCGCGTGTGGCGGTGGAGCAGGGATGCCTGATCCCAGTGCCAGAGGAAATAGACGCCGCTGTGGCAACCTTGACAGAGCCTTTGAGTTGCTGCGTCAACGGCATGTCATACATCCCGATGGAGACGACCGAGCATATCGTGGTTTTTGGCGGCGGCATCATCGGTGTGATGAACGCGCTTGTAGCGCGCGCGCGCGGCGCCAAGACGGTCACGATTATGGATGTTTCCGGCGATCGGTTGGAGCTGTTGCGTAAATTGAAGTTGCCTTTCGATAATCTGGTGGACACCTCCAAGGTCAAACCAGAGGAATGGGTCGCGCAAGCCACTGGCGGGCGTGGTGTGGATGCCGTTGTCGTGGCGGCTTCGGTTAAAAGTTTGGTAGGAGTGGGGTTGGGGCTGCTGCGGCGCGCCGGGCATCTTAGCATTTTTGCCGGTATGCCCAAGTCCGACCCAATGCTGCCGCTGGATTTAAATCGTATCCATTACCATGAGATCAACGTGCATGGCGCCAATAGCTCGGCTCAGCGTTCTTACCTCGCCGCCCGCGACATGCTGGTTTCCGGGCGCATTGATGGGCGTCCGTTGATTACCCACCGCTTCCCGCTCTCGCAGTTTCATGAGGCCGTGCGGGTGCAAACCACGCCTTCCTGCGGCTCATTGAAAGTGGTGTTGATTCCATGAGCACACCGATTTTACATAACAAACGCGCCATCGTGACCGGCGGCAGCCAGGGACTCGGCGCCGCCTTGGTGGAGCGATTGTTGCGGGAAGGCTGCCGGGTAATGGCCTCGGATGTTCAGATGGAAGCGCTGGAAAAACTGCGCTCTGAGTTGTCCGGGCGTTACCCAGAGGCTCTCTATATCCAACGCTGCGATGTCACAGATGAAGGTGATGTGCGGGCGTTGGTGGCGGCGGCTGCGGAACAATTTGGCGGCTTGGATATTTTTGTGGCCAATGCCGGCATCTTGATTTCCGGCCCGATTACCGAATTTGCCGTTGGAAAATGGCGTAAAGTGATGGAAGTCAATCTTGTCGGGCAGATGCTTTGCATGAAGCATGCCATCCCAGCGATGCAAGCCGCGGGCGGTGGCTCGTTCATTCAAATCAATTCCAAGTCCGGCAAAAAGGGCTCATTCAAAAACTCCGCTTATGCGGCATCCAAGTTCGGTGGCATCGGCCTGGTGCAGAGCGCAGCGTTGGAGACGGCTGAAAGTGGCGTCCGCGTGAATGCGATCTGTCCGGGCAATATGCTGGATTCGCCACTCTGGGTAAACAGCTTATTCAAGCAATATGCGAAAAATCAAGGCGTCAGCGAAGCGGAAATACGGCAGCGCTACATTAATCAAGTGCCGATGAAGCGCGGTTGCACCTACGACGATGTATGTAATCTGGCGGTGTTTTTGGCGTCGGATTTGTCAACGTACATGACTGGGCAGGCGATTAACGTAACCGGTGGTCAGGAAATGCGCTGATGGCGGTGGCAGGAAGAGAGAACCACGGATGGGCACTGATAGACACTGATTAGGGGAGGGGGTCACACGGACGCGGGGGTGGAAAGGGCATTAGCCCCAACGGGGCGTTACATACCAGCCTAGGGCAACGCCCTAGGTAGAGAACACGCCACCAATATTAGCCCTGAAAAGGGCGTGACATAGTTGTGCCATTTTTTAAGTAAAAAGTAAAAGAATTTTCGGCCATGGAGGTTCTCTATGTCACGCCCTTTCAGGGCTGGATTCATGTTCTTCTGTTGATCCCAGGGCGTTGCCCTGGAATGCTTGCCCGCAATGGCGGGGTATATCATGCCCTTTCAGGGCTCCACTTCCGTTCATCTTGGCGTCTTGGCGGTTCAATCTTATCCGTGTTTGCCAGTGCGGCCCGCATCATACGTGGTTCATCTTTTGTTGTTTTCAGGTGTCGCGGTGATAATTAAAGAGGGGTGACTATGTCTAAAATATGGCGGCTGATGGCAATAGATTTGGGCGCTTCCGGTGGCAAATGCTTTTACGGTGAATTGTCGGGTGGCGAGTTCAGTATGCGCGAAGTCCATCGCTTCGATCATGAATGCATTTCCTTTACCATTCCGGATCGGACCGGGCGTTTATCGGAACGCATGGTTTGGGATGACACCCTGATCTACGCCAATATTATCACCGGATTACAGAAGCTCTGTCGCGAACACGGCGCCGAGTTGGACGGCATCGGAATAGACACCTGGGGCGCGGATGGCAATTTGATCAGCGCGGATGGCGATATGCTCGGCAAGATTTACGCCTACCGCGATCACCGGTTGGACAACATGATTGAGCAGGTGAAGGCGCGCATCCCTGCCGACCGCCTCTATGCCATTACCGGCATACATTTCCAGCCGTTTAATGTCAGTAATCAACTGTTATGGCTGATGTTGAACCGCCGGGAGTTGCTGTTGGATGGTTGCCGTTATCTGCCCACGCCGACTTTGTTTTACTATTACCTTGGCGGGGCAACGGTAGTTGATTCCACCTGGGCCAGTGTGACGCAGTTAATGGATGCCGCCCAGTGTGATTGGAGCGCGGAAGTTCTTCAGGCATTGGAAATTCCCCGCGGCATCATGCCCGAGATTGTTGCGCCAGGCACGAAGATTGGGCTTATGCATCGCGCCTTGGCTGACCGGATTGGATTGAAAAAACCTCCGGCTTTGATTGCAGTAGGCGGACATGATACCGCCTCTGCTTTTGCCGCAGCCCCCGCTGCCAACCCTGCCGATGCGCTGATTATCAGCTCCGGCACATGGTCGTTGGTAGGGAGGCTAGCGCCGTGTCCGATTACCACTTCGGCGGCTATGGCCGCAAATCTCAGTAATGAAGGTGGTATCGGGAATACCCGGTTGCTGAAGAACTGCATGGGCGGCTGGCTGGCGCATGAGCTGCGCCGGATTTGGCGCGAGCAGGATGGGCATGAAATGCCGTGGGAGGAAATGTATCAGCGAGCTGCTGCCGCCCCGGAGTTTGCCGCCGTGATAGATCCGGACGATGCCGGGTTTTACAATCCCCAAAATATGGAAGAGGCGCTTGTGAGCTATTGCCGCCAAACCGGGCAAACGCCGCCGGAAGGACGCGGAGGATTGCTGCGTATGGTTTATGAAAGCCTGGCGCTGAAATATCGTGCTATTCAAGAGGATTTGGCCGCAGTATGCGGCAGCGCCGCCAAAATTGTTCATATTGTTGGCGGTGGCGCACGAAATAAAATGCTGAACCAATTCGTTGCGAATGCCTTGCGTCTGCCTGTGGAGGCCGGCCCGTATGATGCCACAGCTATCGGAAACCTGATGGTGCAGGCGGTTGGGGTCGGAGCGGTGGAATCGCTTGCGGCGATTGTGCCGGCTGTGCGGCGGGCTTTTCCAGTGGAACTGTTCCGTCCGCAACCTGAGACCAGCAGCGGATGGGACCAGGCCTACGCACGCTTCAAAACCCTTACGTCTGCGCGCTGATTTGTTGCCGTTGGGTGCGTGTCTGCTTGCATCGTGCTCCTTCGCATTGGTCACAAAGAGGCAAGAGCAAGGAACAGGATTAGCCACAAAAAAGTACGAGGGGTGCGCCTGGCTCCTTGGACCACCCTTAAATGCATTTGCAGTCGAACTCTGCCGCAACGATTGTATGATCGGATGGACGTTCGGCGCGGCGGGGCTCAAGGTCAATTTCGCTGCCGGTGGACTTCTTTGCCAATGCCGGTGAAGCGAGGATATGGTCAACCCGCCAGCCGGTGTTGCGTTCCACGGCGTTGCGCACGCGGTAGTCAAAAAAGCTGTATTGCCCCGGCTCGGGATGATGCTTGCGGAAAACATCTACAAATCCCCAGTCCATTGTATGTTCAAATGCCTGCCGCACTGACAGGTGGAAGCAGACATGGTTTTCTTGCCGGTCGGCGTTATGGATGTCAATCGCGGTCGGCGCCACATTCAGGTCGCCTACCCAGACCAGCGGATCGCCAGTATTGAAATGCCGGTCGAAATAACGGCGCAGTCTGGCAAACCATTCCAATTTGTATTGAAACATCGGGTGGTCAATTTCGCGGCCTTGCGGCACATAAGTGTTGACCACATGCAGTTTGCCGAATCGGGCATATAACAGCCGTGTGGCATCTGCTTGTCCGCCGTCATCAAATCCGCTGCGGAATTCATCGGGCTTGTTCCGGGAAATAATCGCCACGCCATTGTAAGATTTTTCGCCCTGGAAAACCGCGTGGTAGCCTTGTGCAAGAAAATCACCCGCGGGGAATTCCGCATCGGTTACTTTGGTTTCTTGCAGGCACAGAATTTCCGGTTGACGTTGCTCCAGCCAATCCAGCACGATTGGCAGGCGCGCGCGCAGCGAGTTGACGTTGAAAGTTGCAATTAACATGTGGAAAAATATTTTTGTCAGGCAACAGGAGTTTTCGTTTCTGACAAAGTGTCACATGTTTACGGGCGTGAGTCAAGACAGGATGAAGGATGAACCGCCAAGACGCCAGGGACGCCAAGACGGAAGCACAAGAGAAGGGAGTAACCGCAGATGGTGCAGAGGTAATACGGAGGAGTGAACCACGGATGAACACGGATGGACACTGATTAGGAAAGGGGTTGCCACAAATGCACACGATGCACAAGAAAATGCAGAGGTCTCACACGGAGACACGGAGATCACGGAGGAGGAAGTAAGTTTTTCAGATCACACCCACCGCCGCGCCCTCCCTTCCGTGTATTCAGTGTATTCCGTGGTTCCAACAGTTTTTCTCAGGGTTATCTGACATCTGCGTTAATCTGCGTCATCTGCGGTTTCCTCCTGGTTCTTTCCTCCGTGTGTATATGAAATTGATTTGCATAGCTTGGCAGTTATGTGTTAGGATTCACCTTCATTTTGATAAAAACTGGGAGAAAAAAATGAGCAAGAACTATAAAATCGCGGTGTTGCCCGGTGATGGCACCGGTACGGAAGTGGTCAATGAAGGCATTAAGGTTCTGCAAGCCGCCGCCGGTAAGTATAATTTCAAGCTGGATTTACATACCTATGACTTGGGTGGCGCACGCTACCTGGCCACCGGCGAGACCCTCCCGGATTCCGTACTGAAAGAATTGCGGCAGTACGATGCGATTTACCTTGGCGCGATTGGGCACCCGGAAGTCAAACCCGGCATTCTGGAGAAGGGCATCCTGCTGCGTCTGCGGTTCGAGCTGGATCAATACATCAACCTGCGTCCGGTGAAGCTGTATCCTGGCGTGGATACGCCGTTGAAAAATAAAGGCCCGGCGGAAATTGATTATGTGGTAGTGCGCGAAAACTCCGGCGGAGTATATACCGGCACAGGCGGAATTTCTATGAAAGGCACCCCTCACGAGGTCGCCGTGCAGAACATGATCTATTCCCGGCACCAGGTGGACCGCTGTCTGCGCTATGCCTTTGAATATGCCCGCCGGCGCAACAAACGCAAGACGTTGGCGCTTTGCGGCAAAACCAATGTTCTGACTTACGTGTTCGATCTCTGGGAACGGGCATTCCATGAGATAGGCGATAGTGAATTTAGTGATATCAAGCGCGAGTATTATCACGTGGATGCTACTTGCATGTGGATGGTGAAAAATCCCGAGTGGTTTGATGTGATCGTTACAGAAAACATGTTCGGCGACATCATAACCGATTTGGGCGCCATTACTCAGGGCGGCATGGGTATCGCCGCCGGCGGCAATATCAATCCCGAAGGCGTGAGCATGTTCGAGCCTATTGGCGGCTCTGCGCCCAAATACACCGGCCAGAATGTCATCAACCCGCTTGCGGCGATTTGTGCCGGCGCCATGATGCTGAGCGAGTTGGGCGAGCAGGAAGCTGCACAGGCTATCGAGCAGTCGGTTATGTATGTTACCGCGCACAAGGTTAAAAATCTTGGCGCTGGTAAAATGGGGTATTCAACCAGCCAGGTAGGCGACATGGTGGCGCAGGGCGTTGCCGGATAGGGCGGAGTGCGAGATGAAACAATATCGTGTAGGAATAGTGGGTATCGGCGCGGTGGGAGCGGAAATGGTGCGGGTGTTGTGGCAGCGCAAGTTCCCGGCCGCGGAAATCAAGATCATCGCACGCTCGGCGCGTACGGAAGAAATTGACGGCGAAAGCTACCCTGTAGTAGCTGCGGCGCCGGAAGCATTTGACAATCTGGATTTCGCGTTTTTTGCCGGTACTGAAGGCACTAAGGGCGCTTCACAGCAATTTGGCTGGATGGCAGTGGAAAAGGGCGTCATCGTGATAGATAATGGCGATGATTATCGCATGGATTCCCGCGTACCGCTGGTGATTCCCGAAATCAATCCGGACGCCTTGGCGCAACATCAGGGATTTATCGCTAACCCGAACTGCAGCACGACAATTGCGTTAATGGCTGTGGCTCCGCTGTATCGTGCCGCCCGTGTCCGCCGTTTTGTTGTCAGCACTTATCAGGCTGTCTCCGGCACCGGCCGCCAGGCAATAATGGAGTTGGAACAGCAAATCCGTGACTTCGCTGCCGGCAACCCTTTGCAGCGCGAGGTGTATCCGCATCAAATAGCGTTGAATTTGATTCCTAAAATCGGTAGCGTGAAACCTGGCGCCGCCGGACAAACCAGCGAAGAAGCCAAAATGCTGCATGAAAGCCGCAAGATTCTTGGTGATAAGAAATTGCGCGTCAGTGCAACCTGTGTGCGGGTTCCGGTATTAAATGCACACTGTGAGGCGATTAATCTGGAGTTTGACCGTCCTATGGAGCCGGAAGAAGCTCGTGAAATCCTCTCAAACGCCCCAGGCGTTATCGTAATGGATGATGTGGATCATGACGACTACCCCATGCCGCTGCTGGCATCGGGGCGGGATGAAATCATCGTTGGACGCATCCGGCGTGACGATAGCGTGAAGAACGGTCTGGCGCTGTTTGTGGCCGGGGATAATATCCGCAAGGGCGCTGCGACTAATGCTGTGCAAATTGCCGAAAAGCTGATCGAAATGAAGGGGTGACCCTTATAAAGCGGCAGGTGGCATTCCACAGGATGAATTAGCCACAAAAAGGCAGAAGTCACAGTGGGGAACTTTGGCGTCTTGGCGCCTTGGCGGTTCAATAAAAGCGCTTGGCTTATTCAGTGAAAACCGGCAGAGCGGGAGCCCCTTCCCAGCCTTGCGGGGTATTCCACGGCATGGAACTTCCTGACTGGTCGCCGCTCGTAGCGCATCCACCCGCCAAACCTGCCACCAGCAACAATAGCGCTGCTGCACATGCTGAAATCAAGCGGATGTTGTGACGTTTTGTAACCATGTAACACCAGTTTTCGCGCAAAAAGCAGGGTTACAGCATTATCTGATCGCCTTCGCGCGGCGGCAGTTTCTGCCAGTCAGCGAGAATTTCGGCGATTGCCATATTGTCGGCTACGGTTTCCACGCGCACCTTGCCCACGAGTATGTCTTCGCGATGTACCAGGAATTCAAGCTTGGGGGCGATGGGGGTCTCGTTGTCCTTGTCAAATCCCAGCACGACGAAATTCCATTCGGGGTTGGCGAAAAGCACTACGCCCATTTGCCCTTGCTGGATTTGCGCTTTGCCGATATCCGGATTAATGCGCGCTTCCAAATCGGCAACTTTGGTCTGTAGCCCTGCGATTTGATCTTGGAGGTTGCGCTTCTGAATTTCCAGATCGTCAATCGCCAGTTTCAGAGTTTCTGTTCGGGCCTGCAGTTCTTTTTCCGTGCGCTCCATGCTCCGGATTGTGTTGTCACGTTCCTGCACGGAGACCTGCAAGCCGGCAATGCTTTCATCGCGCTCTTGGATGGTAGCGCGCGCCGTGGCTAAATCGCTCTTGGTGTTTCGCAAATCCTCGGTGGTTTGCGCCAGAGTTTCCTTGGTTTGCGCCAAGTTGTAGCGGGTATCGTTCAATCGCGCCAGTTGATTTTGTGCGGCGACGGTCAGCGTTCCCAGCGGCGCGTCCATGGGCGAAGCGCCGCTGACCGGGTCTTTAAAGGTTTTTAACTGGTCTTCAGGAATGACGACAAAAGCCGGATTATCATCGCTTTGTTCAACGGTAGCGGCGATCTGACGGATGGCCGTTTCCAGTTTTTGTGTGCGCCCTTTAAGTTCCTCACGCTGTGGAAAAAGCCGGATGCTGAACCACAAAGATGCCGCGCCAGCCAATAACAATAAGACTAATATGATATTCAATGTTTTTTGCATGATCTGCATTCCTCCGTCCCGATGCGCAACCCGCACTTAGCAATGGATATATTGTAGCAATTGGCCGCCGGGATACAATGTTTTTTTTCGCTGGTGTGCCGTGGAAACCGAAAACCGGAGAAAATCAGAGAGAAGCTAACCGCAGATTACGCAGATTGCGCAGATGGGGGAGGAACCACGGATGGACACGGATGGACACGGATTAGGGAAGAGATTGGCCACCAAAATGCACAAGAAACAGGCATGGGATGAACCGCAGATGGCGCAGATGGACGCAGATTAGAAAGAGATTAGCCACAATGCACAAGATGCACAAGAAAATGCAGAGGTCTCACACGGCGGTGCGAGCCGCGCTGGCAGAAGAACCACGGATGAACACGGATGGACACTGATTAGGAAAGGGGTTGCCACAAAAATGCACAAGATGCACAAAGGGATGGCGCTTAACCGCCAAGAAGACGCCAAGGTGTCAGAAGAGGATTCGCCACGGACGCATGCCGCGCTGACCGGCATCTGCCGGTCTGTCGGATCGGTTGACACCATTATGCGCAAATAGATTTGCGTATTTGGGTGTCCGCCGATCCATGTCCGCCTAGCGGACAGCGCAGCATGCTAAAAACCACAGACCACACGACACAGAAAACACCACCGCCGCGCCCTCCCTTCCGTGTATTCAGTGTATTCCGTGGTTCCAACAGTTTTTCTCATGGTTATCTGACATCTGCGCCGATCTGCGCCAATCGGCGGTTTCATTCTTCGTCTGTTTTTCTTTCTTGGTGTCTTGGCGGTTCAATCCTATCCGGGTTCATCCGTGTTCTCCCTCGATTTTTTATGGGATGCTAATGATTTATCTTGACAAAATGCGCATGATTGTTAAAAAACTTTTGGATAAATATTCGAGGAGATGAGAATCGCCAGGTTTGTATTGTGTCAATCATATAAACCGGTTTGTCACAAGGAGTTTTATTCAAACCGGTCTTGGAAATGGCGATAGAATAATTACTGATAGTTATTGATTTAGTTTAACACATATTATTTTTGCGTTTTAGCGGAGTCGTTTCTTCGGAAACAACCACATTTTGCTGAGTCAAACGACACTGCGAAGGACGCGCCCTACCTGGGGCGCGCCTTCCATCTTGTGTCTGGCTCAGGGGCGTGGTTGTCCCTCGAAGAAGCACGGAAGGGAGGTTAGCGCCCTCTTCTTTCCTGCTCATGATTCTGCTGCCGCAAAAAAACGGCGGGAACTTTAACGTGAATCATTTGAGCTTCGGCGCCAGAATTCTTCCATCGGCAATATCCCTTTTGCTGATCAGTTTACTTTGTATATTTGGGTTGACGGCCTGCCAACATCCCGCCGAGCACACCCTTGTCGTGTCGGCTGAATCCGTCGCCGTGGAAATTGAGAAAATTCCAGTGACCTATGGCGGCTTCGCCTTCAGCGGCGGGAGCGCGATAGCATACTCCGCCCACACGAGGCCAAAAACAGCGCCCGGTTTAATCCCTGCTTTATTTGCCCAGCCGATTCATTCAGGTGATTTTCATGCCGCAGATCTATCACATTAAATCCGATAGACGAGATAACGTAATGCTCTGAGCTTGTGAAATGACATATAAAAAAACAGTGAAAATGGAGTGAAAAAATGAAAACGATAGTAGCATTCAGTAAGGTAATAGCATTGTTGGGTGAACAGCAAGACACAAAATTCCAGCCACGTGGTTGAAAAGGAGGTGCATATTGAAATAAAACAAAAAACCGGAACTGAAATTTTGGGAACTAACGCAAATTTATTAGGAAATAATGCCTTTTTTGGGCTAAATATTCATCTTATGGGATTCCAATGAGAATGGAAAATTATATTACGATTTTAAATCCTTGTCTAGGTGCTGGCGATTTCAAGAAGGCAGATATTATATTTTTTGGAGAAGAACCCGGTACTGCGGGAGAAAAAGGTGATGAGAAAGAATGTGTTCGTGTTCAGTCTCAAATTAAAGAAATAAATAAAAGCGGTAAAATATATATAAACGCAAATAAACCCGAAAAAGGTTTTACAAAAATACCGAAGGAGGGTGGCTACAGTGGCGGAATTCAGTTTTATCAAAGCAGAATGATGTGTTATTTGAACATTGAAAAAAAAGACAGCAATATCAATTTTTTTGAACAAAAAGATAAAAATATTGATGCCTTCAAAGTTATAGATGATTACCGTGCCAATAGTTTGTATAAAGAGCCGAATAGTTTTCGATATAAATCATGCTTAATTGACTACAAGCCGCTTATAAGGTCGAGCGGGCAGGCGCCATTGGGGTATGATATTAAAGAATCAGATTATAAAGATTATAAATACATTTTTAATCACCCTGATCAAAAGCCTAAAAGGGGTAGTGATGATCTTCACAAAATATTTAATGATCGCATAGACATGCTTAAATATCTTTTTAAACATACGCCTAGAATGCGAGTTATAGTGTGTATGGGGAAAGGGCAATGGGAGCGTAACAAGGCATTATTAAAAATTTTGTTTGAGAATGATTCGCTTAAATATGAAAATCGCAGCAATGGATATTTGTATGCACAACATAAAATGAAAGGCAATAATATTCATCTGTTTCTAACTCCTTTTTTTGGCATGGGTGCATTAACATTAAAAAATCTGGGAAAAATATCCCACGATTTAAAAAATATTCTGTCCGGTAATGTTTGATTTTCGGATTACATCCAGATGCACAGATATAATCCCTAAAGTTATCAATATGCTTTTTGATTAAAGATCATTAGCATCACATAGAAAATAATTGTGACGGAATGATCCCCAAGTCATTACACAATGATGGGTAAAGAAAAACCCGATTGCATCTGCGGATGCCCTGAACAGGCGTATTTGACGGGTTTCGGGTAATTCCTATGGGACAGCCACGTGTTTGAAAAGGAGATGCTTGTTGAAATGAAACAGAAAACCGGAACGGAACTTTTGGGAACTAACGCAAATTTATTAGGAAATAATGCTTTTTTAAGCCAAAATTTCACTTGTGGGATGATAATGCTTGTGAACCAATTTATGATTTTTAATAAATGCAGCAAATTTATTAGCCTCTCGATTGCTTTTATCAGCACACTACTATTGTCTGGTTGTAGTACATTCCCAAATGAACAAAGGTTTAGAATCGAAAGTGACCCTCGTGGCGTAAATGTGACCATAAAATACAAAAACGAAATTGTTGGTAAAGGTAAAACACCTTGCGCATATAACATTCCAAAACGTTTTTCCTTTGGCCGACCAGAATATTCATTTCTTTTCGAACAACCAGGCTATTTTTCACGCCAAAAATCAGTTAAAGCTGAATGGAATAAACTGGAATACGGAATTTCCTTTGCCACCTGTATGCCTGTTTGTCCTTTGTGGATAATAATAGATTATGTTTCCGGGAATTTTTGGTACTTTGATAAAGAAAGTTGCTATGTCTTCGAACGCCTTGTTATGACGCCAGAAATGACACGCCAATTGGAGCAGGAACGTGCTAAACGTGCTAATGCAGAACGGCAAAGAGTCGAAGCAGGACGGCAAAGAGTCGAAGCAGAACGCGAGGAGGAACGTCAACGTATTGAAGCGAAAATTAAAGTGCTTCAGCAAAGGCAAATGAATGAAATAGAAAATATATTTGCTCGTTCTGAACAAAACCGATCTTCTACATTAGTGATGAAAGGCTTCTATCTGGGAATGCCTATTGAAGACGCAACAGATCTATTTAATCACCATTTAGGCTGTTCCATAAATGGCTGGTTTGAACATGATTCTAATAATATTTACCAATGCGTATTAAAGTCTGAGTCTAATGAAATCACTCAATCAGACCCGGTGGCAACCTTTGATGATAAAAACAAATTGGCGAAAATTGTGTTGCGAGATGATCAAATAAATAGATTATTTAATGCTAGCGAGATTCATCTCGAAAGATTCATGATGAAATTCGCTGAATTATTCAATACCCCGGCACCACAGCGCGTGAAAACTGAAGTCGTCGATAGAAGCCGACCAGAATTCAATGCGTATGGATCTGCAACCCTACGCACCATTGAAATAACAGATGAAAAGACATATGTTGTGCGGTTGGTTGAGGATGAACACGGTGGTTACTTTCTGGGGGTAAGAGGCGGAGGGAAGAGTTATAAACTAATAGTAGAACGTCCAAAGTGGATGGTGGAATAAACGTGTTGATCTTATGTTTAGCAACAACACAGTAGGTGTGTTGTAAGGAAAGGAGTAGTGTGTTGTAAAGAGTAAAATGTATTGCATCCGATTAATATGTTTCCTTTGCAGACAACAATAATCATTAACAAGAAGGATGTTTTCATCATGAGTAGATATATGAAACACAGCGAAGAAGTCTATCGTGCGGTGTCATTCTCGTCAGATAGAGGATTATATTTAAATACAACGTTTGTATCTCAAATACAAAAGCAGTTGTTGAAAACAAGAGTGGTTAGCCCGTTAGTTATTTGCTTATGTATAATCTTGTCAGGCTGTTCGACGCCTCAACAAAAACATTTAGCAAGGCAGCATAAATTAGCCAATAAAAGCGATGTATCAGCTTGTTTAGCTCTTGCTGAAATATACGAAAAGGGTGATGGTGTACCCGCAGATATCGAAAAGGCAATATACTGGTATCAGGAAGCGGGCAAAATGGGAAATGCGGTTGCCGCTTTGCGCCTTGCGGAAATGTATGAAAAGGGCGATGGTGTACCCGCAGATATCGAAAAGGCAATATACTGGTATCAGGAAGCGGGCAAAATGGGAAATGCGGTTGCCGCTTTGTATGAAAAGGCAATAAACTTGTATAAGAAGGCGGGCCAGCACGGAGATGCCGGAGATGCGATTGACTTGTTGCGCTGTGTTCAAATGTGTGAAAAGGGCGCTGTCGTACCCTTAGATATCGAAGAGGAAAGATATCGGGGCAGCTATCGGTCAGCGGGCGAAATGGAAAATATTGATGCCGCTTTATGTGAAAAGGCAATAAACCGGTATAAGGAGGCGGGCAAAAAGGGAGATGCGATTGCCTTTTTGTGCCTTGCTCAAATGTATGAAAAGGGCGATGGTGTACCCGCAGATATCGAAAAGGCAATATACTGGTATCAGGAAGCAGGCAAAATGGGAAATGTGGATGCCGCTTTGCGCCTTGTTCAAATGTATGGAAAGGGCGATGGCGTACCCGCAGATATCGAAAAGGCACGTTACTGGCATGCGGTGGCGGGCCAAAAGGCGGGTGGCAAGTGCCTTGATCGCATTGTTAAAGCGTATAGAATAATGGGCGTACCCGCAGATATCGAAAAGGCAATATACTGCTATCAGGAAGCGGGCAAAACGGGGAATGCGATTGCGATTGCCTCTTTGCGCCTTGCGGAAATGTACGAAAAGGGTGATGGTGTGCCCAAGGACATCGAACAAGCACTTTCCTGGTATCAGAAGGCCGGTGACAAAGTGACAGAAGAAATCTGCCTGCGTCTTGCGGAAATGTACGAAAAGGGTGATGGTGTGCCCAAGGATATCGAACAAGCACTTTCATGGTATCAGAAGTCGAATAATAAATTAGTGATTTTGGAAAAAGCTCTAACTATTGGCAACGAAATAGTTTTTAAACAATTGTCTGATTACGTGCACTTAAGAAGAAAATATGAAGCAGATGAAAACTTGACATCGCTGCAAAAATATGAACTGCTTCGAGAACCTGATCAATCTTTGTTGCATACATTATCTTCATATAACGTAGCAATTAAATTGCGTGTCAAAGACGTCTATGCCGGTGGTGGTGTCAAGACCTCTGGAGCGGAGCCGCTTCCCTATTGTGAAAACATAATTGAAAATACTAGGTATTATACAGATTACAAAGAAATGGAGAGGAGGTGGGGGCCTTATTTGAACAAAAACGATTTTATAATTGTGGTAGGACGTTGGTTCTGGCGGGGTGCTGGGAAAGACGCACAGGGGCCCAAGGAAACATTTTCTTGGGAAGGCCCCGGGGAATTATGGTTGATGATTGATTTTTGTGGATTAGTTAAACCTGATAGATATGTCATATTACCACAGTATTAAATGAACCACAAAAAAGGCGCCGATTTTGCACAATGTGGTAAATACAGTGAGTTTTTCAGGTCAACCAACCTTGCTGGCAATACCACTGCGTGGTTTCCTTCAGGCCGTCGGCATCGGAATGCAGTGGACGGTAACCCAGACGTTCACGCAATTTGGTGGTGTTGAAGGAACGGTCTTTGGTGAAAAATGCCACCCGGCGCCGGTGGAGTGGGGGCTCAATCTTCAGCCTTCGGCAAAGCGCTTCGCATATATCCGCGGCCAGGAAAACCGGCCATGCCGGCAGACGTATCACCCGCAGGCGCCGTCCTAACGCACTGGCCACAATCCGGGAGATGTTTTCCAGCGTGATGGCTTCCGGGCTGCCGCAGATAAATACTTCGCCTGCCGCCGCCGGATGCTCGGCAGCTAAAATGATGACGTTGGTCAAATCATCCACGTGCGTCAAATGGTAGAGCCCCCGGCTGTGTCCTAGCAGTATCATGCATGGACGTGCCGCCATCCGAAACAGCTTTAGCAGACGGGTGTCGCCCGGGCCATAGATTGCCGCAGGCCGTATTACCGTGAAAGGCAAGTTGTTGGTGTGGGCGAAATCAATCAGCCATTTTTCTGCTTCCGCTTTGGTTTGTTGGTAAATGTCGCCGGGATTCATCGGCGTGGTTTCGTCCGCCGGAGGGTGCTCAATATGACCGAGCACACCAACCGTTGATACATGCACGAAACGCCGGAAGTTAGGGTTTTGCATAGCCGCCTGCGCCAGCAATTGTGTGCTGACAACATGTACCTTAGTGTACATATCGTCGTCGTGACGCGCTTCGCGGAATGCGGCGGCGACATGGAAAATATACACGACTCCCCGCGTTGCCTCGGCCACCACCGCCGGATCAAAAACGTCGCCACGGAACCACTGCACCGGCACATCCCGCAGTTGTTCCAGATTGGAAGAATGGCGGGCAATAGCCCGGACTTGCAGGCCGGCATCGGCCAGTTTGCGGGTTAATACTGCGCCGGTGAAGCCGGTGGCGCCGGTAACCAGCACCGGCGTTCCGGCGGGAATGGAAGAGGCAGGCGTCGCCTTGGTGAACATGGGCGCGGTGGTTTGTGTGTCATGGCGTTGCATGCATAAAATAATCGGCGATCCCCAGCGGCGAGTCAAGCCGGTAATTTTCGGTAGCCATTCCAGCGCGGATGACAAAAGCGGTTGGCGCAGGATGCGGTGCAGTACCATAGGCCAGAAAAACTGGCCTGTCCGCCGCCGCTGCCGGAAACCGCATGCGCGAAATACATCGGCTATTTCGCGATGGCGGAACAGCCGGAAAGTTCTGGTATTGCCTTCCAGTTTCAGTTTGGCGGGAAATAACAAGTTCGCCAGACAATTCAAGCTCTGATTTGTGGGATAATCCACCACGACTGATTGGCGTGCCACCCGGCAGAATTCCTTGATCAAGGCTGGCCAGCGCTCGCCGCAGTGCATCAACAGCCGCACACAGACTACGGCCGCAAATTCGCGATCGGCAAAAGGCAACGCCAAGGGGTTGGTTTGCAGAAATTCACATTTACCGGCGCTCACGAGGGCGTCAATCCGGCGCCGGCAGGACTGATCGCTGCCGGTGACGGTTACGCGATAACCTGCATTGATCAGCGCTTGTGCCAGTTGGCCATGGCCGCCGCCTACTTCCAGGATTGCGCTGCCGCGTGGAATGTCAGCCAAGCTGCTCAAAACCTGGTGTTCCTGGATTTTGAGCATCCATGCGCCGGTTTTGCCGGCAAAACGCACGGCGTAATCGTCCGACGCCGTTTCAATGTCGGCATCAATCCGCGTTGGTTGTAAATCAGGTTGCTTCATAAATGTTTTTTATCATGCCGATTTTTTGCCACAAAGATTCAGAAGAGGGAAGAACGATTGAACCGCCAAGACGACAGGACGCAGAAGAAGGGAATGAACCACGGATTAACACGGATGGACACGGATTTGGTTTAAACTGCCCAAGAATGCCAAAAAGCAGACGAAGAATGGAACCGCAGATCCCGGATAATCCCGCCGCCGCGCCCTCCCTTCCGTGTATTCAGTGTATTCCGTGGTTCCTCTTCTCCGCGTATCCCTCTTTCAATCTGCGCCAATCTGCGTAAATCTGCGGTTTATCCTCCTCCTTCCCATCCTCTATCAGTGTCCATCCGTGTTCATCCGTGGTTCCTCTGGTTTTCAACTCTTTATCTCGTTTCCTGAATTTCAAATGCCGTTAAGGTTAAACCTTATTCGGCAGTTGGCAAGTTTGTCGCAGATGCGCGGCGCGAAGGATGAAGCTGTATAAACATACTGCGAATCCTGAGCAACAAAGCAGATGCGGCAAAATCGCCAACCCCTTTACGGGTTTGAAATTCAGGAAACTTTCTTTCAACAAATGAGTGCAGCAACTTTAAGTTTTAACATTCTTATTCTCACCATTTTATCTCGTTTCCTGAATTTCAAATGCCGTTAAGGTTAAATTCTTCCAGCAACTTATGCACCTCCGCGGCAATGTCGCGTCTCGCCTCCCGTTGCATACGGGCGCGTTGCGAAGCCACCACGGTTTGGCGCAGCGGCTCATCCGTGATTGCCTGATGCATCAGCGCGGCCAATTCCGGCGCCGATAGCTTGTCATACATTATGCCGGCGCCATCCATGGCCTCCGGCATGCCGCCGGCTTGTCGCGCCAGTACTGGAACTCCGCGATACATGGCTTCCAGAAGCGGCAGACAGTACCCTTCATGTTCGCTTGGGCAGACATAAAGATCGGCTACCCGATAATAAGCTGCCAGACTGGCAGCGGCGGCAAACCCCTCAAAGCATACATTCGGCAAATCCAAATCGCCCGCCAGCATACGCAGCATGGTGTAATAGCGTGGCGCGCTGCGGTTAGAGCCAACCAGCAGCAGGCGGCTGAAGGGATTTAAGGTTTTATTGTACCAAGCGAAAGCTGTGATCAAATCTTCAACGCGCTTGTTCGGGGCGATCCGTCCGACAAACAGAATGTTTTTCAGGCAGTTACGCTGGCCGGAGAATAGTTGCATGATCCGCGGTTCCGGAGGAATATCCAATGGCGCTGGGTCAAATGGCAGCGGCAAAACTTGTGCCTTGGTAATGCCTGCGGCTGTCAGTTCGTCGGCGTTGAAACGGGAAACGGTCCAGACCGCTGCCGCGCTGCGCGCAATTTCTGGCAATTGTGCGCGCGCCGTCGCCAGTTGCGCTTGGACGGTGTCATCATACCCTTGGAAATAATTTTCCGGGGTGATGTTGTGGTAAATCATAATACGCACAGCGGACACAGTGCAAAAGACTTCAGCCGCTTTGGAGGCGATGCCATAGTGATGCAGGCATATATCCGTTGGAGCGCCGCGGTATTCCGTCAGGGGGCGGCTGTCTGCCCGCAGCGACGGCGAAGTCGAGCGCGGGTCGGCGTAAATGTCCGAGGGGTGGCCCCATTCGCGGAAAATATTCCGTAAGGTTACGGCCATGCTTGAAATAGCGTCGCCGTCGGCATAACCGGCTAATAGTTGGTCAATGCGTTTTTTAGGCATGATTTTCCGTTTGGCATGTGGGCGGCTTGCCGCTCCGCGCTTCCAGCGCCGCCACACGCGCGCGCAATTCTTCCGTCTCGCGCCGCCGCAGAAGCAATTCATTTTCCAGCGCTTGTGTAAACAAACCATTGATCATGTTTTGCCGGAAGGTGATGCGGTCGTGCTGGTAACGCAAAAGTTTCCACAGGTATCGTTTCATGAGCTGAATATATCGCCCGATCCGGCCCGGCCGGCATGGAATGTCGAAATCCAGCGTGTCTACCGCATCCCGGTAGCGCAGCAGACGCAAAAAATTTTCGTGGTAGCCGGCCTCGGTTGTGGAATGGCACAGCGCAGTCGCGCCGATTTCCGGCGAGACGGTTGCCGGTTGCCGGGCGCTGCGCCGCATATTCGCGGCGTCCCGGGTCACTTGCTCCTCCAGCAGCGCGGAAGGTTGTCCGGCTACGATGATGCTCATTACTTGCGTTTCCATATCCGTTGCACCAGTCGGACCGACGGGTTATTGCGGGTTTGCATGTGATCCATAGCGCAGATCAGAACAAACCCAAGTAGCGCCAGCGCCAGCGCCCACCAGAAGATAGGCTCGGCTAAATTCGGCAGCACGTTTTGTTCGCGGAATATTTCTCCGTTGCTTCCTGGTATTTCATGTAAGATTTTGAACGGCCAGATTTTGCGCATGGAACCTACCATGAAGCCGGTCAATAATGTGATGGCGGCTTGACGGTAGTTGTGCAGCAACCAGCTAAGAAAACGCACAAACCCAACCAAACCTGCGACGATACCAAGCGCCAAGGGAAGTAAAGCCACAACATTGAAGGTTTTAATCCCTTCCAGAACGTAATGATACTGGCCCATAATCAACAGCAGAAACGAGCCGGAAATACCCGGCAGAATCATGGCGATTATTGCGACAACGCCACTCAGGAACATAATTAAAGGCGTATGCGGCATTTCCTGCGGCACCATGCCAACCAGAATCCAGGCTATGACCGTGCCGATTATCAACGAAAAGACCGCCCCGGGGCTCCAGCGCACTTCCGCAGCGACGGAAACAATGGATGCCAGGATTAGTCCACAGAAAAACGCATATAGCAAGACGGTATGTTCGGTCATCAGCCAACTGATGAGGCCGGCCAGGAGGAATATTGCCAGCACCAAGCCCGTGCCTAACGGCAGGAGAAAACGCCAAGACACATGTTCCAGCGCCTCACGAAAACGCCCGCGCAAAAGCAATCGCACCAGCTTCAGGTCAAAGGCTTTGATCGCTTCCAGCAGTTCCTCGTAAATCCCCATGATAAACGCCATTGTGCCGCCGGAAACGCCCGGGATGACGTTGGCCGCGCCGGTGACCAGTCCGGCAAATGCCAAGTAAAGGTACCCTTTCCAAGTCCGCGCGCGTTTCGCTCCCGTCTCCTGATTGTCCATAATGATTCCTTTGTGGTTTTAAAATTTGGCTGATAGTTTATAATTTCCCGTATGCAAAGGCAAAACAAAACCATTAATGAAGTTACCAGTTCGGCTCCCAGCTACGCAGTGCAACTCTATACCGCGCCGGAGACGGCGCTGCTTTTCCAGACCTTGTTGCCGGATGAAAATACCACTGTGCGCTTGCCTGAGGGTAGGGCGCGTTGGGCGCGGTTGACGGTTTTTTGTTCTTCATCGGCGGTGGCGCGCCGTATGGCGACGCGTTTGCGTGAACGGTTGCGCAAACTGCCGCCTCCGGCGGGGCGGGTATGTCTGGCCAAGTTGCCGGCGGCTGACTGGCGTGAAAACTGGAAACGTTTTTTTCCGTTGCGCCGGGTATCGCCCCGTTTGGTTGTGTGTCCACCTTGGCGTGACTATAAGCCGCGTCCGGGGGAATGTGTGATCAAATTGAATCCCGGCTTGAGTTTCGGCACCGGCCTGCATCCGACAACGCGCGGTTGTCTGCGCCTGCTGGATGAGTTTGCCGCCGAGCCGGGGCTTTCGTTTCTGGACCTCGGCTGCGGATCGGGCATTCTGGCGATTGCCGCTGCTTTGCTCGGCTGTCGGCCGGTATTGGCGCTGGATAATGATCCGCAGGCTGTCAAAGCGGCTCGGCAGAATCGCCGCGCTAACGGTTTGGACCGCCGTTTGACGGTCCGGCAGGCGGATGTCCTTCGCTTAGCTGGATTGTCGGCTTACGATGTGGTAGCAGCCAACTTGCTGGCCGGGTTGTTGATAGAAGCCGCGCCGCGTATTGCTGCTGTGGCGCAACGCCACCTGATAGTCGCCGGTATCTTGCGTTCGCAATACGCGGCCGTGCGCCGCGCCTATAACCGGCAAGGGTTCCGTGAAATCCGCGCCATCCCGGAAGGCGAATGGCTGACCGGCGGATTCATTCGCCGGTGAGGCGCGGAAGGGACAGCAGGGACAGAAGGGACGACAGGAAGTGCGGGCCGCACTGGCGGTGCGGCTGACACCCTGATGTGCGAATTAATTCGCCTATCCGGGTGTCCGCCGATCCATGTCCGCGTAGCGGACAGCGCGGCATGCTATTCTAATCCAATAAACTTTCTCTTTTGCTGTGCTTGGCGTTCTTGGCGGTTCAATCCAAATCCGCGTCCATCCGTGGTTCTTCCCTGGTTTCCACGTCCGGGGAATAAAACGTGCAGGTGGCATGCGCCGCCGCGAAAGTGATCGTTGCCCGGCGCTCGCGCCATAATGCGCCAAGCCTGAAGAACCAGTTCCGCATCCAAGTCCGGCAGGCCGGTAGGTATTTCAAGTATGACGCGGACCGCCTGTCCCGTCTCGTCAAAGCCAAGAAAAAGTAAGGCGGAACATGGAGCTTCCGGCAATGGCAGACCGGAAGTGTCAACGTGCTTATAATCCAGTTCCAGTGTCTGACCGAGCATGCTGGGGGTGATCTCAAAAGGCAGTGTGCCAACAACCGGCGGCGCGGCCAGACGCACTAACTCCGGTGCGTTGACTATCCGGTTGTGGGAAATATTCCGGTCGAGATAATGCTGGAATAAAGGCCACTGTCTTCGCGCCGCCATATGTTGCGATGCGGGGTAGTCATCCTGACCGGCGCCGGCAGCTGGGCTGACCGGCGCCGACAGCATGGCGACATCCAGAGGAGGGGCAATCAGATGTTTGTTCGTATTTGATGCCAGTTGCTGTGGCGCCCCTGGCAAGGCAATGGCGGCTGGTGACCAGATGGCGGCATGTGCAGGGGAAGCATGTGTGCCGAAAGGGCGGAAATACACTTGCGGCGCTACTGTTCGTTGCCGTGCTGCCGGGGGTTGCCAGTCTGGCCATAACCAAATGGCGGCCGCCGGCAAAGCCAGCGCCAGCAATAGCGCTATTTCCAAGCGCCGGATATATAGGCGGTCTGGAATCATGGCAGCAATTCCTCGCCAAAAGCTGGACGAGTGGCCAAGCTGATTTTATCAATGCCGGCGGCCAGAGCCATATTAATTACCCGGATAACTCTGCCGTATTGCACACGTAAATCCGCCTCAATGGATAATCCTGCCTGGCGGTTACGGTGTGCGGCTTGACTGAGCGCGAAAGCCAGCTCGTCTATGGGAATGCGGTTGTCGTTAAAGAAAATCAGGCCTTCCTGAGTCATAACCAGCACCATGGTGTCATAATGCGTGCCATCTACAAATTCGGCTTGCGGCAGTTGCAGTGTGATACCAGGCCGCAGCACCAGCTGCGATTTAACAAGCATAAACATTGCTGCCAACAAGGTGACGTTAACGATAGGTATCACCAACCCTAATGGCCCTATGGTCGTCCGCCGTTGCGGGCGGTATCGGCGCCAGCGTTGCCGCGGCGGGTTGGAAGCGGTTTTATTAGATTCACAGTCGTTCATGATTTCCAAAAGTTCAGTTTCGACAGATTTTCAGCCACAAAGCAGCAGAAGAACCACTGATGAACACTGATAAACACGGATGAATACGGATTGATTGAACCGCCAAGACGCCAAGCACACCAAGAAAGAAACCGCAGATGGACGCAGAGGCAGAGAAGCTCACACGGAGACGCAGAGAACACGGAGAGGGATTTGTTGGTAAGGGGATTAGCCAAAGATACGCCAAGAAGCACAAGATTTTCAGATTACTAACGCCTGCCGCGCTGTCCGCTACGCGGACATGGGTCGCTGGACACCCGGATAGGCGAATTAATTCGCACATCAGGGTGTCAGCCGATCCGCCAGACCGGCATCTGCCGGTCAGCGCGGCATGCGTCCGTGGCGAATCCTCTTCTGACACCTTGGCGTCTTGGCGGTTAAGCCCTATCCCTTTGTGCATTGTGTGCATTTTTGTGGCTAATTTCTTTCCGTCTCTGTGTCTTCTGCGTCCGTGTGACACTTCTGTCTCGTCTTGTATCTTTGTGGCCAATCCTCTTCCGTCACCTTGGCGTTTTTGGCGCCTTGGCGGTTAATCTTTCCTCCCGTTAGCAGTTTTCTGTGGGATGCTAGTGTTTTCTAATTCGGCTACCATGGCTTTGACATCACCGGCGGACTGCTCCATATCCAACGCCAGAATGTCAATTTTTGCCATGACTAGATTGTAGCCCAGCATGGCGACGATGGCGACAATCAATCCGGCGGCGGAAGTCAGAAGGGCTTGCCACATGCCGGTGGCCAAATCAGCGGCTTGGATCAGCGGCGCCTTCTGCTGTATTACTATCAGCATTTGGATCAATCCCATTACTGTGCCCAGTAAGCCCATGAGCGGTCCGACTTGGGCGGCGATGGCCAGCATAGCGGTTCGGCGCTCCATGCGCCCGATTTCAACCAGCGCCGCTTGGTCAATCGCCTGGCTGACGGCTTGCGGTCCGGCGCGATACTGTTGTATGGCGGCGCGTGTTATAGAGGGCACCGGGCCGGGGGTTTCCTCGCAAATAGTGAGCGCTTCCGCAATATTGTGCCGTTGGAGAATATTGGTAATCCCCTTGAGGAAGTCCGTGGCTTTAATGCGTGCCCGGTGCAGGTGGAAAATGCGCTCCAGAAACACAGCCAGAGCTACCGTGCCGAGTAGAATAATTAACCACATTAGTGGGCCGCCAAGCATTATAAAAGTCAGCATAAAGTTTTCCTCAATAAAAGAACATCCATTGATCCAGCCGGATTTTCCTGATGCGTTCGGCAGCGTCGCGGCCGGCGACAACATTGGCATCTACGACGCGCTGGTAAATAGCAACAGCTTTGCGCCAGGCTTTTTCTTCCTCCATCATAGCGGCGGCATTGAATGCAGCGCGGGTAAACCAAACCGCATTTTTGGCTCGACTTTCGGGGTGGTTGAAGAAGTTGTAAACGACATTCATATAGCTCTCAAAGGCGGCGTCGGCTTGTCCGGTTTTCTCCAGACAACGCCCGATTTTATACTCGGCTTGCATCCTGGCGCCTGGCGTCACATCAGACCGATCCAGAATTATACGATAAGAGGCAATAGCTTCCTCGTAGCGTTTAGGGTCTTCAGTGCCTAAAGTGAATTGGCTGTCGCCCTTGCGAAACCAGGCGCGTTCTGCCAGATAGCTATCCGGCGCCTGTTTGATGATTTCATCGAAAATCAGGATAGCGCTGGCAAATTCACCCAGTTCACAGAGCGCTTCGCCCTGATAAAACCTGGCATCCGTCTTCCGGTTAGTGTCGGGATATTGGCGGATCAGGAGCGCGAAGTGTTCATTGGCGCGGCGGAACTCCTTTTGCATCAACGCGGCGCGTCCGGCCCAGAACAAGGCATCATCCGCCAGCGGTGCATTCGAGTAAGCGATTGCCATCTCCAGAAAATCATTTTCAGCGAGGTAATAAGCGCCGCGGTTGAAATGATTTTCCGCCAACCAGAATTTTGCATCTGCGGCGCGGGCGGCAGTGGGATATTTCTGCATAAATTTTTGAAAGCTTTCAACGGCTTGATCGTTTTCGCGCAGCATATAATGGCACCAGGCTTGCATATAAGCGGCCATTTCACCGGTTTCACTTTCTGGGAATTCATCGCTGATGCGCCTGAATTTCTGCAAGGCCGGTAGAAAACGCTCAAGGCGGTAGTCCATGAGCCCTAATTGATACAGCGCGGTGGCGCGGGTTGGTAATGGGCCATGTTTGGACATCAGTTGATAAATTGCGCGGGCCTGATTCAAGTCGCCTTGTTCCTGCAGGATGGCGCCGATTTGCAGAAAAGCGCTGGCCGTCAGCAGCTCGTCCGCGCCGGCATCAGTCAGTTGCCACAATACCTCCATGGCATCTTCCGGGCGATTTTGTTTTTGAAGACAGATCGCTGTTTGGAACAAGGCTCGTTCGGCCTGATCTGATTCGGGAGCTGATTCTATGACGCGCCGGTAAAAGGGTTCCGCCGTCTGAAATTGCCCGGCCGCCAGCAAGGCGTCGCCCGCCTGATATAGCAGTCGCGTGTGTGATAAGGTATCGGGAACCAATTCGGCGGCATTTTCAAACGCCGTGGCGGCTTCCAGCTGCCGGTTTAATTGCAGCAGCAGCGCGCCGCGCGCTTGCCATGCCTGTGCCAGTCCCGGCTTAGCGGTGAAGGTTTCGATGTAATTTTGAAATTCCACCAGCGCTTTCTCCGGTAAACCTAGCTTTTGCAGGGTTTGCCCCAGATTTAACTGCACGGCGGCAGCCGTTTCAGCCGGGGCCGTGGCGACGAATTCGTGTATTAACGCCGTGCCTTCTTCGATTTTGCCCATACGCAGTAGTAATTCGCCTTTACGCAGGCTGGCTACATTTTTCAGTTGCGGATCGGAAACCCGGGCTAAACATTGGTCAATCAGGGTGATGGCTTCAACTCGGTTGGTTTCTGCTTCCGCCACTGCGGCCATTTCCAGGAGCGCCATTCCGCGGATTATATCGGGAACATCCTGTGGCTTAAGCAGCGGAGATAAAAACTCGCGCGCTGCCGCTGGTTGCTGTTCTGCCAATAACAAGCGCGCCAGCAAAATCCGGCCTTGCTGCGCCGCGTGGGTAGAGGGATGCCGCTTCACCAGTTCTGTGAGGACTTCAATAGCTTTGACGTTTTCCCCCGCTTCCATCAGCGCCTGCCCCCAATTCAGCCGGTTAGCGGCGTCTTCAGGCAAATCGCCGTAAAGCTTGGCGAATTCGGCAAAAGCTGTGAGTGCGTCGTCTTGTCGGCCGGATTTCAGGTAAGTCCAAGCGCGTAACCGCAGGGCATGTGGCAGGTAAGCTGACTTGGGGTAGCGCGTGTGAAAATCATCCAGCAAGTCCAGTCCGGCCTTTAGGTTCCCGAGCTCGATTTCGGTGGTTGCCACCCAGAAATCCAGTTCATCCGCCTGCTCCGACTTTTGGGCGCGGTCACGCCACGGCTGGAGCAATTCGCGCGCGGCGGTGTAGTCCTGCAGACCATATCGGGCGCGGGCTAAGACCAGCGTTGCGGCAAGTTGTTTCTCAGGCGGCAGATTCGGCAGGGCAAGGTATTGTCGGGCGCAGCTTTCCGCCATCGGATACAACTCGTCGGCCAATGCCGCCTGGGCATTGCGCAAGAGAATTTCGGGAGCGCTCGTCGTCCCGGTAGCTGGCGGCGCGTTAGTTGCACAGGCCGTGATGGCGAGACTGCCGGCCAGCAGCAACGCCAGGGACAGTCGTAGCCCGTCCTGCCAACCGGCGGATGTTATGGATGTCAATAGTGGCATGTATGAAAGCTATCGCAAATCTGACGTTTTATCAATAATAAACCATGACAGGGATTGCAGCGGAGGATAGAACCGCCAAGACGCCAGGGACGCCAAGACGGAAGCACAAGAGAAGGGAGTAACCGCAGATGGTGCAGAGGTAATACGGAGGAGTGAACCACAGATGAACACGGATGGACACTGATTAGGAAAGGGGTTGCCACAAAAATGCAGGAACGCAAAAAGAGGAGAACCGCAGATGGCGCAGATGGGCGCAGATTAGAAAGATATTAGCCACAAAAACCACAGACCACACCGACCACACCCACCGCCGCGCCCTTCCGTGTATTCAGCGTATTCCGTGGTTCCAACAAAAACCACAGACCACACAGACCACACGGAAAGCACAAGATTTTCAGATTACTAACACCTGCCGCGCCCTCCCTTCCGTGTATTCAGCGTATTCCGTGGTTCCAACAGTTTTTCTCAGGGTTATCTGACATCTGCGCTAATCTACCGTCAATCGGCGGATTCTTTCTTCGCCTGTTTTTTCTTGGCGGTTCAATCCTATCTGGTTCATCCCCGCGTGGTTCTTTGATTTTGGTGCGGCGGAGCAGGTTACGGCATGCCCAGAGTTTTGCGCAGCATCCGGCCGGTATGGGAAGCGGCGCAATTGGCGACTTCTTCCGGCGTCCCGACGGCAACCACCTGTCCGCCATTGTCGCCGCCATCGGGCCCAAGATCAATGATGTAGTCGGCGGATTTAATGACATCGGGATTGTGTTCGATGACCAGGACACTGTTGCCGGCGTCGCGCAGTCTGGTCAACACTTCCAAAAGTTTCTGAATGTCAGCGAAATGCAGTCCGGTAGTGGGCTCGTCCAGCAGGTAGATGGTGCGGCCGGTGTCCTGGAGCGCCAGTTCGGCGGAAAGTTTTAGGCGCTGCGCTTCGCCGCCGGAAAGTGTCGTTGCGGGTTGGCCCAACTGGATATATCCCAGTCCGACGTCGGACATGGTTTGCAGTTTGCGCCGCAAGCGTGGCACGGCGCTGAAAAATTCCAGCGCTTCATCCACGGTCATTTTCAGAACTTCCGCTATATTGCGTCCGTTATACCGCACTTCCAATGTCTCACTGTTATAGCGTCGGCCATGGCATTGCTCGCAGGGGACATAGACATCCGGCAGGAAATGCATTTCAATCTTGATGATGCCGTCGCCGCGGCATTTTTCACAGCGGCCACCCTTAACATTGAAGCTGTAGCGTCCGGGGCCAAATCCACGCGCCTTGGAAGCCGGTAAATTAGTGAAAAGCTGCCGGATAATGGTAAAGGCATCGGTGTAGGTGGCCGGGTTGCTGCGCGGTGTGCGTCCGATGGGTTCCTGATTGATGACGATTGCCTTATTAATGTTTTCCAGTCCCTTGATCGCACGGTGCGCGCCGGGACGTTCCTTGGAGTTATAAAAGTGGCGGAAAAGCGCCCGGCGCAGGATTTCATCAATCAATGTGCTTTTGCCGGAGCCGGAAACGCCGGTGACGCATACCATGACGCCCAGCGGGATATGAACGTCAATGTTGCGAAGATTGTTAGCGCTTGCTCCCAGAATGCTGAGGCGGCCGGTGGGGCGGCGGCGACTGCTGGGGATTTCAATACGGCGGCTGCCATTGAGATACTGGGCGGTCAGCGAGCCGGTAGCGGACGGCAGTTCAGCAGCGGGTCCGGCGAAAACCACTTCCCCGCCATTCCGTCCGGCGCCGGGCCCCATATCCACGACGTAATCGGCTTGGCGGATGGTGTCCTCGTCATGTTCCACCACGATGACAGTGTTGCCGATGTCGCGCAAATGCTGCAAAGTGCTGATTAAGCGTTGGTTGTCACGGTGGTGCAGGCCTATGCTGGGTTCGTCCAGCACATAGAGTACGCCTACCAGTCCGGAGCCGATTTGTGTCGCCAATCGGATGCGCTGAGCCTCGCCGCCGGAAAGCGTGCCGCTTTCACGGTCAAGCGTTAAATAATCCAAGCCGACATCGTGCAGAAATTCCAGCCGCTGCCGGATTTCCTTAATGACTTCCCGCGCGATTTTCTCCTCCTGTGCCGGTAGTTGCAAGTTTGAGAAAAATTCGCGCGCTGCGCTGACGGAGAGCCGGCAGACATCCACTATTGATTGACCGGCCACTTGACAGGCAATTACTTCCGGCTTGAGGCGTGCCCCTTGGCAGTCGGGACAGGGGCGGCGGCTCATGTATTGTTCCAGTTTTTTGCGTACGAGCTCGCTGTCGGTTTCTATGTGACGCCGGGTCAGGTTCGGGAGGATGCCTTCAAATGGTTTGGCGTAACGGTGATAACTCCCGCCGCGCCAGTAGCCGGCCTGCACATCTTCGGCGCCTGAGCCGTGCAACAGGATTTTGCGCAGGTCGTCCGGCAAGTCCTGAAAAGGCGTATCCAAGCTGAAGTCATAATGCTTTGCCAATGCGCGCAGCAGGGCGTTGTAATATATAATCAGACGCCGCCCGCCGCGCCGCCAGGCATGGATAGCGCCGTCGCTGATGGAGAGGGCGGGGTTGGGGATCACCAGGTCGGCATCCATG
>JBMNRV010000011.1:0-74311 GCA_050944835.1 Kiritimatiellia bacterium
CCGGAGTATCCAAGGATGCCCGGGGCGCTACTGTAATTTGACGCCTTCGCGGAAGGCGCTCCAACGGGAGCGTAACGCGATACGTCAGATGACAGGCCCGGAACAGTGCTTTACACCCTTGCCTGAACTGATTGGACGGCTTAACCGACAAATGCGAGGATGGGGCAACTACTTTTCGATAGGATACCCGCGAGTGGCACGGCGACATATCAACCGATATGTGCGTGAGCGACTTACGCGTCACGTGCAACGGCGCAGCCAGCGCGGATACAAACCTGGCGAAGGTGTTAGCTTCTACGAGCATTTTAAGAAGATGGGATTGGTCTATCTGTGAATGCATCTTATAAATGTCTTTCGCGAGAGCCGGATGCGGGAAATCTGCATGTCCGGTTCGACGAGGGGGAGGGCGGCTACCCACATGGATGCCCCCTCTCTACTCTACTGGTTCTTTTCCTCCGGTTCTCCTCTCCTCATCTGCGCCAATCTGCGTCCATCTGCGGTTTCAACTTTTTATCTAGTTTCCTGAATTTCAAATGCTGTTTTTAGGCAAGTGGTGACACTTTCCCATCCGTCCGGCGTGGCCACGCTGTAAGAAAGTAGCGGACCGAAAAACGACGCGATTTTTTCCGTCGGGGGGACGCGTCCGAAATTCGGCAATTGTCCACAGCCTTGTTTTTTTTCGTTCAATTTTTCGCAATGCTGGCGGAATTCCCGCCATTTGGATTCGGTCAAGTAGGCACGGATGATGGGAACAGGATCCAGAATTTCATAAGAACATGCCTGAGCGGGTTTAAGACGCAGTAATTCCTTGTAAGCGGCGGTGTTGTAAAAGCCACCAACGGCGCCTTTGGTATCGGTGGCGCGCAATGCGGCCCGCAGCATGGTGTCATTGCCGCATACCAGAAATTGCCCGGCCGTGGCCAGACTCCAGGCGTTGGAAATGCCGGTTTCCGGCGTAATAGTATAAATGTTGTATCCACGGAATTTCGCGGCTTTGAGGCGTTCGCCCAATTGCATACGCAGTGGCGAACCGTCCGCCAGCAGGCGGTCTAAGGTGGTGGCGGCTTCAGCGGGTTGCTTGAGTTGCCAATACAGCAGTGAGTGGCTGTCGCTGCCTTCCATGCGGCTGAATGTGGCGTATCCGCTCTCCAATCGCCGGATGATGTCTTCTGTGACATTCACACCGAAGGCCTGTAGCATACTCTGAAACATCATCTGCGAGGCGGCTAAGGTAGGGTTAATCTGTCCGAGCATTCCCGGCAGCGCATCCCAGAAAGCCGCAAGGTTCAGTCGGTTGGCAGTATAGGTATAGGCATCTGCTGGGAGATAAGGCAGTCGCCAATCCGTAGGCAACGGCGTGGTATCTGTCAACGCCCAGATGCCCTGGCGGCATCTGCCGTTATTAATACGCGTTACTGTGCGCAGACGATGGTTCTGCTTGGCTAAGGTTAATGTCGCCTCTCGCAACTCGGAGAGCTTTAAGGCATTGATCAAATCGCCGGCCCGGACAAGCTGGGGCGTGTTGGTGGTAGCCGGTTGGAGCTCGAACGCTTTTTCAATTAGTGCGCAAATGCCGCGCCCGGACACACTGACATGCATCAAGTAGTCCGCCGCCGCATTGGCTGGCGGCTTGGTCTGTAGCTGGATAACGCTTTTTTCAAGCCAGGCGCGGTCATTGGAGAAGAGGAATGTGTCGTTTACCAGCGTCTGCCAAGTGGTTTTAGTGGGCTGGCCGGCTGATATGTTATCGGCGCGCAGAATTTCCAGCCCTTGAAAATCTTCGCGGACGAATTTTGCGGCTTCCGGCAGTGTTCGGTGTATTTTTTCATCAATTTCCTTGAATTGGGCATATTGCGGCTTGGTAAGTTGGGCAGCCAGGCAGAATTTGACGGGTGTCCCTTGCATCAATCCGAGGACTACCTCACCTTGCAGCAGTTTAAGCTGTTCGCCGCGCAAGCGCTGCAATTCTGTTTGCGATTGTGGCGCGCCACCGCATTGTGGCAACAGGCAGTTTAATTCGGGGTTTCCTAAAAACTCCTTGACCTCCGGGTCGCGCAGGCAGCGGCCAAGCGGTGTATCCACCAGGGCGGCGCACAGGTTGGAGACATTGGCTGTATGCAGCCGCAAGGCGGTGTCGCCCGGCAGCAATTCCGCGCGTGTAGCGGCGGAGAGCGTAAAGGCAGTCAGCGCGGCAGCGGCCATCGGCAACAGATGTGATAGTTTCATGGTTCCTCCGTGTGGTCTGGTTGTGGTTTATTTACCGCGCGGCGCGGCGGGTCGAGATAAAGGAATCCCGATTCGGCGTTAGTTTCGTCGAAAACATAATCTTCCAAATGCTCCAACAGAAAACGGGCATGGCGCACCGGAATGGCGAAGTTCAGCCCTTGCCGGGTTGGTATCTGCATGTTGATGATGCCGATAACCTGTCCCTGCGCGTTAAACAATGGCCCGCCGGAATTGCCCGGATTAACCGGAGCGTCCGTTTGCAGTAACAACAGACCGTTGAAGTTCCGGGCTGCCCGGCTGATGACGCCTTGAGTGACTGAGCGCTCCAGCCCCAACGGGTTGCCGATGACAAATACCGCTTCGCCGGGGCGGTTGCGGTCATGTGGCGCCAGTACAACCGGGGTGATTGGGGCATCGGCTTCGATTTTGCCGACACGTAGTACAGCCAAGTCGTGAAAGGCATCCACTGCAACAATTTCCACATCCTGATGCACGATCCGTCGCGGGATTTGCCGGTCCCACACAAAACGGATTACCACCGCGTGGCGTTCGCCGCGGATGACGTGAAAATTTGTAATCAGGTAGCCCCGGCGGTTGACGAAAAAACCCGACCCAAGCCCGCGCGGTGTGCGCACTACCGCCACCGCCGGGACGAATAGCTCCGCCGCCTCGCTGATGGATGCTGCATCGGTTGCGCCGGTGTGGAAGAGGGTCATTGGCGTATCGGCGTCGCCGTATGGGGTAACGGCGGAGGCCGGATGAATCCGTTCGGCGGTTACGTTGATCGTCAAGGCCAAAACCACTAATGGTGTTGCCCATTGATTCAGCAGGGCGGATAAAGCGGTAAAATTAGTGCTCATGCGTTACAGTGTAATGGAAAAGCATGGAAATGGAAGCCGAAACATTTTGATTGACATGGCCGGACAATAAGTTCAGATTAACGCGTAATACGTGTGTCGTAAATCGCAGTTGTTTAAACTTAAGCCGGCGCGCCCGTCGCGCCAAGAAGAGGATGGGAAGAATCATGTGTAACAATCGTAATCATCGGAAACATGCACATATCTGGACGTTATTGGTTCTGGTGTTGTGCGCCGGCCCGGTTGCATTGTCGGCCTTGGCTGGGGATGCCGAACCCGCCGCCGCAACGGCTGAAGCTCCCGTAGCTGTCAAGGAACCTGTAGCGGTTCCGTCCGAGCCAGTCGTTACAGATGCAACGGATGCTGAGAAACCCGCTGCTGATCCGGCGGAAGTGATTATTGTTGTCAATGGGCACAATATTACCCGCGCCGATTATACCCGTGAAACCGAGGGGATTACAGGGATGATGCGGAGCCGCGGCGTGCCTGAAGCTCAGGCGGCGGCCATGCTCCAGAGCTTTAAACCTCAGATCATAGAAAGCTTGGTATCCAAGTCTTTGCTCACCCAGACCTGTTCCGAAAAGGGTATTACCGTCAGCGACGAGGAACTATCCGGCAAAATTAAAGCATTTGAAAAAACTCTTCCCAAGCATCTGACGTTGGATGATTTGTTGCGGCAAAGCGGGTTAACGCGTGAAATGTTTGAGAACGATATGCGTGAACAGTTGAAACTGGAAAAAGTGTTGCAAATTAACCGGGCGAGCAAGGAAGAGGTTATTGCGTATTATGAAGAAAACAAGACTCGCTTTTTTGAAAAGCCGGAAATGACACAGGCTCGGCATATCTTGATCGCCGTCAAACCGGAAGATACCGATGACCAGAAAAAAGAAAAGCGTGAGCGCGCTGAGCAACTGCTCAAACAGATTAAGGAAGAAAAGGCGGATTTTGCCGAGCTGGCTAAGGAGAATTCCGATTGCCCCAGCAAGGCCATGGGGGGCGACCTTGGGGAGTTTCGCCGCGGTCAGATGGTCAAGGAATTCGAGGATGCGGCGTTCGGCATGAAGGTCAATGAAGTCAGTGATATAGTGGAAACCCAGTTCGGATACCACATCATCCAGACTTTGGCTCATGTTGAACCTAAAACACTTGAACTGGATGAAGTGTATGAGCGTATTGTTGAAGCCCTGAAAGGTCGCGCTATTCAGGAGAAGGCAGATGTTTTCATGACTGAAGCGCGTAAAGCCGCTAAGATTACTTACGCTAAAGGGTTCGAACCGGAGCAAACGCTTGATATGGAAGAGACAAAGGATGCGCCGGAGGCCTGTTGTGCGGGTGCGGACACAGCATGCCAGAAAGATGCGCCCCAACCGGATGCGCCGTCAACTGATGAGCCGGCAGAGCCTGCAAAAACCGCTGAGCCGCCGGCTGCGCCCGCTGAGTGAGTGTCAGCCGCTGTTTGCATAGCCGGTATCCCCTGTCGGGAGATACGACTACGCATTTGCTACCATCATAACGGATTCAGGTTTTCGCTTGTATGGCGTCGGCATCCCTTGTCAGCGTCCTAAAAACGGCATTTGAAATTCAGGAAACGAGATAAAGTGTTGAAAACCGCAGATTACGCAGATGGGCGCAGATGATCTATCAGATCGGACCGATCAGTCCGATCCGTCTGATCTGCCGCGCATCTGCGACAAACTTACCAACTGCCGCAGTTTTAGGTGCATAGTCCGGCGGGCGACAGGCAATTTATGTTTATTGCGATACAGGAATTATGAGACCGGAAAAATTACAGGAATTGAAGGCTCAGGCATTGTTGGAAATCGGCCATGCCGATGCGCCTGAGGCGTTGGAGGCATTGCGCGTCAAATATCTGGGACGCAAGGGCTTGCTTGCCGATGTGATGCAGGCGGTCAAATCCGCCACTCCTGATGAGCGCCCGCAAATGGGACGCTTAGCCAACGAGTATAAGACGGAAGTGGCTGCGGCTTTGGACGAACGTCGGAACAAATTGCAGGTGTCTGCCGTGTCCGGTGGCGCGGAGCATTTTGATTGGACACTTCCGGGTTGCTGGCCGCGTCCCGGCACGCGCCATCCTATCAGTATGGTTATTGAGGATGTGGTGCGGATTTTCACCGCTATGGGTTTTACAGTGGCCGACGGCCCCGACATGGAGACCGACTATTATAACTTTGAAGCCCTGAACACCCCCGCCGATCATCCTTCGCGCGACTTGCAGGATACCTTCTGGCTGGCGGACGGGCGTTTGTTGCGGTCTCAGACCTCGCCCGTTCAGATTCGGGTGATGGAAAGCCAACCGCCTCCAGTTCGCATTATCGCTCCCGGGCGCGTTTACCGCCGTGATACCACTGACGCGACGCATAGCGCCAACTTCCATCAGATTGAAGGATTGTATGTGGATCGTCGGGTGTCGCTGGCTGATTTGAAACACGACATTACCTGTTTTGCGCAGAGCATGATGGGGCCGGATGTCAAGGTGCGCTTCCGTCCGCATTTCTTCCCATTCACCGAGCCCAGTGTGGAATATGATTTTTCGTGCCATGTGTGCGGCGGGCGCGGGTGCCGTGTGTGCAAGCAAAGCGGTTGGATCGAAATTTCCGGCGCTGGATTGGTTCATCCGAACGTTTTTAAGAAAGTTGGGTACGACCCGGAGAAATATAGCGGTTACGCCTTTGGTATGGGTGTCGAACGGATTGCCATGATTAAGTATGGCATTAACGATATCCGCGATCTCTATACCAACGATTTGCGTTTTTTGGAGCAGTTCCAGTCATGAAGGTCCCCTTAAATTGGTTGCGTGAATTGGTGGTTTGCGATGCCGCGCCCGGCGATCTGGCCGAGCGTTTGACGTTTGCCGGCTTGGAAGTGGAGGCGGTTGCGGAATCCGGGTGCGACATGCATGACATTGTGGCGGCGGAAGTGCTGGCCATATTGCCGCATCCCCGAGCCGATCGCCTGCGATTATGTGATGTGTCAGACGGCAAGCAAACGGTCAGAGTGGTGTGCGGCGCCGATAATTTTGTGGTGGGGGACAAGGTCCCACTCGCCAAGCCCGGCGCTGTATTGGCCGGTGGCGTCCGCATTAAACCAACCGTGCTGCGTGGCGAAAAGTCTGACGGCATGCTTTGCGCCGCCGATGAGCTTGGCATCAGTGATGACCATCAGGGGTTAATGCTGTTGCCGGCGGAGACCCTGCCGGGTACTCCGATGGAGGAAATCGTCGGGCCGGGCGACCACGTGTTGACTATTGAAATTACTCCGAACCGCCCTGATTGCATGAGTCTGACAGGGATTGCCCGCGAAGTCGCTGCCATCTATGGCAGCCGTCTGCAACGGCCTTTCGCGCCTCTGCCGGAACCTATGCCGGAGCCTGACCGGACGTTCCAGGTTGCGGTGGAAGACCCCGCGGATTGTCCGCGCTACATGGCTTGGCTGCTGGAGGATGTAGTTGTGCGTCCCAGCCCGTTATGGATGCAGCGGCGGCTGCTTCAGGCGGGTGTCCGGCCGATTAACAATGTGGTGGACATCACTAACTATGTGATGTTGGAAACAGGTCAGCCTTTGCATGCTTTTGACCGGTCATTATTGCGCGGCGGGCAAATCCGGGTGCGGCGTGCCCGTGATGGGGAAATAATGGTCACGCTTGACGGTCTGACCCGCAAGCTCAATTCATCCATGTTAGTGATTGCCGATGCTGAGCGGCCAGTGGCGCTGGCGGGTATCATGGGTGGAGAAGACAGTGGCATCCATGACGCTACCCGCACGGTGGTTTTGGAAAGCGCTTGCTTCCAACGCAGTCTTGTCCGCCGTACCGGGCAAGCCCTGGGGTTGACTTCCGAAGCTACTGCCAGATTTGAGCGCGGTGTGGACGCTATGCAGACAGACTGGGCTGCTCAACGCGCGGTGTCGTTGATGATCCAGTTGACCGGTGCGCGGCTGGCGGCGGCGCCGATTGATGTTTTCCTGTTGCCGCCGTCTCCACACAAAATCAAGTGCCGTTTCGACCGCTTGCGGCAAGGTCTGGGGCTGGATATATCCGACGAAACAATAATTGCTATTTTCACTTCATTGGAATTACAGGTGTCGGAGCGTAGCCAAGAAAGCTGTGTCGTTTGCGCGCCGACCTTCCGTCCTGATTTGGAAGGCGAAGCCGATTTACTGGAAGAGGTTGCCCGGATGCATGGGTTGGATAAGCTGCCGACGCCGTCGGAGTTCCGGCAAGCCGCTACGCATGAGTCGCATGCCAGGGCTATGGCCGTTATGCGCTTAAGGGCGGATTTGACGGGCATGGGGCTTACGGAAATCATGAATTACAGCTTTACCGGAGCGCGCTTGCTGGATTTGTGCGATGATAGTTATCCGGAAAGGCGTGTGCCGATCCCGAATCCGGTCAGCGCTGAACACGGCCTGTTACGCAATTCGTTACTGCCGCAAATGCTGGAAACATTAGGACTGAATCGCGCTCGCCAAATTCAAAATGCCGCCTTTTTTGAAATCGGCCGTGTGTTCTTTATGCCGGATGCCGCCGCTGACGCCGGACATGTCGCCGATCGTCCACCGTCTGGCGCCGCAGCGTCAGATGCGCTGTTGGCCGTCGAGATGGAGGTTTTATCCCTGGGGTTAATGGGCGCTGTTGGGCGGCCACCCTTGGATCAGCAGCGGCCTGTGACTGATGAAGAGGCTTGGTTGTGGCTGAAAGGCATATTGACCAACTTATGCCACGTGTTGAAAATCAATTTACCTGACAGTGGACGCGGCCCGTTTCGCCATGCGGCCCTGCAATTTGTTCCGGCGGAGAATGCTCCGCCCGGTTTCGTTTGGCCGAATCGCGCTATGTTTGCGTCTGGCAGTGGTTTTGTGGTGATGCTGGCTGGGCGTCCGGTCGGCCGGGCCGGATTGATTAAGCCGGAATTGCGTCGGGAATGGCGGATACATGAGCCGTTGCCTGTGGCGGAGCTGGCTATGACGCCGTTGCTTGCCGGTGTGGATGCGGTGTGCTCACCTGAAGCGCTGCCGATATACCCATCTGTGCAGCGCGACTTGGCTATGCTTGTGCCGCCGTCTTTGACGCATGCCCGCGTTTTAGAGGTTATTGAAAAATTAGCAACACCGGAATTGACGGACATAAAACTTTTTGATATATTCAAAGGCAAGCAGATAGGAGCGGGTTATAAAAGCCTGGCTTATACGCTGACTTACCGTTCCGACGGTAAGACCTTGACGGATGAGGAAGTCAATGAAATGCATGCCATCATCTTGAAAGGGTTACAGAAGGAATTGCAGGTGGAAATAAGGGTTGGATAGCGGTGTTTAGCCGAGAAAATCGGTCGTGCAGGGTTTGGGAAAGATTTTCAGCATGGCGAAATTGATAATATGTTTCTTCTCAGTTGCGCAGACTGTGATATGCGTTGCTGTTGCCGGCGTCAGGTGTTTGTGTTGGACGTCGGTTTTGCGGTCATATTCCGGGGGAATGGGTTTGGCGTGTGTCAAACCCGCAGTGTCACGTTGGCTCCCCGGGTTTATCATGCGGGATGGCGCCCGATATGCGCGGGGCTGTCCGCCATGTCTGTTCTTTCATAGTCAATCGGTTTTTGCCGTGCATCCGTAAGGATGATGCATTAAAAAGATCGAATACCCTGCCTGGTGCGTGGTTGGGCCTGTTTCTCTGACCCATTAACGATCAAACAGGGAGTCGGATGCAGATGGAAGCTGCATGCCCTTCACGGGGAAGCGGATTCTGGCTGCTATGGCGCCCACTTGGTTTTATCGGAACAGATAAAGGTTCGTAACGGCCAAGGTGGGGTATTCCTTTTTTTATGGGCAAATGCGATGGACTTTTTTGAAACAATCCCCGAGAACTTGCCGGCTAAAGCCCCCCTCGCCGCAAGAATGCGTCCGCGCACGCTGGATGAAATTATTGGACAGGATCATCTGCTTGCCCCGGGCATGCTCCTGCGTCGCGCTGTGGAATCCGACCGCCTCGGCAGTATCATTCTTTACGGGCCGCCAGGCTGCGGCAAGACATCGCTGGCCGAAGTGATAGCTGGGATTACCCGCCGCCGGTTTGAGCGGATCAGCGGCGTGATCGCTAATATCGCCACTTTGCGGGATATTTTGCAGACCGCTTCCCAGCGCCGTCAGCGCGATGGCACGGAAACTATCCTGTTCATTGACGAAATTCACCACTTTAACAAGTCGCAGCAGGATATTCTGCTGCCATATGTGGAAGAAGGCGCGGTCACGTTGATCGGCGCTACGACGCATAACCCATTTTTCTTCATTAACAGCCCGTTGGTTTCACGCTCCCAGATTTTTGAATTACATGCGCTTAGCGAAGACTCCGTCAAACTGATTTTGCAGCGCGCTTTACAGGATGCCGAAAATGGCTTGGGATCGCGCAATATCCGCGCGGATGACGACGCTTTGGCGCATCTGAGCTCAGTCTGTGAAGGCGATGTCCGCCGTGCATTGAATGCCTTGGAAATTGCCGCGCTGACAACGCCACCAGGCACGGATGGTGTTGTGCATATTACCCGGCGCGTCGCCGAAGAGTCCATTCAGAAAAAGGCGATACTGTACGATCGTGACGAAGATGGACATTATGACACCATTTCCGCTTTTATCAAAAGTGTGCGCGGTTCCGATCCGCATGCCGCTATATACTGGCTGGCTAAAATGCTGGAGGCCGGCGAGGACCCGCGATTCATTGCCCGCCGTCTGATAATCCTGGCCTCTGAGGACATCGGCAATGCCGATCCGCGGGGATTATTGATGGCCAATGCAGCCAAGGAAGCTGTGCTCTTTATCGGCATGCCCGAAGCGCGGATTGTTTTGGCTCAGGTAGTGACTTATCTGGCGTGTGCGCCGAAAAGCAATGCGTCATATATAGCGCTGGAGAAAGCCATGCAGGATGTCAAGAAGGGGCGGGTGCTGCCTGTGCCCAAGCACCTGCGCGGCGCCAATTATCGCGGCGCGGAAAAACTCGGCCATACCGGCTATCGCTATGCTCATGATTTTGAAGGCCACGTAGTGGATCAGGAGTATATCCCGACTTCCGCCGTGTATTACACGCCGGGAGATCAGGGATATGAAGTATATATCCGGCAGCAAATGGAACGCTGCGCGGAAATACGCCGCAAGCAAAGACAGGCGGCACGCCAGGGCGCGAAGTCGGCCGGGAAGGAAAATGCGCCGCCGGATCGGTGAGGTTTTGGTAATAAATTTTGAGAAAATAGATGTGCATGCACCTGGTGACAGGTTGGTGACTGATGATAAAAGCGGGTTGCGCGCGAAAATGCGCCGCTGCCGCGTGGCGCTTTTGCCGACGCGCATCCGTGAGGACAGTATGGCCGCCCAAATGCGTCTGATGCAGCTGCCGGAATGGGTCGCCGCGCGCGCTGTATGTTGTTACTTGGCGGCGCCGCAGGAAACTCAAACCGATCTGTTAGTGGCCGACTGTCACCAGCAGAGACGCCGGATATGCGTTCCGGCGTTTTGCCGCCGCCGCCGGCAGTATTTCCCGGCTTGGCTGTTGCCGGATACCGCATTGACGCCCGGCTACGGTGGAATTAATGAGCCGCGTGATCCGCAATGGGTGGCGGACGATGAAAAATTGGACTTGGCTGTGGCGCCCGGGCTGGCATTCGATCATGCCGGGATGCGTTTAGGTTATGGCGGTGGACATTATGACAGGCTGTTGGCGCTGCCGCCTTTGCGCCAAGCTTGGAAAATCGGATTGGCTTTTGAAATGCAGGTGGTGAAAAAATTGCCGGGCGAACCCTGGGACATTGCAATGGACACAGTGGTGACAGAGCTTGGCATGTATTGTAAACAAAAATGAAAGAATGACGGAGGTTTATAATGGCACAATGGTGGACCGGAGCGTTAGTGGTAATGCTGGCGGGCGCCTTGGGGTATTACATAAGATTGATCATTGGGCGCTACGCCGCTAAATCCTGCGAGCGTGAAGTACAGCGCATGCAGTCTGAAGCCAGCCGGGAGGCGGATAACATACGCAAGGAAGCGGCTTTACATGCCAAGAGTGAGGTGTTGAAGGCGCGAGAAGCCTTAGAAGAGGAAATCAAGCGCCGCCGCGGGGAAATGACAGCTCAGGAAGAGCGCATGAACCAACGGGAAGTCAATCTTGACCGTAAAGTCGCAATGATAGACAAGAAAAACTTGGCTATCGAACAGAAATTGGCCGAGGCGGAGAAAAAAGAAAAAGAATTGCAGCAGCAGCGTGATGAATGCGCAAATCTGATTAAACAGGAAAAGGAAAAACTGCAACGCATTGCCGGGATGACGCCGGAAGAAGCCCGGCGGACGCTTATGGCGCGTGTGGAAGAGGAAATCCGCGGTGAAACTGGAATGCTGATCCGCCGCCGACAGGAGGAAGCCCGGCAGACTGCTGAACGCGAAGCCCGGCGCATTGTCGCTACCGCCATCCAGCGGTATGCGCTCAGTCATTCCGCGGAATTAATGACCAGCACCGTTACTCTGCCCAGTGATGACATGAAGGGGCGGATCATCGGACGCGAAGGGCGCAACATCCGCGCCTTGGAAGCCGCCACCGGTGTGGATTTGCTGGTGGACGATACGCCGGAAGCCGTGGTGATTTCGGCTTTCGATCCCATGCGCCGGGAAATCGCCCGGCAAATCCTGGAACGTCTGATTGCCGATGGCCGCATCCATCCGGCGCGCATTGAGGAAATCACGGCTAAGGTTAATGAGGAAATTGAAGAAACCATTCGGACGACCGGCGAGGAAGCGGTTTTTGCTGTCGGTATCCAGAGCGTGAATCCGGAGCTGATCCGCAACTTGGGCCGTTTGAAATTCCGCAGCAGCTACAGCCAGAACGTATTAAACCATTCCTTGGAAGTGGCGCATTTGATGGGGATCATGGCCGGTGAAATGGGGTTGGATGCCATGTTGGCCAAACGGATTGGTGTGTTCCATGACATCGGCAAGTCGCTGGACAGCGAAGTGGAAGGCAACCATGCCCTGATCGGAGCCGATTTGCTGCGCCGACACGGAGAAAACCAAGTGGTGGTCAACGCTGTGGCCGCACATCATGAGGATGTGCCGGCAGAAAGCATCTATGCCATTCTGGCGGCGGCGGCGGACGCCATTTCCGCCGCGCGCCCGGGCGCACGCGCGGAAACCAGCGCGATCTATGTCAAGCGCCTGGAACAGCTGGAAGCCATCGCAAACGGTGTGACTGGTGTGGAAAAATCATATGCCATCCAAGCCGGCCGCGAAGTACGAGTGATAGTGCAATCCGATAAGGTGGACGACGCCGGCGCCATGCATCGCGCGCGGGAAATCAGCAAAAAAATCGAACAGGAGCTGCAATATCCCGGACAAATCCGCGTGACGGTGATTCGGGAAACCCGCTTCGTTGAGTATGCCCGATAACAGCGCGCGGTCAATTTGTGCTGGTTGGGGTCAAGGGAATGTGCGTAATGTAAGCTTCGGCGGTGGTTTCAACATTGGTCGGCGTTTGATTGGTGCCGCGGTTGCCGGTCGCCCCCTCGCTGGTGTTGTCTGAAAAAAATGACGATACCTTTACTACTTGCAATTGCGGCAGGGCGACCGGTTGCACCAAGCTGGTGTACTGCACTTGGTTGCCGCGATAGGTGTTCAACATGCCGATCTCGCGGTTGGACAGCGACCACCGGTAATTATAGCCACCGTAGGCAGTGAGCGTTATGGTTTGCCCGACATGATTGACGTGTGCGGAAGACGGATCAATATTGACGGAAGAATCAGCCGAGTCAACTTCACAGCCGACGCCGGCCAGCAGCAGCGCCACTGCGCCCGCCGACAATAATAGACCCCTGCGTCCAACAGCCCGGGATGAAATCGTTTTACAAGCTCTGAAAAATCTGTTCATGGTGTAGTAACTCCGCAGTATTAACCTGTCTGATAGCCGCAAGGTAGTATAAATTGCGCGTTAGCCAAGTCAAACTTTATCCAGGGATAAAACTTTCGCGTCCAGTGAGCGCCAGGATGGTTTCCGCCAGCAGTTTGACCGCGTTATCCAGATCGCGTAACGAGATGACTTCCACCGGCGAGTGCATGTAACGGTTAGGAATGCTGACCAGAGCGGCGGCGCAGCCGCCGCGCGCGAGTTGCATGACATTGGCGTCGGTGCCAGTGCCGCGCGGTTCAGATTGCATTTGGTATTTGATGCGGCATCGGCGCGCAGTGTCGCAAAGCATCTGACCCAACACGGGGTTGATGTTCGGGCCGCGATGCAGAATTGGTCCGAGGCCCAGGCTGATGTCGCCGGTTTTCTTAGGGTTGCCACCGGGAAAATCAGAGGTGAAGCCGACATCAACGGCAATGCCGATATGCGGCTGTATGTTATAGGCGCTTGTAACCGCGCCGCGCAAGCCGATCTCTTCCTGCACGGTGGAGACGGCATGCACCGCCACGTTCAACTTTTTGCCACGCAATGCGCCCAGTGTTTCCGTAATCACCCAAGCGCCGCAGCGGTCGTCAAAAGCCCGGCCGGCTGCCAGGTTGTTGCGCATTTCGACAAAATCGCCTACTACCACCACGGAGTCGCCAATTTCCACCGCCTTTAACGCGTCCTTACGATCCTTGGCGCCGATGTCAATCCAGAGCTCATCAAGTTTGATGGCTTTATTGCGGTCTTCCGGTTGAAGCAGATGTATCGGTTTCCGTCCGATGACGCCACGCACATCGCCGTGGCGGGTGCGGATGCTGACGTGCTGCCCCACGGCGATCGGGGCATCCCAACCGCCGATGGCGGCAAAATAGATAAAGCCTTTTTCGTCAACATGGGTAATCATCAATCCGATTTCATCCACATGCCCGGCCAGCATGACGCGGACTGCGGCCTTGGGGTTCAGGACGCCGGACACATTGCCATGCACATCCGTGTGTACGTTGTCGGTGAATTTTTTCATCCGGGCGCGGATGATTTTCTGGGCCGGCGCCTCAAATCCGGAAGGCGATGGTTGTTGCATTAATTCACGCAGAAATTTCAGGCGGTCAGATTGCATGCTTATTCTCCTATGTATAAAACAGCCGCGCCGGCGTGGTGATGATTGCCAGCCTCAATAAGGCAGACTATTGCAAACACGGTTGCATATGTCAAGCTTGCCAGCGCAGTCTTGATGGGGGGAGAACCACGGATGGACACGGATGAACACTGATGGAGGAGGAGCAAGATAAACCGCCAAGACGCCAAGAAAATGAGAGAATGAAACCGCAGATCCCGGATAATTGGCCACAAAGATGCAGGCACAAAGGGATAGGACTTAACCGCCAAGAAGACGCCAAGGATGCCAAGGTGGTAGAAAAGGATTTGCCACGAACCCATGCTGCGCTGACCGGCATCTGCCGGTCTGGCGGATCGGCTGACACCCTGATACGCGAATTCATTCGTGTATCCGGGTGTCCACCGATCCATGTCCGCATAGCGGACAGCGCGGCATTTGTGGCTAATCCTTTCCCTATCCGTGTCCATCCGTGTGCATCCGTGGTTCTTTCCCTCCGATTTTCCTTTCCTCATCTGCGTCCATCTGCGGTCTCAATACTTTATCTCGTTTCCTGAATTTCAAATGCCGTTTTTAGGCGCAGGGTGAGGCCATCTCTTGCGGCGCATGCGCCGGGAAAGGCTTTGCGCACGGCACGAGCGATGGCATCAATTTGACGGTCGGAGCGGGTAGGATCGTGGTGGGTCAGGATTAATTTCCGGACACCGGCGGCGCGCGCCAGATGCACTCCATGTTTCCATGTGCCGTGCCCCCAACCACGCCGGTGCGGATATTCACGTGGTGTGAATTGAGCGTCAAAAATCAAGCAATCGGCATTCCGGCAAAATTGGATGAATTGCGCATCAATCGGGCCGGCATCCGGTTCGTAATCCGTGGCGATTACAATCGTGTGGCTCGGAGTGTCCAGACGGTAAGCCAGGCATGGCTGCGGATGCGGTACTGGCATCCAGGTGACGCGGATACCGAACAAGGTCAGGCGCCCGGACGTTGGCAATTCGCGCCAACTGATTCGCGCGCCAAGCCGGTCAAGTTGCAAGGGCCAATAGGGTGGGGCGGTCAGCCGCCGTAAAGCCGCTCGCTGGGGGCCATCCACCAGAAAAGTAACGCGCGCTTGTGGTTGATACAACGGCGCAAATGTCGGCAGCCCCACGATGTGATCAAGGTGCAGATGCGTAAAAAAAACAGCGATTGGCAGGTTGGCTGGTGTGTCCCGTCCGGCTTGGATTGCGCCGGTGCCGGCGTCGAACATCAGCAGCCCGCCGGGCGCGCGCATGGTAAAGCAGGTGGTATGCCCGCCATAGCGGCGGAATTTTGCGCCGCACACCGGGTGAGTGCCACGTGTGCCGTAAATCGTAAAACTGTATTCATCCGCCATAGGGGCATCCTGTCCAAGGAGGTGGTTTTCTAATCCTGGAAAGCCTAAGCCATGATCGCGAGAATGTCAAAAAAATATCGGCATACTTGAATCTAAAAACCTAATGTTGGCAACGGGGGAGAACCACGGATGGACACGGATGAACACTGATGGAGGAGGAGCGAGATAACCGCCAAGAAAATGAGAGAATGAAACCGCAGATCCCGGATAATTGGCCACAAAGAGGCACAAGATTCACAAGATTTTTCAGAACACGCTGCGCTGACCGGCATCTGCCGGTCTGGCGGATCGGCTGACACCCTGATACGCGAATTCATTCGTGTATCTGGGTGTCCACCGATCCATGTCCGCATAGCGGACAGCGCGGCATTTGTGGCTAATCCTTTCCCTATCCGTGTCCATCCGTGTGCATCCGTGGTTCTTTTCCTCCGGTTCTCCTCTCCTCATCTGCGCCAATCTGCGTCCATCTGCGGTTTCAACTTTTTATCTAGTTTCCTGAATTTCAAATGTCGTTTTAGCGGAAAAGGGTTGCAAATCTTCTTCAACATAGTGTATTTTACCGTTGAATATTTCTTCTGGAAAACTGATCGAGTTTCGTATAGCGTCGGATTGCTTTTTCTGGTGTAGCGGCCAGACTACATAACCACATATAAAGGCGGACTGAACGGGAAATTTTGATAGTTATTCGAATCGGCATCACTTTCAGGCAGCCAATGCCAGAAAGTATTGGATATTATTCAATCATTTTTCGGGAACACATCAACCCTGGTAAGGCTAAAAATGAATACTGCCGCCATCATTCTTCGTTCACCGGATCAGTGCATTACACGCATCCGTGGGCGCGCGGTAATTATAGATTCGGATCTCGCCGCACTCTATGGCGTGCCCGTAAAACGCCTAAATGAGCAAGTCCGCCGCAACAGGGAACGCTTCCCTGAACCATTCATGTTCCGCCTGACCGATGTGGAGTGGAATTCTTTAAGGTCGCAATTTGCGACCTTAAAGCGTGGGCAACATCGCAAATATATGCCTTATGCCTTTACCGAACACGGCGCCATTATGGCCGCAACTGTTTTAAATAGTCCTCAAGCTATAAAAATGAGCGTGGCAGTTGTTACAGCTTTTGTGAACCTCCGCCGCATGGCGCTCTCGGTTGAAGCGCTTGCCCGCAAGGTCAATGAACTTGAAAGCAAATACGACAAACGATTCAAGGTTGTCTTTGATGCCGTCCGCCAGTTGATGATGCACCCCCCGTCATCCAACAGGATCAACGGCTTCCGAGAAAAGAAAGACTGATTCACACCGTTTTGCGTCTCATCCGATATCTATCTAAATAAAAGGAACATCACCATGAACACAAGAAACATTCTGGCGCTCGTTGTCGCGGGTCTGTTTGTAGTCACCGCCACCACCGCCCCTGCCGGAGAGAAGGCGAATCCGAACACGAACTCCTACATCAACTTCTCAAGCCCTTTAGTATTCAGAGTCAAACCGCAAGTGCAATCGTGGAACGGGACGGTTCAGTGGTCCATCGACGCGAAGCACTGGTTTAACTACACCTCCGGCGACATGGAAGCGGGGCCGGACGGCCTAGGCTCATACTTGTTGTACGTCCGTGGAACGGGCAACTCCCGGATTACAGGCTTCGATCAACCGGGCTGGATCATTAACGGCAAGGGGCCGATCGTCTGCTCCGGCAACTTGGAAACCATGCTTGACTACACGACGGTGGCTAATGGTGGGCATCCCCTAATGGATACCTACTGCTTCGCAAACCTCTTCCAGAACTGTACGAATCTCAGTAGCGCGCCGTTGCTCCTGGCGGCGAATCTGACGAATAGTTGTTGTAGTTCCATGTTCTCCGGCTGCACGAGGCTGACGAATGCGCCCGTGTTACCCTCCACGAATCTGGCTAACCAATGTTACTACAACATGTTCTCCGACTGCTCGAGCCTGACGATCGCACCCGAGCTGCCCGCCACGACGCTGGCGCTCGGCTGCTACGCCTTCATGTTCAACCACTGCTCGAGCCTGAAAAAGGCGCCAACGCTGCCGGCCACGACGCTGGCGCCCGCCTGCTACCGCCAAATGTTCAGTTTCTGCGACAGCCTGACGAATGTGCCAACGCTGCCGGCCACTACGCTTGCATCCCTCTGCTACCAGCACATGTTCCACTTCTGTTCAGGACTGACGGAGTTACCGGCGCTCCCGGCGACGAATCTGGCCGAGAATTGCTACTACGAAATGTTCAAGGCTTGCACGGGCATCAAAGTGTACACCGCAGGACCTGGAACACCGTGGAGCATCCCGAGCGGTGCGACTCCCGCAACGAACTGGAACTATAGGATGTTCAATGGCACAAGCGGCGACTTCCGAGACGACCCGGAGATCGGTACCACGTACTACTACGTGTCGTCAGAGCTATTCCCAGCCCCGAGTGCGTACCTCACCTTCTCCAGCACGAACACCTTCACGGTCACGCCGCCGACCAATTCATGGGACGGGACGCTTTACTGCTCCACTGACGCGACAAATTGGTCAAGCTTCACCACCAACGGCGCGACCGCGACGAACAACGGCGCCGGGGAATACAAGCTCTACCTCTGCGGGGCGAGCAACACCTACATTACCGGCTTCGACAGCCTGTTCAACTCCGGTTTGACGATTACCGGCGCCGGGTCGGTCGCCTGCTCCGGCAACATCGAGACCTTGCTGGATTATGCGACGGTGGCCGACGGCGGGCATCCGGTGATGACCGAATACTGTTTCTTGAACCTATTCAAAAATTGTAAGGCGCTCGTCAGCGCACCGGCGTTACCGGCCATGACTCTGACCAATTCCTGCTACCTGTCAATGTTCTCCGGCTGCACGAGTCTGACGAGCGCGCCGGCGCTGCCGGCCACAAATCTGGCCGTTTCCTGTTACCGCCATATGTTCGCCGACTGCACGAGTCTGACGAGCGCGCCAGCGCTACCGGCCTCGAATCTGACCAGTTTCTGCTACAACTACATGTTCATCAGTTGCTCAGGGTTGAAGCAGGCGCCGACGCTGCCGGCGACGACGCTGGCCACCTCCTGCTACGACGGCATGTTCAATAGCTGCACAAGCCTGACCAATGCTCCGGAGCTGCCAGCTGTGAATCTGGCCGAGAAGTGCTACCAAGGCATGTTCAACGCCTGCACAGGGCTGAAGCAGGCGCCGGTACTGCCGGCCACAGCGCTGGCTACCAGCTGCTACGGCCACATGTTCTACAGCTGTACTGGGTTGACCGAGGCGCCGGCGCTGCCGGCCACGACGCTAACCAATTCCTGCTACAACTACATGTTCGCCGGCTGCACGGGCCTGACACGCTTGCCGGTTCTGCCCGCCACGAATCTGGCAGCCAACTGCTACAACAGCATGTTCTACGGCTGTACTGGTATTAAGCTGAACACCGAAGGTCCCGGACCGGAATGGGGCATTCCGGCAGGTGCGGTGGAAGCAGATAACTGGAACGCCGACATGCTTCTCGACACGGGCGGCACGTTCACCAACGACCCGGTGATTGGTACCACGTACTACTACGTGCCGTCGGCCCCGGCAGCGCCTTCCGGTGTATCCGCCAGTGATGGAACTTTTACCAATAAAATCAGGATCACTTGGAATGCAGTTAATTTTGCCACTGGTTATCAGCTCTGGCGGCATACGGCTGACAATTCCGCGGCGGCAACGGAGATCGGATCCACTACCGGAACCACCTATGACGATACTACCACGGTGGCCAAAACCACGTATTATTATTGGGTCAAGGCCACGAATGCCGCCGGTGTGAGCGGCTTCAGCGCCTCGGATTCCGGCTGGCGGGATGAGCCGAAACCACCGAAACCGCCGAAACCAGCAGCGCCAACCGGTGTTGGGGCCAGTGACGGCGTCTATACCGACAAGGTCCGTGTCACATGGAAAGCTTCGGCGGGAGCTACCAGTTACGTGATTTATCGTCACACAATCAACAAGCCCAGCGCGGCAGCTCGGCTTGGAACGTCTGCCACCACAAGCTATGACGACAAAACTGCCAAGACCGAACTCACCTATTATTATTGGGTGAAGGCGCTCAATGAGTCCGGCGCCAGCGGTTTCAGCGCCTTTGACACCGGTTATCCTGGCGTGGTCGGTCCATTGATTATGGTAAATGGCATGGTGGGGAATAATATCCGTGTCTCCGCCAATAAGCCCATTACTGTAGCCGCGACGATGATGAATCTGCCGCGTGCCTACTTCGGGGTTCCAGTGGATTGGTGGGTGGCGGCTTATGTCCATCAGGGTGGATTGTGGTTCTACTTTGACACTAACTTTAACCTGGTACAGTTTGACGGCAATCTGGCTAATGTCCGCCCGGCCTATCAAGGGGCGCTGTATAACGTCCCGCCACTGACACTGGTTGAAAATATGTTGTTGCCGCGCGGGACGTACAACATCTGGTTTGCCGTGGATTATCCCATGGATGGCAGGATTGACCTGAATGGGACGGTATTGCTTTCGACGACCACAATTGTGGTTGAATGAGCGGAAGAACACGGAGCAGAGGAACCGCAGATTTAAGCAGATGGAGGAACCACGGATTCACACGGATGGACACGGATAGGATTGAACTGCCAGTGCGGCTTCGTACCGCCAGTGCGGCCTCGTACCGCCAAGAAGGACGCCAAGGGGATAGGTCTGGTCCCTGGATCAGTCTGATCGGACTGATCGGTCTGATCCCCCAAGACACCAAGGAGGCAGAAAATAATTCAGGTGTGGGATGGATGTTTTGGGAAAAATCACTGACCGGGAATTGTCCGGCAAGGTTGCGGACTTGTTGGAGCGGCTGCGGGCCTTGCCGTCGGTTTTGGTTGCCTTCAGTGGCGGTGTTGACAGCTCCCTGCTGGCGGTGATGGCGCAGTTGGCGCTGGGCGACCGCGCTTTGGCGGTCACTATCGTTTCCCCTTTGCTGCCACAGCTTGACTTCGAAACCTCCCGGCAGATTGCCGAGCAGTATGGCTTACGCCACACACGGATCGAATTTGACCCGTTGCAGTGTCCGGAACTGTTATCCAATCCTCCCAACCGTTGTTATCATTGCAAAACCGCGATATTTCAGGCGTTGTGGCGGAAGGCGGCGGATTGCGGGGTGAAGTATGTGCTGGATGGCGAAAACGCTGATGATGCCATGGATTACCGACCCGGACGGCAGGCGGCTATCGAACAGAAAATCATCAGCCCGCTGGCGGAAGCCGGTTTCAGCAAACAGGATATCCGCGCTGTTTCCAATCTGTTGGCAATCCCGATTGCCGGGCGTCCCGCCTCTGCGTGTCTGGCTTCACGTGTGCCTTATGGCACGCCGCTGGCGATTGATATGTTGAGCCGGATTGACCGGGCGGAGACTTTACTGCGTGCCATGGGCTTTGCACAAGTGCGGGTGCGCGCCCACGGGGAGGCGGCGCGCATTGAATTACCGGCGGCGGACATTCAACAAGCGGCGCGCCCGGAAGTGCGCGACGCGATAGTCCGGGCAATCCAAGACACTGGATTCCGCTATGCCGCCTTGGATTTGCTGGGGTACCGTATGGGCAGTTTGAATGAGGAGTTGTGAGGAGGGGAGAATCACTGAAATTATACTGGAACGGACACTATGCAAGTTGATAAAATCCTGATTTCCGAACGCCGTCTGCAAGCGCGGGTGCGGCGCTTGGCGGAAATGATAGCTGCGGATTTCGTCGGCGACGAGCTGGTAGTGGTCGGGTTGATGTGCGGCAGTTTTATGTTTATTGCCGATCTGATTCGCAGATTGCATGCCTGCCATCTGCCTTTAATTGTAGATTTCATGGTGGCTTCAAGTTATGGCGCGCGTCAGCGCTCTTCCGGGCGGGTGAGTCTGCGGCAGGATTTGAGCGTCGCTGTCCGTGCCCGACGTGTGTTGTTGGTGGATGATATTATGGATACCGGACGGACCTTGCATTGTGTGGAAACCATTTTGCGCCGCCGCCGCCCGGCTATCCTCAAAACCTGTGTGTTGCTGGATAAGCCATGCCGGCGGGTGGTGGGACGCACTCCGGACTATGTCGGCTTTACCATCCCTGATCAGTTTGTGGCCGGATATGGCTTGGATGCCGCCGGGCGCCATCGCGAGCAGCCGTTCTTGTCCGCGCCGGAGTAGCGCGGATACAGCTCGCCCCAAATAGGCATGACATAGCAGCTCGCGCGGTCTCGGACTGCCAGTGCGGCTCGCACCGCCCGTGGCTCTGTGTTCCGTGTTAACCTCTGCCACTTCGCCGTCCCTCACTTTGGCGTCTTCGGCGGTTTCTCCCCCGTCCATCCGCGTTCATCAGTGAAAAAAATATTGACATATATACGCGGACTTAGTAAATATCGCGCAAGGTTATGTGATTAATGAGAGAAGTTGCCGTCCAGCACATAAGATGTGAAAAAATTAATTTTAAACGAAGACACATTTATCCCCAAATATCGTCAAATCAAAGAGCATTTTAAGGCTCGGATCATCAGTGGGGAATTAAAGGTTGGCGATCTCTTGCCGTCTGACACAGAGTTATGTTCGGCCTTGAACCTGAGCAGCAATACAGTCCGGTTGGCTTTCAAAGAATTGCTGGAAGAGGGCCTGATTATACGTGAACAAGGGCGCGGTACCTATGTGGCCGATAAAATCCGCCTCAAAAAGCAAATTGTTGTGGTTCTGCCGGTGCGTGGCATTGGGCCTTTTTACGGCCGGATTTTGGAGGGTATTGAATACGAGGCCCGGTCTCAAGGTTACAATGTTTTTGTTAAAATGGTCATAAAATTGGGTGTGCCCGAAGGAGTTGTCATAGACGAATTAATAAAGGGCAGGGAAAGTGGCATTCTCTGGTGTGTCAGCGATATCAAAGCATTGCGGGAGATGACGCCCAGCATTCAAGCCTCCGGCGTGCCATTGGCACTGGTCGCGAATTATCTGGATACACCTGGGCATGACTCGATAGAAATTGATATGTACGATCATGCATATCGCTTAGCCGATAAGATGATCTGCGCCGGATGCCGTGACATTGCCTTGTTGCTCCTGCCCCATCGGGATACATCAGATGCCACGGCGCGTCAGATTGAGGGCGTCCATGATGCGCATAAATTACATAGCATTCCCTGGGAAGACAAAGTTATCAGGGTCGAGCGGTCTGCACATCAATCCCTCGACGATCTTTTTGAAACAGTTTATATGCATTTAATTCGCTACAAAGGGCGTTTTGATGGGATGATTGTGCCGTCATTGACCGTGGACGCAAAAACGTGTCTGGCGCATCTATGGAAAAAAGATCAGGTATTGTTTAGCGGGCTGCGTGCCGGCATTGTCATATCCGATGCCGATTATCAAGGTGGAATCCTTCCCATGCCTGTGATTACGATCAAACGGCAAGATTTTGAGTTGGGCAAGGCGGCTGCAGCGCGCATCATTGCGCGTATAGAAAGGAGGGCGCAAGGGGGGCCTACGACCATAATGATTAAGGCGTTGGCGGAAAACAAATGCAGGACAGGATAAATCGTTGTCTCCATCATTTCCAATAAGCGTGAGATGGAGCGGCCAATTCCCGTTTGGGCGGCATTGCGATTGACAATAACTTCACATCAAAACCAAATGAAGGATGGTGGATTATGAAAACAAACCTGACGTTGGCAATTTTATTGTCTGGAATTACATTGGCTTGCGCCGCCACCTATTATGTGGCGCCGGATGGCGACGACTCGCGCACTGGGCTGGGTGGTTGGAACAATGCCCTGGCCACGATCAGTAACGGGATTTTCTTGGCGGCGAATGGTGACTGCGTGCTGGTGTCCAATGGTGAATATAAAATCACCGCCGTCCTCTCAATCACTAAGGGTATCGTCCTGACCAATCTGAGCGGCAATCCGCAGGATACCATTATTAACGCGCAGGGACTGAGCAGGGTTATATATCTCAGCCATGATAATGCTGTAGTAAGCAGTTTTTCAGTGATAAACGGGAGGCATAACGACGGCGCGGGCATTTGCATCTATCGAGGCACAGTTAATAACTGCCATATTTACAATAACCGTACATCAGGAGGCGATGGTGGCGGAGTGGAACTTCATGCCAACGGGTCAATTTATGATTGTACTATCTATAGTAACACGGCGCGACACGGTGGGGGAGTACATTGCAATGTGGGCGGAGTTGTTGAACGATGCCATATAACGCAGAACGTATCAACCAACAACGACTACGGCGGTGGCGGTCTTTACTTATATGCGGGCGGTTCCGCGCGAGGTTGCGATATTATTAGCAATACGGCGCAATACGGCGGTGGTGGAGTTTACTTGAATACCGCCGTCGGAAAGTGTGGGGCCATAGCAGACTGTCTTATAAAAGATAATGTGGCAACCAATCATGGCGGTGGAGTATATGTTACGGATGGCGAGGTTTCAAATTGTAAGATAATATCGAATAAAGCCATTAATCAATATGGCGGTGGGATAAGGATACAAGCAGGGAGAGCAAGTCGCTGTGAGATTGTTGGCAATAAAGCTAAAGGCTATGGCGGTGGAGTTTATATGACTGGCGGCAACATAGATAACGCGCTGATTTACGGCAACGAATCCACTAATTCCTATGGCGGTGGCATCTATCTATATGGTGGTGGCACATCGGAAAATTGCACGGTTATCGGTAATATTTGCAAGTTATCGTCTGGGGGTGGGATATATTGCAATCAGGCGGGCGCTATTTTTAACGCTATCAGTCAATCGAATTTGGCCGCCGGTGTATTGAACAATGTGGGCAATCAAGGTGTGCTTAACATGTTTTATTCGCATTGCTGCGCGGACACAACCAATGCAATGCCGGGCGTCGGCAATATCGCCGGTGATGCCGACTTTGTAGATTATGCCGCAGGCAACTTCCGGTTGGCACGCGGTTCAATATGCATCAACTCTGGAACCAATCAGGCGTGGATGGGAACGGCGGTGGATTTAGATGGACACAGGCGTTTAGATCGAATGTCGCGCATAGTGGATATGGGCGCCTATGAGTATATTCACCAAGGGACCATGTTCTTGCTGCAGTGACGACTAGATCTATGGGTCAAAAGCAATCATGGGCGGACGTAAATAAACACAGGAGGTTCTGAATGACAAACCAAAGTATACGTAAAGCAACAGCCCGCGTCAAAATGTGCACGGTGATGGTGTTTGCTCTGGCTTTAAGCGCCGCTTGTCTAAACGGTGATGAAACCGATATGAAGTATTTTCTTGGCTCAGGGAACTCCATGACTTTGGGTGAAATGGCGTCGGCCGGCATCAATACCATTAGCCATGTGCCGTTCTATCCGGATTTTGCCAAGGAAGCAGCGGGGAAATACGGAATTCGCGTATGTCCATACGTTGATATGTGGAAAGTTGTGACCTCTTCCGGTGACGCCTTACTGTTGAATAACCCCTATTGGCGGGAAGTGGACGCCGATACCACACATCATCCGGAGTGGTTGATGATAGATGAAAACGGCAAAGTCAAGCGCCCTTACAGTGAAAATTATCATCCTGGCTTTCAGCGGTCGTGCACCAGGCATCAGTCACTGACGGAAGCGCAGATACGCGGAGTGCTCAACCATCTTTCCAACGGGTGTGGCGGCGTTTTTATTGACAATGCACACCTTGCAGAGCACTTTTGCTGGGGCGAGAAATATAAACTACATGACCATCTCTGGCCGGAACCGGGTGGCGCTGGATCGAATCGCCGCGCCAAGGAAATGGTTTTCCAGGCCATTAAGCAATTCGGTCCCGACAAGGTGTGTATCATCAATGCTAGTTTTTCCGGTGACCGTACGGTATGTGATGCGAGTATGCTGGAGTCGCATATATATTCAGGCGAGCGGCGGCAGGGCACAGGCAATTTGATGGATCGGCGCGCTTGGTTAAACCGAAATCGTGATTGGAAACATTTTCTGAAGGAATATGAAGAGTTTGCCCGGGTTTTCGAGAGCGGTCGGCCGGTATGCCAAAATTATTTTCAGGATCCCTGCACGGGTGACGAAGCGGCCTTCCATTCTTTTGTCTGGAGCAAGCTGTGGCATCCCAGCATGATCTGGTGTGTATCGGCGCCTTATTGGTATACAGGTTTTGCCGACTGTTTGGCACGCATGGATGCGGTACGCGTGTTGTATCGCATTCATAATAGTTTGGGCGCCCCGCACGGTGAACCGGTGGTGACTGAAGAATGGGGATACTGCTGGTTTGATAATGCTTGTCTGGTCATTAACGGTGTAAATACGGCGCAGACGCTGAAAGTGCCGACTGATTCATCCGCCACGGCTCTGGGAGAGTTGTTCACCGGCGAAGAATTGACTATCCAGGATGGGAGTGTGGTCCTTGATATGCCGCCGCAGAGTGGGCGGATCATTATGCCTGTTTCCAGTATTTTGAGCAATTATCTGTGCGAAATCCGCACGGAGGCAGAGACCATCAGACGCTATCTGGAAGCCGAACAAGCGGTCGGCAATCAGGCGCTGCTGGAGTCGCCGGCAACGCTGGAGTGTTTGCGTGGCATAGAACAATCTGCGGATATGATGCTTGCCGCCGGTTCACAGGCGCCTGATATGCTTGATGACGCAATCAACATGGCGACGGCGGCGCAGAGTCTGGATGCGAGCAGCATGTTGCAAGAGCCTGTCCATCACCTGTTGAATGAAGCGCGGAATTTGACCACGGAAAACATCAAGGCGTTTTTGCGCCTGACCAATTGCGCCCCGGCCAGCATCGAAATCTTTCGTGGTGGAACGAACGGTGAAGCTATTAAGATGTTTATGCGGTCAGCCGCGGCATGTTTTACGCCATTTACATATCGGCCGACGTCATTTTTGCCTTTCGGCGAAAGTGTCGCATACAACTTGCATGTCGGCGATGTAGTTGGTTTTGGGTCTTCCGGTGAGACGGGGATTAACTGGAACAAGAAGAAGGAAGGCCGCCTCTTGATCCGGGCGTGGCCGGGAATTGATGTCAAGGATAGTTATTTGCGCCCGGACAGCTTTTTAACGGTTCGCAAAACTGTAGATACTCCCGCGCGCCAGGAAATTGAGGCGGAAATTGTGCTTGTGGGGCTTGATTCCAAGAATCGTATAGACAATTGCCGCCTTTTGATGAAGGCGGGCTTGGAAACGGGCTTGCCATTTTTGAACCTTGAATTTTGTGTGGTGGATGATAAAGGGCAAATCCGCGAAACGGAGCTGCTTTTCGATGCCGGACGCTATCCGATGCAGGTTGATTCCGTGCATGGGGCAGCGCCCGTGCAGGAGCGAAGCGATCAAGCCTTGGAATGGGTGTACTTCATGTCCAATCTCCAGGATCGCTGGGGAGTATTGTTTTTCGGGGATAAACTGGATTTCAGGCAAAGCACATTGATTGGCAAAGGACAATTGAAGTTTGCGGTTGCGCCTTTGGTCGCACGCGCAGGGCCTTTTCTTGAGGAACGCATCCGCAATATCCGGGACTATAGCAGCCGCGTTCAGTCTTTGACTTCCGGTATGTATTTCAAGCTTATGGCGCCTGATCAGTTTTGGTTGAATGAGCCCAATAGTTTCCAGTCGGTTTTTATTGGCCCTTCGGGTCATAAGATAACAGCGCTGGAGTTCGCGCCGGAGGTGGGAGCGCTGAGTGTGCGCAAGGATATGGCAAGGCCGATAGGCAATGTTACAATCACTCGCGACCGGGATAACGCGGCTGATTTTGTTTTTGAAACACCGGAAGGGTATGAGGAAAATGACTTTATATCCGTTCGTTGCCGCGCCACGGCGACATTGGATTCCGGCAAGCGATTGGTTTTTGAGCGCTACCTTTCCCGTCGGATCAGGAATTCGTTTAATGCCGAAGCCCCAGTTGCGATAGAACCGTTGCCGGAAGGCGGCGTAAAATTCGCAATGAAAATAAAAACAGGCATCCCATTGACGGGCGCAGTCCATTTTGCGGTCTCCGATGCCGCGTATCAGCTCCGACCCGATCAGATGGATTTTTCGCTCGACGCCAACACCGAGAGGTTTTTGGAATTCGATGTTGCGGCGCCAAGTGTCAAGCCGAATCAAGCGCCGGTCCACGGTACGGCTAAATTGGATTTACCCAAGCAAACCTTGACGATCCCTTTTAAAGTTAAATGTTCACCGATTGTCAATGTTCGCGCATTAGACGCCAAAATTACCGTGGATGGTGAATTTAAGGAACCGGCTTGGGGAGATGCGGCATGCGCGGGCGATTTCGTCAATGCCACGGATGGCGCGCCGGCGTTAAAGCGCACGGAAGTGCGCGTCTTTTATACGTCCAATTCATTATATATTGGATTTAAGTGTTACGACGAGGAAATGAAACTCCAAGTGGACTGCGCCAGATCGAATAGTGAATTCAACGATGCGGCGCTGAAAGATGACAGCATCGAGATTTACGTGCGCGCCGCTCCACGAGATGAACCAAGTGAACAATATGTGCGTTTTGCATGTAATAGTGACTGTGTGAAGCGCGAAAGAGGGCCGAGGTGGAATGTGGCGGCAGCCAGAAAGACAGATCACTGGACGGTGGAAGTGGAAATCCCGTTCAAGTCGCTTGGCGCCGTGCCGCGCCAAGGTGATTTCTGGGGCATTAATTTTTGTCGTAATAATCCAGGATTGCCACCCAATTCATGGTCATATACGCCTGGCGCTTTTGCCAGCCCAAATTTTTTCGGCTGGGCTAGGTTTGAGTGATGTGATTTAGACATAACACCGGAGTTCATACTGCGGGATGACACTGGAAAATCGTTGTTTTGAAACTTATTCACAGCATCCCATAGAAGACAAAAAGTTGGAATAATCTTCGGTGGAATTGCGTAATTGGATAAACCACCAAGGTAAGACGCCAAGGATGCCAAGGTGATAGAAAAGGATTTGCCACGAACGCATGCTGCGCTGACCGGCATCTGCCGGTCAGCGCAGCATGCGTTCGTGGTCTGAAAAATCTTGTGAATCTTGTGCATCTTTATGGCCAATTATCCGGGATCTGCGCCAATCGGCGGTTTCATTCTTCGTCTGTTTATTTTTTGCATTCTTGGCGGTTCAATCCAATCCGGACTCTTCTCTATCTGATTCTCATCCGTGTCCATCCGTGTGCATCCGTGGTTCCTCTGGTTCTCACCGTTTTATCTCGTTTCCTGATTTTTATGATTGATAGATTTGACATCATGCCGGTGCGGCTTATACTGTGTTTTTTAGTTGTCCAACGGGATAATAATCGTCGGAATAAAGGAGTACAGGCAAATGGCAAAGCGGCGCACAAAGAATTCACAGATCAGGATTGGCGTCATTGGCGTGTCAGGGCGTGGCAAACTGGCGCGTAACCTGCATCAGCCGCAAGGCGATTCCGTGGTGGTTGCCGGCGCGGATATTTACGCCAAGTTTGCCGAAGAGTTTTATACCAATTACGGCGCGGACGCTTTTTTTACCACTGATTATCGCCGCTTGCTGGAGCGTAAAGACATAGACGCCGTCGTGGTGACCTCTCCCGATCATTGCCATGCCGAACATACCATCGCCGCATTGCAGGCTGGTAAGCATGTTTATTGCGAAAAACCCCTAGCCATTACGGTGGCGGATTGCGACCGGATATTGAAAACTTACAAAGCCTCCGGCCGCAAGCTGATGATGGGCTTCAACATGCGTTACATGAACATTTTCCGTTGCATGAAGGATATTGTTGATTCTGGAACAATCGGCGAGATCAAGGCGGTTTGGGTGCGCCATTTTGTAGGCCATGGTGGGCGTTGGTATTACCACGACTGGCATGCCGATCGCCGCAAGAGTACCAGCTTGCTGTTGCAGAAGGCTTCACATGACTTTGATATGATCCACTGGATTGCCGGTGATTACACCGCCAAGGTATCCGCGTTCGGCAGCCTGGATTTCTATGGCGGCAAAAAACCCAATAAGCGCGAATGTCCGACCTGTCCGGATCGGCACGACTGTCCGGAATATCAGGAATGGCCGCACCACCAGTTCTGTTGTTTCCGGAAGGAAGTCAATGTGGAAGACAACAATGTGGTGATCATGCAACTCTCACACGGCATAAAGGCCTGTTATACCCAATGTCATTTCACCCCCGACTACTGGCGGAATTATGTTTTCATCGGCACGGAAGGACGGATGGAAAATCTGGATGACTCCACCGAAGTCATTGTGAAAATGCGTAAAGGCCGCCGATGGAGTAACCTCTCCGATCGCCGCTATACCGTGAAAAAAGCCGAAGGCGGTCACGGCGGAGCCGATCCGGTCATTTGCCGGGATTTTCTTGACCTGCTGTTGACGGGGAAACAGCCTCTTTCATCCCCGCTGGACGGACGTATGAGCGTGGCGGTTGGTTGCGCGGCGACGGAATCGTTGCGCACCGGCGGTAAAGTGGTGTCCATCCCGCCATTGCCACCGAGTTTGCGCGGAATGAAAGGGTGAGGCGCCGGAACGCTTCCGGGCGTTCTGAAACGGCATTTGAAATTCAGGAAACGAGATAAATGTTGAAACCGCAGATTACGCAGATGGGCGCAGATGATCTATCAGATCGGACCGATCAGTCCGATCCGTCTGATCTGCCGCGCATCTGCGACAAACTTGCCAACTGCCGCAGTTTTAGGGGCGCTCTGCCGCTTTGAAATTATTGGGAGTAGGATAGTGAAGACGCAAGTTCATGACTTTGATTTTCTGATTATAGGTAGCGGTGTCGCAGGGTTGATGTCGGCCATCCATCTTGGGCAGCATGGCCGGGTAGGGGTGTTGACCAAGAAAGACCGCGCGGAGAGTAATACCAACTACGCTCAGGGCGGGATTGCCTGTGTGGTGGCTTCGGATGACAGCCTGCAGGAACATGTCAACGACACCTTGACGGCCGGCGCCGGATTGTGCGACAAACAGGTGGTGGAACGCATCCTCGGCGCCGGCCCGGCGCGCATTGCGGAGTTGGAGCGTTTGGGGTTGAAGTTTGCCGAATTGCCGCCTGCGGAATCCAAGCGATATGACTTGGGCCGTGAAGGCGGGCATTCCCGGCGGAGGGTGTTGCATTGTGGGGATATTACCGGGCGCGAAGTTGAACGTTTGTTGTTGGACCGGGTGCGGACGATGCCGAACGTGTCCGTGCTGGAACATTGTATGTGCATTGACTTGGTGACCACCGGTCATCTGGGATTGTCTGGCGAAAACCGCTGTGTGGGCGTCTATTTTCTCAATCAACAGACTGGTGAAATTTCCGCCGCACGCGCGCCTTATACTGTTCTGGCGACTGGCGGAGGCGGCAAGGTATATCTTTACACCAGCAATCCGGACATTGCTACCGGTGATGGCCTGGCTATGGCTTGGCGCGCCGGTTTGCCGATTAAAAATCTGGAGTTCATTCAGTTTCACCCTACGTGTTTGTATCATCCGGAAGCGAAATCTTTTTTAATCAGCGAAGCCGTGCGGGGAGAGGGCGCTGTGCTGGTTGATGCCTCCGGCGCTCCTTTTATGGAGCGCTATGATCTACGGGGGTCACTGGCGCCGCGCGACATTGTGGCTCGTGCCATAGACCATGTTATGAAAACCGACGGTTCCCGCTGTGTCTATCTTGATATCCGTTCCAAATCCGAGAAGTTCCTGCGGAAACGCTTCCCGAATATTTTTGCCACTTGTTTGAAATTCGGCGTTAATATGGCGCGCGACTTGATTCCCGTGGTGCCGGCGGCGCATTATTTCTGCGGCGGTATTGCCGCCGGCGTGGATGGTATGACAGAGATGCCGGGATTGCTGGCTTGTGGGGAAGTTGCCTGCACTGGCTTGCATGGCGCCAACCGTTTGGCCAGTAATTCGCTCCTGGAGGCATTAGTTTGTGCGCATGCCATGGCAGAAAAACTAGCTGTGCAACCGCGTGAACGTCCAAATGTTGCTATTCCTGATTGGCGTGCCGGCTCGGCAGTGCCCAGCCATGAAGAGGTGATGATTGTGCATAATTGGAACGAGGTACGGACTTGCATGTGGGATTATGTCGGTATCGTGCGCGGCAACCGTCGGCTTGAGCGCGCTTTGCGCCGCATTGCTAATTTGCAGGCGGAAATCCGTGAGTATTATGTTGACTATATCGTCACCGGCGATATCCTGGAATTGCGCAATATCGCCGCCGTGGCGGAAATCATTGTCCGTTCCGCCATGCAGCGCCGTGAGAGTCGCGGTTTGCATTATACGCTTGATTACCCGGAAACCGATCAGACTCAGCCGCCGCATGATACCATCATGCGCCGCTGGTGATGCGTGCCAGGAAAGAGGCAGGAGCAGATGAAACACATACACAAGCAGATGATTACCCGCCGCCGTTTCCTGACGGCGGTTACGGCTGCCACCGCCGGCGCCGCCTGCCGTCCTGTCTGGAGCGCGGCTGCGGAAACACTCGCCGTGCCATCGAAGCCTGTGGCCGAGTTGTTTGTCGTTCACGGAAAGGATCCGGCGGCTATGCTGCAAGCCGGTATTCAGCGTATGGGTGGTTGGTCGGCATTTGTCAAAGCAGGACGCACTGCGGTAGTGAAACCCAACGCAGCTTGGGCGAGTCTGCCGGAACAGGGCGGTAACACGGACCCATTTTTAGTGGAACACTGTGTGCGCGCATGTCTGGCGGCGGGCGCATCAGACGTGATTGTTCCGGAAAAGCCATGCTCGCCCGCCAAGGATTCCTTCAGCATGAGCGGTATTGAAGAGGCGGTAAAGCGCGCCGGCGGCAGAATGTACACACCGCAAGCGAAGCATTTCCAGACGGTGGAGTTGCCGCGTGCTGTCAACTTGAAACAGGCGGACGTGATCAAGGATGTGTTGGAAGCCGGCTGCTTGATAAATATGCCGGTGGCGAAGACGCATGGCGGCGCCGGCCTGACGCTTTCCATGAAAAACTGGATGGGCGTAGTGGAGGATCGCGGTTTCTGGCACCGCAATCAATTGCATCAATGTATCGCCGACTTCAGCACGCGGATATGTCCAAATCTGATCATTATTGACGCCACGCGCATTATGTTGACCGGCGGCCCGCGCGGGCCGGGCAAGCTGGCATATCCCAATCAAGTCATATTCGGAACTGATCCAGTGGCAGCGGATGCCTATGCGGCGACGCTGTTCGACAAGCAACCGTTTGACATTCAGCATATACGCCTGGCACATGAGATGGGCGTGGGGTGTGGCGATCTGGCGTTGATCAAGGTTGAGCATATCAACCTGTAATTAACCGCCAAGACGTCAAAATCGCCAAGGTTACGAAAAGAGATCAGCCGCAAAAATGCAGGCCAAGGGGCGAGCTTTTTTTGATCAGTCTGATCGGTCCGATCTGTCTGATACCCTGACGCCCCTTACGTCCCTGATGTCCCTTTTTAAGGATTAAGGCGGTTTAACCAGCGAAATAGAAAGCGGCAGATGCGTTTCATTTTAAAAAAATGGGCCGGACGGATGCTGCAGCCGGCAGTGGCGTTGCTCGCGGCAGCGGCGGCACTGTGTGTTTTCCCCTGGGAGACGGCGCCGGCGTTGCCGGCGGCGACCAGTCCTTGGCTCACCCTGTGCGCGGTATTGGCGACGCGCCGGTTAAGCATTTTGGCGCTGGCGGCTTTGCCATTACTGATAGTGTCCATTTTGCGCGGACGCTGGTTTTGCCGTGTCCTTTGTCCAATGGGCTGGTTGCAGCGGCTGGCGGAGTGGCGCCGGCCGATACGCGGAAAATTGCTGAAGAAGTGCCCGCCGGCAGGACAGTGGATTATGGCGGCTGGACTTGGTGGCGCGTTGTTTGGGATGCCATTATTTCTGGGATGGGACCCGCTGGTGTTATGGACGGCTTTTTTTTCGGCATGGCGGCCGTCGGCGCCGTATTTTCATGAATGGCGATTAGCGGCAGGGTTGCCATTATTGCTGTTATTGGCTTGGCTTTTTCCGCGCTTATGGTGTGTGCGTTTATGTCCTCTGGGCGCCTGGATGGACGTTTGCCACCGCGTTGCCGTTTTTGCTGGCAAGCAGAGGGATGGCTTGCGCTGTCGCACTGTTACTGCAAGCTCGTCGAAGTCAAATGTTGGCGCCGGCGCCAGCGAGGTGTTACCCCAAATGAGCGGCATCAGCCGGCGCGGATTTGTCGGTTTAGCAGGTGGTTTTCTGGCCGCCGGAGCGCTACGGGGCTGGAGCGCGCAGCGCGGCGCAAAATGCTTGCGCCCGCCGGGCGCGGTTGCGGAAGACCGTTTCAATGGCATGTGTGCGCGCTGCGGAAATTGTATGCGCGCCTGTCCATCGGGCATTATCCGTCCGGGGTTATTGGAAGGTGGATTGGCTGGCGCTTTGACACCCGTGATAGAATTTCAGGATGATTATTGCCATGAAACCTGTGCCGCCTGCGCCCAGGTGTGTCCCACGGGGGCGATCCGGCGCTTTCCACTGGCGCGCAAGCCGGATTACAAAATCGGCACGGCCCGGGTGATTCACGATAAATGTCTGGCTTGGAAACATGGCGAATATTGCATGGTATGCGATGAGTTTTGCCCTTACAAAGCTGTGCGCGTGGTCAAGCACGGCGGTGTGAATTGTCCGGAGGTGGACGAGGCCCTTTGTCGTGGCTGCGGCGCCTGTCAGTGTCAATGCCCGGCTGATCCGGGGCCGGCTATTGTGGTTGAACGCGACGGAGCAGCAACGGAAAGAAATTAGCCACAAAGATGCACAAGATGCACAAAGGGGAATGAAAGATTGAACCGCCAAGCCGCCAAGGTGTCAGAAGAGGATTCGCCACGGACGCATGCCGCGCTGTCCGCTATGCGGACATGGATCGGTGGACACCCGGATACACGAATGAATTCGCGTATAAGGGTGTCAGCCGATCCGCCAGACCAGCAGATGCCGGTCAGCGCGGCAGGCCATTCTAGTCCGCCGGTATCTCTGGTAAAATCTGCGTTCATCTGCGCCAATCGGCGGTTTCATTTTTCGTCTGTTTCCTTTTTGCGTTCTTGGCGACTTGGCGGTTAAAATCTCCTTCTGATTAAATATTCATCTTATGGGATGACACAGAAAACAAATAAAGGTTACAAAATGCAAAAGAAATTCCTCGGATTCGGGTTCGGAGCTATTCAAGGCGGCTTGTTTTTATATGAGGCCTTCCAGTCGGGTAATTTTGATGAATTGACAGTGGCGGAAGTTATGCCGGAGGTAGTGCGTGACTTGCGTGAGGCCGGTGGCGTTTACCGGGTGAATGTGGCGGGACGATCCGGCATTGTCCGGCATGAAGTGCGTGGCGTCGCCGTCTGGAATTCCCGCGTTGAAGCCGATCGCGCAAAACTAGTCGCCGCCGTTGCCGAAGCGGATGAAATCGCCACGGCGTTGCCGAGTGTGGATTTTTACGGTGAAGACGCGCCTGACTCAGTCGTGAGCATCCTGGCGGAAGGCTTGCGGCTGCGGAGTGGCGCGGCCAGCCGGCCGGATTGCGTGATTTATACGGCGGAAAACAACAATCATGCGGCGGAAATCCTGTGGGAACGCTTGGAGCGCCAATTGGGTGATGCGGCGGCATGGGCTGCCGAGCATGTGCAATGCCTCAATACCGTGATCGGCAAGATGAGCGGGGTGGTGACGGATGCGGCGCAAATCCGCGATCAGGAGTTGGCGCCATTGACGCCGAATTCGGGGCGTTGCCTGCTGGTGGAGGAGTTTAACCGCATCCTGATTACCCGTATTACCTTGCCGGGCTTCCGGCGCGGCATTGAGGTGTTTGAGGAAAAACCGGACCTGCTGCCGTTCGAAGAGGCAAAATTGTATGGACATAACGCTACGCATGCGATGTTGGGGTACCTGGCGCGCTTGCGCGGTTTGCCGTTCATGGCTGATGTGAGCGCTGAAACCGATTTGGTGGAGTTGGCGCGTGCGGCCTTTATTGAGGAGTCCGGTGGAGCGTTGTGCCGCCGCCATGCCGGTGTGGATGATTTGTTTACCCCTGCGGGTTATACCGCCTACGCGGAGGATTTGCTGGAACGCATGCTGAACCCGCACTTGCGCGATGCTGTCGCACGCGTTGTGCGTGATCCGCAACGCAAACTCGGTTGGGATGACCGTTTGGTGGGCGTCATGCGCGCGGCATTGGCGGAAAACATCAATCCTGCGCGCTATGCGCTCGGCGCGGCCGCCGCTTTGCGCATGTTGGCCGAAGAAGACCCCGGAGCGGCATCCGGGCTGCCGGAGCAATGGCGGAAAGCCGGCGCTGAGCAGGCGGAGATGGATCGGATCATGCGTCTGATTTATAAGGCGGATGCGTCACTGCCACGCTGACCGGTGCGGCCTCGCACCGCCAGTGCGGCCTCGCACCGCCAGTGCGGCCTCGCACCTTGCCAACTGCCGTTTAAGGTTGAACCTTAATTAAATGCCGATTATGTAATTTTTAATTTGTGGTGAGCCGTGAGTTCTGTTAGAATCCCGATAAATGATTTTGTGTGTAATTTGCGCTTAAACCGAGACTTCCCGTGGATAATGTGGGCCGGTGCGCAAAAACGATTTGCGGAAGGGTACCAAAATGCATAGCTCATTCTGTCGTAATCCCATTAGTTTCGCCTTGACATTGCTGGCTGTATTAACGGCTTGGCTGTTGTCGGCCGCGCCAGCCCGGGGTGGACTGCTGGTGGAGCCGGTAAGTTTTTCACAGACTGTGATGGCTGGAATAAATCCGGACGCGGACAATTTATGCCTTGCGAACGCGAGCACAGTGGGGACTGTGCATTACGGCGCCGCAGTAACGGCGGGTGGTGAATGGTTTACACTGGGTGAGTCAGCGCAAGGCGCACTATCGCCGGGAGAGACGGGCGTTCTGGCGGTGGTATATAACGCGGCTGACTTGGATCCGGGGCAATACAATGGCACAATTCTGTTGACGAACGCGGTGGTTGAGCCCGGAATGACGAATTTTGGGCCACCGCGCGAGTTGCCGGTGCGGTTGCTTGTAAATCCGCGTCCGGAGTTATGCGTGAGCACGAACCTGATCAGTAATACTGTGAGCGAAGGCGAGGATGCGCCGCCGCGGATTTTCCAGGTGTGGAACGGAAGCGGTTATTATACTTTGACATACACTATTTCCGATAATGCGTTATGGGTGATACCGGACGTTACCAGCGGGACTTGTACAACGGAACATGATGTGATTACGCTGGAATATAGCACGGCGGGACTGGCACAGGGAAGTTACACTGGGCTGTTGACGGTGACGGCATCGGAACCCGTGGGCGAGGTGAAGTCACGGGATATCGTGCTGCGGCTGAATGTCACGGGGCTGGCGGGGCTTGGGTGTGATGGAAAGGAGCAGACATACAACCTGCGCCAAGGATCCGGCGCGGTGACGGGCAGTTTCAAAGTGTGGAACACAGTGAGCAGCGCGGGGACGTCGTTGCGATGGAACACGACCGTGCTTCCCGAGCAGACGCCATGGTTGACTGTGAGTCCCAGCGCCGGGGAAGTTGCAGCGGGCAGTGCGCCACAGAAGGTGGTGGTACGTTGCAATCCAAAGGAAAAGAAGCCTGGTAGTTACAGGGCCTTGGTGCGGGTCTCCGGCGTGGATACACTGACGGGACGGGCGGCGCGTGGCTCACCGTATGACATTTACATCGGTATGGTGGTGCGTACTTCTGACCGGTTGTATTTCGGAGGCGATTATGGATCGGCTTTGATAGTTTATGGGCAAGAAACAGGCAACTGGGGGCTGGGGAATTTGAGCGGTGAGCAGTACTGGACATGGTTCGGTGGTGAAGGCTACGTGCCGGTTCCCGGAGACTACGATGGCGATGGAATCGCAGAATTGGGCGTTTATCGGGCGTCCAGTGGCGGCTGGTATTGGCGGAAGCTGGGAAGCGAAAATATATTCATGCTGGGAAATTGGGGCGGTCCGGGATATCGTCCGATACAAGGCGACTTTGACGGGGACGGATTGCAGGATTTTGTGCTCTACCACGAGGGGATGGGGCAATGGTATGCATTGCTCTCAACGTATGGTTTTCAAGGTGGAGTGCAGATCAATTTCGGCGGCCCGGGATGCATAGCGATGCACGGTGATTTTGATGGCGACGGCAAAGCGGACCCGGCGGTATATCATCCTGCCAGTGGCACATGGCATGGCTTGGCATCAAGTTTGAATTATAGATACCTGCATGGCCCATTCGGCGGCCCGGAATACACGGGATTGACCGGTGATTTTAACGGCGACGGACACACGGATTTGTGTCTCTACCATGTCAGTGGACGCTGGTATATCCTGTCGGTGGGCGGCAGATTGTTGCTGAACGGCGACTGGTGGGGTGGGCCAGGCTGGACGCCCGTGGTGGCGGACTATGATGGCGACGGTGCGGACGATTTGGCAATATATGACAAACCAAGCGGTCGTTGGCGTATTCGCCGTCGTGACGGTACGATCATTGCCTGGGATATACGCCTCGGCGGTGGCGTCTATGATGCCGTCGGCAAATAACTCCACTGCTATGGCGCTGGAATTCTCTGATCCGCCGCTGGAAAGACCCAGTACACGATGATATTGCACGATATTACGCAAGCTGTTGGCCATACACCGCTTGTGCGCATTCGGAAAGTGATTTCCGGCGGCGCTGTGGTGCTGGCCAAAATGGAAAGCCGCAATCCTTTGGCTTCGATCAAGGATCGTGTCGGCGTGGCTATGATTGACGCGGCCGAACGCGACGGCACACTTAATCCGGGTTCGCTGTTAGTGGAGCCTACCAGCGGAAATACCGGAATTGCCTTAGCCTTTGCGGCGGCGGCGCGCGGGTATCGCCTGATTCTCACCATGCCGGAATCCATGAGCATCGAACGGCGTAAAGTGCTGAAGGCCTTGGGCGCGGAAGTGGTTTTAACGCCAGCCGACGCCGGCATGCGCGGGTCCATTGATAAGGCTAATGAGATTGTGGCTGCGGAAAAAAACGCTTTTATGCCGCAGCAATTTGAAAATCCGGTCAACGCGGACATTCACCGACGCACTACCGCTGAAGAAATCTGGGCGGACACAGATGGCAAGGTGGATATTTTGATCAGCGCTGTGGGCACGGGTGGAACCATAACCGGGGTGGCCGAGGCGCTGAAAGCTCGCAAACCGGAATTCAAAGCGATTGCGGTTGAGCCGGCGCAAAGCCCGGTCATCAGCCAGGCTTTGGCGGGCAAACCGTTGCAGCCGGGGCCGCACCAGATACAGGGTATCGGCGCCGGTTTTATCCCAAAAGTTTTAAACTTGAAAATCGTGGATGAGGCGGTTCCGGTTGACCAGGCTGAAGCTATGGAATATGCGCGCCGCGCCGCGCGCGAGGAAGGTTTGTTCGTAGGCATTTCCAGCGGCGCGGCCCTGTGCGCTGCCGCCACCGTGGCACGGCGTCCGGAAAATCGCAATCGGATGATCGTGGCGATTATGCCCAGTTTCGGCGAGCGCTATCTGTCCTCGCCGCTGTTTGATGGGGTGTGAGGGATGAACCACGGATGGACACTGATGGACACGGATAGGGTTGAACTACCAAGCCAAACTTCCTCCTACATCCGCGTTCATTTTCTCCTCAACATTTTATTTTGTTTCCTGAATTTCAAATGCCGTTTTTAGGAAACAGGACTTACTCCAAAAAATCGGAAGCAGTTATATATAATCTCTTGTAAACAAACGACATGTTCTTTTTACGGGTATGCTTGGAAGTGGAAAAGTGGTTTTCTGGAATAGCCCCAACGGGGCATGATATACCCCCGCCATTGCGGGTAAGCATTCCAAGGCAACGCCTTGAATGGGATAGCCCCAACGGGGCGTTACATACCCCGCCATTGCGGGCAAGCATTCTAGGGCAACGCCCTCGGTTAGGGTCCCAACAATTCACATTAGCCCTTATAGGGCGTGACATATTTGTATTCAACTGGTCTGAAGGTTCTCTATGTCACGCCCTTTCAGGGCTGTTTTCATATTTTTCCGTTAATCCCAGGGCGTTGCCCTGGGCTGGTATGTCATGCCCTTTCAGGGCTGCGCGGATTGGTCTTTGAGTAATGACCAGATTTTTTGGGAAAGTCCTCTTTTAGGAACTGTTTGACTATATGGTGCCAATCTATGAAGCCGGATAAACGTCGTCAGCAAATTATAGATCGGTTGCGGGCGGTGCCGCAGGAGTGGAGTGTCGAAGAGTTGGCGCATGCCATGCAGGTGTCGCCTTTGACTATCCGGCGTGACTTAGACCTTTTAGCAAAAAAAGGGGCTGTCGTTCGTACTATCGGCGGCTGTCTGGCTGTCTGGCGGTTGCATCATGCGGATTATCGTGACCGGGTGGCGAATAATTTTGCGCTTAAACAAGCAATCGGACGCGCTGCAGCTCGGGAAGTCCATCCCGGCGATGTGCTGTTGATCAGCGATGGCTCGACTGCCTATCACTTGGCTTCCTGTCTCGGAACAAGCGGCCCTTTGTCTGTTTACACCAATTCCGTTGCGATGATCGGTGAATTGCGGCGGTTCGATAATGTGCGGCTCTATGTTCTGGGCGGCGAATATAACACCCGTTTTTCGTTTCTGGGCGGGGCGCTCTTGCAAAAATCATTGGAAAACCTGACAGCTGACAAGGTGTTTGTCGGTGCGGACGCCATTGACGACCAGGGGCGGTGTTTGACTACAGATCAGGAAACTGCGCACACAGCGGCGTTAATGTTGGGCCGCGGCCGCCGCAAAATTTTGCTGGCCGACCACACCAAAGTCCGGAACGACGGCGGAGTGGCCTACGGTTCGTTGCGGGATTTCGATTTGTGGATCACTTCCGCCGGCCCTGAATCGAAAATCATGTCGTCGTTGAAAAAAATGACGCACGTCCTGACAGCCACCGCTAACGACAAAGCGTTTTGATTGCTGCGGGAAGAACCACGGAAGTAACCGCCGATGGGCGCGGATTTACGCAGATGATGGGATGAACCACGGATAAACACGGATGGACACAGATGGGGAAAGGGGAGGAGAAAGTTAACCGCAGATTAGCGTTGATAATTAGCCACAAAGATGCAGAAAACACCCGTTGCCACGCCCTCCCTTTCCGTGTATTCAGAGTATTCCGTGGTTCCAACAAAAACCACAGACCACACGGACCACACGGAAAGCACAAGATTTTCAGATTACTAATGCCTGCCGCACCCTCCCTTTTCGTGTATTCATTGTATTCCGTGGTTCCTTCCCTTCGCGATTTTTTCGGTCAAATATTGATCTTGTGGGATGATGCTGAAAAAAAGCTTGTTTTTTTGTTTATATTTGATTATTTTGTTCATAGTTTTTGAAATAAAAATACAATGCGTTTTATGGAGGACAGAGTGAAAAGGCAGATTAAAATTGATTGGGCGAAGGTTGATTTAAACAAATATCCGCATCTGGTAACTAAGGAAATTCCAGGCCCGCGTTCGGTTGAAATGCACGGGCGCGCCGCGGAAATCATGAAGGGGTATTCCGGGCAGGTAAAGCTTTTCCCGGTGGCGTTTGAAAAGGGGCATGGCGTTACCCTGACCGACGTGGATGGAAATATTTATCTGGATTTTTCCTCCGGTATATATGTCACCACGCTTGGCCATTGCCATCCCAAAGTGACGGAAGCCGTGCAAAAATATGCCGGGCAATTAATGAATTGCCATGATTTCACAACGCCTATTAAATTAAAACTGCTCGAAAAACTGGTCGCTATTCTGCCAGGTGACTTATCCGGCATACAATTATATGATAGCGGCACTACGGCAGTGGAAGCTGGGTTGCGGGTCTGCCGCATGGCCACCGGCAAGCATGAATTGCTTTCCTGCTACGGCGACTTCCACGGCAAAAGCGGGCATGCCGTCAGCCTGGCGCGTATGACTCGCGCCAATGGTCCTACGCGCACACCGGGATTCTACATGATGCCGCGTCCGAATCCATACCGTCCGTTATTCAAAAAGCCGGATGGGACGATAGATACTGATGCTTATTTGGATTTTTATGATGAATTCATTAAAGAAGCCACTACCAATCAGATAGCGGCGATTGTATTGGAGCCGATACAGGGGTGGGCTGGATCAATCTTTCCGCCTGATGATTTCTTCCCTAAACTGCGCCGCTGGTGCGATGAGCGCAAGATTCTGTTGTTTGCCGATGAAGTTCTGACTTCCATGGGGCGTACCGGCACATACTTGGCGATGGAACACTGGGACACCTTGCCGGATATAGTGACCCTCGGTAAGGGATTTGGCAACGGGTTCCCGGTGACGGCTATGGTCGTCCGTAAGCCCTATGCCGAAGCGGTGAACTCCATCAGCGCTTCCACCAGCTATGGCGGCAATCCGATGGCTTGTGCCGCCGCCTTGGCATCCATTGAGGCGATTGAAGAGGAAGGCCTGCTGGAAAATGTCAAACGGCTTGAGGATTATTTTATCCCGCGCTTGGAAAAAATGAAACAAACTCATCCTATTATTGGCGATGTCCGCTGCAAGGGCTGCCTGATGGGGATTGAACTGGTCAAGGACCGTGGCACCAAGGAGCCATTTGATGAAGCCGGGCGGGAAGTGTATCAACGCGCCTTCCGCAAAGGGCTGGCTTGGATTCCGGCTGGGCACATCCTGCGCATGAGCCCGCCGATTGTAATGGATCTGGAAACCGCCGCCAAATGCATGGATATGATTGATGAAGCCATCGGCGAGACGGAGCAGGCGTTGGGGTTTGGGAAATAGCCACAAGGGGGAGGAGAAAGTAAACCGCAGATTTACGCAGATTGGCGCAGATAATCAGCCACAAAGATGCAAAAAAAGCACAAAGGGGGAGTGTGTCACGCAGATGTGTGAGCCACACTGGCGGTGTGAGCCACACTGGCGGTGTGAGCCACACTGGCGGTGCGAGCCACACTGGCGGTGCGAGCCACACTCCCTGCCGTCCCTTCCGCCCCTGCTGTCCCTTCCACGTGTGTAAAATTTATGATAAATATTCATCCTATGGGATGCTAGTTATTTGAGGAGATTATATTGCAAACAGTAAAATTTGGTATTATCGGAGCGGGCTTGATGGGACGTGAGTTCGCCAGCGCGGCGGCGCGGTGGGCGCATTTAATGGGCGATTTGCCACGTCCAGAAATTGTGGCTGTCTGCAATCGCAGCGCTGCAAAATTCGATTGGTATCGCGCAAATTTTCCGCATATCAATCTTTATACCCATGATTACCGCGAATTGCTGGCGCGGTCGGATATTGACGCGGTTTATGTCGCGGTGCCCCATGACCTGCATGAGGAAATCTATTGCGCCACCGTCGCGGCCGGCAAACATCTCATGGGGGAGAAACCGTTTGGTATAGATCTGGCCGCCAATCAAGCCATTATGAAATGCTTGGGCGATCATCCTGATGTGACGGCGCGGTGCGCTTCGGAATTTCCGTTCTTCCCGGCCATGCAACGTATCTGTGGCATGATCGAGTCCGGGGCATTTGGGCGCATAATCGAAGTCAATGCCGCGTTTATGCATTCCAGCGACCTTGATCCGGAAAAACCTATCAACTGGAAACGCATGGTGGAGATCAATGGCGAATATGGTGTGATGGGCGATTTGGGGATGCATGTCTGTCATGTGCCGTTTCGCGCCGGCTGGCGGCCGCGGAATGTACGGGCTATATTGTCGGATATAGTTTCCGAGCGCCCGGATGGCAAAGGCGGGCGCGTGCCATGCCGGACTTGGGATAATGCTGTTATGCTGTGCGAGACGGCTGATCAGGGCGGCAGAGTTTTCCCTATGACGCTGAAGACGCACCGGATTGCTCCCGGCGAGAAAAACACTTGGAGTTTTGAAGTTCTGGGGGTCAAGGCCTGTGCCCGGTTTTCCACCAAGAACCCAAAACGCCTGGAGCTGATGGAATACAAGGGCGGGGAGCAGGTCTGGCAGCAAATTGATACAGGGTATGAGGCTGCTTATCCAACGGTTACCGGCGGCATCTTCGAGTTTGGATTTACCGATGCCATTCTGCAGATGTGGGCGGCGTTTTTGTATGAATTGCATTATAAGAAACCGCTGAAAAAATTTGCCGGATGCGTTACCCCGGCGGAAGCGGCCTTGAGCCATAAGCTTTTTACGGCGGCATTGCAATCGCAGGCGGAAAACGCTACGGTGGCGATTGATTAAGAAAGAAAAGATTGGCAGGGGGATAGGTTAACCGCCAAGAGCGCTAAGGTGGCGTTGATCAATAATAAAAGGAGAGACATGCAGAACATTAAATTCGAACGTTTGTTCAACCGGGGTGAGCGGGCGGTGATTGTAGCTATGGACCATTGCGAGTTTGACGGTCCAATACCAGGGATGATCAATCTGGCGGAGACGGCGGCGAAGGTTGACCCGATAGTGGATGGCATTCTGATGTCGCCGGCCATGGTGCCGCATTGCCGGAATGCTTTTAATTACAAAGGCGCGCCTTTGGCTGTAGTGCGGCTGAATTGGAGCACGGTATATTGCTATCAGTGGGAATATAAGGATTCGGTCACTGTCCCGGCTTTCAGCCCGGCGGAAGCGTTGCGATTGGGCGCGGATGTGGCGCTGATTTCACTCACGCTGGAAACCGGCAGTGAGGCGAATGATGCCCGCAATGTCGAAGTGTTCCGCAATCTTTGCGCGGCTGCAAAAGACTTGGGTATGCCGGTGATAGGCGAGTATTATCCAGCCGATCCGGACAGCCTTACAGCGGAAGAGCTGCACGCCAAAGTATATACCTGCGCCCGGATCATTGCGGAGTTAGGCGCTGATTTAATCAAAACTTTTTATACCTGTAAATTTAAAGAAGTTACGCGGAGCTGTCCTGTGCCGGTGCTGGGGTTGGGGGCGGCTCGCTGCCCGACACAATTGGAGGCCTTGCAGCTGGCGGCCGACGAAGTGCGCGACGGCGCCGGTGGTGTTGTGTTCGGACGTAATGCCGTGCAGGTGCGTGATCCGGCGGCTTTCCAACGCGCGTTGTGCGATGTTGTCAAACGCAATGTCAAACCGGCTGCTGCTGTGCGGAAATACAAGTTGAAAGATTAACATGTGCCGCGGCGGTGTGCCCCTGCCAAGATGCCAAGAACGCCAAGGAGGCGGAAGGGGGTTAGCCACAAAGAGGCACAAGATGCACAAGGTGATAGGAGAATTAAACCGCAGATTGACGCAGATGGAGAGGGGATTAGCTACAAGTATTTATGAAAAAAAAGCCTTTGTTTGTGGTAAATGATGGCGATCGCCGGTTTTACGATAAAAACATTGCCGGCTGGTTGCCGGACGAATTTATTGATGTCCATACACATGTAGGGCTGAAAAAATTTCAAAAACAGCATGCGGCGGGTAGGAGCCAGCGCACAGTTGCCTGGCCTTCCATGGTGGCGGCGGAAAATCCGGTGGAACATCTGATTGAAACGTATAAATTGATGTTTCCGGGTAAATCTGTGACGCCGATGATGTTTGCGTCGCTTACTAAGGAACACATGGATGCCGCTAATGACTATGTGGCGGATGCCGCCCGCCGATATGGTTTTCCGGCCTTGTTTTTCTCCGACCCGCGCCTTTCGGCCGCCGAATTGGAATCACGTGTGCGTAGCGGTGGGTTTCTGGGTATTAAATGCTATCTAACCATGGCGCCTGATTATTTGCCAACCGCCGAAATACGTATTTTCGATTTTTTCCCGCATCATCATTTGGAAGTTATGAACCGGCATGGATGGATCGTCATGTTGCATATTCCGCGCAATGGCCGTCTGCGCGATCCGGTGAATCTGGCGCAAATGCTGGACATTGAAGCGCGCTATCCGAAATTGCAGTTGATTGTCGCCCATGTTGGCCGTGCCTATTGTCCAGAGGATGTCGGCGATGCTTTTAAAATACTTGCCAAAACCCGTCGGATGAATTTTGATTTTTCGGCTAGCTCCAATGCCGCAGTCTTCCGGCAATTATTGGAGACGGTCGGGCCGAAACGCGTGCTGTTCGGCAGTGATCTGCCGATTCTGCGGATGCGCGCCCGGCGTGTCTGCGAAAAAGGGTTTTATGTCAATATCGTTCCCAAAGGACTATATGGCAATGTAGCGGTTGACCCGCATATGCGTGAAGTTGCCGGGGCGGAAGCGGAAAAGATAACTTTTTTCATGTATGAAGAACTGGCGGCATTCGGACGCGCCGCGCACGCCGTCGGCCTGCGTCCGGCTGATATCCGTGATGTCTTCCTCAACAATCCCCGGCGCATGCTGAAAAGAGCCGGATTCGTCAATCGGGAGCGGGAGAAATAAACCGCCAAGATTGCTAAGGGAAAATCGCCACAAATAGGCGTAAGAGGTTTTTATTTTGAAATCCGAGACATATCTGGGACTTGATTTGGGCGGCACCGGCGCCAAGGCGGCGGTTTTTGATCGTGCCGGGAAAATGCTGGGATTCGGCCGTGCCGCTTATACCCCTGATGTTCCCTCTGCCGGTTGGGCTGAGACACCGCTTGGTGCGATTCATGCTGCCGCACGGGAAGCGGTGCGCACAGCGGTGTGCACAGCCCCTGGCACGGTGCGTGCCATGGCGATTTCGTCTCAGGGGCAGACGTTTGTGGCGTTGGATGAATCCGATCGCCCGTTGTATCCGGTAATTATGTGGTATGACAGTCGTGGCGTGGCGCAGGCGGAGCAGTTGTCCGCAAAGTTCGCTGCGCGAAATGTCGGCCCGGTAGGTATGTCAACGATTGCCACTGCATCCAAGATCGTTTGGCTTAAGGAAAGCCACCCAGAGCGGATGCGCCGCGCCCGCCGCTACTTGTTATTGCCGGATTATTTTGCATACCATCTTACTGGCCGGGCGGTCATGGACGAGAATACTGCCTGTTCTACCGGGCTGTATCTCGAAAAGTTGGCAGATTTCAGCCTCCCGGCTTTGGAAATCTGCGGTATTGTCAGGGGACAATTGGCGGAAATTGCGTCGCCCGGCAGTGTCATTGGCCATCTTTTACCGGATCGCGCTGCGGATTGGGGTTTGACGCCAGAGACTTTGTTGGTCGTTGGCACCAACGACCAATATGCCGGCGCGCTTGGCGCCGGTAATTGCCGTCCCGGCATTGTTACAGTGTCTTTCGGCACCTGTCTGGCCTTGCTGACTTTGACGCACGATCAGAACGGGCGGCTGTCGTCGGGATTGTTCGACGGCAAATTTCCCATACCAGGCTTGCGTTATCGGTTGGCTTTTGCCAAAACCGCTGGCGTGTTGTTGGATTGGTTCCGCCGTGAATTAGGCGGCAATTTGTCGTTTGACGAATTGAACGCTGCCGCGCAGGGAGTGCCGCCCGGCAGCCGCGGGCTGACGGTTTGCCCGCATTTTGACGGGCGGATTTCGCCGTCGCCGGATGCCGCTATGCACGGCGCTTTACTGCATCTGACGCTGCAACATACCAGGAGCGACATTTATCGGGCGTTGCTGGAATCTTTGGCTTTTTGCTTGCGTGAAAATTTGGAAATGTTGGAACGCTGCGATCTACCGGTGGAAATTGTGCGGGTGATCGGCGGTGGCGCCGGCAATGACTTTTGGATGCAAATGCAGGCTGACATCACAGGGCGCGATATCGAGAGGCCGGCATCGTCCGAAGCCGCCACGCTTGGCGCTGCTATGCTGGCTATGGCTGGCGCTGCCGGGGCGGGTGCCGATCTGGCGGAAATCAGCGCTGGTTGCTTCAGTATCGGCCGCATCTTCCACCCTATATCTGCCATAGCGCCTGCCTATGACGCAGCCTACAAGCGTTATCAGGCGGCCATGCGATATGAAGGATGATTGTGGTATTTAACACAATTACGCGAGATTAACAGCGCGCATGAAACCAGCCTGAAAGGGCGTGGTGACATATGAACATAACTATGTCACGCCCCGTTAGGGCTAATCCACCCAGAGGGCCAGTGGGATCACAATCCCCATTCTACGCCCTGTTGGGGCTAATATTAGGGGTAGTCATGGCGGCCGCCTGAGTGAACTATTCAGCCGAACAGAAGTTTGAGCGAATCGTTGGCTGAAACCATCTTCCCGCTGGCGCCGTTTTCAAGGCGTCCATGCGCCCATTTGGATAGCCGATACAGTGTGGCGAAGATGAAAGGCGGCGGTTCGCCGCCTTGACCGCCTACCAGTTCTCCGCCACGCCGGACATTGTCTATCATCCATGCCGGCAAGCGCAGATGGTAGGGATTGCGTTTGACTTCGCCAGCGTGCTGTGCCAGCGCCGCCACCAAGTCGGCCGTATCGGCTACGCTGGTTTCGATCATCAAATTCGGATGTGGCATCGGCGCCCAGAATTCGGATTCGCATACCCAGCAACAGAAGTTTTTGCCGGTTTTGGCCAAGGCGTCGGTCATCAGGGCGTTGACGCCGATATGAGTGCTGTTGGCATCTCCGGCGTGCGGAAAGAAAACGATGTGTGGTTGTTGTCGGCGCAGTATATCGGTCATGATCAGCACGGCTTTATGCCAAGCGTCAGGGTTTTGCTGCCGCTGGTCCAGATTGATCTTTTCCAGTCCGCCGGGCGCAGGCAGCAGTGTTTCAAATCCGATGAAATCGCAAGCCTGCTGTAATTCCTGCCAACGCTCCTGGCGGCGGTCCTTGCGGCTTCCGAGCGTTACGGCAACATTCACCACACGCATTTTTAATTCCCGTAAAAGCCGTAGCGGAAGCGCGCCGGTAATGCATTCATCGTCAGGATGTGGAGCAAAGACCAATACCGTCGGCGCGCCGTCCGGCGGCGATTGGCGTCCGGCTGATGGTGTCGGGCGCGGAGCGCGGGGTGACACTCCTGCGTTCAACAGCCGAGCCTGTTCGGCCACAAATTTATGATAAGCATGCTGCATATTGACATCCTCCACGCAAAAATGAAATGCAAAAAATCAGTTCCATTAAATCAATTTAAAGCTACTGTTGCAAATAAAAATGCAAACTGTATCATAGGCGCTGGCTTTGGTCAGGTTCTGCGGACCGTCTGTTGGCCCGGAGGCAGATCGTTTTGCGGAATAGCAAGCAATTTTGAAAGAGATTCGGGAGTGAACCATGCATGACGGGTTAAAGCAATTTCTGGCGACGCGCGATTTTTTGCTGCACGCCGAATCGTACGAGGAAATGCGTCGCGACTTCCGCTGGCCTGATCCAGTTCAATTCAACTGGGCCTTGGATTATTTTGACTGGCACGCCCTCGACAATCAGGCGCCGGCCTTGTTGATTGAGGACGAATCCGGCGCGGAAAATGTCTATAGCTTTGATGAGTTGCGGCGGCGATCAAACGCCATGGCGAATTTTCTCAAGGAGCGTGGCGTCGCCAAGAATGATTGTTTGCTGCTGATGATGAATAATTCGTTGGAATTGTTTGTCATATTGTTGGCGGCTATGAAAGTCGGGGCGGTGGTTTCCCCAGCTTCTGTGCAATTGACGGCGTCTGACATTCGCGACCGCATGTCGCGCTCTAAAGTCCGGGCCGTGGTGGCGGATGCCGCCTTGCTGAATGAAACTGGAGAATTGGCCGATGTTTTACGGGGCGCTCCAGTTCGGTTTATTAACGGCGATGACCGGTCGGGTTGGATATCGCTGCGGCAAGCTGAAAGCCGTTCCGACCGGTTTGTAAATCCTTTGCCGACTTTTTCCACAGACCCCTGCCTTTTATATTTCACTTCCGGCGCGACGGCGCACCCCAAGATGGTGCTGCATTCGCATGTCAGCTATCCGGTCGGGCATCTGATCACTATGGCTTGGATCGGTGTGCGTCCCGGTGATATGCATTACAATATCAGCGCGCCGGGCTGGGGTAAACATGCTTGGAGCTCGTTTTTTGCCCCGTGGAATGCCGGCGCTACGGTTTGCCTATGGCAATATAACCGGTTTGACGCCCGGCGGACGCTGGAATTCATTGAGCGCCGTAAAATTACTACGCTTTGCGCGCCGCCGTCAGTCTGGCGGCGTTTCCTGCAGGAAGATATGTCCGCACACCATTTCAGCCTGCGGGAAATTGTCAGCGCCGGAGAGCCGCTCAACCCGGCCATCACCAAGCGCGTACGTCAATACACTGGTGTTACAATACGCGAGGGATACGGCCAGACGGAAACCGTTCTGCAGATCGGCGCTTTTCCAAACATGCCGCCGCGCATCGGCACGATGGGACTGGCGGCGCCGGGATTCGATGTCGCTGTGGTCGGTCAGGACTTGCTGCCCGCTCCACCGGGAATCGAGGGGCAGATCGCTCTGCGAGTTTCCGCCACGCGCCCGCTGGGATTGATGAAGGGATACCGATGTGCGCGTGAGCGCGAAGATGAAGTTTTTGTCGGCGGGTGGTATTTGACGGGTGATATGGCCGTGCGTGATGCGGATGGCTATTTCAGTTTTGTTGGGCGCAATGACGATATTTTCAAGTGTTCGGACTATCGCATAAGTCCGTTTGAAGTAGAAAGCGTTCTGTTGGAACACCCAGCCGTAATTGAAGCGGCGGTGGTGGCCAGCCGCGACGATGTGCGCAACGGATTTGTGCCTAAGGCTTTTCTGGCGCTGCGTCCCGGCTGTGACTCCACGGCGGAGATGGCGCTGGATATTTTCCGGTTTTGTCGTCGGCGTATGGCGCTTTATAAGCGCCCGCGCCGCTTGCAATTCATGCCGGAGTTAGTGAAAACCACGAGCGGTAAATTGCGCCGAGTGGAATTGAGGGAACAAGACGACCGCTTGCGACAGCACAATCAGCGCGGCTACCTTGAATTCATGGAGAGCGATTTTGCCGGTGATTTGCGTGCCAACCCTCCACAGGGGGGAGATTCCTCCTTGTGAATTTATCTTGTCAACTGTATCCGCTGCGATTGCAGCCGGCCTACCAACGTTATATTTGGGGTGGCGATCGTATCCCCAAATTATTTCGCCGGAATCTGCCGCCGGGAATTTACGCCGAGTCTTGGGAGGTATCAGACCGGGCTGAAGCGCCGAGCGTTGTGGCGGACGGACCGCTGCGAGGATGCTCACTGACGGATCTGATGCGTGCCCGCGGGGCGGAAGTGCTCGGGGCCGCTCAGACATCCGGGCGTTGTCCCTGGCTGATTAAATTGATAGACGCCTGCCGGCGTTTAAGTGTTCAGGTTCACCCGGATAGTCAAGCCGCCGCGATACATGGCGGTGAACCCAAAACCGAAGCGTGGTATGTATTGGAGGTTGATGAGAAGGCCGCGATATACGCCGGATTCAAGCCGGGAGTCAATGCCGCGGTTTTGCAGCGGGCTCTGGCGGATAACGCAGTGGAAAAATTACTGGAAAAAACAACTTTGGCCGCCGGAGATTTGATTTATGTGCCGGGCGGTTTAGTCCATGCCATCGGCGCCGGTTGTCTGTTGCTGGAGGTGCAGCAAAATTCCAATACCACTTATCGGGTGTATGATTGGGGGCGGGTAGGGGCGGATGGCCAGCCCAGGGAGTTGCATGTTGAACAAGCATTGCACTCCATAAAATGGGAGGCGCGTCCGGAAATTATCCGCACGACAGCGGGATCGGAGGGAGTTTGGCAAATTCTGCTGCGTGCGCCGTTTTTTGAGATTGATCGGCTGAGCCTGTCAGCGCCCGGCGCGTCAGCCGACTTGCCGGCATCGGAGCGCTGCCAAGCATTGTTTGTCGTATCCGGCGCGGTGCGATTAACGGCCCCGAGTGGCTGGAAATCTGTTTTGTCGGTTGGCAGTTCGGTTCTTATTCCTGCCGTCATTTGCGGCTGCCGTTTGGAGACGGCCGGTGGATCGGCTGTAGTCGTCAGGGTAGGATAGCTACCGCTGCTGAGAATGTATGGCACGGCATGATAACCCTGCGCCCGCCTGCATTACCGCGCAGAGCGCTCCCTTTCATAACTGCCAAGCTATGAACTATGTTATGCCCCTTTGGGGCTAATGTCCGCAACAGATGAGATATAGTAACGTTTATGAGTCGGCAGCCACAAGAAGAATCCGCACTCGTCAAGTTTAGCGTCAAGCAGACCTTGTTTCGCATGGCGTTCCCGATGTTGGCGGGAACGTTTGCCATGAATGCTTACCACTTTACTGACACGTGGTTTGTCTCGCGTCTGGGCACAAATCCGCTGGCTGCGATGGGATTTAGTTTCCCGGTGATCATGCTCCTTCGTTGCGTTGCCGGTGGGATTGGGAATGGGGTGTCAACACTGGCTGCACACGCCCTCGGACGGCAGGCACATGCCGATGCCGCGCGTATTGTCACTCATGGCATAGCCTTGATGTTGATGGTTGCGGGAATGATAGCCATTGGGGGATACTGCAGTATTGATGCTATTTTCAGCCGTCTGGGAGCGGATGAGCAAATCATGCCGTTGGTGACTGGATACATGCGCACCTGGTATCTGGGCGCCGCCTTTATGGCTTTGCCGATGCTGGGCAACGGGTTGCTGATCGCCTCCGGCGATTCTCGCCGGGCAGCCCGGCTGATGTTGCTAGGGCCTATTTTAAACACCATCTTTGACCCGATTTTGATTTTCGGTTTTTGGGTGGTGCCGGCTATGGGGATACGGGGCGCAGCCTTGGCGACGGTGTTGGCGCAGGCCGTAACGACGGTGTGTCTTTGCCACCTGCTATTGGTGAAATATCGGTTGCTTACGTGGAAACGTTGGCCGGTACGCGATTGGCTGAATTCATTACGCAGAATTATGGCCTTTAGTATTCCCAATATACTGAGCATGATGCTAATGCCGATTGCCGCCACCGTAATCACAAGACTGCTGGGCGGTTTCGGCAATGAAGCCGTGGCTGGCAGCAGCGCGGCCGGCCGTCTGGAATCGTTTGCGTTTATTATTCCCATGGCGCTTGGAATTTCATTGACGCCGTTTGTCAGCCAGAATTACGGCGCCGGACGCTTAGATCGTATCCATGAGGCGCTGCGTCTCAGTCTGGGGTTTGCGCTGATCTATGGCGCAGCAGTGACGGTGTTGTTTTTTATATTCGCTCCTTGGCTGGCGCTGATTTTCAGCCGTGATCCCCGTGTGGTTGAGGTGATGGTGTCGTATATTCGTATTGTGGGCTTCGGATATGGGATGATGGAGTCTCATCGTTATTGCAGCTTTTTCCTGACTGGAGTGCATCGTCCCGGTGTGGCGGCATTGCTTAATGCCGTGCGAGTGTTGATTCTGCTGATTCCCATGGTGTGTCTTGGCGCACGATTAGGCGGTGTGTCGGGCGTTTTCTGGGGGCGCCTGACGTCTGATTTGACTGCGGGCTTTATCGGCATTTGTTGGGTACGGTGGATCTTAAGCCGCCTGAAGATGTCCACAACGGATGCCGAGCGGGTGTCGTAATGCCGTCGTGGGAGGCGTATGTATCGCGATTTGCCGCCCGCCGGAGCGGGTAAAATTCTGGAGCTTTTCCAACGCTGTGATATAATCCACGGCATGTCAAAATTGTTTATATATGTGCGCCGGCTGGCAGGGTTATGTCTGTTGGTTGCCACTTCCGCTGTCGCCGCGCCGGAACTGGATTGGGGGCCATTGTTGGCGCGGGATACGGCCTTAGACGGTGAAATCCGGTGGCGTGCATTGGGGCCGCTGTTCGAATACCGGGCTGGGACAAACGGTTGCCACTTGATGGCATTCAGGCCATTGTATAGCCGCGAACATGATTTTGCCGAGCGTAAGCTAGTCCAGGATGTGCTCTGGCCGGTTTGGTTTGGGAAAACATGGGATGATTCGGCTAACCAATGGCGTTTTCTAGTGGCGGTTTCGTGGCGGGATGATGACGTCAATGATCCACGTGCGCGCTATTCGTTTCAGGTAGTCCCTTTTTATTTCCAAGGGAGGAATGACGCGGGTCAACCTTACTGGGCGCTCTTTCCTCTGGGTGGCACAATCCGCGATTTCCTGTTTTACGACGAAGTAAGTTTCTGGCTGTTCCCATTGTTCGGCCGTACACATGTGGGCGATTTGCCGGGATGGTTTTGCCTCTGGCCGGTGATTGTTCGTAATCATAATGCGAAAGTTGATCGGTTCCGGGTCTTCCCTTTTTATGGGTATTCCCGGCGCGGTGATGATTTCGAAAAGTATTTTGTTCTTTGGCCGATTTGGAATTACGCCCGCTATGGCTATACTGGGGCATCCGGCACGGGATACATACTGTTCCCGTTTTTTGGACATGTTGCGCTGGAGGATCAGACGTCCTGGATGTTTCTGCCGCCGTTTTTCCGGTTTTCACGCGGAGCGAAGCTGAATCAAACATATGCGCCTTGGCCCTTTATTCAAGTCAGCCACGGGATGGCGGAGCAAGCATATTTCTGGCCGCTATGGGGGCGCAAAACATCTCCGGGCTATGCGCGTGAATTCCTGGTTTGGCCGGTCTGTATGCGGACCAGACAGTTTTCACAATATAACGATCGGGAGCGGAGATGGGTGTTGCCATTCGTTTATTTTACCGATGAAGATCAAAAAATGCCGGCGCCTGGCATTAAGTGCCGAGGTCGTAAAATCTGGCCGTTGTTCACGTGGCAAGAAGAAGACAGCCACAGCCTGCTGCGGGCGCCGACGTTGTTTCCGTTCAGGGATCGAGCGCACATAGACCGTAACTACGCGCCGTTCTGGACACTCTATCAACGTGAAGCCACTCCGGAAGCTATGGAGCAGGAAGCGCTCTGGGGTGTATTCCGCTATCGGCGGGATGCGGATGGCCGACGCCGCTGCGGATTGTTTCCGCTGGCGCGATATGACGTGCATCCGTCGGAAAATGCGTTGGAATGGTCGTTGTTGTGGGGCGCTGTTGGATATCGCAGTGCTGCCGGGCGACGGGAATTGCGTTTGTTGTATTTTTTTAAGCTACCGTTGGCAGCCGCCGCGCAATGACGTCTGCCGGTGTGTCGCCGACGTAATTTTGTTTGCGGTGAGTTCAGAAAGCTGGTTTAATCTTGTCATGATAACACGTGAACCGGAATTTTATCCGCCTCCTATCAATTGGTTCGGCCGCTTTGGACGTCAGATTTGGATTTCCTGCCGAAACGCCGGCCGGGCGCTGCTGATGTTATGGGAGGCGTTGTTAGATTTGCGTTTCATGTTTGGCGCGCGCGCCTGGCCGGAAGTGGTGTATCAGCTCTACGTCACCGGCATTAAAAGTATCGGTGTAATTTCGATTGTGGCGATGTTCACCGGCATGATCCTGGCGTTGCAGACGGGATTGGAGTTGCGCAGGTTCGGACAGGAAGTTAATATCGGCACCGCGGTAATGGTGTCGCTGTTGCGTGAAATGGGTCCGTTTATGACCGCTTTGATCCTGGCCGCCAGTGTGGGCTCGGCTATGGCGGCGGAGTTGGGGACGATGGTGGTTTCTGAGGAAATCGCCGCTCTGGAAGTCATGTCCATCCCGCCTGTGCGCTTCTTGGTGATGCCGCGTCTGGCGGCGATGATGATTATGACGCCGCTGATGACTTTTTATGCCTGTATGCTGGGCGTTGTTGGCGGGGCGATTGTTGGGGTGACGCAATTGGGAGTGGCGTTGCCAGCCTACATGGATAATGCCACTCGTTTTGCGGAAAATAAGGATTTGTATGTCGGTTTGCTGAAGTCCTTTATTTTCGGCATTATGATTACAACCATTTCCTGCCATCAAGGGTTTTCCACCACTCAAGGCGCGGTAGGGGTAGGGCGAGCCACCCGGCGCAGTGTAATTATTTCCTTTTTGGCTATTTTGATTGTCGGTTACATCATTACCCGTTTGTTTTACTTATGATACGTTTTGATCATGTAACCAAATATTTCGGGCAGCGGAAAGTGCTGGATGACCTGGATTTCGAGGTGCAGCGCGGCGAGACGTTCGTCATCGTCGGGTTTTCCGGCGCTGGCAAAAGTGTTTCGCTTAAGCACATGATTCGCTTGCTGACACCTGACAGTGGCGCGGTGTTAATAGACGGCGCCGATATCAGCCATGCCGGCGCTCGCGAACTTGTCCGCTTGCGTGAGCGGTTCGGTTTTCTCTTTCAAGGCGCGGCCCTGTTGCAGTGGTTAAGCGTCGGCGAAAATGTGGCGCTGCCGCTGCGTGAAAAAACCCGGATGCCTGACGCGGAAATCCGCGAGCGTGTACAAGAAACACTGCGTTTGGTCAATTTGGAAGACGTGTATGACGCCAGGCCGGCAGACTTATCCGGCGGCATGCGTAAACGTGTCGGGCTGGCGCGCGCAATTGTCGCCAGACCGGAAATTGTTTTATATGATGAACCGACTTCCGGGTTGGACCCGGTGACTTCCCGCGCCATAGATCGCTTGATTGATCGTTTACGCCTGGAATTGAAGGTGACGGGGGTAGTTGTCACGCATGACTTGTTCAGTGCGTTGGCGATTGGGACACGGATTGCTATGATACATCAGGGGCGCTTTGTGGAAGTCGCGCCGCCAGAGGAGTTTGTTAAGTCGCGCAATCCCGCAGTGCGGGATTTTCTAGACGCGCAATATATTACTAAAAAAGGTCCTTGGGAGAAACCGGCATGAAACGTATGGGGAGTCGCGCGCAAGAGCTTTTGCTGGAGATGTTGGTAGGCGCCTTTATGTTCGCGGTACTAATAGGCTTGGCGGTTTTCACGATTGTTCTTACCCGGGAAAATTATCTGGCGAAAACATATCCGATGGAAGTGGTGTTTGAAGATGTAATGGGCTTGCGTGACGGCGACAATGTGGTCATTCGCGGCATGACGGTCGGCAAGGTTAAGACATTGACCTTGGCTGATGATGGAGTGCACGTTATTGCTGCTTTGGAGCGACCGCTGCAACTGAAAGAGGATTATGCAATTCGAGTGATCTCTACTTCCGTGTTAGGCGGACGTTATTTGCAAGTGGATGAAGGCCGCACAGGCGCTGCTTTGCCTGATGATGCCCCGCTGCGCGGCGAAACACCGCTGGATATGATGATGTTGGCCGCGGATGTCGTGGCAGATTTTCGCGACATTACCGCTAAAATCCGGGCTGGGGAAGGCTCTCTGGGCAAACTGGTTACAGATGATACACTGTATAATGATGCGCGTGGGTTAGTGGCACAATTGAAACAGGCCAGCGGTGATGGCGGTTTTTTAGCCAAGTTGGATGGCGTTGCGGATGAACTGGCAGGTATTACCGCCAAGATCAACCGTGGCGACGGCACCCTGGGTAAACTGGTTACGGATGACGCGTTGTATAATGATGCGCGCAGTTTTGTGGCACAATTAAAGCAGGCCGGTGGTGATGACGGTTTTTTGGCCAAGTTGGATAATGTTGCGGGTGAACTGGCAGACATTGCCGCCAAGATCAACCGTGGCGACGGCACCCTGGGTAAACTGGTGAACGAAGATGGCTTGTACGACGAAACCATGGCAACCTTGGGTGAAGCGCGTAAGACGCTGGATGACGTCCGTGAAACTTCGCCGCTGGTAACTTTTACCAGCATCCTTTTCGGCGTGCTTTAACCACAAAGCAGCAGAAGAACCACTGATTAACACGGATGAACGCGGATGAAGGAAGAGGTTTGGAAATTTAGTGAAGCTCGAAAGTGTCCAGATATTCCGGGATGGCAACATCCCATCCCCGCGCTTTCTTGAGCGTGGCTGCAAATGACTTGGCGGCGTCTTCTTCACCGTGATTTATAAACACACGGCGTGGCGCCTGTTGTACTCCCCCCAGCCATTCTTGCAGTTCATCGCGGTCGGCATGCGCGGAAAATCCCTCAATGCGGGCTATCTGTGCCTTAACGTCCAATTGTTCTCCGAATAAGCGTATCCGCTTTGTGCCATCCAGAATAATGCGTCCCAACGTGCCGTGTGCTTGATAGCCGACAAACAGGATCGTGCTTTCCTCGCGTGGCAGATTGGTTTTGAGATGATGTTTGATGCGGCCGCCGGTGCACATGCCAGAGCCGGCAATGATGATTGCTGACCCGCGAATATTGTTGATAGACTTGGATTCATCCGTTGTCCGTGTCAGATGCAAGTTGGGAAAATGTCCAATCAGCTTTTTGCCATTCAGCAATGCCTTCGCCTCACTGTCAAACAAATCCGGATGACGCATAAACACCTCAGTGACGCTGATAGCCATCGGGCTATCAACGAAAACTTGCAGTGGTGGAATGCGGTCTTCCCGGCGCAATACGCCCAGAAAATACAAAAGTTCCTGAGTCCGTTCGACCGCGAAACTGGGAATCACTATGTTGCCGCCGCGGCTGACAGCGCTGTTGATGACCTCTGCCAAATTCGAGGGAATGTCCATTGGATCGCCATGCAACCGGTCGCCGTAAGTGGATTCCACTTGAACGTAGTCTGCATCAACTGCCAAGTCAGGATCGCGCTGAATCGGCAGATTTTTTCGTCCCATGTCACCCGATAACAACACACTACGCGTTGTGCCATCAGTATCGCGTAATTCAATGCGCAGGAAAGCGGAACCGAAAATATGGCCGGCTTCGTAAAATGTGGCTGTGATGCCCGGCGCTACTTCCAGCGGTTGACGGTAAGGCGCTTCGCGCAAAAAACCAATGGCTTTTTCCGCGTCGTTGACATCGTACAACGGTTCATAGGGATAGGGACTGACCCGTCCTTCGCGTTCATGGCGTTTCTTTTTGAACTTGATGTCTTCCACCTGTAACCGAGCGGAATCCAGCATAATGATTTCTGCAATTTCTCTGGTCGCCGGGGTGCAGAACACCGGGCAGGCAACCCCCTCTTTCACAAAGCGTGGCAACCGCCCGCAATGGTCGAGGTGGGCATGCGTCAGCACTACCGCGTTTATATTCTTCAGCTCATCCGGTAGCGGCTCCCAATTGCGGCCTTTCAGTTCGCGTTCCTGATACATTCCGCAGTCCACGATAATTTGGGCCTGACCGGTGCTGAGCAATGTGCAGGACCCGGTCACATTCTTAGCTGCTCCGTAATATTTTATGCTGATGGACATTTTGTAATATCTCCCATGTTCCCGGCGTTGTGATCGGCAATCCGTTTGCCGGATGCTTGACGATTACGCCGAAAATGACGCGTATCCGTGGCGCGCCCGGCAGGACTCGAACCTGCAACCCTCTGATCCGAAGTCAGATGCTCTGTCCAATTGAGCTACGGGCGCATGCAATCAATCTGTATTCGGCAGCGGGACGGCCCGGCGCGCGGCTTTCTTGGCGCTATGCCGCCGCTTCTGTTCCTCTAAAATCAGGCGCTGCCGCCGCGACCGCCGCCGTTTCTGGCGCCGGATTTTTTCCGCCGCCTGCTGCCGGGCAGACCGGGCGCCTTCAATCCGCTCCGCCAAACGTTCACACAATTCACGCCGGGCCAGGAACCGGTTCATCTCCCGTGAACGGCTTGCCTGGCACTTGATTTCTATGCCGCCGGCTGGATAGCGCAGATAAACACAGGTGGAAGATTTGTTGAGTTTCTGTCCGCCGCTGCCGGAACCCAGAATGAATTTTTCCGTCAACGCGCTTTCAGTCACACCCAACTCACGCATACGTTGCTCCAAGGCGCGTTTCTTTTCCGGGCTGACTGGGGCGATACTCATGGACGTTACTATAGGGATCTAGGTGCAGCAAAATGCAGGATGGTGCCGGAGGAGGGAGTTGAACCCTCATGGTGTTGCCACCGCTGGATTTTGAGTCCAGTGCGTATGCCATTTCGCCACTCCGGCGGATTTAGTCAAAAAGTGTGACTTACGGTACACCAAACCAAATATGTTGACAAGCAGAAATTTGGTTAAAAAGGGGCGTCCCGCGCCGGATGATTACCACGAAACCACATACAGTTCATTCTGGGAAACGGCTTGAGCCTCTTCAATGGTGTGCCACTTTTCGGCATGGCGCAGTCCCCAGGAATCTGATATGGCGATTTCGCCGGTCTGGGCATTATAACCGATGATCATGGTAGTGTGCCCCTTGGAGGTATCCACTTTAATGCTTTTTGCAGCCCGCCGCGCCTCTTTCAAAGACGCGCTCCAAGCCTCCGGTGATTGTTCCGCCATACGTTCGGCCGGATAGCCGTAGCCTGTAAATGGGCCGACGACATACATGCCCCACATCAACGGCAAACCCTTGTTGATGTAGCGCGCCACTTGATCCACAGTAATTCTTCCGGTAAGCGTTTTAATGCTCCGCCGGTTCTGTTTCACCAATTGATTGACAGCTACAAGCATTTGCGATAGATGTGTGCCGCCACCCTTGGTTGTGCCGGCGGCATTAGCCAGCATGTATTCATCAGCCGGAATGCCCATGTAGCGCAGGTAACGCGCCCAAGTGGAGGGCACACAATAACCTTTGTCTCCTTGATCTATCATAGGTATGCCGGTAATCACCACATCGCCATTTTCGCGGCGCAGGATACGCGTTTGCAATTCAGTTTGCAAATCCGCATCGGTCACTAAAGGCGCCTTGCCGCGGTTTTCAGCCACAACTGCCGGTACAATCCGCAATGAAAGTGAGGCGTCTTTCTGCTCGGAGAGCAGGAAAACATGATCGCTCCATTGCCAAGCTTTGACCAGTTCAGTGGTTTTGTGTCCTTCACCGAAACGCATTTTACGATAAGGGCCTAAAAGCGTGGTTAAGGTTTGTTCCAGACTGTCACTTTGCTGACGGATGACTCTGGCAAGCTGCAACTCCTTTTTACGAAATTCCGCCAAAGCTTGGCGATATTCCCGCGGGTTGGCAGCGTAGCGTTGGTCAGGCGCCATCCCCAGTGTATCGCCCTTGTTGGCAAACATGATCAGCACATCTGCCACTGTTCCGTTCTTGCCGGTGATTTTTATGTTCTCGGGCGGTACCCCGAATACTTTGTCAGCCGACACAAGGTGTACCGACTCCACGCCGGTGTCCGACTCCAAGCGGGAGGGCAGGCGGGCAGCGGTATCAGCCGCGGACTGTGTCCACAAATCTTCGCTTGACCAAAGCGGCAGGCCTATGGCGTCATTCATTTGTTCCGGTGTCATGTCTTCGGGAGCGGCAGTCGCCGTGATCGGCACGCCCAGACAGCCGAATACAGCCAGACAAAATATCAGGCGGATCCGTAAGCCTATTGGCAGTCCAGAAATCTTCATCCCTATCATAATCTCATTATCCTCCTATGTTTTGGGCATGATCGGTGATATATGCTGGATTTGTCAAGATTTTTACAGCTTGACCTGAGTCTCGGTTCCCGGTTAGTATAAACGAGTTTATTCAGTATCGGCTGGTTGGTCCGTCGGTGTGGAGGCGTTGGATGTTCAACAACAACTTGGTTTTATTGGCGATCCCAGTGGCGTTGGGAATCGCCCTGTGGGCGGCATATCAGTTGCTGGAACGGAAATAACCGTGTCCACCACTCCCTACGAACTGATCAGTACTCCGTCGCAGTTACGCTTGGCTTTGCCCGTGCTGGAAGCCGCGCCATCCTTGGCGCTGGATATGGAGATGGAGAACCATTGTCATCTTTACGGTCTGTACATTGCTTTGATACAACTCTCCACACCGGATAACCGGCACTATATCATAGACCCGCTTGCCGATATAGATTTGCAGCCGCTTGGTAAAATTTTCAGTGACCCTGCGCGCCAGACGATTCTGCATGACGCCGATTTCGATCGCCGGGCGGCGGCTCAAGTGTATGGCTGGAAACTGCATGGAATATTCGACACCAAAATCGCCGCTCAACTGTGTGGTCATCGCAAATTTGGGTTGGGGAATTTATTGGCGGAATATTTTAATGTTACCGCCAATAAACGCTTTCAGACCATGAATTGGATGAAAAGGCCTATTCCTGAGGAAGCGCTGAGTTATGCTGTCGGTGATACGGCCTATCTGCATGCCTTGCGTGATCGCTTGTCAGCGCGTCTGTCCGAACTCGGGCGCACTGCTTGGGCGGAGGAGGAATTCGACTGTGCGGAACGCCGGGAAATGCGAGCGCCGGAATCACCTTTGCATCACCGCATAAAACGCAGTTCGCTGCTGACACCCCGGCAGTTGGCGGTCTTGGGCGCTCTTTCAGATTTCCGCGATCAACAGGCGCGCCGCATCAACCGTCCGCTGCACTTCATCATGCGTAATGAAATCATGCTGGATTTGGCAAAGCGCAGTAGTTTGACGTTGAAAGATTTACGCGAATTGCGGGGTGTCCATCCCGTTCTGCGGCAACCCCGCAATCTGGATCGCCTGTTGGCGGCTTGGCATGCCGGTCGGCAAGCTCCGGAGGAACAGCACATGGCGCGGGTACGGCGGCCGCGGTCGGCCCCGAATTATAAACTCCGGTTAAAAGCTATGCAGCAATGGCGTGCGGAATTGGCGCTGGAATTCGATCTGGAGCCATATCTATTGTTGGACAACGATGTGCTCACATGGTGTGCCAATCATCCCGGGCAGGCGCCGGGTCTGGAAGTTGCCGGATTGGTGCGGCGCTGGCAGCGTCAGGTTGTCTGGCAGCGGTTTGCTGAAAAGTTTGAAATTACCGCTCCGCTGCCGGACTAAGCCAGCGGGCGCAGCAGGTTGTACTTAAACAATACCCTCATCATCTCGACATCCAGGCTATGGCCGGACTTGTATGAGATGACCCGGGCGGCCAGGCGGCCGTCTTCAATCAGCGCCAAGGCGGCCAACAAATCGAGCATGGAACGATGCCAGACTGCTTCCAGTGATTTTCCCTCATGTAAAAGTTTTGGCTCATTCAAATATCGGCGTTTGCCGGCGATCAAGATGTTGCTATTTGTATAACCCAAGTTTCGGATGTCTGCAAACAGCTTGCCGATAGTGAGGCAATACAGCCTCATAGCGGCGGTGGTGTTGGTGCGCGCCAGCGCGCCCTGTCGAAATACCTGTCGGTTCAAGGTGAAGCGCAGGCGTTGTTTACCGATAGCGTTTGGGAAATCCGTTGCGCAATCCACGTGCAGCGCAGGAACGTCCGTTGGCAACAAGGTCAGAAAACTACCGTTTGGGCCGCCGACAGTGACTGGCTCCGCCGGCGTCAGCCAAACTGCCGGTGTGGTGGACACAACCTTGCCGGCCGTCTCAAGTGCTTCTACCAGGTCCATGCTGCCGCGGTCGAACAGCGGCGGATCGCCCGAGTCCACGCGGATTACCAGATTGTCAATCTGCATTCCTACCCGCAGCGCAATGATATGTTCCACCATGCGCATATAGTTGTGTGGCGAGCCGCTGCGCAAAACGATGTTGCGGGCAGTGGTCCAGACGTTGTGGACTGATACCCTGATCGGTAGCGAGCCCGGCAGATCGCGCCGATCAAACCACCAGCCAGGTCTGGCAGACGGCGCGAACACGAGTGTCCGCTGTTCCTTGCCGAAAAATGTGCCCGGTCCGCTGACCGATTGTTCCTGAGCAATGGTGGTTTGGCAAGGCTCAGGTGAGTCCGGTACTGCATCGGTGAGATCCATATCCACCGGTTGACTTTCCCATTTTTTGTAAGAGGCTCGAATTTCGTCGGTCGTTCCGTGTAAAACCAAGCCAAAAGGTTCATCGCCCATTGGAAAATTCCTTTACTGAATCAAGATATTGGCCATTCATTATTCCTGATGGGATTCCATGTGTGTATCCTATATTCCCTGCAAAACTGTATTGCTTATCGGCAGACTAACGAAGGATCGTAATCCGCTGGTGGAACAAAACCCAGCAATGTCAGACAAGTTGCGGCCAGACTACTGATGCCCGGCTCACGGTGTTCGGCTAACCGCCAGGAACTGTTTGGGTTTGAGTCAAAAATGTACAACGGCACAGGATTGAGCGAATGGCTGGTTTTGGATATGGGGTGGCCTGTCTCCGGATTGATGGATACTGCGCCGTCTTTTTTATGTTCATACATATCGTCGGCATTGCCGTGGTCGGCTGAGACTATCAAGATGCCGTCGGCCGCGCGCACGGCTGGGATCAAGCGGGATAAACACAAATCTACAGTTTCCACCGCAATCTGTGCGGCTTGATACACACCGGTATGACCAACCATATCGCCGTTGGGATAATTCAGCCTGATAAATTGATATTTTCCGGCGGCGATCTCCGCTGTCACGCGATCGGTGATTTCCGCCGCTTTCATCCATGGGCGTTGCTCGAAAGGAAAGCGGTCGGAGGGAATTTCCACGTATTCCTCCAGGTTTTCGTCAAACTTTCCGGAGCGGTTGCCATTAAAGAAATAGGTCACATGCCCGAACTTTTGAGTTTCGCTGATCGCCAGTTGATGGATACCGGCGCGGCAAAGCAACTCGCCCATCGTGCGGTTGATCGCCGGAGGGCTGACCAAGTAGTTTTTTGGGATATGCAGGTCGCCGTCATATTGCATCATTCCGGCGTAACGCACCTGCGGACGGCGTCCACGGTCAAATTCTGAAAAAACGTCTTCTTCAAAGGCGCGGCTGATTTCGATGCTGCGATCGCCACGGAAATTGAAGAAGATCACACTGTCATGATCTTCAATCGGGCCTATCGGTCGGTTATTTTCAGCGATAACAAATGGCGGCAAATCTTGGTCAATTACTCCCGGTTGCGCTTGGCGGTGGGCTATGATTGCCGCACGCGCGGAGGGAAAGCTTGGGGCGCGGGCATGGACATGGGTCTCCCACCCCCGTCTCACCATATCCCAATCTGCATTGTAACGGTCCATGGTAATCCGCATGCGTCCGCCGCCGGAGGCGATGCGATAGTCCACAGTCCGGTCGGCGTTGAGTTCCGTTAGAAATTTTTCGAACGGATCAACATAATCCAAAGCGGAGGTCTCGCCGACATCGCGTCCGTCCAGCAGAATGTGTATGCGCGCGCGGCGGATGCCTTCCTGACGGGCTTGGCGCAACATGGCCCGCAAATGATCAATGTGGCTGTGAACGTTGCCGTCTGAAAATAAACCGATGAAATGCAGTGTGGACTGCTGTGCTCGACAGTTTTCAACCAAACTGCGCCAAGTTGCGCCGCGGAATAGATCGCCCGATGCAATGGCGGCATTAACCAGCATTGCGCCCTGATCGAATACCCGTCCGCATCCGATGGCATTATGGCCGACTTCACTGTTGCCCATATCGGCATCGGAGGGCAAACCGACTGCCCGGCCATGCGCTTTTAACCGGCTGCTGAGAGCGTGCTGCGCCAGCCAATCCATTTGCGGAGTCAGGGCGGTGCGCACGGCGTCGCCCTCGCTATACTTGCCAATGCCTATGCCGTCCATAATTGCCAGTACGACCGGCCCTTTCGGTCCGGGATCGCCCGACTTTTTCAACGATTCCATATTGCCGTCTCCTGGCATGCCACGTGATAAAGTGGTATAGAATACACTGCCCGCCGTCAAATGGAAGCCTTTTTTATCATAGTCGGCGGCGTCCGTAGGGCGTTATTTGTGCGGGAGTCTGATTTATATTGTCTGGTTGCGAGCAGATGTTATAATCCATAAGGTAAAAACAACTCAACAAGGAGTATTCATGACTAAGAAAATGATGGCTGCGTTGGCTATATTGCTGTTGACTGCCCTGCTGCTGGTTTTTAACACTAAAGGAAGTGCAATTTCGGTAAATTTAATATTCACTGCTGTTGAGGCAACCAAGTCTATTGTTTTTCTTGGCTTTATTGCAGTCGGTGTAATCATCGGTCTGCTGTTGAAATAATAGCGATATAGGATATGTCTGTCGAAGGGAGTGCAAATGCGTAATGTAAGTGGATTGCCGGTGGAATTCACGGTTGCCACCAGGCAACACACATGTTTTGTGGATATTACCCGCCGAGTGCAGCGGTGTCTGGATGCCTTGGATGACGTGCGCACGGCAACGTCTGCCGTCATTTTTGTGCCGCATACTACTGCCGGGATCACTATCAACGAAAATGCCGATCCGGACGTTATGGCTGATATTGAAGCTACACTGGAACGCTTAGTGCCGTGGCGGAACAACTACCGTCACAGTGAAGGCAATAGCGCCGCCCATATCAAGTCGCTGCTGACAGGCACATCCGTTACCATTCCCTTACGTCAAGGCCGTCTGGTGTTGGGAACATGGCAGGGGATTTATTTCTGCGAATTTGACGGGCCGCGCCGACGTTCTGTGTTTGTGACGCTGGGGACATAAGGTGTGCCGCCGCCGGTATGGTTTCAGCGCTCAGCCTTTGCCGGCGCTCCCCGCTCCCGTATTTTCACATCCTCGATTTGCAGCAAGGAACGGTGGGATAGACCGATTGCGCGTATCTCCAAATCTTTGACCATCCATTGGTCGTTGATTTTTTTGAAGCTGCGCGTAATCATCCGCCGTGCTGGCTGCCCCGCCAATCGCACTTCCATCTGCAGAAAAACAAATAGTTTTTCATCTACCCATAACCGGCGCGTTTCCGGCAAGACGCCGTCGGTTGCATTCGTTGCCGGCGCTTCCGGCGGTATCAGTTCCACCACCAGGCAATCACGTCCCCGGAAGGTGTCGCGTCCGATCAGACGGGCTGTTGGCCACCATAAAAACGACAGTGTTAAATCGCTCCAGGCGACATCTGTGGCTTGGATGTTTTCATTTGCCGGTGGCAATTCTCCGGATACTGGCTGTGTGCCTGAGGCATAACGCACATCCACATCCGTTGGGCCGTGCCGCAACACATATAATTGTTCCAAAATGCCGCCGAACTGATCGCGCAGGATATAATCTGCCGTCATGGGCCGTCGCCCGAAATCCCAAGCTATTTCCACATAATACTTATGTTTAAATCCGCCTTGCAGGGGACCGCTCCGCAATTGGCCGCTCATTGCCACCGGCACATCGGGGAGATTGGTGCGCACCAAGTCCATAACCTCCGCAGCGGAGAGCGCCGGTGTCTCCTCCTCCGCGCACAGCGGCGCCGCGGCCGACATCAGCGCCATGAGCATTACGCAAGCATTGATTAGTCGCCGACTGCTTACGGCATGTGCATAGCCGCGCTGTCCTCGCGTACCGCAGGGTATTTGTCTTTTACGATCATTTACAGTCATAGTGCGAATTTGGTTTTTTCTCTGAATGACGGCGATTTTTCAGGAAACGATGTAACTAGATTTTTTGCTGCGCATTCTTGTCCGATCATATCTGGGCGCGGCATAGTGAAATTCAAGGATTAAGTCATATCCACTATCGCAAAGCTTAGCCCGGCATCCGCCATTGGCACTCCGTTCACATGGATGGCGCCATGTGCGCGTCCGGTACGGCTGCGTAATGATAGGAGTTGTATCGTGATCAACAATTGGCAACCCGGTTGCACGGGATGCCGGAACCGTGCTCGATCCACGCTCATGAAGTAAATCAATTTGTTACGGTGTTCCGGTTGCCGCAGGATATGCGCCGCGCCGGCTTGGGCCATCGTTTCCAGAAGCAGCGATCCGGGCATGACCGGCGCATTCGGGAAATGCCCTTGGAAAAACGGCTCATTGCCGGACACATTTTTAATGGCTGTCAGGGTGTTGTTTTCCATTTTAAGCACGGCGTCAACCATGAGCATGGGGTAGCGGTGGGGGATGGCCGCCAGGATTTTATCGGAGGACAAAATGGGTTCGCAAGCGGTTTCCGGTAATGGCGTCGGCGGCGCTTGCGGCGGCAGAGCATGGCAGCGGGTGATGGTGATTTCCGCTTGGCAGGCGATTTGGTCATGAACCGTAGCGGCAACTTCGAAAATCACCGCACGTCGGCGCAAAGTGCGCACTTGGGCGCGCAATTGCAACAGGTCCCCCGGAAGCACCGGGCGCCGGAATTTGACTTTGCGCGCGGCGGTAACCATCATTTCGCAGTCGCTGAATGTCGCCATGTGGTGCAGAGCAATTCCGGCGTTTTGAAGCATGGCTTCAAGGATCAACACTCCGGGCATGACCGGCCGCGCCGGGAAATGTCCTTGGAAAAATGGTTCGCCGGCCGCAACACATTTCCAGGCTATGCTGCATTGCTCTGTCGGCAGCCATTGTGCATAATCCAGCATGAGCATTGGATAACGATGCGTGAGGATATGCTTGATAGAGGTTAAATCCAATGATACGACCTGTCCGGCCGATCCGGCGGTTTGATTAAATGGTTTTGTGTTCATTGTTCGATACTGCTATTTTTTAATTCCTGCAGGCGCTTGACGGCGGCGGCCCGCACTTCACGGATTGGATCATGATCGCGGATGCGCGCCAGAAGGGCCTGATCCGTTACCCGGCACAAGGCTGCTTCGCGCACCATGGTGTCTGTGTCCGACGTTGCCGCTTCAGCCAGGATTTTTGGGTTATGCACTCGCGTTACAGCCGCACGGCGCACATCCGCCAGCGGATCGTTGCGGGCGATGTCCTCCAGCGCCGCCTGATCGTTCAGGCGGGAGACGGCCGATAGCCGGACATGTTGATTGTCGGAGCGCGCCAACGCCTTCAAAATGTTCTGGTCGGTAATGCGTTCCGTTGCCAGTATGCGCACATCCCGATGCACATCTTGTGTGGCCACGGTTTGCAGCGCTTTTTGGTCAAGCAGGCGTTTTACGGCGGCGGCGCGCACTGTGGGGTCCTGATCGCGAAGTGCAGCGGTTTCTACCGCCGCTTGGTCAGCAATCCGCTGTAGGGCTGCTTGACGCACGGCAGGCTCTGCATCCGAGCTCAGCGCTTTTGCCAGTACAGTTTGATCTTTTAGTAGCGCGACCGCAGCTTGTCGCACTGCGGGGTCGGGGTCCCGGATTGCGGCTTGTCCCAATGTGCCGGCGCTCGCCAGCGGATCGAGCTGTTTGACGGCCATCTGACGTATTGTCGGATCGGCATCCTCCAAGGCTACGCGTTCCAGTGTGCTTCCTTGAAGTCGAATAACTGCGGCTCGTCGAACACGCGGATCGGTGTCCTGCAGCGCCACTTGCGCCAAAGCCGCTTGGTCGTGCAAGCGTTCTGTCGCTGCTTCGCGTACCATTGGTGCGCGATCCGAGCGTGCCAAGCGCAACAACATGCCTTGGTCGGTCAGCTTACGCGTTGCCAGGCAGCGGATGACATCATCCGGCTCACGTGATGCGATGTCGGCCAGCGCCGCTTGGTCAGAAACTAAATCCACCGCCATTTTGCGCACATCCCTATCCCCGGGACTTGCCGCTATTTTTGCCGACAACTGCTGGTCCTTCATCCCGCGCAAAGCTGTCCGCCGTATCAACGGGTCATCGCTTTCACGGAACACCTGTAAGAGGTAGTCCTGGCGAGTCAGGCGTGCTGCGGCTGCCGCACGGATGAAGGCGTCATCATTATGCAAAGCGATATCGCGCAACACTTCCTCGCTGGATATGCGCTCAATGGCGGCGCGCCGGATCATACGGTCAGAGTTGACGGATGCGATTTCCGCCAGAATTGCCTGATCATCTATTTTATCCAGCGCCGCCAGCCGGGCCATAGGGTCTGAGTTATCCGCTATTATTGTCCGTAACGCGCGCAAATCCGTCAATTTTTCAACGGCGGCCACGCGCACCTCGGTGGCCGGATCGGAGCGCGCAATTGAAAAAAGCGTTGCCTGATCGGAAATTTTTTGCACGGCGGCCCGGCGCACATCCCATTCCGGGTCTTTACGGGCGATTTCCGCAATTCTGGCCGGGTCGCGCGTGGTAATTACCACTTTGCGGCTATCCGAACCGGGCGCATAATCGCCCAGTACGTGCAGCCCATGGTCCTTGCGCAACACCGGAGCGCATCCGCTCAGCCATAGCGATCCGCACAATATTCCGGCGATAGCATATCCGATAAATGAATTTTTAAATGTAGTGTTTCTCATCTGAAACTCGTGGGCTGCCGCGTCTCAATCCGGGCGGAGCTTACGTCCCTCATGCTTGTGATATGTCATCAATTTAGCAGCTAAACGGGCAGCGGTGTATTCGGATACTTGGCTCCCCGGTATAGGCGCAGTTTCTACAATATCGGCCGCTATGACGGTGTGGCGCCGGCACACTTGGCGCAGCAGGTGTGTCAGTTCCAGCCACGTTAGGCCGCCCGGCTCAGGCGTGCCGGTTCCTGGCATCAGTCCCGGCTCCAGCACATCTATGTCCAACGAAATGTAAATCCGGTCTGACAGGCGATCCATCACTGCTTTTATCCAAGCATCGCCGTCAGCCGTTGCCAAATCGCGCCACCAGAATACCGGCAAACGCCTTTGATTGACAAGTTTATATTCTTCTTCACAAAGGCTGCGGATGCCGACGTGCACGATCGGCACGGACAAATCCATAACACGGCGCATGGCACAGGCATGTGAGAGCGGGTCGCCTTGGTATTGATTGCGCAAATCCAGGTGGGCATCAAGATGCAGGACGGACATGTCCGGATGCATCTTGGCCGCCGCCGTCACCAGGGGGGCAGTGATAGAATGCTCGCCGCCGATTGCTAAAAGGAACCGGCCGGCGGCCAACACCGGCGCCGCGGCGGCCTCAATACGCGCCATGATTTGTGTGGTGTCGCCGGAGCGGCAATCCGGCGCCGGCAGAGTGCGCACGGTCAGATTCGGCGCAAGCAATAATTCTTCGTCAAACAACTCCAATTGCGTGCTTGCAGCGAGGATGGCCGCCGGCGCCGCGCCCGTGCCGCGGCCGAAACTGACTGACCGTTCGTAAGGCACGGGCAAAACGACGTATGGCGCATCTTCTGCTTGTGAGTAGTATGCGCCGTTTTCAAGAAAATGACCTAAAAACATGGATGTCCAGCGCTTTTGAGCGTCGGCGTTATTTTTCAAAATAGGTATAGCCGCGCATACCAGCTTCGTAAGCCAGCATGATTTCGTGCCGTTCTTCCGCGGTAATTCGGCCCTGCCGAACTGCCTGCTCCGCCTGCCGACGCACACGGTTTACCATTTCGCGCGGATCGTATTCCACAAATGAGAGCACATCGGCCACCGTATCGCCTGCAATTTCATTGGTGTATTCGATTGTGCCATCCGGCCCGGCGCGGACATGCAGCACATTCGTATCGCCGAGCAGATTATGCAAATCGCCCAGCGTTTCCTGGTATGCGCCGACGAGAAACGCGCCAAGGTAATACTCCTCATCAGGCCGCAATTCATGGAGCGGCAAGGTGGATTTGACGTCGTGCAGGTCAATGAAGCGGTCAATTTTGCCATCGGAATCACAGGTGATGTCGGTGATGGTGCCGTGGCGAGTTGGCATTTCGTTCAACCGGTGAATGGGCATGATCGGGAAAAGTTGATCTACAGCCCAAGCGTCTGGCATTGATTGAAAAACACTGAAGTTGCAATAATACGCATCGGCAATCGCCGTTTCCAACCCCCGTAATTCCTCCGGCACATATTTTCGTTCGGTGTTTTCCGCGGCAATTCGGCAGACAATTTCCCAGAAAATATTTTCCGCCAGCGCCCGCTCGCGCAGGGACAAGTTGCCATGGTGGAAAAGCGAACGGATTTCATCGCGGTAATAAACTGCGTCGTGATAACATTCCTGTAGGTTTTTAGTGGAAATGGCATTGCGCACTTCCATGAGATTACTAAGAGTTTCATGGCTGTTTTCCGGTAAATCGTCGGATACCGGCGGCGGCTCGAACTTGCTGACATTTAAGACGTTAAATACCAACACTGAATGATGCGCGACTAAGGCCCGGCCGGATTCACTGACGATCATAGGGTGCTTCAGCTTAGCTTCATCACAGGCGCTCATGATGGCCTCCACAGCGTCCGCCGCGTATTCCTGCTCGGTATAATTGCGGCTGCTGGCGAAGTTGGTATGGGACCCGTCATAATCCACTGCCAGCCCGCCGCCGATGTCTATGATGCCCATGGCGGCGCCTTCACGCGCCATTTCGGCGTAAACCCGGCCGGCTTCCCGCAGCGCGGCGCGGATATTGCGGATATTTGAAATCTGCGACCCGAGATGCGAATGCAACATTTTCAGGCAATCCAGCATGTTGCGCGTGCGAAGGTTGTCAATCAGCTCAATCAGCTGTGCCGTATTCAAGCCGAACATACTTCGGTCGCCGCCTGAGCCATCCCAATGGCCGCCACCGCGGCTGGATAATTTTACCCGCACGCCCAGATTGGGGCGTATGCCCATGCGCTGCGCACGCTCCAGTATTAACTCCAGCTCGCCGTATGAATCAATTACCAGAATGGATTGCAAACCCATTTTTTGGGCGTACAAGGCGAGGTCTATAAATTCCTCGTCTTTATATCCATTGCAGACAATCAAGGATTCAGGATCTTCGGTATAGGCCAATGCCGCCATCAGTTCCGCCTTGCTGCCGGCTTCCAGTCCATGGTGGTAGGGACGGCCGAATTCCATAATTTCCGCCACTACCTGTTTCTGCTGATTCACCTTGATGGGATAGACGCCGCGGTAAATACCTTTGTATTTGTAATCACTGATTGCCGTATTAAAAGCGTCATACAATTGATTGATACGCGCTGAAAGAATATCCGCAAAACGCAGCAGCACTGGCATATTCAGTCCGCGCGCCTTCATGCCGGCAATCAGCTCCATCATATTGATGCTGACATTGCCGGTTTGTCCGTTTGGGCGCACGATCATATCGCCGTTTTCTGAAATATCAAAATAGCCGATACCCCAGTTTTTGACTCCATAAAGCTCTGATGCCTTATCCAGAGTCCAGCGTTCCAAAACATCAGTTTTCATCGCACCTCCCCCCGTTGTCGCCCACGCGTCCGCCGGCGGATTACAACACCTGCAACCTCGCAGACGCCTGTAAACAAATAGGGCATACTGCGATTAATCACAGCTATTTGCAAGCAGATTTTAAGCAGATTTTAAGCGACAGCGGATTTTTGGTGGGTGTTGCAGAGAATGGTACTCGACCGCAGATTGACTCAAGCCAGGTTGGAGCTAGCAAATGTTCAAGAAAAATGTGCAAAAATACATGTTGTAAACGTTGATTCCCCATCTGGGTCAGGCTAACATTCATGGTGTAGTACATGGCATGATATGGTGCAATAAGGAGTAATAGGAGATTGAGCAATATGATTAATACTAAGGTTGGGTTTGTCGTTTACGGTGTACACAAGGACGGATTGCAGGACCCGATGGGAACTCCGTTCATAGATGACGCTCTGGTGGCTCGCTCGAAAGCGGCGCTGCGTAAAGCCGGGTTGGATTTGGTTGAGTATCCGATAGTGGTGGCTTCGCGTAAAGAGGCTCGCGAATGTTTTGCCGGCTTCAAGAAAATGGATGACGTGTCGGGGGTAGTGCTATTTTCCGGCACTTGGGTCTGGGCCGCGCATCTGGTGGGCGCCTTGCGCGATTACGCTATGGCCGGGAAAAGCATGACGGTATGGACCCATCCCGGGTCTCAAGGCTGGCGTCCGGTGGGCGGTCTGGTGCTGCATGGCGCGCTGATGGAGGTGGATATCCCGCACCAATTTGTTTACGGGGGCGCCGAGGAAACCAGTACGATTAGCCGGATTGTCGCTTATTGCCGTGCCGGCGCCATGCGCCAGCGCCTGAATCAGGCGGTGTTTGGTGTTTTCGGCGGGCGCGGCATGGGCCAGAGCTGCGGTGTGGCTGATCCCTCGCAATGGATGCGCACTTTCGGTATAGACCTTGATACACGCGACACATCGCAACTCATCCGTACCGCCAATGCTGTGACGGCTGCGGAATTAAAGGCAGTGCGTAAGAAAATACAGCCGCTGTTCAACGAGCCGGTGCCGGCCGGTGAAGCTGCGGACCGCTCGTTGCGGGTCTATCTGGCGTTGAAAAAAATCCTGAAGGATGAGCAGTGGGACGGCTATACCATCCAATCCTTTCCAGGGTTTGGTGATGAATATAGCGCTACCTGCCTGGCCCAAAGCCTGATGCTGGAAGACGGTGTCGGCACCTCCACGCTGAGCGATTTTAATACCCTGTTGACAGTCAAGCTGTTGATGGATTTCAGTCAAGAACGCGTGTATTACGGTGATTTGCAGCATATTGATATGAAGAAAAAGGAGATCAAAATCATTGGCGATGGCGCTTGTCCGCCCTCGCTGGCCGGCAAACTCGGTCCTGCCGGTTTTGCCGAGCACGGTATCCCCACCGAGGGTGGGGCGGGCGGCATATCCGTCAAACTTATCTGTAAGCCCGGTGAAGCTGTGCTGGCGCGGCTGGGTCGGCGAGCGGGTAAGTTCAATTTGATTGCCTGCCGTTGCACCGTATTCGAACCGTCGGCATCGGATATCGAGAAACGTAAACAGGAATGCGGCATCCCATTCTGGCCGCACGCCTTCGTTACCGTACAGGCGGATATGGAGAACCTGATACAAGCCTGGAATAATGAATACGCCTGTCTGGGCTACGGCGCGCATTTATTCGACGACCTGCAAGCCTTCGCAGAACTGACGGGAATTGATTTTATTGCGCCTTAATGTATCATCATTACTGCTGGTGTGTTATTAATGTACACAAGAAGGGGGAGGAATAGGCCTGGCTCTTTTGATCAGTCTGATCGGTCTGATCCGTCTGCCGTCCCTTCCGTCCCTGTTGTCCCTTCCGCTTCATTAACTGGGAGGTAAGGTCATGCGCGATAAAATCAGAATGTCAAGTTGGATGTTTTTGTGCGGGTTTTGTTTGACAGCCGCTTGCGTCTCCAGTGCGGAACCGTCCTTGCGCGAATGTTTCCCGGCCCGGCAGATTCAATTGCCGCAGTCTCAGGTTGAAAAAACATTTACGCCTGCGTCGAACTGTGCGAATTTCACATCTTTCCAAGGGATCACCAACATCCTGGTTGATGGCGATTGTCTAAGTTTTACTTTAACCGCCGGACGGGCGATTCTGGGCTGGGGCAATTACAAGGGGGCGCAAGGCGCGCCGGAAATCGCCAGTTTATGGGAACAACGCAATGACGTTGAGTTGCGTATCCGGCAATCTGGAACAAACAGCGCTTGGACCATGATTCCCTGGGCGGATGGCGCCCCGATGCGGCGTCCGCAAAAGTTGGCCAAAACCCTTTCGCAGG
>JBMNRV010000012.1:0-73004 GCA_050944835.1 Kiritimatiellia bacterium
ATTGAAGCTCTCTCACATGGTTTAAATATTGTGACACTCGCCAATCGAAAGAGGCGAGAAACAGGGAATACAAAGCAAACCTAAATGAAGAGGCCATATTATGTCTACTCGACACACGGATGGACACTGATAGGATTGAACCGCCAAGGCGCCAAGGAGGACGCCAAGAAAGAAACCGCAGATTACGCAGATTGGCGCAGATGGGGATGTGGGAGTCTGAAAATGACATAACGGCTCGTGCGATTCCCACCCAGTGCGGCTCGCACTCCCTGCCGTCCCTTCCGTCCCTGCTGTCCCTTCAACTTGCCAACTGCTGCTTTTAGGTTGACCTAAAACGGCATTTGACATTCAGGTTTTTTAGGATTACGTTGAGAGCGTTTAAGTTTACAGGAAACATTCAGCCATAGGAGATAGCCACAATGTTTTTTGACATACATGCTCATGCTTACCGTAAGCCATGTCCATTCCCCAACCGGTTTGCTTTGCCGGAGGAGCTTTTGCCGATGTATGATCGGCTGGGAATCGAACAGGCGGCGCTTCTGCCATTGGTCAGTCCGGAAGTTTATCTGCCGCAATCGAACGATGATATTTTGGAAATGGCGGAGAAATGGCCCGATCGCTTTATTCCATTTTGCAATATTGATCCCCGGACATTGAGAAACACCTGTGACACGCCATTGGGCGATCTGTTGCGCTATTTCCGCGACCGCGGTTGCCGCGGCATCGGCGAGGTTATGCCTAACCTGCCTTTCCTGCACCCGTTGGTCTTGAACCTTTTCAAGCATGTCCAGGATGTCGGATTCCCGTTGATCTTTGACGGCGCGCCTGTCCTCGGTCGCGGCTACGGACTGTACGATGAGCCCGGCATGCCGCAATTTGAGCGTTGTCTGCAAATGTTCCCCAATCTGATCTTCCTGGGGCATGGGCCTCCGTTCTGGGCGGAAATTGCGCGTCTGGAAACACCCATGTCGCGCGGCGGGTATCCCAAAGGATTGGTGCAGGAAGAGGGCGTGGTTCCCAAGCTCATGCGCAAATATGGGAATCTCTGGGGCGATTTGTCAGCCGGCAGCGGATATAACGCTTTGGCGCGCGATCCGGATTATGCCGTGAAATTCCTGAATGAATTCCAAGACCGGCTGGCGTTCGGCACGGATATTTGCACGCCCGATGCGACAGTGCCGCTGCCGGAGTTTTTGCAAGACTTGCGTAAGCGCGGCCTGATTAGCGACACAGTCTTCGAAAAAATCGCCCGCGGGAATGCCCGGCGTCTGCTGAAGTTGTAATTATTCGGCGCTTGGCAAGTTTGCCGTGGGTCCTTCTAAGCAGTGGTTTTATGAAAAGCGCGATACTTAACTCAGGTATAGGAGTTGCACGACGGATGCGTCCCGAATGGCGCATTGGTGTGTTCCTTTTCTCTCTCTTCCTTGGTCTCGTAGGTTGCAGCAATATCCTGCGTCACCGCCTGGAATCAGATCCCCGGTCTGGTGCGGCGCTCCGTGCCGAAGACTTGAAGAATGCGGGAATGCTGCCCGGCTTCACTCCAAAGGACCATGGGGAACTCATGCTTGATGCTGCTTCGGATGTAATTCTGCACAGCAATATTAAGCATCCTCTTCTTGTCACAGTGCAGGCCAGGAAGGACCGAGATCCGGATGGCAGAATCTACGTGTACCAGTTTCGACAGCGCACACCGCATGCAGAATGGGAGCTTGTCGGGGCATGTATGAGGGAGGCGGGCAAGAACATCTGGTACATGGATGCTGAAGCGCTCATGGATTGGAGCAATAGGGGGCGCCCTTCATTGGAAGAATGATGTACCGTTACAAGCTTACTCGCGATTCCACAGGTGGTGGCTGTGGTTCATTGTCGCCGCCACCCAAAACTGCGTAAAGCGTAATGTCGTTGGACTTTCCCCAAAAATCCGGGCATTCCATAAAGATCAGACCGAGCGGGTTAAAATCGGGGTCTGGCGGAGTCCTGAAAGGGCGTGGGGCTAATACAGAAAACTACTTTTTCACTTTCAGATTCATCTAAAACTCATTGATGCGTTTGTATGACGCAGTTTACAGTTCCGGTCTTGCATCCCGTTCCAGCAAACTGCGGACGGCATCAGCAGGTGTGGTTTGTCCGTTGATTACTGCATGGACTTCGTCAATGATCGGTGTGCGGACGCGATGTTCCTGTCCTAAGCGGCGGGCTGTGGCGCAGGTTGTAACGCCTTCGGCCACCTGGGCCATACTATCGGTGATTTGTTTAATGGTTTCGCCCTTACCCAGTCGCTCGCCTACGGTACGATTGCGGCTTAGACGACTGGTGCAGGTGACGATCAGATCACCCATACCGCTTAATCCGGCAAATGTTGTTCGCTGTGCGTCTAAGGCGCAGCCTAAACGTGTCATTTCCGCCAGACCTCGGGTAATCAGAGCAGCGCGGGTGTTGTCGCCGAATCCCAACCCGTCGCTGGCGCCCACCGCCAAGGCGATGACGTTCTTCAAGGCGCCGCCTAACTCCACACCGATGATATCGTTGGAAGTGTAAATCCGGAACCGCGGCCCCATAAACACTTTTTGCAACTGCTGGGCTAACAAATCCGGGCCTGCAATCACTGCGGCGCTGGGCATTTGCCGTGCCACTTCATCTGCCAGATTGGGGCCGGACAAAGCTGCCAGGGGGTGGCCCGGAAAAAATTCCGCCGCCAGTTCTGTCAGGCGTCGGCCGGTTTCAGTGTCCAGCCCCTTGCCGACGCTCAACAATGGGCATCCTTCTGGGAAGCGTCCGCAGAAGTTCGCGAAGACGGAGCGACAGAATTTTGACGGTATGGCCAGCACAATCAGATCGGCCTCCGCGGCGGCATGGTCCGGATCGGACGTCCAAGCGAGTTCTGGCGGGAGCGGGATCCCCGGCAAGTAAAGCTGGTTTTCATGGGATGTCTGTATCCGGCTGATGATTTCCGGGAAGGGTCCCCAGAGCCGGACGCCATAGCCCTGCCGGTGCAGGTGCAGGCTCAGCGCCGTGGCCCATCCGCCATTGCCGATAATGGTTATGTTTTTCATGGTGATTCCGATCTTAACTCCCGACGCGTGACTTACGCAAACACTTCGGTCATCATGTTTTCCGGAATTGGAACCGGAGTTCCGTACCCGCACGCAACCGCTGGAGATTGGATTTATGCCGCCAGACAATCACTGCACCCAGCACAGTCAGCAAGAGCGCTATCGGCCGGTCAGTCAGGAACCAGCCCGCACCGACGGCGGCAATGGTGGCGGCGATAGAAGCCACGGACACATAGCGTGTGATAGCGAACACCAACAGCCAGATCAGCAGGCCGACGCCGATTACGGAAGGCGCCAATGCCAAAAGCGCTCCCGCGCTGGTGGCGACACCCTTGCCGCCCTTGAATCTGAGGTAAATCGGCCAATTATGGCCGATAACTGCAAAAGTGGCGCAGAAGAGAGCCATGCCGGTAGTGGCGGGAACATTTTCGCCAATCAGCCGCATAGCCACCATCGGAAAAATCAACACCGCCAGAAAGCCTTTCAACGCGTCACAGGCGAAAGTGAGAATTCCCCAGCCTTTGCCGATGGAGCGAAAAACATTGGTGGCGCCGATATTGCCGCTGCCGACCCGGCGAATGTCCACGCCGTGAAGGCGGGCAATCAGCAGGCCGAACGGAATGGCGCCGACAAGATACCCTGCCGCTCCGACAGCAAAATATGCAATCAATGTGTTGAGTTCCATGAAACTCTTTTCCGCGGCATGCCGGTCGCGTTACGGATCAAGGTCAGGATGCTTCCGGAAACGGTCTGTGCACAACCCTGCGCCGTCACTCCCCCGCGCAAACGAGGTAGTGAACGGCGCGGTTATTTGCGATCAGCGTTGGACGCGAGCATTGCCTTTCCAGATGCTCCAGACTTGGTCTTCGTCAGCCGGTTGGGCGTAATCGGTTAAATGCGTGGTAGCCAGAGCCCCGCAAGCCCAGGCAAATTGAATCCACTTTTCCGGCTCCCATCCCTTGAGAATGGCATAAAGCATGCCGCCGACGAACCCGTCTCCGCCGCCGATGCGGTCCAAGACGGTGATGTCGCGCGGTTCGACCACATGCCAAGCCGATCCGGCGTACATGATGGCGCCCCAGAGGTGATGATTGGCGTCCACCACCTCACGCAGCGTCGTGCCGAAGGAAGACGCGTTGGGATAGGCCTTTTTGACCCGCTCAATCATGCTCTTGAATCCATCAATTTTGGCAGACAAATCAGTGCCGCCGGCCTCGGGGCCTTCAATCCCCAGGCAAAGCTGATAATCTTCCTCGTTACCGACCAGGAAATCGGTCACGCCGGCGATTTCGGAGAAGATACTGCGCAGTTCCTTCTCGCGCCCCTTCCAGAAGGTGGCCCGGTGATTTAAATCGAACGCAATCCGAGTGCCGTGCTTTTTAGCCGCGCGCGCCAGTTCCAGACAGAAATTACCTGTTTCAGGCGAAAGTGCGGCAATCAGGCCGGATATGTGGACGATTTGCACACCTTCCTTGCCGAAAATTCGATCCAGATCAAAATCTTTGACGTTCAAAGTGCGTCCGACTTCGCCGGCGCGATCATTCTGAACGCGCGGACCGCGCGATCCAGAGCCGCTGTCGGCGATGTTGAACTGGTGGCGGTAACCCCACGGTCCACCCTGGGGCACTTCCGGTCCCTCGTAAGACATGTGGCGGCTAGCCAGATTGTCCTTAATGAGCCGGGCGATGGGGCTGCCCTTGACGAAGGTGGTCAGCACCTTGACTGGCAGGCCGAGGTAGGAGGCCACACTGGCTACATTGGTTTCCGCGCTGGTGACCTGCATGTGGAAAGTATCGCTGCAATGTACCGGCTGCCCGTTGAGCGGGGTAATACGCACACCCATGCTCGTGGGCACCAGCAGAGCGAAGGCAGAGTTAGGACGCAATTCGATTTTGTGGTTGGACATATCAATCCTTTCCTATAAGTAATAATTTGAATAAACCAAGGCAAGCTTACCATTTTAAGAACACATACGCAAGCTGGATGTTTTACGGACGGCAGGCCGCGCCGTTTCCCATGGTGGCGTCTCTCGGAAATTTGCGGAAATCTCCTGTCTTGAAAGCGTAAAACCAGCGAACATGTCCGCTGCATCAGAGCCAATAAATATCAGCAGCGCTCCGTCTGTTTTTAGTCTCAATCCCATTCTTATCCCGTATAGTTGAAATTAAATGATGAATTTAAAAAATTATCAGTTGACAACATTTCAAATTAATGTAAAAAAGCCGACAACAAAAACCATATAGGAGGATCGTCAGCCATGAAAAAATTAATATTTTCAGCGATGTTATCAGTTGCGGTCGCCGGATTTGCCGCGGTCATCGAAAAGGGCAATCTGGAACTAGGGCTACAGGGCAACATGGATTTCAGCAGCCCTGATGGCGATGTCGAATTCAACATCTATCCCTCCCTGGGTTATTTTTTATCGGACAACATTCAGGCCGGTGGCATACTGGGCATGGTGTATGATGGAAGCGACATGGGGTACCGCATCGGAGGATTCGGCGAGGTGAATTTTGACACCTACAACGCTATCATGCCATTCCTCGCGCTCCGTCTGATGTTAGATTTCGGCAGCTACTACGCTAAAAGTTATGTGCTGGTTGACAGCGCTGCCGGGTTGAAATTTTTCCTCTCACAAAAACTGGTCATTGCAATGGAAATTTTTTATGACCTTGCCAGCGAAGATGCGGCGTTTCCCGGCGAAGAAGGCAGCGGGAGCAGCAACGATTCCGGGCTGCGTCTGGGACTACGGCATTATTTTTAGTAAAAAGTGTTCAAAGCTATTGACAACTAAACATAGTTGTTTAAACTTCCGGCGATGCTACGGATGGTGTGGTGTGTAGTAGCAGGCAGAAACTGTGGAAAATCTGCCGGCAAACCGGGAATCAGGCGGATGGCGCTTGTCAAAAAGGACTAAGATTGAAGACAACATTGAACGTTGCTCTTGTTTATTCATCCAAACATAAAGCCTTGGAGGTGGCTTCCTATCGTTATGCGGCTGAGCCTGCAGCCGAAGACGAAAAACCTCCGGACCAGTTAGCGGAATACGATACTGAGGAAACCATCGCGGCTTTGTACGCGGCTTTATCACGCAAATACAAAGTGACTCGGCTGGAAGGCGACGTTACGGTTTTTGAAAAATTGCGCGCCTTATGTCCTGATTTTGTCTTCAATATCTCCGAGGGCTTCGGCGGCGCCAACCGCGAATCCCATATTCCGATTGTTTGCGAAATGTTGGATTTGCCCTGCTTAGGCTCGGATGCTTTGACGTTGGGGATTTGCCTGGACAAGGCCCGCGCTAAGGAAATTCTGCTGGCCAATCACTTGCCGACACCCGCTTTCCGCGTGGTGTATTCCCTCTCAGAGATGGACAGGTTGGCGGATTTCCCCTTGCCGGCAATTGTTAAACCGTTGCGCGAAGGCTCTTCTATAGGCATTGGCAATGCCAGCTTAGTGCGCACCACTGCCGACTTGACGAAACAGGCGCGGGTTGTGTTGCAGCAATATGCTCAACCGGTGTTGGTGGAAGAGTTTTTGCCGGGGCGGGAATTCACGGTTGGATTGTTGGGAAACGCGTCGGACTGGGAAATATTGCCGCTGGTGGAAATTGACTACTCAGTGTTGCCGGCGGGCGCTAGTCCGATTTATGGATACGAAGCCAAATGGGTCTGGGATGATCCGGCTCATCCCTTAGACATCCATGTTTGCCCGGCGAAGGCCTCGCCGGAGCTTGTTGCCGATATCCATACGCTTGTTTTGCGTACTGCGTCGGTTATGCGCCTGCGCGATTGGTGCCGTATGGATATCCGGTTGGATGCTGCCGGTTTCCCAAAAATAATCGAATTGAACCCACTGCCCGGTGTGCTGCCGGACCCCAATGACAATTCTGCGTTACCAACGGCGGCGCGTGCCGCGGGGTATAATTATGATGACCTCATTTTGCGTGTTGCGGAAATTGCCATGAAGCGCTGTGGACTTGTCTGATGCCTCCATTCATCAAGCATATTAAAGCAAAACGCGTAGCAATCGTGTATAGCGTTTACATGCCTATCAACGGCCGGGCCAGCGAAGCCGAGGCGGAACGAGCCGTGGCCGCCGCGGCGCAACAGGCGGCGGCGGCTATGCAGCAGGGAGGTTTGGCCCGGCCAATGCTGTTGCCGATTCGTGACAGCTTATCATCAATTTGTGCCAATCTTAATCGGCTGCGTCCGGATGTGCTTGTAAATCTATGTGAAGGCTTCCGTGGCCGCCCGGAATTTGAAGCGCACCAAGCCGGATTGTGGGAATTGCTGAAAATCCCCTTCACTGGCAACAGCGCGTCGGCGTTGCAATTGTGCCGTGATAAATTCCAAACCAAGCTGCTGATGCGTGCCGCCGGCATAAACGTTCCGCTCGGTTGGTTGGCGAATGACGCCGCGGACGTGCCGCACACAGCCGGGTGGCCGCTGATAGTCAAGCCGATGTCGGAAGACGGTGGGATCGGCATTTATCGGCATTCCGTAGTGCATACCCAAGCTGATTTGGCGGTGCAGATTAAGCGCATTGTCAATCGCTATGCCCGCCCGGCGCTGGTGGAGCAATACATTGACGGCCGGGAATTCAATGTTGCGATTATCGAGCGGCGCGGGTTGGAAGTCTTGCCCATCTCGGAAATTCTGTTTGGAGATTTGTCAGACGGTATGCCGCGCTTAGTGGGATACCAGGCGAAGTGGCAACCGCGGCATGAGTATTATCGTAAAACAACGCCACAATGTCCTGCCCAATTGCCGGAACGGGCTGCCGAAGTTTTACGTACGGCGGCATTGCGCGCCTGGGCGGCGGCCGGTTTGCGCGGTTACGCACGGTTCGACTTCCGGATGGATCGGCGCGGCCGGATTTATTTGCTGGAAATCAATCCTAACCCCGATACTTCGCTGGACGCCGGCTTGGCGCGCGCGTTGGACGCCGCCGGCATCAAATATTCCGACTTCTGGGTCAGTCAGGTTCAGATGGCCTGCCGTAGAAAGCGAGGCGCGGCATGTTGATCAGACCAATGCGGGATGTGTCCGACCGCGATGTGTTGCAGGAATTAGTCCGCGCCACGGAAATGTTCACCGCGGAGGAGGAAAAAGTGGCGGTGGAATTGATGGACATCTTCCTCGAACAACCCTGCCAGAGAGATTACATTCTGGATGTGCTGGAAGATGACGTCGGTCGGCTGACGGGATATGTCTGCTACGGCCCGACACCAATGACCGAGGGGACTTTCGATTTGTATTGGATCGCTGTACATCCGGGCGCTTGGCGCCGGGGCTGTGGCAAGGCTTTGATCGCACATATGGAAAAAGCAGTGAAACAAAAACAAGGTAGAGTCATAGTGATAGAAACGTCTTCACAAGACAAGTATGAACCTACCCGGCAATTTTATCTGCGGGCGGGCTATGTGGAATGTGCGCGGATTCGCGATTTTTATCGCCCTGGAGATGATCGGATAATTTACTGCAAATACCTATAAGAAAGGTTGGGTTGCCATGGAAGAATGGCGTAAATTACTGCGGAAAAGCCTGACAACAGCGGAAGAGGTAGCCGAAATTTTCGGCTTAAACGTTGAAGATGTGCGCCGGGTGGCGGCGCGCTTCCGCATCCGTATCAATCCGTATTATCTGAGCTTGATTAAAGCCAAAGGCGATCCAATTTACCGGCAAGTGGTGCCGGATATTCAGGAAATGGAGGACTCCTACGGCATGGATGATCCGCTGAAAGAAGACAACGATTCGCCCGTGCCGGGTATCGTCCACCGTTATCCTGACCGGGTGCTTTTCCTGGTTTCTCATGAATGCGGCTCTTATTGCCGGTTCTGTACCCGCAAGCGCATGGTAGGCAACTTCACCAAGATGCATCCGCGCTTCATCGCCCGCGGACTGGAATATATCCGGGCGCATAAGGAAATCCGCGACGTCGTCATTTCGGGCGGCGATCCGCTGATGCTCTCCGACGCCCGCTTGGATACTATCCTTAAGGGGGTGCGCTCCATACCGCATGTGGAAATCATCCGCATCGGCACCCGCATGCCATGCTTCCTGCCACAGCGCATCACTACCCAGCTGGTGCGTACCCTGAAAAAATACCACCCGCTTTTCATGAACGTGCATTTCAACCACCCGGATGAAATTACACCGGAGTCCCGGCGCGCGTTGAATATGCTGGCGGATGCCGGCATACAGCTAGGCAATCAGACTGTGTTGTTGCGCGGAGTGAATGACGATCCGGAAGTGATGAAATCGCTCATGTGCAAACTGCTTTCATGCCGTGTGCGACCTTATTACATTTATCAAGCGGATATGGTTGCTGGCACCGAACACCTGCGCACCCGCGTGGAAAAAGGGTTGGAAATTATTCGGGACGGGTTGCGTGGCTGGACTTCCGGGCTGGCTGTGCCGCATTTCGTTATTGACAGCCCTGGCGGCGGCGGCAAAATTCCGCTGCTACCGCAGTATGTCGAATCCATGGACGAACACCAAGTGGTGTTGCGCAATTATGAAGGGAAGCGCTTTGTGTATCGGCAGATACCGAGCGCTAAAGCCGGGCAAGCTGTTACCGCGCCTGTGGCCATGCCAGCGCCGAAGCCAGACCGGGTGGTAACGATCAAAGTCCCATGCCCGGCGGCATCCACCCGTTCGCCCGGCCCACATGGCGGGTGAAAAGCTAGAATCCCGCTGCCCTCAACCGATCCGATGTCAACGGCCCGGTAGTCTGGGCATGTTTAAGGTGGCGGACGACGTATTTTCCGATCAAATCGGTTTCCAGATTAACCAGATCGCCTTCCTTAACGTCTTCCAGTGTTGTTTCCTGACGAGTGAATGGCACAAGGTGTACACTGAAAGTATCCGATTCTAAATCGGTAATGGTCAGGCTGACGCCGTCAACGGCGATCGAACCTTTTAAAACCATGCCTTCCAGTAATACGCGGTCGCAGCCGATTGTGAGCGCGATATCCCGTCCAACCGGGCGGCGGCGGCGCACAGCGCCGATGCCGTCCACATGACCGGTCACGAAGTGCCCGCCCAATGCTTCTCCCAGACGCAGGGCACGTTCGAGATTAAGCTTGGCGCCCGTCCGTTTTTCGCCCAGATTGGTGCGTTTGAGCGTTTCCAAGAGCACATCGCAAGCGAAGCCATCGTCGAAAACGGCGGTGACCGTCAGGCAGGCGCCGTTTACAGCGATGCTCTCGCCGAGCGCTAACCCTTCTGGCCAAGCGGCATGCACCCTCAGCCGCGCGCCACCGGCTGTGGTTTTGAGTTCTGCCAAGCGACCGACCTGTTGGATCAGCCCCGTAAACATTTTCTGCTCCCTGTTATGCGGCCCTGTCTGCTGTTAATTGCCGCTATTTTTTTGAAGCTACGGCGTCGGCCAGCCATTGGTAAATTTCTGACGCGGCCTGACTGAAAGCCGCTGCGCTATGGCGTTCTTCCGCTAATTGCCTTGCATGTTCCGCCAACCGCCGCCCGGCATCGGGTTTTTGCATCAGGTCCCGCATGCCCTCGGCCATCGCCGCCGGGGTCGGCGCTGCCAGCCGTGCTGCGTTGGCCGTCAGCGCCTGAGTATGTGTCGGCAGGTCAGTGGCGAGAATTGGCCGGTTCGATGCCATGTAGGAATAAATTTTCATTGGCGTGTTGTTCCCGTGTATGCGCGGAGAAACCAAGGCGTCTGCGGCTTGAAATAGCGCCGCCATTCTGGCGACGGGTTGTGGTCCGGTGAATACGGTTTGTTTGGCGATGCCGAGTTGCGATGCCATCCGCTGATAATGCGCGATGTCGGCTGCGGCGCCGCCCACGATGGCCAGACTTGCGCCTTCGGCATGTCCCTCCCGTGCCAATTGGGCAAATGCCTCCAACATCAGGTCAATCCCCTGATATTTTTCCAAGTTGCCGATGTACATGAAGCAGAACCCCGATATTCCAAGTTCTTGACGCAGGGCTTCGCGGTTGTCTTCGGGAGCTGGCGGCGCGCCAAATTCCAGCAGGGAGACGTCCCGTAATAAAAACACCCGGTGCGCCTTGTATTCGGCGGCCAGTTTTGCTAAGGCATCGCATACCGCAACTATCGCCAGCGCCTGCCGCACGGCGATGCCCTCAATGCGGCGCATGGCGGGAGCAAACAGACGCAGCGCGGGATATTTTTCAACTAACTGTGTGGGCATGGATGAATCCATGTCAAAGACATATGGAATCCCAAAAAGTTTTTTAAGCAACAAGGCGATAAAGGCCGATTCTTCCACGGCGTGAACGATTTGATAGTTGCCGCGTGCCGCCATCTGGCGGGCCTTGAACAGCATCCGGAAGTCACAGATCAGTTTGCGAAATGAAAATCCCGGCGGCACGTCACGGATGCCGGCGATGCGCGGAATGCGGTGCAGCGTTACACCGGGATACGCCACATCAGTTCCAAGATGGTAAGTTAAGACATCTACTTGATGCCCTTGCTCCGACAGCGCACGCAGCAGCAGATTCACGGCAATAGGTGTGCCGCGTTCCCGATAAAAGGGATGAGGAGCTAGAAAAAGTATTTTCATGCTGGAAGCTTGATTCATTCCCGGTTGCGCTCATGCGCGCCGAGTTTTTTACGCCAGCGGCTATAGCCGATTAGTTGATCGGTCAGGAAAGTAACCATATATTGCAGCGGTACGCCGGCGACGGTGGGGCGACACAACCGATCGCATTTACGGCAGAGGCTGAGTGATTGAATATCGGTTTTGAAATTTCGGCGCAAGTTGCGGTAAGGCGCGTCATTCCATATTTCACGCAGGGATTTTTCCTTTGCATTGCCCATGTTCATGGCGGCGAAAAAATCCTGCGGGCAGGGCGCGACCGTGCCGTCGAAGCAAACTACCATCGCATACCATGGAAATGTGCATGCGTTCAAAGCTTGTGGCCGGGTACATTCCGGCGCTGATTCTTCGGCCCAGACATATTCCTGCTTTTCAATGATTTCATCTACGCCTGCCTGCTGAAAGCGTTCATAGGTGGTAGTGGTTTCTGGCGTGATGGCGTTGAGCGCGGGATTATTGAAGCGGATTTTTTCGATGATCAGGTACGGTCGGCGCAGGCCGCGTTTCCGGCGTTCTTCGGCCAGCTGCGCAATTCCGGAGACAGTTTGCTCAAAATCAGCGCCCTGACGGATTTGCTCATAAGATTCTTTGGAAAAACCATCCACAGAAAACGATACCATGTCTGGCCCGGCGTCCAGCAGTTTGGCGATGCGTTCCGGTGTCAGCAGTGTGCCGTTGCTGTGAAAGCGGGTGCGCAATCCCCGCTCGCGGGCATAGCGGATCATGTCGTAAAGCGCTGGATTGAGCAGCGGCTCGCCGCGATGGTGGAGGTAAATATCGCCGGCAAAGGCGGAGCATTCATCAATCAGGTTGCGAAACAGATCGAAATCCATCAGCCCCTTGCGCTCCGTCGGCATGTTCCGGTTAGGGCACATGATGCAGCGGAGATTACAAGCGCTGGACGTTTCGATCCAGAGCCGCAAGGGCAGGCTGCGCAGACGTTCCCGGCGCAGTCGGTATTCCGCCAGAATTCCGGCCATGCGCCAAAGTTTTTCCGGCAGATGCATGATCGTTTATTCCAATGCTTCGCCGACTTGGAAGCGGGCGAAGCGGCGAAAGACGATCGTATCGTCCGTTTCCTTGTTTTTCAATTCCAGCAGTTTCTGAACCTTCTGCTCCTGATCGCGGACAAACGGCTGTTCCAGCAGGCAGACTTGTTCGTAAAACTTGTTCATCTTGCCGTCCACGATTTTTTCGACGATATTGGCCGGCTTTCCCTGTACCTGCTTGGCGAAAATTTCACGCTCGGAAGCTACGATCGCCGGAGTAACGGCGGCGCGGTCAATGAACTTTGGGCTGGAAGCGGCAATATGCATGCAGATGTCTTTCAGAAATTCCCCCAGCGCTGCCGCTGTGTCCGGTTTGCCGAAGGCGACCTCCAGCAGGACGCCGATAGAGCTGCCGTGGTGTATATAGGACGCCACAAGGCCCGTCCCGGACACATGAAAGCGCAGATTGCGCCGCACGACGATGTTTTCGCCGATTTCGGCGATTTTCGCCACGATTTCGTCCTTGTATTTCTCCGCCAACTGCTCGTCATCGGCGGTGGCTTTGTTTGCCAACTCTTGCACGAAGGCGCGGAACCCGTCGTTTTTTGCAACGAAATCGGTTTCGCAATTCACTTCCACCAAGCTGCCGGTTCGGCCGTCATTCACGATAGCCGCTGCGATCATGCCTTGATTGACTGTGCGGCCGGATTTCTTGGCCGCGATGGCCATACCACGTTCCCGGAGCAATTTTATGGCCGCCGCCTTATCGCCCTTAGCTTCCACGAGGGCGCGTTTGCATTCCATCATGCCGACGTTGGTGGCGTCGCGCAATTCTTTAACCAGTGCCGCTGAGATTTCCATGATTTAGCTCCTGTCTTTTTATGTGCTTTTCAAAAAACACTCAATCACTGAATCAGTGATGAGGCCGATATGATCTTAAGGGCGATTGGCGCCCGTGCTACTCGACTGGTTTCGCCGGTTGGGCGGCTTCTGCCGCTTTTCCGGAGGTCTTTTCAGCCGCCGGTTTGGCGCTGCTGGATTTGGCATGCGATTTAGCCGCCGATTTGCCGGCTGGCTTTTTTGCGCCATCGCTCGATGTCCGCGCCTCGGACTTGCCGGATGACGCAGAGCGTCGCGGGCGCCGTGCATCGCTGCGTTCTCCTTCACGCCGCCGTGACCGTGGCCGCGCCGTTTCTTCCTGATCGTCGTCATCGGATGCGTCATGGGCTTTACCGCTCACAGTGCGTTCCTTGGCCGCCTCTTCCTTTGCTGCCTGACGCTTGGCGGCATTGGCGGTGTATTCGGCGGATGCCTGAATGATGGCCTCGGCAATGACGTTCAGCACCAGACGCACGGCCCGTGAGGAATCATCATTGCCCGGAATCGGGTATGCGATCGGGTCGGGGTCGCAATTGGTATCCACAATCGCCACCACGGGAATGCCCATCCGGTTGGCTTCTTTGACGGCGATGGATTCGCGATTGACATCAATTACGACCATGGCGCCGGGCATGCTGTCCATTTTTGCCAGCCCGCTGAGGAAGCGGTGATGGCGTTCCAACTCATGGCGCAAGCGCGAGACTTCCTTCATAGGCATGTTTTCCATCGCGCCTTTTTCTTCCATCTCCTCAATTTCCTGCATGCGCTTGATACTGACGCGGATGTGGCGGTTATTTGTCAGAGTGCCGCCCAGCCAGCGGTTGTTGACGTAATGCTGTCCGCAGCGCGTGGCGGCTTCCTTGACGGCTTCCTGAGCCTGTTTCTTGGTGCCCACGAACAGAACATCGCGGCCTTGCGCCGCGGTTTCGTAAACAAACTGCTGGGCATGTTTTAACTGGGCCAGAGTTTTTGTAAGGTCTATAATGCAGATGCCATTGCGCTTGCCGAAGATAAAACGCTTCATCTTCGGATTCCAGCGCCTGCTCTGATGCCCAAAATGTATGCCGGCATCAAGCAGTTCCTTGACACCGATGTTGACGACTTCCTGACCGGACGATACTGCTTCAGCCACGATTACCTCCTTGGTTGGTTCCCTTCAGGGAACAATCCGCTTTGGCCGATCCCAGTGGCAGGGACGGCGCTCGCTTCCAGCCTGCAATTGCAGGCGCTTTGGTTTCAGGCGGTACGGGCGGGTAGTCCGCCGCGCCGGGCGCCCGCCGCCACGGCTGGCTCCGGATTCGCCTTAAAACGGAGATACCTACCATTTTCACCATAGGAAGGCAAGCCTAAATTTATTTGAAAATTGTTTGAATTATTTGAGTTTATGCTTGACAATCCCCCTGTGTTTTTGAATCATGCCACCATAAATGTTAGCTGCGGTGTTTTATCTTGCCGGGCAGATCGCACCCGGGAAGAGAGCTAAGGCCCAAGCGGCCGTTTTAAAAAAGGAGCTATGGTTATGAAGCGATTGTTAAGTTTGGGAATCGTTATGGCGGTCGGCGCTGCGTTTTTAACCGGATGTGCGACAGCCCCTAAGCCGGCGGCAGTCAAGCCTGCGCCTGCATTGAAGCCGACAGCCGCTACGACTGGCGACTTGCAATTTACTGAAGAAATTGCTGCTACAATTACTGTTGACCAACTTTTTGAGATGGACGGCAAGAGCTATCAAGTCGCCGATATTCCTAAAGTTTTGAAGCAGAAAAAAGTCAGCCAGTACATCACTATCGTTGTTGACGCAAAATCGAAAATGAAGCAGGAAACCTTGGTGCAACTGCTGCAAGCGCTGGTGGATAACGGTTACATGGTAGTGATTGGCGATGGTTCCAAGTTCGCCGACACGCCTGTGCCGAAAAAATCATAAATTGTTGGCCTTAAAACATCGCATCTTACAGATTTGCGCCTTGCAACCATGTCATAGTCACATTGGCATGCGGTATGTCGGCATGGTCGCAATGCGGATTTTTGCGTGGGAGGGGGTTGTTAAAATTAACAAGATTTCCTGGAAATTGCCTCTGCCGCGTCCGCATTGCGGCGTGGTTCTGGGTAACGGCTGTTTCGGAGCGTTGGTGTGGGGTGGCGGTAGCCGGTTGAACTTGACGGTCAACCGTGCGGATTACTGGGACCGGCGCGGCGGCGAACTAATCGCCGAAGGCGTGTCCTACGCCAAGCTTTGTGCGGCCTACGACCCGGAACATCCGGAAAAGCTGACACCGCTGTTCCGCCCTCAGCCGGCGGATCGCCCAGCCGACTGGTTCCGTTCTACGCGGTTGCCTGGTGGGCGATTCGAGATGGAATTGGGTCCGGAAACCGTTTTAGAGCAAGCTGTGCTTGCATACCGTCAGGGGGAGTTGACGGTGGAATGTCGGCAAGGAAAGCGCATCAGCCGACTGCGCCTGTTGCTGAGCCCGGAACGCGATCTGCTGACGGTGGATGACCCGGAAAAATTGATTAAATCCGTGCGGGCACGGCCAGGTTGGGAATGGGTGGCGGCGGAGCTGCGGCGCGGTGGCTATACCGCGCCGAAACTGCTGGATACTGAAGGCGAATGTGGTTGGATACAGTCATGCCCCGCTGATCCGGCATTGGCGGCGGTGATGCGTCAGGCCGGTCCGGGCTGGGTTTGCAGCTTGAAACTGGGTGCGGATGCTGAGTCCGCGTTGGCGGCCGCTCGTGCGGAATGTGCTGATTTCTCGAAGCAATCATTAACGAAGATACGCCGCGCCGCACGTGACTGGTGGGAGCGATACTGGCGGGCGGCGCCGCATGTTCGGTTGCCGGTTGGTTTTTATCAGGTATTTTTAAAATATGCGCTGTATAAATTTGCCTGCGCCACCAGCCCAACCGGCGGTGTGCCGGCGGGTTTACAGGGGCCTTGGATAGAAGAGTACCAGACCGCCCGCTGGGGCGGGGACTACCATTTTAACGTCAACATCCAGCAGATATACAGTCTCGCCTTTCCTGCCAATCATCCCGAGCATCTTTTGCCGTTGTTCGATATGCTGGAGTCAGATTCTTTTCAAAAAGTCATGCGTCGGCATGCCCGCATCCTTGTGGGAATTGATGACGGCCTGGCATTGACGCACACTACCAACGACCGTGGCGCCGCTGTGGGTGGCGTTGCTGGACCGGGTTGCGTGCTCGATCATGCGTCGCTGGGTTGGTTGGCTCAGTTGTACTGGCTATATTATCGTTATACCGGCGATGTGGAATTTCTGCGTGTCCGCGCCTGGCCGTTCCTGCGCGGTGTTATGCGGACTTATGAGGCTATGTTGACGGAAAAAGACGGGCGTTTGCATTTGCCATTGGGCATTTCCGCAGAATATCGCAATTTTAAGGGGCACACCTGCGGCCCTGATCCGTCCTACCAGCTGGCCTGCATCCACATGTTGGCGCAGGCCTTGCTTGCCGCCGCGGCTATCCTGAAAGAATCACCTGAACCGACTTGGCGTGTAATTGAGCAAAAATTACCGCCATATACCCTGATCGGCGACTCACACGAGGAGCGGATTGCCATCTGGGATGGGCAGGACCTCGATATCTGCCACCGCCATCATTCGCACCTGGCCTGCATCTACCCGTTCGATTCATTGGGTGCGGCGGCGTGGGACGATCCGGCCGTCCGGGCGATTGTGGATAATTCGCTGGATCACTGGATTTTAAAGGGCATGGGGCAGTGGAGCGAGTGGTGCATCCCCTGGGCCGCCATCATCCAGGCGCGCCTGGAATTGAGCGAGGCGCCGCTGACCATGCTGGAAACCTGGCGGCGCTTGTTCGTTAACGAGGGCCTGGCCACGGTTTATCTGCCGAAATTCCGCGGCATTTCCGCACACCGGCGCGCGGATATCGCCCAGCCCCGCGAAAAAAATGAAATCATGCAACTGGATGGAACAATGGCCGCCGCCACCGCCTTGTATGAATTCATGGCCCATACCCATGCCGGCTTGACGCGCATCTTCGCGGGCGTGCCGGCGGAATGGCGGAATGTGTCTTTCAAAAATATCCGTCTGCCCGGCCCGTTTCTCGTCAGCGCGGTCCGCAAGGATGGCGCGACCGTAAAAGTAAAAATATTTGCGCCGCGCGGCGGCGCCATCCGCATGGCCGTGGCCGGCCGAACCCGCATGCAGTTGGCCGGCCGGCGCCGGCCGGCCGCCGCCGTGGATCTGCCGGCGACAATCAACCTGCGCCCGCGCGAAACCGTCTGGCTGCGGGCGCTGTAGGCGGCTGCATATCGCCCTGCCGGTTGCCGGCATTTTGTTTAACCATTGCCATTCAAGAAAACCATGCAAAAAAACATAAGTCCGCGCCAGCTTCTGCCGGGGTTGTGGCAGTTCCAGGATGCCTGCAACGTTTACGTTTTGAAATGCGGCGACGCCGCCCTGGCAGTGGATTTCGGCTCCGGCGCGTGGCTGAAAATACTGCCGCGCCTCGGGATCAAGCGGCTGACGGATGTCTTCCTGACTCATCACCATGCCGACCAATGCGCCGGGCTGGAAACAATGCGGCGCCGCCCGTTTGCCGTCCACGCGCCGCGCGGCGATGAAGTGTTCCTGGATCCGGCCAAAATCCGGGAACATGCGCGGACATTGGCGGCCATGCCTTACGAGCCCTTCCCCGACAGCTACGGGCGCCTGGCGCACGGCATTCCAGGTGTGCTTTACGACGTCCGCGCCAATTCGGAAATCTACATGCACGGCCTGTGTCTCCGGGTGGTCTCCACGCCGGGGCATGGCCTTAACGCCTGTTCCTATATCGTGGAATTCGCCGGCCGGCAGCTTGGATTTTGCGGGGATGCCGTCCATGCCGGCGGCACGGTCTGGCAGCCGTTCAACCTCGAATGGGAGCACTGGACCGGCAAGGGAACCCTGGCGGCCTGGGAAGGCGTCCGGCGTTTGGCGGGAATCGGCCTGGATGGATTGTGCCCCGCACACGGTCCGGCGATCCAGGAGAATGTTGCCGGCTTATTGCGCCGGCTGGACCGGCGCTTGTTGGATTTTTACCGGGCCAAGGGCTCAATCTGCGCCGGCGAAAAAGACCATTTTATCATACCGGTGGAGACCGCCGCCGGCGGATGCCGGATTCTGCCGCACTTATATGTCGGCCCGGCCAACGCCTACCTGTTGGTTTCGGCAGCGGGCGAAGCTTTGCTGGTGGACCCGACCACGGCGGACGTGAAAAGTTTTGAATCGCTGCTGCAAGGTCCGTTGCGGGGGGTGCGCCCGGCCGCGGCGCTGGTCAGCCATGCGCATCATGACCACTACGAAGGCATTCCATATCTGCAAAAACGCTACGGGCTGAAAGCCTGGCTGCATCCCCGGGTGGCGGAGGCCATCCGCCGGCATCCGCGCGGCCTGTATCGCGGGAAGAAAACCTTGCGCATCGATCGTGTCTGGCCGGAAACAGGCGCGTGGCGCTGGCATGAATATACCTTCCAGGTGGCGCCCTGGCCCGGGCAGACCTGGTGGCATTGCGTGTTCATGGCGGAGGTGGACGGCCAAAAGGTGATGTTTGGCGGCGATTCTTTCCAGCCGGCCTCGCGCTGGAACGGCACGGGCGGATTCTGCGCGGCTAATTTCAGCCGGTTCCGGGATGGTTACATTCCATCGGCCGAGTTGGCGCTGCGCTGGCGGCCTGACATCCTGGCCTGCGGCCATCGCACGGTCTATCGGTTTACCGCTTCGCGGTTCCGCCGGATCATCCGCTGGGCGCGGTTTGCCGAGCAGGCCACGCGCGCCTTGTGCCCGTCCGGGAAATTGGCGCAAGACTATTATTTCGAATCGGCCGCGCGCCCGGCGGCGAAGGCTTGCAGGTTAACCGCGCGGTAGGCCGGCTTGACCGATGCTTCAATGGCCGCGCGCCAGGCTGCTTCCGGTAAATCCAGCCCGCGGGATAACGCGCCCAGGATCACGATATTGGCGGCGCGCCGGTTGCCCAGGCCGCCGGCGATTTCATCCGCGTCCAGCAAGACCAGCCGCGCGAATGCGCGGCGCAGCCGCGCTGCGGCATCGGCGGGATACGCCATCCCGCCCGATGAGACGCTGACGGGAATGATTTTCTGGGTCGAAACCACCGCCAGGCCGTCCGGCGCCAGAAAATGCGCGTGGCGGAGCGCTTCGATCATTTCGAAGGCGCCTATGGCGCAGGCGGTGCCATCCGGCATCAGCGGGCTGAACACCTTCCGACCGAAGCGGATTTGGGTTATTACCGATCCGCCACGCTGGGCCATGCCGTGCACTTCATTGGTTTTTACCTGGTAACCGGCGCGCATGGCGGCTTGGGCGACGATCACGCCGGCCAGTACGCTGCCTTGCCCGCCTACGCCGGCTAATAATACACTCTGGACTTGTTGGTTCATATTTGCCGATCAGTTGTTTTAGTCCGCCTTTGTTGTGATGGCGCCGAATTTACAGACTTGGGCGCATAAACCACACCCGGAACATAGAACTGGATTGATGCGAATAGCGCCGTCCGCCGTGCGTTCCACCGCCGGGCAGGCGATTTTCAAGCATTGTCCACATTGTTTGCATTTTTCCGTAAGCACCCGGCGTTTTGTCCCTACAGGCTTACGTGTTGCCAACGGGCATGGCGCACGCGCCACGATTAAAGCGGGTTCGGTGGCATCGGCTTGCAGGCATTCCCGTAAAATTTTGATGAACTCGTTGGTATGGTATGGATTGACCGTGAAAATACGTTGCAAACCACAGGCGCGCCCGATGGCGGCGATATCAACTTCAGGCACGGATTCGCCCATCAATGTGCGTCCCGTGCCGGGGTTGTCCTGATGGCCGGTCATGGCGGTAGTACGATTGTCAGTTACGATGATCGTGGATAGTCCACGATTGTAAGCGATGTTCAGCAGGCCGGTAATGCCGGAGTGGAAAAACGTCGAATCGCCGACGATGCCCACTACTTTGTGCGGCTCACCAGCCTTTTGCATGCCGTGCGCCATGGAAATTCCGCCGCCCATGCATAAAATAGTATCCAGCCGCATCAACGGCGGCGCAAAGCCGAGACTGTAACAGCCAATGTCGCCGGTGACGATCACATCGAATTTACTTAAGGCGTGAAACACGCCGCGGTGCGGACAGCCCGGGCATAATACGGGCGGTCGAGGCGGCAGGTCTTCCGACGCCGGGCGCGACGGTTTGACTGGTATTGATTCCCCCAACAACTTCCGGCGGGCGTCGGCCAAGATGTCCGGCGAAAGTTCGCCAATGCCCGGCAAGAGGCTGCGTCCTTCACAGGCGATGCCCATAGCCTTCAGATGTTGTTCCAGAATATCATCCAATTCTTCTACTACCAGAATGCGTTGGACTCCGGCGGCGAATTTTCGCAATAAATCATCGGGGAACGGATATGCCCAGCCAATTTTTAAGATTGAAGCTTCAGGGAAGATTTCCCGGGCATATTGGTAAGCGACGCCTTCGGCAATGATACCCAGAGAGCGGTCGCGCCATTCCAGACGGTTGGCCGGCGACAAAGCCGCCGCCGCTTGTAATGCCCGCAGGCGCTCTTCCAGGCGCACGCGCATGCCGCGTGTATGTGCCGGAACGGACACAAATTGTTTAGGATTTTTAACAAAGCCCGGCGAGGGCAGCGGCGTTTGCCGTTCGCCGATTTTAACTATGCTGCGCGAATGGCTTACGCGCGTCGTTGTGCGCAAAATCACTGGAGTACGGTATTCCTCGGAAATAGTGATAGCCAACTTGAAAAAATCAAGCGCGTCTTGGGAATCGGACGGTTCCAGCAAGGGAATTTTGGCGAACCGCGCATAATTTCGGGAGTCTTGTTCGTTTTGGGATGAATGCATACCTGGATCATCCGCCACGCAAGCTACCATGCCGCCGACTACGCCTATGTAAGCCAAGGTCATCAGCGGATCGGCTGCTACGTTCAGGCCGACGTGTTTCATGGTTGTCATAGCGCGCGCGCCGGTCAGCGCTGCGCCTGCGGCCGTTTCAAAAGCCACTTTTTCGTTGGGCGCCCACTCGCAGTAAATGTCGGGGTAGGTAGCCATCGTTTCCATGATTTCGGTGGATGGCGTTCCGGGGTAACCGGAAGCCACCTTGACACCAGTTTCATAAGCGCCGTGCGCAATGGCTTCATTGCCGGAAAGTAATTTGATGTCGCTTTGCATAAAAATTCCTTATATCAAAATTATCCGTGTTAAGCAAATTAATCGCTAAAAAAGGTTGCCCCATGTCGGCATATCCGTACAATCACTGAAGTATGTATAGCAGACATAATTTTTACACTTATACCAAATCCGGGCCCGATGTTTTTGGGGGAGGAATGTTCTGGGCGCCTGCCACCCGCTTTTTAGTGGTCTTTACGGTCATAGCGTTCTTGTTTCAAAGCATATTCGATTTAATGACCGGCTATAGCTTTACGCCTGTCTTCGCTCTTAGTTGGGCGGGCATACGCCACTTGGCGCTGTGGCAGCCGGTGACTTACATGTTTCTACATGGCGGTTTCTGGCATCTGTTTTTTAACATGTTGGGATTGTTTTTTCTGGGGCCGGAAACTGAACGTGTATTGGGTCGGCGTCGGTTTATCGGATTATATCTGATTTGCGGTCTGCTTGGTGGCTTGGGCTGGCTGCTGATCAGCGGCCAGCGGGGGATTTGCGTTGGCGCTTCCGGCGCGGTGTTGGGTGTTCTGGCAGCTTTTGCCGCGTTGTTTCCCGATCGCCCGGTAACGCTCTTAGTATTTTTTGTGCTGCCCGTGACTATGCGCGCCCGCACGATGGCGCTTGGCTTAGGCGTGGCAACCTTGCTGATGATGTTCGGCCAATCGGGATCCATAGCTCATGCTGCACATCTGGTCGGCGGGCTGGCAGGCTGGTTGTATGTCAAGCTTTTTTTCAACCGGGCAGGGACAGGGATGGCCTGGAATCCACGTCGTTGGTGGCATGAAATGCGCTGGCGCTGGGAGCGGCGCAATATCAAGGTGGTACCGCGGCCGGATAACATCTGGCACGCTCAACCGGAACCGCCAGCGGATGTGCCAACGGAGGCCGAAGTGGATGCAATACTGGAAAAAATATCCCGCTATGGCTTGAATTCCTTGACGGACGACGAGCGTGAAATCCTGCAACGCGCCAGCCGCCGTTGAAAGGCTAGCGTGACTATCCGCCCGTGCGGTCTCGCGGTCTCGCACTGCCAGTGCGGTCTCGCACATCGGACTGGTCTTTGATAAATGACCGGATTTTTTTGGAAAGTTCACCCAAATAGGCGCTTGCTTTGTCATTAGCTTGTGATACTATTCAAAGTGGCAGGCGTGCCTTGTTATCATTGGGCGGGGTACAAGACGGTTAAGGTAGAATCATGCGAAGCACATTTGTGAAAGTAATCTTGTTTGCGGTATGCTGCTGTCGGCCGGTATGTTTGCCGGCGGCCAATCCTACGGAGGCTCACACCATGCATGAACATCGCAGCGGAACATGGACGCCGGGTTTGTCGGCGGAAGAGCAGGCGACTCTTTTCGCCATTGCCGACGATACCCTGAAGTGGTGTGTGCGGGGCCGTCCCGGCCGGTTCGACATGACGATTTACCGTCTCACGCCGAAGTTGAAGACTGTGTTGGCCACATTCGTTACCTTGAAAATTCACGGTGAATTGCGCGGTTGTATCGGCTCACTTGAAGCCTGCGAACCGCTTTACCTGTCGGTCCATAATAATGCCGTTAATGCCGCCCTGAGCGATCCGCGGTTCAGCCCGCTACGGCAGGAAGAATTACCGGATGTGAGGATGAATGTCTCCATTCTCAGCCCCTTGACCGCGATTGCAGGGCCGGAGGAATTTCAAGTCGGGCGGCATGGCATCATACTTAGCAAGGGCGGTCGCAGGTCTGTTTTCCTGCCTGAGGTCGCCATTGATCAGAAATGGACACGCGAGGAAACCCTGGCGAATCTCAGCCTTAAGGCCGGGCTGCCGCCCGCCGCTTGGCGTCATGGCGCGACCTTCCAGGTTTTTGAAAGTGTAGTGCTTTCGCGCGAATCCGCGGGCAAACCTTGAGTCCTGATTTTGTTCTGGATCAGGGATATGGGTCCGGCGGTGGTTGCAAGCGGCCGTATTGCGGCGGTGGGGTGTACTGTGCGCGTCGGTTAAACCAGGCCTGCCGTAGCGCCATGCTGATGAGCACAATCATTAGCACGACTGCCAGCGTCGGCACAGCGCGCTGTCCATGTGGTGTGCGCAGCCAAAGCATCAGCCTGCGTCTGCTGGTGTCTGCGGCGGCTGCCAGCCATACGCCTACGGCGCGTGTCACCTGCCAAAAGCGGCTTAATCCAGTGCGGCATATTGTACTCAGGCGGCCGAGCATTCCGGCAAGATCCACCTTCCCACGGATACGTTCCCAATTCCAATGGAACTCTTTGCGTGGCGGTTTGGGTATGCGCTGTGGCGGATTAAAGCGACGGTTCTTTGTTGTCGGCGGCCTGTCAGGCGCGGCAGGCTTGTTAAGCACGGCAGATTTGGCAGGCGCTTCCTGCCGGGCGACTGTTTCCTTCGGCTCGGGAGCCGGCATTGTTGTGGCCGGCGCCGGACTGGGCGCCGTCGAGCCATAGCGGGGCTTAGCAGAGCGGGGTGGGATGGCTTGATGGGCCTTAGCGGCGGCTGGTTGCTCGCTTTGTCGGCGATAGATTTGCAGCAACGGCTGAGGATTCAGGCCAAGGTACTCCGCGTAGAGTTTGATGAAGCCCCGCGCATACACCGGCGCGATCAACTCTTCAAAATCGTTGGCCTCAATCGCATGGATGATCATTTGCTTGGCCTTGATGGCCTCGGCGGCCTCAGCGATGGAGCGCCCTTGATGTTCGCGGGCGGATTTCAGGATTTGTCCGATTGATTCCATTCCATGTCTTCTCTATTTCCGATGCTTTCAATTTCAGTGTCCGGATTATCTGCCGTTTGGGCTTCAAGATCAATTAAAATCTCACGTGGGTCGGAGCCGCGGGCCGGTCCGACGATGCCGCGCTCTTCCAGGACGTCCATCAGGCGCCCGGCGCGGTTATAGCCGATCTTCAAGCGGCGTTGCAACAGCGAAACGGATGCACGCCGTGTTTCGCGGATAATATTTATGGCGGCTTCCAGTAATTCGGTGTCTGCGTCATCCTCTTCTTCCGCGCCGGGCAGGCCGGGCATGGCGCCGGACTTGGCATCTGTCTCGTCTTGATCGGGAATGTCGAATTTAGTCGGCAACGCTTGTTGTTTGATGAATTCCACCAAAGCATGAATGTCTTCATCGGCAGTCATCGCTCCTTGCGCGCGAATCAGCTTACTGCTGCCGGGCGGCAACAGCAACATATCGCCGCGACCCAGCAGTTTATCCGCTCCGCCGGTGTCAAGGATCGTGCGGCTATCTACTTTCTGAGCGACTTGGAACGAGATACGCGCTGGGAAATTGGCTTTGATGGTGCCGGTGATAACATTCACGGAAGGCCGTTGTGTGGCGAGAATCATGTGAATGCCGACGGCGCGGGACAATTGCGCCAAGCGGGCGATGGCGTTTTCGACTTCCGCCCGAGCCATCATCATCAAGTCGGCCAGCTCATCAATTACAATTACAATATACGGCACATGCGGCGGGAATGCATCTTCATCATTGCCGCTGGGAATGGGCGGATTAGTGCGCATGCGCTCATTATACGAAGCGATATTGCGGACGCCGACGCGGGCAAAGAGTTTGTAGCGCTTGTTCATTTCATTGATGGCCCAGCGCAGACCGAATATGACTTTCTTGTGGTCTGTGATCACCGGCGTGGCGAGATGCGGCAGATCGTTATACACCGAAAACTCCACGATTTTTGGGTCCACCAGGATCAGGCGCAAATCTTCCGGCGAGCGTGACATAAGCATGCCTGCCAAGATGGAGTTCATGCAGACTGTTTTGCCGGACCCGGTTGCGCCGGCAATCAGCAGGTGTGGCATGTTGGCCAGGTCCGACACCAGCACACTGCCGCCGACGTCTTTGCCCAGGACTAATGGGATAGCGGCACGTGAATTCTGCCACTCCTCGCTTTCCAGAATATCGCGCAGGTAAACCTTAGTGGCGATTGCGTTAGGCACTTCAATACCAACCACGCCTTTGCCGGGAATTGGGGCTTGGACGCGGATACTGGTGGCCTTGAGTGTGAGCTGGAGGTTATTGCTCAGTTTAGCGATATTTTCCACACGAATACCCGGCGCCGGCAGCAGCTCATAGCGGGTCACCACCGGGCCTTGTTCGATGTTGGTCACCTCGCATTCAATGCCGAATTCCGCCAGGGTATCCTTAAGCACCTTGGCGGTTGTATGCATATCGCCGTCAATTTGGCGGTCATGGCCTTCGGGGGTTTGCCGCAGCAGGCTGATCGGCGGCAACTGATACTGCACAGGTTTGTCAGGTGTTGCCGTTTTGGCGGCGTCGGCTTGGGGCGGAGGCATGGTGGCGGTGTGCGCCGCAGGTTTAACTGGTTCAGACGCCGACGTTGTTTCCGGGGGCAGCTGCGGCGCTGTCGGCGGTGTTTCCGGGGGACGAGGCCGTTGTTGTGTATCGCGGCGTAATTGTTTTTGCAGGACTTCACTCCGCCTGGCCAGAGCGCGGGCTTCACGTTCCAGCAGCTCAAGACGGCTGCGGCGGGCAGTTTGGGCAGCGCGATAACGTGCCAGCAACAGGTTGCCGCCGGTTTGGACAGCATGTGCCATGCGGGTGAGGGCAGCCCGGCCGATGAACATAACTAGTGCAGCGCAAAGGAAGCCGCCGATCAAAATAGCGGCGCCCGTGTAACCCAGTAATTCACGCAAAAAATTGTCGGTCAGCAGCCAGGCAAACATGCCGCCGCTCAACCCCTGAATATTCCAATGCAGGCATAAGCTGTCGCCTACGCCGGGGAGCAGCGGTAAAACCGCGGTGGATAGCAGTAATGTCAGCAGACCCCAGCAACAGCGTGGCAGAAACGGCGTGCGTGGATAAACCAGCAGCATCAACCCAAGCACGGCTGCCAGCAGCGGCGCCAGGGAAGCGCCTATACCCAAAGTCATTATTAAGAGAAATGCCGTCCAGGCGCCTGCCAGACCGATAAAATTCTCCGGTGGGTTGTTCGGCGGGTTGCACAGCAGTGGAATATCGCTCCACTTGTATGACCACAGCGCCAAAGCGGCCAGCACGGCAAAAGTCAGCAATATAATGCCCCACATTTCCCGGATGCCGGTGGAGCGAGTTGACGATTTTTCCGCCATGTAAAACTATTCCTATCAACCAAGACTATCACAAAACCGGTTTTTCAAGGCTGCACGGCTCACCTAAAACTGCGGCAGTTGGCAGGCTTGCGCACAGGGAAGAACCACGGATAAACACGGATGGACACGGATTTGGTTTAAACTGCCCAAGAATGCCAAAAAACAGACGAAGAATGAAACCACAGATTACGGATAATTGGCCACAAAGAGGCACAAGATTCACAAGATTTTTCAGAATACGAACGCATGTCGCGCTGACCGGCATCTGCCGGTCTGACGGATCGGCTGACACCCTGATACGCGAATTCATTCGTGTATCCGGGTGTCCACCGATCCATGTCCGCATAGCGGACAGCGTGGCATACCTCTCCAGCCCAACAAACTTTCTCTTTTTCTGTCGCTTTTTATTTTTTTGCATTTTGTGTGGCTAATTTCTTTCCGTCTCCGCACCGCCGCCAGTGCGGCCTCGCACCGCCAGTGCGGCCTCGCACCGCCAGTGCGGCCTCGCACCGCCAGTGTGGCCTCGCGCCTGCGGTTTTATTTCCGGCGCCTTAATTTCCTCCTCTATCAGTGTCCATCAGTGTCCATCCGTGGTTCCTCTTCTCCGAGTATCCCCCTCCCAATCTGCGCCAATCTGCGTAAATCTGCGGTTCCAACACTTTATCTCGTTTCCTGAATTTCAAATGTCGTTTTTGGGTTTAAAAATAATATGCACTACGGCTGGTTCCGCCGCTGCCGTGGCGCCGTCCGGCAGGTGGATGCTGACCGGTAGATCATAGGTCAGCGATGGATCAAGTTCCCGGCAATCCACGAACACGCGGGGCAAGACCTGTTGCAGTGCGGCAACGGATTCGGGTGTGCCGCTGGCAGTGATCTGCACCTTGGATGGGGTTATAGAAATCCTGGGTGTCTGACCCGGAATCACGAGCGCTGCGACCTCGACATCGTTCCAAGTTTGGCTGGCGGTTTGCTGAACGATCATCACGCTGACCTGCACTTCGGGCGGGTCAATGCGCGGCGTCCAGAGATTGCTTGGCGGCAGCACTCGGCAGCGCTTGCGGAATGAAGCAGTGCGCCCATCCACATCCACCGGTTCGGTGAAGAGCCACTCCGTCTGTTGCAAGTGTGTGGCCGGGCCGCGCAGCGAAACGATGGCCGGCTCGCAGATCATAGTTTCGATTTCTCCGGCAAACGGACGGCCGGAGGAGCGGGCCTTGACCGGGACCTTGCGTTCCGATTCGCGATCCAGACTGACAGAGACTCGTTCGGGATGCACACGCACCGCGCGCACACCGCGGGTGCCGACGATGTGGTCTGGCGTGATGGCAATTTCCTTCTCCCGCCGCGCAGCGTCGGCGTCAATTTTCAGTGTGGCGCGCAATTGTTTGTGATCCATAAGACGGATGTCTTCCTGCGAGCCGCGGAAGGTAGTTGTGATGCTGTCAGCGGATTGCCGCAGCACAGACCAACCTTCATCCGCCCGTATATCCAGCGGAATATCCGAGACCGTAATTTCAAAACTGATGGTCTCGCGGATGGCATACCAGGAAACCAGCGCCAGCGCCAGCGCCAGTAATTTCAGTCTTAGATTGGGAAGTATGATTTTTTTCAAGTTCATACCTGATGCGCTCCCCCGACGGGTGTCCGGCGTTTTTCGACATCTGGTTCGGCCGTTGCGCCGAATGCGCGCTGCAACCATTGGCGCGCCGCTGACCAGCGTCGGCGTGTCTGCAAATTTGTTTGTAGGCTGCCGGTCAATAAGCGACGCAATTGTTCAATTTCAAGATGTTGAAGCAAGCGACCTGCTTGACTCAACGAAACACTGCCGGTTTCTTCGGAGACCACCACGACGATGGCATCGGTTTCTTCAGTCAATCCCACGGCCGCGCGGTGGCGTGTGCCGAGCATACGGCTGAATTCCTCGCGCATGGAAAGGGGGAACACGCAACCGGCGGCGGCCAGCCGATCGCCGCTGATGATAACCCCGCCATCATGTAAGGGTGTGTATGGGAAGAAAATACCGGCCAGCAATTCCGGCGTGACGACGGCGTCTATCCGGACGCCGGTCTCCTCTATATTACGGATGCCGATTCCGCGCTCTACGGCGATTAAGGCTCCTATTTTGCGCTGGGACAGAATAGTTGCCGCCTTGACAATGCTGTCAATCACCTGCTGTCCGGCCGTTGGCCCGGCGAAGATGTGTTGTTTGCCGATTTCCGCAAGTACGCGCCGGATTTCCGGCTGGAAGATGATCAGGAATGCTACGGCCAGATAGACGGAGAAACGGCCCAGCAGCCAGTTCAGGGCATCAAGGTGAAACAAGCTGGTGCTGACCAGTATGATAATAAAAAGGATAACGAATCCCGTCAGTACTGGCGCGCCGCGGGTGCCGCGAAAGAAAAACATCACGTAGTAGAAAATCACCGCCAGGCAAATAATTTCCACCCAGCCGTTCACGTCAGGGAAAATTAGACGGTTTATCCAAGTCATGATGCTCGGCGCTCCTTTTGCAGGGCCTGTAGTACCAGTAGCACGTCCCTGGCGGCGCCAACGTCATGCACCCGCAACACATGCGCGCCCGCCAGCGCCGCCCATGCCAGCCCTGCCACCGTCGCCGGCAGCCGGTCCGCCGGATCATCGCGGCCGGTGATTTCCCCGAGGAAACTTTTGCGCGACAGGCCGACCACCAACGGGCGCTCCCCGGCGCCGCGGGCCAGGGCGGGGAGGTTGGCCAGCAATTGCAGGATATGCCGCGTGGTTTTGCCGAAACCGATGCCGGGATCCAGCGCCAGGGTCTGCGGGTCCAGCCCGGCGGCGCCGGCGGCCGCGGCGCGCTCGGCCAGCCAGGCGGCCACCTCGCACACGACGTCTTCGTAGCGCGGGTTATCCTGCATGGCAGGGGGCAATCCCTGGCGGTGCATCAGGACCACGCCCGCGCCGTGCCGGCGTGCCAGTTCCGCCATGTCCGGGTCGGCGGTCAGGGCGGAGATGTCGTTGATAATATGGGCGCCGGCATCGAGCGCCGGGGCGGCCACGGCGGCCTTGGTAGTATCCACTGAAAGCAGGCAGGCGGTCTGGCGCGCCAGCCCGCGGAGCACCGGCAGAATGCGCGCGCTTTCGATTTCGGCCGGCACGGGCGCGGCGCCCGGGCGGGTGGATTCGCCGCCGACGTCAATGATATCGGCGCCATCCCGGACCATTTGCAGGCCGTGGGCGATGGCAGTTTCCGGATCGGCGAACCGGCCGCCATCGGAAAACGAGTCCGGCGTGGCGTTGAGGACGCCCATGATCAACGGCCGGCCGTCGAGGCGCAGTATCCGGCCGCGGCAGCGCCAGACAAGCGTGTCGGCTGGAACTGGGAGCCCGAAATTTTTCTGATCCGGCATGTCCGATTCCGTCCGTTATGTCTTTCCGCAATGACCTGCATCTTCCCCTCCGCCGTCCGGATCCGCGCCAGGCTTTATGCCGGGGCGGTGCCGGTAGCCTCAGCCGCGGGCATAGGAGGCGGCGTGTCGGCCGCGGCGGGTGTTGCCGGCGTCGCCGGCGAGGCCGCGGCCGGGGGCGGGGGCGGAGTGTCAATCCGGCCGAGTTTAATCAAGTCGTTGACTTCCTGTTCGTCCAGGGTTTCGCGTTCCAGCAGGGTCTGGGCGATCAAGTCAAGTTTATCGCGATGCTTTTGCAGGATGGCGGTGGCTTCGTCGAAAGCCGCGCGCAGGAGGCGGTTGACTTCCATGTCAATGCGCCGGGCGGTCTCTTCGCTGAAATCCTGGGAGCGCGAGACTTCCCGGCCGAAGAACAGGAGTTCCTCGTTGCTGCCGAAAGTCTGCGGACCGAGTTCTTCGCTCATGCCCCAATTGCAGACCATCATTCGGGCCAGGTGCGTGGCTTGTTTCAGGTCGTTGCCGGCGCCGGTGGTGATGTCGCCCAGCGCCAGTTTTTCCGCGGCCCGTCCGCCCATCATGCCGGTCAGGGTGCAGCGGAGTTTCAGCAGGCTTTCCGTGTACCGGTCTTTCTCCGGCAGTTGCATGGTTACGCCCAAGTAGGCATTACCGCGTGGGATGATGGTAATCTTATGCACCGGCTCGCTTTTTTCCACCATTTTCAATACCAGTGCATGCCCGGCCTCGTGGTAGGCGATAAGGCGTTTTTCATCGTCGTCAATGACACGGCTGCGGCGTTCGCGTCCCCAGCGGACCTTGTCGCGAGCTTCTTCCAGGTCGCTCATTTCCACTGATTTCTTTCCTTCACGGGATGCCAGCAGGGCGGCCTCGTTGATCAGGTTGGCCAAGTCCGCGCCGGAAAATCCAGGTGTGCCGCGCGCCAGTCGCCGCAAGTCCAGTCCTGGAGCTAGTGTAATTTTTTTTGCATGCAGGCGCAGGATTTCTTCGCGTCCATCCAGCGCGGGCAGGTCAATAACGATCTGGCGGTCGAACCGTCCAGGCCGCAGCAGGGCGGGGTCGAGCACGTCGGAACGGTTGGTGGCGGCGATGATGATCACGCCTTCCTGAGTTTCAAAGCCGTCCATTTCCACCAGCAGGGCGTTGAGAGTCTGCTCGCGTTCATCGTGCCCGCCGCCGATGCCGCTGAACCGGCTGCGGCCAACGGCGTCAATTTCATCTATAAAAATGATACAAGGAGCGTTTTTCTTGCCCTGCTCAAACATATCACGCACACGCGAAGCGCCGACTCCGACGAACATCTCAACGAAGTCTGAGCCGCTGATGCTGAAAAACGGCACATTCGCCTCGCCGGCGATGGCCTTAGCCAGGAGCGTCTTGCCCGTTCCGGGCGGGCCCATCAGCAACACTCCTTTTGGCATGCGCCCGCCAAGGCTTTGAAACTTTTTTGGGTCCTTTAGAAACTCCACAATTTCCTGGACTTCTTCTTTGGCTTCAAGCACACCGGCCACATCTTTGAAAGTGATCTTGTTTTGTTCGCGCGAGAGCAAGCGGGCGCGGCTTTTGCCGAAGCTCATGGCGCCGTGCCCCATAGCGCGCATCTGGCGCATGAACAAGAAGTATAGCAATCCCAGGATAAATAAAAACGGCAGCGCGCTTTGGATAATTTGCCAGAAATCTATCCGTTGACGAGTGAAGGCGAAGGGGACATTGTGCTCCTTCAGCCACTCCGGCAGACCATCAGTGACCACGATATCAACACGGCGGAACCGGCGGGGTCGTCCGGTTTTGTCGTCCAGCTCTGTCATCTCACCCCGGATAAACTGGCCGCCGGATACTTCGGTGACAATTTCACATTTGCGGATTTTGTTGTTTTCCACCAACCGGACGAAATCGGGATTGTAAGCCAGCTCCTCTGCCGTTCCGTTGCCGGTTTGGAACAGGTTGAACATTAAGAAAAACATGAGCAGCATGGCCATCCATACGACCATAGCGCGCATGTTGTTTCGGGGAGCGCCCCCGGTGTTTTTCCCGGGTTTTTCAGTTAGATTTTGTTTTTCCATGTCAATAAACCGCATCTATCTCGGGACGCGGCACACTGCCGCATCACGGATTCATGTCATATCGTTTTAAAAATAACACATCCTTGTTGGGTAGGCAATTAGGTTTTGCACTAAATTTCACTAAACAGAGGGGAGAACCACGGATAACCACGGATGGACACTGATAGGATTGAACCGCCAAGGCGGACGCCAAGAAAGAAACAGACGAAGAAAGAAACCGCAGGTGCGAGCCGCACTGGCGGTGCGAGCCGCACTGGCGGTGCGAGCCGCACGAGCCGGTATGTCATTTTCAGACTCCCACATCCCCATCTGCGCCAATCTGCGTAATCTGCGGTTCCCTCAGATCCGTGGTTCTTCTGCTCATTCAACCACAATCGTGACCGTCGAAAGCAAAATTGCCCCATTCAAATCAATCCTGCCATCCATGGGGTAGTCCACGGCAAACCAGACGTTGTACGTCCCGTGCGGCAAGACCATGTTTTCAACCAGTGTCTGCTGCGGGACGTTATACAGCGGGCCTTGATAGGCCGGACGGCAATTAGCCAGATTGCCGTCAAACTGTACCAGGTTAAAGTTAGTGTCAAAATAGAACCACAGTCCGCCTTGGTGGACATAAGCCGCCACCCACCAATCCACATTAACTCCGAGATAGGCACGCGGCAGATTCATCATGGTCGCGGTTATCGTAATGGGCTTATTGGCGGGGATACGGATGTTGTTGCCCACCATGCCGTTTACCGCAACCAATGGCCCGACTACACCAAGATAGCCGGTGTCGGCAGCGCTGAAGCCGCTGGCGCCGGACTCATTTACCGCCTTGACCCAATAATAATAGGTGACGTCGGACTTGGCGGTGGTATCGTTATATGCGGTTGTGGCAGAAGTTCCAATCTTAGAAGCCGCGCCGGGTTTGTTACTTGTGTGACGATAGACCTTGTAACTGGTCGCGCCTGCCGAAGCTTTCCAAGTGATACGGATTTTGTCGGTGTGGACGCCGTCGCTGGCTGTAACACCGGTTGGCGCTACTGGTACTGGAATGGCGCGCCAGCCGGAATCTGATTTACTGAAACCGCTCACGCCAACGGAATTCGTGGCCTTGACCCAATAATAGTACGTGGTTTTTGCCACGGCGGTAGTATCGTCATAGGTTGTTCCAGAGGTGGAGCCGATCTCTGTTGCCACCGCGGAATTATTGGCCGTATGTCGCCAGATACGGCAACCAGAGGCAAGGCTGTTTGCATGCCAAGTGATTCTGATTTTATTGGCAAACGTACCGTCACTAGCGGATACGCCGGAAGGCGCCGGAGGCGTCACCAGCGGGAAATAGTACGTGACGCCGATCTCCGGGTTGTTGGTAAAGGTTCCGCCTGTGCCGCGGAACATCCAAGTGCACCAGCTCTGCCACGCCACCGCGTCTTTCGGGATGCCCCACGGCGCTCCCGGGCCTTCGGTGTTCAGCTTGATACCCGTGCAGCCTTGGAACATGTAGGAATAGCAATAAGTGGTCAGCGTCATGGCTGGTAGCGTCGGCAGGCTTGCCAATCCTGTGCAGCCTTGGAACATGCCGGAGTAGCAGGATTGGGCCAGTGTCTCAGCCGGCAGCGCGGGTGGATGCGTCAGTCCCGTGCAGCCGCGGAACATGCCGTTGTAGCAATGATAGATCGCCGTCTTGGCCGGCAGTGCCGGCGCGTTTGTCAGGCCCGTGCAGCCATAAAACATGCCCGAGTAGCAGTACTCGGACAGCGTGGTGGATGGCAACTCGGCCTGTGCGCTTGTCAGCGCCGTGCAGCCGGCGAACATGCCTTGGTAACAGCGGTTTGCCTGCTTCCGTATCGTGGCCGGTAGCTCCGGCGCCTCCGTCAGCGCCGAGCAGCCGCCGAACATACTGGCGTAACAGGAGGTGGCCAGATTCGTGGCCGGCAACGCGGGCGCGTTCGTCAGGCTCGTGCAGCCGTAGAACATGTCTTTGTAGCAGGAGAGGGCCAGCGTGGTGGCTGGCAGTTCTGCCGGTGCGCTTGTCAGCGCTGTGCAGGCTTGGAACATGTATTCGCAGCACAAAGTGGCCACTGTCGTGGCCGGCAGCGCCGGCGCCTTCGTCAGGCTTGTGCAGCCGTAGAACATGTACTGGTAGCAGTAGGTGGCCAGATTCGTGGCCGGCAACGCGGGCGCTTGCGTCAGGCTTGTGCAGTTGTAGAACATGTTGGCGTAGCAGTGATCGGCCAGATTTGTGGCTGGCAGCGCCGGTGGCGCCGTCAGCGCCGTGCAGCCGTAGAACATGTTGTAGTAGCAGTACTCGGCCACTGTCGTGGCTGGCAGCGGCGGCGCTTGCGTCAGGCCTATGCAGCCGTAGAACATGCCGGCGTAGCAGCGATCGGCCGATGTCGTGGCTGGCAGCGGCGGCGCTTGCGTCAGGCCTGTGCAGCTGCCGAACATACTACTGTAGCAAGAATTGGCCAGATTTGTGGCCGGTAGCGCCGGAGCTTGCGTCAGGCTTGTGCAGCCGTAGAACATGCCGGAGTAGCAGTGCTCGGCCAGATTCGTGGCCGGCAGCTCCGGCGCTTGCATCAAACTCGTGCAGCCATAAAACATACTCTCGTAACAATAAGGCGCCAGATTTGTGGCTGGCAGTGTGGGCGCGGATACAAGGCTCGTGTTACGATCGAACAGTCTCACGAAACAGTGGGCATCCATTACCGGATGCCCGCCGTTAGTCACCGTCGCATAATCGAGCAGTGTCTCGATGTTGCCTGAACAGGCGACCGGCGCAGAGGCGTTAATCTGCCAGCCAGGCTTGTTAAAGCCAGTTACATAGGTGTTGCTCGTTCCGCGGAGGTACAGCCGGAACTCCCCGGAACCGTCGTCCGCCGCCGCCGCGCCGGCGGTGGTGAAGTTCGCCCAGGTCGTCGCGTCGGTGGAGTATTCGAGCGTACCGTCCCACGAGGTCTGCTGCGGCGTGATCGTGAACGTGTTTGTGCTGGAGAAGGTGAGGTAGTGACCCGGGGCCTGAGCGAAAATGGACGTTACTGCAAACAGACCCGCGCAAGCAAACGCTATAATGGTTCTTGTGTTCATACAGTGTTCCTTTTGAATGGATGACGGGTGAAACGCAGAGAGATACAAAACTGGATGGCGCTGCTGTTTAGGGTTAGCCTTTCCATGAGGCATAATCTTGACTTAAGCAACTTTTGACAGGCGCAGTGTACGAAAAAGACGAGAACAACACAAGGAGGTTTTGTGTGTTTGTGGCCTGAATTTTATACATTCAAAGCGTTTTGGTGAGTTTATGACGCGTTTTGGTGAGTTTATGACGAGTTTATGACGAGTTTTGGTGAGTTTATGACGAGTTTTGGTGAGTTTATGACGAGTTTATGACGAGTTTATGGTGAGTTTTTTTAGAGGGTGGGGAAGTCAATCTTCGAGCTTGCTTAACTTAAGTTGTCTGTTATAACAACAGGTTAAATCGTATGCTTTGCAAAATATAAAATAGTTGTTTGGGGATTTATATGACAACCAAATACTTAGAACTGGCGACGGATGTTATTCAGCACGCGGTGGCGGAAGCTGTGGTGCAGGATGCAGATGGTTTAATCACGCGGATAGGAGGCGGGATGCCGGATGCGCCGGTAGCGGTGACATCTCAGGTGGAGCAGGTGCGACCCGGCTGCTGGAAGATTCGGGCTAAGGTGCGGAATGTCAGCAGTCAGCAATTGTCGTTGCGCGAAGTTATGCCGCTGTCCATTGACTCGGAGTGGGGTGGGCGTTTGGAGTTTGGCAGCTTGCCGACCGCCTGGACTATTTTTGGCATGATGGCCGATACGGTGGTGGATGGCAGCGGAGTGTATGACCTGGGGGTCTGCCGTTTTGAGGCGGAAAAGAATGATTTTTACATCACCGATTACATGGTTTTAGGGGATCGCGGGAATAAAAAATACCTTACGATGGGATTTCTGCGGTTTGGGCAGCAATACGGCACGTTCCGGATGCATTGCGATGAGGCCGCTTACGGGCTGGATTATCTACGCGCTATCTGCAAGTTTGACCGCATGCCGTTGGCGCCCGGCGAGGAAGTGGAAACCGTGCCGTTGTATGTCAATGTGGCTGATGCGCCGGCGCCGGCCTTGGAGGAATATGCCGATTTGGCGGCGAGAAATCAGCCAATTGCGAAAAGCATGACAACGCGTGTCGCTGTCGGCTGGGGTACATGGGATTATTTTTTCAACAATATCACCGAAGACGATATTCTGGAAAATGTGCGTTGGCTGGCGAAGCATCGCGCGCAGCTTCCGGTGGAATATATTCAGCTTGACGCCGGTTTCCAGCGCTGTGAAGGCGAGTGGCTTGAGCCCAATGAGAAGTTTCCGCATGGTCTGCGCTGGTTGGCCGCTGAAATCAAGAAACTGGGCTTTAAGCCGGGTCTTTGGCTTTGCCCATTCCTGGTGGCAGAGTCCAGCCGCCTTTATAAGGAACACCCGGATTGGGTCATCCGGAATCGCGATGGGAAGCCGATAACGGTCAGTGGTTATGCCGTCAAACATGTGTTTGTTTTGGATTGCAGTATTCCGGCGGCGCGGGAGTGGGTGCGGCAACTAGGCGCGTCAGTGCGTGAATACGGTTTTGATTATGTCAAATTGGACGGGGCTAACGTGCAGCCGATGGCTGCCGCCGGCGTCTTGGCTGATCCCAAAGTAACTAAAATCCAGGCTATGCGCCAGGGGATGGAAGCATTCCGCGCCGGGTTGGGTGATGATGTTTATCTGTTGAATGCCTGCCTTTTCGGGTCTTTAAGCGGATTAAGTAATGCCATGCGCATCGGGGGCGATGTCGGCGCGCGCTGGGACATCAAGTTTATTGACAAGCATCACGGGGAGCGTGACCGCTACCATGGGCCGGGCTATGTGCGGCGTTGTGTGAGTTCCGCCATGAATTTCGCCTTCCTGCATCGGTGCTGGTGGGCGAATGATCCGGATTACCTTGTGGTGCGTTTGGCGGGCGACCGCTCCGAGCTCACACCTGCTCAGACCATAACCTGGGCTTCTGTGGTGGGGTTGACCAATGGGTTGGTGATGTTGAGCGATCACATGCCGCTGTTGCCGCCGGAGCAGGTGGAAGTTTTGAGCAAAGTTCTGCCGCCTTACACTGCCGGCTCGCGCACGGTGGATTTTTTCGAGCAGGAATATCCGGCGTTGCTGGATTTGCCAGTCGCCAATGCCACGGAATCCTGGCGTGTGGCGGGAGTGGTCAATGCGCATCCTCTGGCGCGGCCGCGTAATTATATCATTGATTTTGCCGCCTTCGGGTTGGATGCCAAGCGGGATTACCACCTGTTCGATTTCTGGTCGGGCAGTTATCTGGGCATTCATTGCGGCTCTTTCAAGGTGACGGATTTACCGGCCGGCCATTGCCGCGTCATTGGCATTCGGGAGGTCAAGGACGTGCCGCAAGTGGTCGGGACGGATTGGCATATTACGCAGGGCGGGGTGGAATTCGATGCGGTGGAATACGACCCGCGGCGGAAGGCGATGGTTTGCCGCGGGCTTCGTGTGCAGCGTTCTGGGCATATATTTGTCTATCTGCCGGCGAAGTTCCGCCGGGCCGAAGCTGAAGCCGGTGACACGCCGGCAATCCGCCGTTTGCGAGTGGAAGGCCCTGTGCAAGGCGAGTTGGTTCTGCCGGTTTGAAGCGAAAAAGTGAGCAAATGAAAACATTGGTGATTCGTAATGGACGTGTCTTGTTGCCGGACGGACGCCTGGAATCGGTGGATGTTTTAATTGAAAACGGGCGGATTGCCGCGATAGATAAGAATATGCGTCATGCCGCCACGGTTCTGGATGCGGCTGGGGGGTATGTGCTGCCGGGCCTGATTGATTTGCATGTCCACGGCATTTGTAACGATTCCACAGAAACGACGCTGGCCGAATTCGCCACGCAGGAAGCCCGGTACGGCGCTACCGCGTTTATGCCGACATTTTTCGGCCCGCCGGAGTATTCCGCGGACTTGATGATCCGGCATCGTCGCGAAACGGATGAATTGCGTCAAGTCCCGCAAGTCATCGGTTTCCGGCTCGAATCACCGTATCTTGCGCAGATGGGTGGCGGACTGGGCAAAGATATTGTCCCGATCACCGACCAGACTACCAATCTGCTGCTGCAGGCGGCTGGTGGGCACCTGAAAATATGGGACATATCTCCGGAACTTGAACATGCGCCTACGCTGATCCGTCGGCTCAGCCGGGATGGCATTGTTTGTAGTATGGCGCACACAGCTGCGACAATTGAGCAGGCGCGGGTGGCGGTGGCGGCAGGGGCGCGTATGGTGACGCATCTCTTTGATACCTTCCTTATGCCAGATTTCAGCGATCCCGGTGTGTACCCTGCCGGTTTGACTGATTATCTCCTGACAGAAGACCGTCTGGTTTGTGAGATTATCCCCGATGGCACACATGTGCATCCGCTGCTTGTGGAAAAAACTTTCCGTTGCAAGCCGGATAATCGCCTGGTGTTCGTAACCGACAGCAATAACGGCGCCGGATTGCCGCCGGGCGAATACGAATTGCCGCGCTCCTGGGGCCGGGTGAGGATTGACGGACCGAATGACGGGGTGCGGTTGGTTGAATGCGACAATGTACTTTGCGGCAGCGCGCTTACCCCGATTGACGGATTCCGCAATGCCGTCAGGATGTTTGGTAAAGGTCTGGCCCAAGCCAGCCGTGTCTGTTCCTCCAACCCGGCGGAGTTGTTGGGGTTGAACAAAGGCGTCTTAGAGCCCGGCCGTGATGGCGATGTGTTGATTCTGGACGAAAAATTGGACATACTTTACACAATTGTTGCTGGTATGCTGGTGTATCAGCAGTGAGTTTTATGGCCAAGCAAACAGGTCAGAGTATAACTTCGCGGGATAATCCCATCGTTGCTGTCTGGGGCCGCCACCGGATTCATCATGCTTACCGATTAGGCTGGCATGATGAAATGGAGATTAATTTTATCAAGGAGGGGTCCGGTTGCTATTTTGTTGAGGGGAAAAACATTTCCTACGGCAAAAATTCCGTTATCGTGATACAACCGCACGAGATACACCGGTTATTGTCATCGCCTGGAAGCCAAGTGGAGAAATTCTGCCTGATGTTCGACGTTAAAAGAATGGCTTGGCCTAAGGCGGTGTTGAGTGATGTTTTGTCACTACGGCGGCATGTCAGTTTGACGGGCGGTGAAGCGGCGATTGTCGAGCAGATCATCCACAAGATCATTCGGGAAAATAAAGACCGCAAGCCGGGGTGGGAAGAGATCAACCGCACCATGTTGCTGGAGTTGATGTTCCGCATAAAGCGGGCGGAAGCCAATGTTTCCGAGCATGTTATGCATCCGGTGGTTCGCCGGGCATTGGATTATATCGAACAGCATTATGCCATTGCTTTCAACATCAATGACCTGGCATCATCCATACATGTTTCTGACCGGCATTTATTCCGACTGTTTGAAAGGGATGTTGGGCTGTCTATCAAGCATTATGTGCTGCAACGCAGGGTCTTACAGGCACAACGCATGATTGTCGCCAATCCCGCCATTAAACTGGAGGCGGTGTCCGAAGCGGTGGGTTTCAAACAATATTCGCTCTTTCACCGCGCTTTCAAAAAATTCACAGGCCTTCCACCTAGCGCTTATGGCGGGATTTAACAAGTTTAGGGCAGGATTTGATATTGCTTTTTGGATACCAGTGCGCTAGTGTGCTCGGTAACTATCAGGATGTGCTGAGGCAGTGGCGGTGTTGTATCTGTCCTTTGTGCGAAAAACTTGTTTTCATTGTCATAAAAAAAGAGGCGGAAATATGTCTAATAAGCAAGAAATTCTCAAACAATTGGCAATTAATGGTGGCCCGAAAGTTCGTGAGGCGCCTTGGCCCGAGCGCGGTTTAATCGGAGTAGAGGAGAAGGCGGCCGTGAACGAGTTATTCGACCGCTCTATCGCCAGTGGCAAGGCGTTTGGATATGGCGGCCCGGAAGAGGAGGCATATTGCCGCGCCTTTGCCGAATTCATGGGCGGCGGCTACGCTGATGCCGTCAACTCCGGTACTAACGCAGTTTTTGCGGCCCTGCACGCGCTGGACCCGGAACCGTTCACTGAAATCATCGTTGGCCCGATCACCGACCCGGGTGGTGTTATGCCCATTCCGATGCTGAATTGCGTCCCCGTGATTGCCGATGCGGCGCCTGGGTGCTTTGTGCCCGGCCCGAAACAGATCGAAGAATTAATCACGCCTTATACCAGTGTCATAGTGATAGCCCATATTTTCGGTGAGCCGGCCGATATGGAAGGCATTATGCGTATAGCGCGTAAACATAAAATCCCGGTCGTCGAAGATTGTGCCCAGTCGCACTATGCCAAACTCAACGGCAAGCTGCTCGGCACGTTTGGCGATGTTGCCGCCTTTTCCACTATGTTCGGCAAACACCACTGCGCCGGCGGACAAGGCGGAATCGTGTGGACCGCGGATGAGGAGTTGTACAAAAAAGTCCGCCGTGCGTCCGACCGCGGCAAACCTTTCGGCTTGCCCGCAGGCTCCACCAACTGCCAAGCTTCTTTGAACTGTAATCTGAACGATCTGGCGGCAGTAATCGGCACAGTGCAGTTGAAGAAGCTGCCCGGCATCGTTCAGCGCCGCCGCGCTGTGGTTCAGAAAATTCAGGAGGGATTGCCAAAGGACAGCTTAGCGGTGATGCCGCCGCAGGTAAAAGGCGCTGAACCGAGCTATTGGTTCCTGCGGCTGCGTTTTGCGGCTGAGAATGCTACTTGCGACAAGAAAACCTTCTGTGCGGCATTGGCTGCCGAAGGGATACGTGTACGCGAACGTTATGTTAATCCGCCTTCTTACAGTGATTGGTTCAAAAATAAACAGGTGTTTGGAACCAGCCGCCTGCCGTGGAGCTCGCCGTCGTACAAGGGCGATCCCAATCGCGATTTCCCGTGCCCCAACGCTATGGCGGCGCTCGATCAGCATTTCGATCTGCCGATATGGGAAAGCTGGGGGGCGGCGGAAGCTGCCGATATAGTCAAGGCTATAACAAAAGTGTCAGCTGCCTATAGGAAATAATAACATGATCATAGATGCTCACAACCATCCGGATTGGCATGCCCACGGATTGGAAAAATTTCTGGCCAACATGCGCCAGTATAACATTGATGTCACATGGCTGCTTTCTTGGGAATCGCCGGAGAATGAATATTCTCCGGGTACTAAGAGAGTTATTTCCCCGGTGCATGATGATAAAACCGGCCCAATCCCGTTTAGCTCGTGCCTCTCGTATGTGCAGCGCGCGCCCGGCAAGTTTGTCTTGGGATATGCTCCGGATCCACGCCGTCCAGATGCGATAGACTGTCTGGATGCCGCCATATCTATTCATGGAGTGCGTGTTTACGGCGAATTAAAGCTGCGGATGATGTATGATAATTTCGATGCTTTGCGCATGTTCCGTTTCTGCGGCCAGAAAAAGCTGCCGGTGGTAGTGCACTTGGACTATGATATGGCGCCGGCCGACGCCCCAAAATATCCGCGCCCTGGATACTGGTATGGCGGCGGTATCGAGCCCTTGGAACGCGCCTTGCAGGCCTGCCCGGAAACTATCTTCCTTGGCCATGCGCCGGGTTTCTGGGGCAACATTTCCGGTGATGGTCTGCACTTGAAGGTTGCATATCCTGAGACTAAGGTTGTGCCAGGCGGCAAAGTCGTGGAATATCTGCGCAAGTATCCCAACTTGTATTGCGATATTTCCGCCGGTTCCGGTTGTGGCGCTCTGACCCGCGATACGGAATTTGCCCGCGAGTTTTTGTTGGAATTTCAGGATCGTATTCTCTATGCCCGCGATTACTTTGATAACAGACATCAGGAGCTAATCAACAGCCTGAATCTTCCGCAGGATGTGCTGGACAAAATCTACTCCGGCAATGCGTTAAAACTTGTGCCGCTATAATTGCTCTAAAAAGGCCGTTTCCCCAATAAAATTACATTGGTTCCAAAAAATTCAGTTCCATCAGAAGGAAAGTGAACCGCCAAGAAGGCGCCAAGAAATGAGATAATGGAACCGCAGATGGGTGTGCCAGATTAGGAAATAGGGAAGGGGAAAATTAACCAGCCAGTGCGGCCTCGCACCGCCAGTGCGGCCTCGCACCGCCAGTGCGGCCTCGCACCGCCAGTGCGGCCTCGCACCCTTGCCGTCCTTTCCGTCACTGTTGTCCCTTCCGCTGTCAGTGCGGCCCGCACTCCGTGGTTCCTCCTGTTCTCAACATTTATCTCATGTCCTGAATTTCAAATGCCGGTTTTGGGTTCCTCTGTGCCTATTTGCTACTTCGAGCTAGTTTTGGTTGTATTTTTTTGTTGTATTATGTAATATTCGGAACTCAAGTTAGCGGGGGGGTAAAGAATACAAATCAAGGGCGCGCATCAGCGTCCGGCTGCTGGCGGATATGGCTGTTGCCGCTCCCGTAAAACTAATCTTGCCGCTGGGGGGAAGTCAATCCGTATGAACGATTATCGCAAGTTCAGGACACCATATTATCTGATAGATGAGCGGCGTCTGTTGCACAATATGCAACTGATAGAACGCGTACGTGAGGCGTCCGGCGCCAAATTCGTTCTGGCATTGAAATGTTTCGCCGCCTGGCCTGTTTTCAAGCTGATGCGCCGCTACATGGATGGCACGACCAGCAGCTCGTTATATGAGGCGCGGCTGGGGCGGGAAAAATTCGGTGGCGAGACGCACGCTTTCAGCGTCGCTTTTTCGAAGGATGAAATCCGGGCGGTCCGGCGTTATGCCGACAAAGTTATTTTTAACTCGCTCTCACAACTGGACGAACATTATGCCGCAGTCCGGCACCTGCCGGTGGGGGTGCGGGTGAATCCCGGTATTAGTTATTCACATTACGATTTAGCCGATCCCGCCCGCCGTTTCTCGCGGCTGGGAGTGGTTGACCGCCGGGCGCTTGCCAAGGCGGCGCCGCGTCTGTCCGGTCTGATGTTTCATTTTAACTGCGAGAATGACGATTATGAAAATTTTGCGGCGGCGCTGGATTTTATCGGTCAGAGATATGGTGCGCTTCTGAAAAAAATGAATTGGGTCAGTCTGGGTGGTGGGTTGGCATTCACCAAAGACGGCTATCCGCTGGATAAGTTCAGCGCTCGCTTGAAGGAATTCAGCCGTGTTTTTGATATTCAGGTGTATCTGGAGCCGGGCGATGCCGCCATCAGTGGCAGCGCGGAGCTGGTATCTACTGTGCTGGATGTTGTACGCAACCGGAAAGACATTGCCATTATAGATGCTTCGACGGAAGCGCATATGCTGGACTTGTTGGTTTATCAATTCAGCCCGCGCTTGGCGGAGCCCGGTCCAGGCCGGCACCGCTGCCTGATTGCCGGGCGTTCCTGTCTGGCCGGTGACGTTTTTGGCGAATACCGGCTTCAGCGTAAGCTGCGGCCGGGTGATCTGGTGCGCATTGCCGATGCCGCCGGCTACACTATGGTGAAGAAAAATTGGTTTAACGGGCTCCCTATGCCGTCCATTTGTATCCGGCGGTTGGACGGGAGGTTGGTGCGGGCACGGGCTTTTAGCTACGAAGATTATCTTACAGCCATGGGATGAGGAGGGATAAGATATGTCTACTAAACGACCTAATGTCATGATTGTCGGCGCCGGCGGGGTGGCGCATGTGGCGGCTCATAAGGCTGCTATGTACAATGCCGAGTTGGGGGATATCTGTCTGGCATCGCGCACCCAGTCCAAATGCGAAGCCATCATTGAGAGTGTCCGGCGTAAAGGCCATTTGCAGGACCCGTCCCGTAAGTTGTATTCCCGGGCGCTTGACGCCATGGATATTTCCACGACAGTCCGCTTGATCCGGGAAGCCAATGCCGGGATTGTTATCAACCTGGGAAGCCCGTACATAAACATGTCAGTTCTGGAAGCATGTTTGGCGACCGGAGCGGTTTATATTGACACAGCCGTCCATGAGTCGCCGGACAACCCTTGCGAAGATCCGCCCTGGTATGCCAACTACGAGTGGAAACACCGAGACCGTTGCCGCGAGAAAGGCCTGACAGTTATACTGAGCGCCGGCTTCGATCCGGGCGTAGTGAACGCTTACTGCGCGCTGGCGGCGAAACACTATTTTGACAAGATAGACACCATTGATATCATGGATGTCAATGCCGGACACCACGGCCGATATTTTGCGACGAATTTTGATCCGGAAATTAACTTCCGCGAGTTTGTAAAAGTCTGGGCCTGGATTGACCGTCAATGGCGGGAGTATCCTACTCATGCCATTAAACGTGTTTACAGTTTTCCATATGTTGGCGCCCGGGAGATTTATCTGACCGGCCATGACGAGTTACATTCACTTTATCGGCATATAGACGCCGATAGTATCAGGTTCTGGATGGGATTCAGCGACCATTACATCAATGTCTTCACCGTGTTGCACACGCTCGGTCTCCTTTCGCATGAGCCGGTTGATCTGTCCACGGGGCAGCCGGTGGTGCCGCTGAAAGTGGTCAAGGCAGTGCTGCCAGACCCGAAGAATCTGGCGCCGGGCTATACTGGCAATACCTGCATCGGAAATTTTGTCAAGGGCTGGAAGGACGGTCGGCCACGCGAGGTGTTTATTTATCAAATTTCCGACCACGAGCAATGTTATCAGGAAGTTGAATCTCAAGCCATCAGTTATACCGCCGGGGTTCCGCCGGTAGCTGCTGCGTTATTGGCAGCCCGAGGTGTCTGGAACCCACGGACTATGGTAAATGTTGAGGAGCTGGACCCCGATCCGTTTATTGCTCTGTTGGATAAAATGGGGCTCCCGACGTCAATCAAAGAGATTGAGCCGGGCGGCCAGGATTCCTTTAATGGAACGATTGGTTCGATGGAGGAAGAGCTGGCAAACTCCGTTGCCACAGTGACCGTTTCCGCCGCTAAGCCGATGATAACCTTGGAACCGGCGGTTTGTGACTACAGCTAGGCTGCGCCGTGCCGTTCCGCACACTATGGCGTTTATCGGCGCTATTGGTTAACGTGCACAATCTTCGCGGGCGGAAACCCGTTGAAACGTGTTGAAGACGCCACACTGTAAGCGCCGATGTTCCGGCTGTAGAGCAGATCGCCTCGTATCAGGTTGCCGGGCAATTCTGCGGCCATGGAAACCACGTCCAACGCGTCACAGGTCGGCCCGAACACTGTGCAAATTTGTTTCTTCCCTTGTTTGAACGCCTGCAGACGGTAACGGCAGTGGTCAAAGATAACACCGGAAAAGGTGTGATATACGCCGTCGTTAATGTAATAGCAGAGCTTGCCTTTCCGGACGGCCTTGCCGATGATTTCGGCAACCGCTATACCGGCGGTCGCCACCATGAATCGTCCAGGCTCCGCCAGGATTTGAATATCCTTTGGAAACAGACGGTCCAGCTCGGCATTGATTTTTTTAGCCAATCTGCTGAATGGTATGACAGTTGGGTCATACGGCACGGGGAAGCCACCCCCGATATCCAGGAGAAACATTTTAGTGTAGCCGCGGGCGCGGGCTTCCTCGAATACGTTTGCGGATAAATTAATCGCCTGCACGTAATTTTCGATATTCTTGCTCTGGCTGCCGACATGGAAACTCAAACCTTCAACGGTTAAGCCTGCCCGGTCGGCTTCCAGGATTAAATCAACCGCTTTACCCGGGTCCGTGCCGAATTTGGTGGACAATTCCGACATCGCGCCGGTGTTGGGGACTTTGATGCGGAGCACCAGACCGGCCTTAGGCGCAAACTGCCGGATTTTATCAATCTCTTCGCGGTTGTCGTAGGTTACCAGTATCTTATATTGGTTGAGTTTCCGCAGAGTTGCCTCAGCCTTAATCGGGTTGGCGTAGATGATTTTGTCCCAAATCCAATCTTGTCGTTTCTTGTAGGGCAGTTTTTTGATGTTTTCATGAACTATCATGAATTCCGGAAAGGAAGCGACATCAAAACTCGCGCCAATATCATAAAGAGTTTTTACAATGCCCGGATCTGGGTTAGCCTTGACGGCATAATAGGGTTGGACGCGCGGCAGATATTTTTTGAAGGTTTGGTAATTCCGGCGGAGTTCGTCATGATCCACCACGAATAGCGGTGTCCCGTGTTCCCGCGCCAGTTGTTGCAATGTTTTTAAGGGTATCATATTGGTATCCTTGGTAAATAGAAAAGTCATTGATGGTAACATCCGTTTACCTGTTTGTCCATGCGATTTTATTTGCGATTTTGTTTGCATGCGATTTTATTTGCGTGTCGTTTTTCTTTGAATTGGACTTTCCCCAAAAAAATCTGTCATTTCATAAAGACCAGTCCGAGCGGGTTAAATTCGGTATGTCACGCCCCGTTGGGGCTAGCGCCGCGCATCTGCGACAAACTTGCCAGCTGCCGCAGTTTCAGGGTCGGGTTTTTTACATGGATTTTTTAAGACAGGAGGGGTAGAATGCTGCGCATGAATACCAAAAAAGAAATATCTTCTAAAGCGACGGAATTGGATGTGTTTGATCGGACGCGGCGGCTGGAGTCTCTGCGGCGCCTGGCGGCTGAACCCGGCTGGCGGCCGTCAGCCGAGTCGCCGCTGACCAACATGCACATGCATTCGTTTTTTTCCTATAACAACCGTGGGCGCTCTCCGGCGCACTTGGCTTGGGATGCCGTGCGCGCAGGATTGTTTGCCGCGGGTTTATGCGATTTTGATGTGTTGGATGGATTGGACGAATTTTTAGCTGCCGGCCGGATATTGAAATTACGCACGACCGTCAATATCGAAACCCGGGCGTATTTCCCGGAATATGCGGAAGTAGATATCAACTCGCCTGGCGAGCCGGGTGTGACTTATATCATGGGCGCGGGTTTTGTTCGCCTTCCCTCCCCAGACTCGCCCCCGGGTGTAGTGTTGCAGCAGTACCGCGAGCAGGCGCAGGCGCGTAATCGTGCGTTGGTAAGCCGGATCAATGCCGCCGTGCCGGAAATCGCCTTGGATTACGACGCCGAAATTTTGCCGTTGACCCCAGCCGGCGCGCCCACCGAGCGACACATTGTGCGCGCCTACCGTTGCAAGGCCGAAGCCGCTTTTTCCGCCGCGCCGGCCAACCACCGGTTTTGGGCGGATTTGTCGAAAAAGCCCATTGAGCTTATTGTCCGCCATGCCGCCTCTGAGACGGCGATGGAAGAATTTATCCGGGCTTTGTTGGTTAAAGCCGGTGGGCTTGGCTATGAACAGCCCGGTCCGCATACTTTTCCCCCAGTGGATGAATTTATCCGCTGGGTTCATGAATGCAATGCTTTACCCATGATTGCCTGGCTTGACGGTGGCAGCGCCGCCGAAGCTGATCCCAAAGCCATGCTGGAGTGTATGTGCGACAAAGGTGTTTGCGCGCTGAACATCATTCCCGACCGGAACCATAACATTGCCGACTTGGCAGTCCGCGCACGCAAGCTGGCGAAACTGGACGAAATCGTAAAGTTGGCAGCCCGCATGCATTTGCCGGTGCAAATTGGCACGGAAATGAATAAAGCTGGACAACCGTTCGTAGATGATTTGGCAGTGGAGGCATTGCGGCCTTACGCCGAGCAGTTTTTGGCCGGTGCAGCCGTTATGGTGGGACACACCATCTTGGCGGACTATGCAAATTATCCGTATAACGGAACAGCCGCGGCCGCCGAGTTTGGCGGCAATCCTGCCGCGCGCAACCGTCTGTTTCAAGCTGTCGGACAGTTGCCGGCATTGGATGAGCAGTTGGCGGATCGTTTGCGGCAGACTGGGCCGGCGCGTGCCTGTGCCGTTATCCGGGATTCCGCCAAGAAAGGAGCATGGCAATTATGAGAGTTTCGTCCGATGGAATACCAGATCTGCCGGCCGTGGCGGCCTTAGTGGCGCGCAATCGGTCTTTTCGAAGATTTTACGAAAAACAGCGGATTCCCATATCAACCTTGCGGAAGCTGATAGATTTAGCCAGACTGTCACCGTCCGGCGGCAACCTGCAGCCGCTGAAATTTATTCCGATCAATAATCCGCGCCGCAATGCCTTGATTTTTCCTTGCATGGCATGGGCGGGGTATCTCAAAGATTGGCCCGGTCCGGTTCCGGGAGAACGCCCTTCAGCCTATATCATCATTCTGGGTGACAATGATATTCGCAAAGAAATATCCTGCGATCATGGCATTGCCGCTCAGAGCATTATGTTAGGCGCTACTGCGGCCGGGTTGGGCGGCTGCATGATCGGCTCTATTGATCGTCCACGCTTGCGCCGAGTTTTGGGCATCCCCGTGCGCTATGAAATCCTGTTGGCGCTCGCCCTCGGGCATCCGCGGGAAACCGTAGTGCTGGAAACTGCGCGCCGTGGGGAGATTAAATATTGGCGTGATGCCGCCGAACGGCACCATGTGCCTAAGCGTCCTTTGCGTGAAATAATCTTATAAACGGCATTTGAAACTCAGGAAACGATGAAAATGTTGAAACCGCAGATTAACGCAGATAGGCGCAGATGAGGAGAGGAGAACCGGAGGGAAAGAACCACGGATTCACACGGATTGACACGGATGACGGGAGAGTCTCACACGGAGATCACGGAGGTGCGAGGCCGCACTGGCGGTGCGAGGCCGCACTGGCGGTGCGGAGACAGAAATTAGCCACAAAAATGCACACAATGCACAAAGGGATAGGGCTTAACCGCCAAGAAGGCGCCAAGGTGTCAGAAGAGGATTTGCCACGGACGCATGCCGCGCTGACCGGCATCTGCCGGTCTGGCGGATTGGTTGACACCCTGATACGCGAATTCATTCGTGTATCCTGGATGTCCGCCAATCCATGTCCGCATAGCGGACAGCGCGGCATACCAGTCGGGTCAGCCAGTATTTCTGGTAAAATCTGCGATTATCTGCGTAATCTGCGGTTTCTTTTCTTGGCGCCTTGGCGGTTCAATCCTATCAGTGTCCATCCGGTTCATACGTGGTTCTTCCCTGTGCGCAAACTTGCCAACTGCTGCAGTTTTAGGTGTATCTGACAGAAGGAAATAAGCCAAATGGAAGTTAAAACTGGATTGTTTGATAAGATGGTTTTGCAACGCGGCCGCAACAATCGCTGCGATGCCCATATTACGGGTGTCTGTGCGCGACGTCATGCGGGCGTCTTGACGGCTACGGTCTCCGGAGATAAGGGCGTCCTCTCCGGCTTCAAGGAGCTGGTGATCGGCCGTGCGCGTGGCGGCAAGTTTGCTGGGCGTCTGCGCGGATTGGCCTCTGGCGGCCCTTACACCATTGTGCTGGCTGTCCGCTCCCCGTCCGGCGCAGCGCTGGAGGAAATTACTGTAGTTGATGTTTTGGTCGGCGATGTTTGGATGCTGGGTGGGCAGTCGAATATGGCAGGCATGGGTCGCTTGTGCGATGCGTTGAAACCTCATCCCATGGTGCGCGCCATGTATATGAATGATGAATGGGACATAGCGAAAGACCCGATACACATCATGGCCAATTCCGTGGATGCGGTCCACTGTGGCCTGGAGGTTTCCAGGCCTCCGCGTGTGCGAATGCCGAATATCAGCGCTAATGGTGTCGGACCGGGCATTGGTTTCGCTCAGGAAATGTTACGCAAAACCGGTGTGCCGCAGGGTCTGTTGGCCTGCGCTCATGGTGGGACATCCATGACGCAATGGAGCCCGGCGCTTAAACGACTTGGCTCGCGCAGCCTCTATGGCGCCATGTTGCGCCGGTTCGTCAAAAGCGGCGGCAAGGTGGCAGGGTTAATCTGGTATCAGGGAGAGAGTGATGCGCATTCCTCTGATAATGTCAAACAATATACCGGCCGGATGAAACGTTTAGTATCCGCTGTCCGCCGTGATTTCCGCCAGCCGCAGTTGCCGTGGGTTATAGCGCAGTTGGCCGGGGTTTGCGGTAATCCCAATGGCACGGCGTTCTGGAATCAAATTCAGGAACAACAACGCTGCCTGCCGCGACAGATTAAAAATCTGCTGACTGTGCCGACGATAGATCTGGCCTTGGATGATTCCATCCACGTGGCCGGACGGGAGATGCCCCGTCTGGGATGCCGCATGGCGCAGGCTATGTTGGTATTACACCGCGATCCCGCCCGGGGCTTGCCGCCGATCGAATTAAGCGGTATCAGCTTTGAGGCCGACTCTAAGCATAACTGTATGCACGTGGTGGTGTCATTTAAGAATGTTATTGGCCAATTACAGGCGGCTGGGCGCCCGAGCGGTTTTTCTGTCATGGATCGGGACGGTTCGGGAAAAGTCTGTTGCGTTGAATTGCGCAAGCAAGCTGTTGTTTTGTGCGTCGTTGCGCTGCATCCGGGGTTGGTCATTTCTTATGGGCGCGGCCTGTTTCCTTACTGTAATATTACGGATGGCGCCGATCGCTCGCTGCCGGTGTTCGGGCCGTTATCTTTAGACATGCCGCAGGCATGGCGTGCTATCAAGAAGCCTAATGATGCAAAGTCGGCTGGTGGTTTTGTCACCAATGTCTTGGTCAGCCGTCCGCTGCCGGCGCCGGCAGACATCAGCAAGCTGCAACTGCCGAAGAACCTTCAGCAATTGGGACTTAAACGGCGTGAATTTCCAAGTGGCTTTTGGGATTTGCACTATGATTTATTCGATTGCGCGCCGGATGATCGCTTGGTGTATTTCGTCTGTTATCTGATTTGCTCCAAGCCTGCATCCATCAATCTAGGCGTGGGGTATGATGGTCCGGTGAAGATTTGGGTTGATGGAAACGCCGTGTATTGCGACCCTAAGGGCAGTAATCCGGCAGAGGCAGACAAGGCGCTGATTCCGGTACAGCTTAGCAAGGGACGGCACACTGTAGTCTTTGCCCTGACGTCCAATCATGGGCGCGCCTGGGGCATCAGATTTCGTTGTGTGAGTAGCGCTCCCGATAAATCCGGAATGCTGACAATCAATTTGCCTTTCCTGAAAATCAAAGCTTAATCAATAGAAGAAGCAGAAAAAGGGAAGAACCACGGCGCACCGGATGGACACTGATAGGATTGAACCGCCAAGGCGCCAAGGAAGACGCCAAAAAACAGACGAAGAAAGAAACCGCAGATCCCGGATAATTGGCCACAAAGATGCACAAGATTCACAAGAGGACAGGAGAAAAACCACAGATTACGCAGATAACCGCAGATTATAAAAAAATCCAGAGGGGACTGCGGATTGTATAACCCGACACCAAGAGAAAGTTTATTGGTTTGGTATGGCATGCCGCGCTGTCCGCTATGCGGATATGGATCGGTGGACACCCGATACTCGAATGAATTCGCGTATCATGGTGTCAGCCGATCCGCCAGACCGGCAGATGCCTGTCAGCGCAGCATTTTTGGATAATCCTTTCCCAAATCTGTGTTCATCCGTGTTTATCCGTGGTTCTCTCCTTCTTGCCAGTGCGGCCCGCGCCTCCGTGTGAGAGCTCTTTTTGAGGTTAAATATTCACTGAAAGTTTGATGATGGTGTTGCCGAATCATGCCCGCATGTTTATAGCGGTTGGAATCAATGACGCCGTCCGGATGGCATTGACCCGGATGCAGCGGCGGCTGGCCCTGGCTCAAGGTCATGTCGGGTGGACCAAACCGGAAAACATTCATTGCACTTTGCTGTTTCTCGGCGATGTTCCGACCGCTGAAATTCCGGCGGTTGCCGATGCTGTCACCACGGCGGCGGCTGACTGCAAGCGCTGTGTTGTGGAAATTGCCGGTTTGGGATGTTTCGGGTCATCCCGCGTGCCAAGGGTTATCTGGGCTGGGGTGTGCCCGGCCGCCCCGCTGATTGAAATGTATCAACAGGTTTGCCGTCGCCTGCCACAAGTCGGCGACGCTGCCGCGCGCGCAAAAGAATTTCATCCGCATCTGACCATCGGCCGTGTGCGTTCCGCCAGGAATGCCGAAAGTCTGACGGCGGCGATAGCACGCAATGCCGATACTGTGTTTGGCGCTCTGGAAATCACAGAGATTTGCCTGATGGAAAGCCAACTCCGCCCCGATGGCCCCGTCTATACGCTGCGGCATAAGGCGCCGTTTAAATAAAGGATGAAGTAGGAGATACCGGGGTACCAGATGGTGGATTGCAACCAGAGACCTTACGCGGTGACGCGGAGATCGCGGATCTGGAGGCGCGGAAACACGGGTCGGAGGCATCGGACTAGTGATCTAAAATTTGACGATTGTCTTTCACGATTACGGTAGCCAGCAAGCCTACCAATGTTCCGACAAGTGTCCCAATCGGGCCCGTGAAGAAGATGCCAAAAAGCGGTCCCTGATTCGCGTTTGGCATGAAGATAATTGGGCCGAAGAATCCAGCCATGAATGCTACGCCGCCTATGATAGCGGCGCCGATAAACCCGAAAAGCGCCATGCGGTAGAGACGGCCGCCGGCAAGGAGCAAAAGAATTGCCGCGCTCCAAAAGGGGCATGATAAGATAAACGAGAACTATCCAGCTTCGCGTGTGGCCAGAAATAAAGCAAATGACGCTGCAAGCACGCTGAGCGCCAGAAGCGCCACTGATCTGATGGCGATGTTCGTCTTCAGCATCTTTTCTCCGAAGTGGACTTCCCAAAAAAATCGGAAGCAGTTATATAATCTCTTGTAAACCGAGTGAGAGCTTTCCTCTGGCAGACGATGTCAAACCGCCGAAGCCGCGCCGGCTGCGCCTCAGTCTTTCAACTTCCGCAGATTCCGGAAATTGGCATCCGCGATCATCTGTCCAAGCGCCGGAGTGGATCGGACGCTGAGCACCGGAGTGGCTTCATAGCCGCCTCGCAGGAACGCCTCATAAGTCGGAATATAACCTACTGCATCGTTGCACAACTCGGCAATAAAGGTGTAGGGAAACGGCGACCATTTCTTGATTTCCAGGCCCCATTCCACAAAATACTCACCCGGCGCACCGCAAAAAACAGCGTCGCCGATGCGCAGAGTCTGGACTTCGTGTGGCGTGGCGCCTTCCGGATTATAGCTGTCTGCCAATTCAATCAGTCGTTTCTCCGCGGCGGACGGATTTTCTTTCGCCTTGGCAGCGGCCACGCGCTGCTCTAACACCATGTCGCGGGGGTACATCGGCACATCCAAAATTTCACGGGCTGTGCCGACCTTGTTCGTCTTGCTTGGCAACGCCTTCTCCGCAATGGTCAACGCCTTGCCGGCAAAGGCGCGGCCCATCTGCTCTGACTTCCAGACGCCCTTGCCAGGGTAGGGATTATTCTGCAAATACGCGCAATGGTTGATGTTTCCGCATGCACCTTGGACGTACATGACGATCAGCTCCGGACCATACACAGCCCGCAACGTGTTAGTCATCACAGCCGGATAGTCAGCCGAAATCTTAGTTCCGCCGGTGACGTCAATGTGCACCGAATAGTTGCAGACAATGGCAAACGGCTTGCTGGTCAGTTCCTCCTTGAAGACCAAGGCGCCGAACTCCGGGTCAATCGGGCCAGCCACGCCTTCACACTTCAAAGGCCCGCCTGGTCCAAACTGCTCGCTGGCATCCTCCATGCGGAAGCGGCGGTTGAATGATAAGCCCTCTTCAAGCTCCCGACCGATGCACAGGACAGCGTCGCGCTGACGCTCAGCCGCAGTAATGGCCGCAGTCGCAATCCGTTCCGGAAGGCCGGCCAAATACTCTTGGTTGATGCTGATGATACTATCGGGGCGTATCCGGGTTTCTGGCCCTGTATGCGTATGCGTCGAGCAAATCATAATTCTATCCCCGGCAATCCCGGTCTTCGCTGTGATCAGGGAACGCACCTTCTCGCACAAATTCGCTGTCATTGCAATCAAATCACAGCAAATCAAAACACAGCGTTCCGCTCCGGCGCCGACAACCAACGCCTTCGCCATCAACGGCGAAATCACCCCGTCGGATATCCGCGGCGCAAAATATCCCGCCAATTGCGTTCCCAGCGGCGGTGTAATGTCATTTTCAGCAACGCCTACCAGCATGTTCGCGTTTACAGCAGCTTCGGTCATTTTTGATACTCCTTTTTTTTGTTTTGATGGGTAATCCTGAATTGACTTCACCACTTTTTCCACGTCTGTGCGTGGCATCCATGCAAGCTGGTCGGTTCGACCAGCAAGCGGCATGAGGGCTAGTGCAAGCATCAGAGTTTTGAAGTTTCATCTTTTTTTCCACGGTGCGTTCCCATCTAGACCATAGCATAGGTTTGCACTTCTTGCTCCAGCCGGTCGCCAAGTCTGTCCCGCTCCCGTTCCAGGTCGAAATGTGCCTGCAGGTTCATCCAGAACTGCGGCGAGACACCAAAATACTTGCCAAGCCGCAAGGCGGTATCCGCCGTCACGCTACGGGTTCCATGCACGATCTGATTGATTCGCCGAGGCGGAACACTGATGTCGCGCGATAGACGGTACTGGGAAATACCCATTGGGGTTAGAAATTCCTCCATGAGAATCTCGCCAGGGTGGACAGGGCGCATTTTTTCGGTTCTCATGTCTTTGCTCCTAGTGATAATCCACAATCTCTACGTCGTACGCATTGCCTTCTCTCCATCGAAAACAAATACGCCACTGGTCATTGATCCGGATACAGTGTTGTCCCGCTCGGTTGCCCGCAAGGGCTTCCAGCCGGTTTCCGGGCGGTACCCGTAGCGAAATTAAATCCGGCGCCGCATCAATCATCCATAGTTTCCGCAGTGCCGTCCGCTGAATGTTAAGGGGGAGCCGTCGTACATGCTCGCGCCGAAATATTTTTTCAGCCTCGGAACTTTTGAATGATTTGATCACGGCCAGAATATAATGCGTTGCGCCATTACCGTCAAGCGTTAATGTCCACCCTAAAACGGCATTTGAAATTCAGGAAAAGAGATAAAGAGTTGGAACCGCAGATTAACGCAGATTGGCGCAGATTGGGAAGAAATTAGCCACAAAAATGCACACAATGCACAAAGGGATAGGGCTTAACCGCCAACGCCAAGGTGTCAGAAGAGGTTTTGCCACGGACGCATGCTGCGCTGACCGGCATCTGCCGGTCAGCGCAGCGTGTTCTGAAAAATCTTGTGAATCTTGTGCATCTTTGTGGCCAATTATCCGTAATCTGCGGTTTCATTCTTCGTCTGTTTCTTGGCGTCCTCCTTGGCGGTTCAATCCTATCAGTGTCCATCCGGTGCGCCGTGGTTCTTCCCTATGCGCAAACTTGCCAACTGCCGCAGTTTTAGGTCCGTTTCACATTGCGCTTGACATGTTTTTTCGGATTTTGCACACTGCAAATCATGCAAACACCTGTTCATGCTGCCGCAGTTTTAGGTGTGCCTGCATCGGCTGAAAAGCGATTTCTTTTATCAAATAATTATAGGAAACTAACGTAGTTATGGAAAAATTATTCAAGAAAGTAGAAAAGACTATAAAGCGGTGGTATTTACTGCTTATTGCGGGAATAGTATTGGTGGTTTTAGGTATTTGGACTTTTGCTACTCCGCTAGCTGCATACGTTGCTTTATCGTTGGTGTTTGCTATCGGATTTCTTTTTAGCGGAATAACTGAGGTGGGGTTTGCCTTATCTAACAAACATCAAAACTGGGGTTGGTCGTTGGCTTTGGGTGTGTTGAGTATTGTAGTGAGTATCTTGCTCCTGCTCAATCCCGCTACTTCAATGATTACCTTGTCGTATTATGTAGGTTTCACCCTGCTTTTTCGCTCCATATCAGGAATCGTCGCCGCATATGAGATGAAGCAATACGGTATTTTAGATTGGGGAACGCTAATGGTGAACGCCGTGTTGGGCTTAATACTTGCTTTTATTCTACTCTGGAATCCTATATTTGCAGGATTCAGCGTAGTAGTGTGGACAGCGCTTGCATTTCTTGTTGTTGGCGCTTATACAATTTATTATTCATTCAAACTCCGTAAATTAAACAAGATGATGAATGAGTAATTCATTGTATGATTTTGCTGTGTTTGGCATTGGCGGTTAATCTTTCCCCCCATTGGCAGTTTTCTATGGGATGACGCTAAAATCAAGACAGTTGGATTGCGTTTGGATCATCCACAAATAGAATGAAGCATTCGATTAGCCGCTTGTCGCTGTAAAGCGCGGTCAAAATCTTCCGGTAGCGCAGCATTTGCTCCCGGTATTGTTCCTCCAAACTGCTGTGACGCGAGCCGGTCTTGTAGTCAATGATGGTAACCTTGTCCGGCGCAATTATCAGACGGTCCACCAATCCGAAATGTAAGGTGTCGGAAACGTGTTGTTCACATAATACTTTGCCGGGCCGGCGCAGGATTGCCGATACCGCCGAATCGGAGAGGAAACGTTGGAGGCATTGCCGTTCCGACGGTGTCAAATCTACGTCATCCGGCAGTGAACACTCCGGAGTCAGACGCGCCAGCGCTGCATGCAACCGCAAGCCGCGTACAATCCCCGCTTCTATTTCCGCCGATTTCAGCGCGGGGTCAATTTCTTCTATCAACGGCGCCGGTTTAAACTCTGGTGTGTGGTATGGCGGCAACTCCACAGCGTCCGCCGGACGCTGTTTACCGGCTCCGTAATCGTGCTGGTATCCCATAGGGATTTGTTCGGCGTCGGCGATTGGTTGCGCCGCTGCCTGGTTTATTCTTTCGCTGAAGCCTTGCATTTCGCCATCCTTGTTGGCCTTGAGCACCCAAGTCAGGCTTGAGATGGCGCGGGTAGCGGCGACGTATAACAGATTGGCAGTCTCTTCCGATAATTTATCTGCTTCATCATCGTTGCCGCCTGCATCCGATGGCATCTTGAGCGCCCCGGCAGCCGCCAGAAATTCCCGTTCGCCTTTATTGAGTTGCAACGGCGTTCCATTGTCGGGGTGCTCCAGGATGGAGGGCCTATCGCGTTCTTCTTTCCAAAGCACAAAGACATGGGGGAATTCCAATCCTTTTGTGCCGTGAATGGTGGCTAGTTGAACCCGTGCGGCATGTTCCGCTTCCGGCACAGTGACCCAGGGCGACATGTCGCACAGGTGTTTGAGCCAGTCGCTCGGTGTGCCGGGCGCCGGTGAGTCGAAATAACGCTCGGCATCATTCCAGACGGTTTCGATTAAAACCGGCGGGAAATGCCGGCTCAATTCGCGTAATGCCTGTGCGACGTCGGCGAAGCGGAAGGGGTCGAAAGAGCTGGCGTTGATTTCTTTGATGCGTTCAAGCTCCTGCTGGAGCGCGGCATCATAGCCCAATTTATCCAACGCCATCGGGATGAACTTGCCGTCATGCGGCGTGAACAATGCCGTGAGCGCCAGATACAACGCTACACCTTCGCGCAGGCTCAACAATTCACGGCCACGCACACCGGAAGTAGCAATGCCTTGCGTCGCCAGCGCTGCGGCGATTTTGCGCATGTTTTCGTTGGTGCGGCATAAGACGGCAATATCGCCCCAGGCGCAGCCGGTGTCAGCCTGCCATTTTATGATTTCCTCCACCAGGGTCGTATATAACGCCTCCTCATTTTGTTTGCAGCTTACAGGCAGAGTGAGGATGCGCGATATTCCGGAGTAATCTTTCCGTTTACCGGCTGGCGGTGGCGCTTGCCGGTGATGGGCATAGTCTGTCCCCTTAAACAACACCGCAGTTAAGTGATTAAAATAATTTATCAGTAGAGGAGTAGAGCGCCAGTTATAAGGCAGTTCTTGCACTACTAATTGCCGGTTTTTCAATAGCGGCGCCAACCAGTTATTCAACCGGTCGGGCTCGGCGCCGCGCCAGCGGTAAATTGACTGTTTCCAGTCGCCGACGATGAACAAAGATTTTTCGCCGGCGCCGCCGGGAGCAATGTTCCCGAGTATATCTTCCATCAATGGTTGCAGTAATTGAATTTGCTCGCCGGAAGTATCCTGAAATTCATCTAATAGCAAGTGTGCGGTGCGGTCGTATCCCCGTTCGTAGATTCTGGTAAGCAACGCGGGGCGTTTGTCGGCATTCGTTCCATCCAACTCCAATAGTCCGTGTGTTATGTCCTCAAAAAAACATTCCCCGCGCCGCTGTTTTTCTTCCTGCATCAAGCTTTGATGTATGCTATGGAAACGTTGCAGCAATGCGCCGGATAACCGCGCGGAATTGATGATATATTCCGCCAAAAGCCGGCGCATATACGGCTGTATTTTTTTGAGCAGGTGATACACCGGTGTGTCCCGGTCTTTTTCCGCGATGCCACCGATTTCATTGAGGTCATTTTTCATGAAGACGGCTGGAAATTGATTCACTTGGTCAAGCGGCCGCAACAGAGGCGTTGCTACGAATCGGAGCAGGTTCCCTTTGGCATGGCCTGCTTTATCGTGGATGATTCCCTGTAATCGCGCGTACTCGCTGGCCAGTTTCTTTTGGCGCACGCGCCAATCGTCAATCTGTTCGTCAGTTGGCTTCCATTGCGTAAATGCCGGATCAAGTTCTCTTAACTTGCTTAATAATCGTTCCGGCGTAGTTTGCAGTACACGGGCGGCAATCACGATGCGTTCCAAGTTATCAATGACTGCTGAGTGCGAGAAGAAACAGGCATCCACAGCCGTCAAGATGTTTTGTTTCTCGTGATCATCCGCGATTTGCGGGCTACTTTCTTCCGTGGCCAGCAATTGTCGAAACAAGGCATCAATTGTAGAAAACCGCACCTTGGCGGCCCGCATCAGCAGGTGTAGCTTTTGCGACGCATCAATGTTGTCATCTTCGGCAATGAAATCGAGAATCCGCTTCTGCATTTCCGCAGCGGCGGCCCGGGTAAAAGTTATGGCGACAATTAAATCCGTGGTGGCGCGGATGTGATCCTGCACTGCCTTTGTCAGGTGATAAGTCTTCCCCGATCCGGCGGAAGCATGAACTAAATAACTTGTGGCCATCAGACAACTTCTCCCCGGTAGAGGTCAGGACGCAGGCAAAGCGCTTGGTAGCGGCACCAGGCGCAGCCTTCAGCGTTAAAGTTAGGCGCGAAAGCCGGTTGCGCCGCCATGTCGTCTAGTCGCTGCGCTACAGCATCCATTACTGCGCCATGCGCGGTGATTTCAGTCTCTGGCAAGTAGGCACAAAACCTTTCGTCGCTCTCGGAGCGTATCAGCAGAAACGCGGCATCCAAATCCGCGGCGGCATACTGGCCCGCAGTTTCCAGCAGGTGGATATAGAGCGCCAGCTGAAAATAGTCATTGAAATCTTTAAGCGCGTCAATCCCGGCAATGCTCTCGGCCAAGCCATTACGCGGCGGATTGGTGATATTGGCTTTATATTTTAAATCCACGACCAGCAAACGTCCGGCATATTGCTGCAAGCGGTCAAGCTTGCCGGTCAGGCGGTATTGCCCCGCGCCGAAAGACGCGTTAAGACTATGCTCTTTTTTCAGGATGTTTTTAGAGAAGAGCAGGCGGTCATCCGCTTCGCTCTCACGCGCCGCTATATCTTCAAGGTAACTCACGAGAATTGCCTTGTGCATGACTTGGTCGGCAATCTTTTCCTGCACTTCCGTGTCCTTCGCCCATTGTTCTTCCAATTTGGCGCGCCAAGTGGTCAATGGGTCCGGATCATTCGGCAGTCCGGCAAAAAATTTGTGGATAAAATTTCCGATGATCAGGTTGGCCGTTTCCTCCGACTCCAGTACTGTCGGCGGCTCAATCTGTCGGTACTTTTCCAAGAGAAAGCGGTAAGGGCAGGTAAAGAAAGCGGATAAGGACGAAAACGACCAGGAGAAATTGCTGAGCCATTCACGCAGAGCGGTGTCGTTTTCGATAACCGGTATTGTGTCGGGTGGCGTGAACGCTGTTGCCGCCAAGCGCTGGTTTATGCGTGGGCGGTTGAATTCCGTTGAGATAAAAGTAAAATAAGGCGAAGGCGCAATTCCGGCGATGAGGTCGTAGCGGGCGGCGATCTGTGCTTCATCGCCGAAGGCCAGGAAGCGGCGCAGCGCCAAGTCATCCGCCTCGAACATGGCCTTATGAATCCGTGGCACGTGGAGCAGGTTCAGAAAAGGTCCGTCAAACGGTTTGGTCGGAAATATGTCGCGGTCCATTGGCAGCAGCAGCGCGCGGCGGTACGGCACACCGGTTGTTTCGCCCAAAGGCGCTACCTGCACCGGCGCGTTGCGGCTGCCTGTGAGGTAAAGTTTGCTGTTATTTATCAGGTGTTGTGCCAGGACTGACCGGTCGTCGCCCATCAAAGGGGTTAATTCCGTTAACATATCAATCAGTGTAACAGCCTTTTCACCGGCCGTGCGATTGGCCGCATCAAGTTCATGCCAGCGATTGGCCAGCTCCGTTGTGATTTCGCGGCGCAAATCCGTTAGCGGGGTATCACGGCGGATGGCGTCCAGCAGACGGTGCGCGGCTCCGAAATATCGGAATGGCAGCCATAGCGCAAAGTTTACTTGGTCGCCCAAGGGACGGAACACCATCTCCCATAGATAAAACGAAAGGGTTTCATCCAGCAGGATAACCATCAATTGCTCGGATGGTTGGGTGCGGGATTCCAAAAACTCGGCAATAGTCCTGCCGACCAACGCTGTCAAAGACGATAGGTCCGTCAGCTCAATAAAAGATAATTCCGGTTGATTGTCGTTGTGTTCCGGCAAGTTCAGCCGCCGCACCAGCGTCAGGGCCGACTCGTAATCCGGCTGTGTATCCGCTAACGGCGGTCCGAACACAGGCGCGTCGGTGAAAAGGTTATCGCGCGCAATCCGGGCGAAAAACTGCTCGTTGACTGGGGTCATGAGCGGCAGACCGAAAAAAAGATCGCTGCTGCGTGGTTTGGCTTCAGACCATATTTCCTCTTCCAATGGGACATAAAAGCGACCGATGCCAGCCAGCTCTTTGCGGAATTCCCGAGTCAGTTCAAAGAGATTGGCAATCCGGTGTAATTGTTCATCCGGCAGGCGTTCCGCGCGGGAAAAATCATCCATGCTGACGGAATACTTTGCGCTCAACGTTAGAAAATGCAGCAGGCGTTCCGCGTCGTCCGGCGGTGGCGCCGTGTTGCGTTTGCGTTTCAGGAAGGTGTAAAACCGGATCAGGGCTTCCTCTGGCGTCAGGGAGAGGCCGGTCTGTTGTTCGCCGATTCGTTGAGCCTTGTAATCGTCGAAGTTCAGGACGCGTGGCATCAACCCGCCCAGGCGCCGGTGCAAGTTGTCGTGCAACAAGTCGCGTCCACGCCCACTCATTGCCGTCACTGTGAAGTCCGAAAAATCCGGATAGTGCGGCGTCAAGCGTGCGATCAATTGTTCAAGGGCATTCAAACTACAGGCGCTAACCTTAAACAGCAGGAGGGTGCCTGCGCGATACGCAGGGCATTAAACAAAGCCGGGAACGCACGATAAACGTCCGTGTCTGGGCCGATATAATATTGATTTCCAAGGGGTGGAGCGGAGGAGATTCGAACTCCCGACCCCCACGTTGCGAACGTGATGCTCTACCAACTGAGCTACCGCCCCGCAGTGTGATCAACTTTCAAACACTTTGACCGGTCGCGCCGGATTGTTTTTTAGCCAGTTTCTTTTCTTTGCGTTTCTTGAGTTTTTCTTTCAGACTCAATTGCGGCTTATTGCTATGCCCGACATTGCCACGGTCCATTCCCTTTGCCATAATACACCTCTCATGGTCAGACGGAAACAAATACACTGTTTTGCAAAAAGCATGATGTATTATCGCCATCCAACTGGTAGTGTCAAATAAAAACGCCGTGTGCCCGGTGATGACTTTGCAGCGCTTATGGGGCGCTATGACTATTATGATTGGGAAGTATGGCGGTCGTGGCGGATGATTGTCCTGAGCTGCACTGAGTTTCAGGACTTCCCCAAAAAACTCTGTCATTCCATAAAGATCAGTCCGAGCGGATTAAATTCGGGGTCTGGCGACGCCCTGAAAGGGCGTGACATACCCAGCCTAGGGCAACGCCCTGGGATTAACGGAAAAACATGAAAACAGCCCTGAAAGGGCGTGACATAGAAAACATCCAAACCAGTTGAATACAATTATGTCACACCCCTTAAGGGCTAATGTGAATTATTGGTACCCTAACCGAGGGCGTTGCCCTGGAATGCTTGCCCGCAATGGCGGGGTAGGTAACGCCCCGTTGGGGGAACCTAGGGCGTTGCCCTAGGCTGGGTATGTAACGCCCCGTTGGGGCTAATGCACACGAACGACTAATCGTCAGAAAAAAGCAATCTGCGACAAACTTGCCAACTACCGCAGTTTTAGGGCATATCGTTTGTTTACAAGCGATTATATATAACTGCCTCCAATTTTTTTGGGAAAGTCCACGCTGGGTTTGCCTTGACACTATTTCTTGTGGCGGTATCATGGAACACGTTGCAAATGAAAGTTCACAGCAAAGGAGCGGATGTATGGCTAAGAAAAAGGTTGGCAAGAAAAATATTGCTCAAATTCGGCGTAATGGTGTTGTCCGCATTGCGGTGGTCGGCACGGGCGGCATGGGGCGTGCGCATTGTGGTAGCATCCCGTCAATCCCAAACGCGAAATTGACGGCGGTATGCGATGCAAATCCGGCCTCGGCTGCGGAAGTCGGCAAGCAGTGGGGTGTGCCGCATTTCAACGACCATCGCGAGTTGATCAAAGCCAATTTGTGCGACATGATAACGATAGCCACGCCGCATCCCTTGCACATGCAGGTGGCGGTGGATGCCATGAATGCCGGATTACACGTCCTTACGGAAAAGCCGCTGACGGAATCCGTCGCCACGGCGGAAAAAATGGTGCAAGCCGCAAAACGCAACAATGTGGTTTTCACGGTAATGTTCCAATTGCGGTTCTCCCGCAATATAGTTAAGGCTCGCGAATTAATAGAAGGCGGCCATATTGGCGACGTTCATCGGACCATGCTGGTGGATTTGCAGTATCGCCGGCAAAGTTATTATGATGCCGGCCGCTGGCGTGCCACTTGGCGTGGAGAGGGCGGCGGCGTGATGATGAACCAATCGCCGCACCTGATAGACTTATTCGTCCAATTAGGCGGCATGCCCAGCGAGGTCTTCGGGATTACCACTACCCGCATGCATAAAATCGAGGTTGAGGATCAAGCCGAGGCGTTATTACGCTATCCCAACGGCGCTGTGGGCTACCTGTTTTGCTCAACTTGTGAAAAGGCGCCAGGCCAGACGATAGAAATCTGCGGCGATAAAGGTAAATTATTCCTGCGCGATGGGAAATTATCGTTTTATCAGTATCATCCATCCATCAGTGAGCATATAATGAAACCCGAAGACATGTGGGGCAGCCCTGATGTCTGGGAGGTGCCGATTGTCTCGAAATTGCCGAGGTTGCCATATACCGATTATGAGGATTTTGACCACACGCCGCCGGCGTTTGATGTCTCCCCTGCGGACGTAATTGGGAATATGGTGGAGCATATCTTGTCCGATACCCCACTGGTAACGCCCGGTGAGAGCGGCATGGGTTCGCTGGAATTGGCCAATGCCATTACCTTGTCGTCGCATGAAGGCAGTTGGGTCAAGTTGCCGATAAGCCGTGTGAAATATGCCGCCTTATTGGAAAAACTGCGCCGTTCGTCTAAGGGTGTAAAAAAGAATGTGCGCGAGCAACAGGCGACGGATCCGCGCATTATGGCGAAATAATGGCGTGATATGGGTGTTTTCCGCCCCGGAATAGATGTTTTACTGGGAAGGCGTCGGCGACTCCTTCCGTCAGGCGCACGCGTGGGCTTGGTAAGCCACTTGGCCGCCGTAGATCGCTTGGGGGCGACCACGGCGGAAAGGCTCTGGCTTTGTCGCGATTGCCGGCTGGCGGCTTTGTTTGGGCCTGAGCATGGATTTGTCGGCGCCGCGGGCGCCGGTGATCGTGTCGGACACAGCCGCCACCCAGTCTGGGATGTGCCGGTTTTTTCCCTGTATGGCGCGTCCCAGCGTCCGGCGCCGGCACAATTGCGGGGCTTGGATGTGCTCGTGTTCGATTTGCAGGACTTGGGTGCGCGGCCTTACACATATGTTTCCACGCTGCGCGGTGTGTTGGAGGCGGCCGCCACCGCCGGACTCCCTGTAATCGTCGCTGATCGCCCGATACCGTTACCGCACACTGTAGATGGTCCAATGCCGGACGGCAGTTGCGACAGCTTTGTCTGCGCTGTGCCGGCGCCTATGGCTTACTGCATGACTCCGGGTGAGACGGCGCTCTGGTTGCGGAACAAGCTTGGCCTGAACTCCGATGTGCGCGTGGCGCCTATGTCCGGATACCATCGGCAACCGGGACGGGATGTAGATTGGCCCCCTTGGCTGCCGCCGTCGCCCGGCATCCGTTCTTGGGAAACCGCCCGCTGTTATCTGACGACGGTGTTTGGCGAGGCGTTGCCGGCGGTTGACACCGGACGTGGCACCAACTTGATCTTTCAGGTGTTCGGCGCGCCTTGGATGCAATCTATGCCAGCGCTGGAATGGCTGTGCCGGCAAAGATTGCCCGGGGTGATGTTTTATGCCCACCCCTACCAGTCGGCCAGCACGGGCCGTTTACTGGACGGCATTCGCATCGTAGTGCAGAACCCACGGATTTTCCGTCCCGTGACCACCAGCATAGCGATTCTGGAATGTCTGCAACGGTTATACGGCGCCGCGCGGATTTGGCGCGCCAAAGGCGCCAGACCGGATTTTTTTGACAAGCTTTATGGCTCTTCCCTGCCGCGCATCCAGTTGCAGCAGGGTGGGGATTGGAAAACAATCAGCGCCGGCTGGCGCGTCGGCTTACGCCGCTTTAACGCTGAACGCCGTGAATTTTTGTTGTACTAATGGTTTCAACCCACTAGCATCCCATAGAAAACAGCAAAGGGAAGGAAAGATTAACCGCCAAGATCGCCAAGGTGGCGGAATATTAGCCACAAAGATGCACAAGGATGACACTGTAATATGAAATATTTTGTTGTGGGAATATTATGCCTGGGTTTGGCGTCGGCGCCGCTTGATGCGGTGGAAAATAACGCGTCAGGGTTGCTGGAAACCAATCAATTGACCCTGAAGGTTGCATCCAATTCGCTAATTTTGGCGGTGGGCGATTTGAAGATTCGGACTAATCCGGACAACCTGAATTTTGCGATAATCGGGCCATATGGCGTAGCGAGTTTTTACTTGGGGGCTCCGGACGTTAAGCTTGCGTCCATTGATGTTAAAGTGGATACTCCCGCTGAAAAATGCGCGGTCTTGAATGCTGTGGCGCAATCGCGCGGGGATGAGCGGTTTGATTTGAGCGTTACCCTGACCGCCCGCGTCGGCCAGCCGGGGATCAAGGTTGAATCAATTGCCCGGAATACCGGGGAATACCCGGGCAAAATCTATTATTTTTTCCGGTTGATACCCATCCATTCCAATTATTATTACGATGAAGACGGCGAGCAGAGCGCGAGCAAGAAGGAAATTCCAATCAGGCGCTGGCTGTATCTGCCGATAAACAATACCGTCGGCGGCTTCGGCTTGGCGTTTCCCGATAACCCGAAATTTACGTTTTCCACTCTTTATCCGCGTGAAGATTGGCGCAAAGTCGGCTGGTATTTCATTCCGAAACTATACAGCATGTTCAAGCCGGGGGAGGAAAATCGGATGGCATTTCGCATATTTCCGGCGATTGACGCGGACGAGGCGGCCGAGTCCGCCTTGCCTTATAGTTTATCCGGAGTCACCAGCTTCCCATAGAAAATGAACACTTACAAAAACTGTATTAACCGTGGGATGTAAAATCATGCAATCGAAAAATGAACTCAGTGGGATTACATGCGCAGGCAACTGGATTGTGGATCATGTGAAAATTCTGGATTGTCTGCCTGGGCGCGGCATGCTGGCCAATATCCAGTCGGAAACACCGGGTACCGGTGGCGCGCCATTTAATGTGTTGATGGATTTGGGCCGGTTGGGCGCCGATTTTCCGCTCGCCGGGATCGGTGTGGTGGGGGAGGATGCCGGGCGTGATTTCGTGCTGCGTAATTGCGCGAAATTCAAGATAGACTGCGCCGGCATACTCGCATTGCCGGATGTTGCGACCTCTTATACCGATGTGATGACGGAAGGCAGCACGGGCGACCGTGTGTTTTATCATTGTCGCGGCGCCAATGCCCGATTCGGTCCGGAGCATGTGCCATTTGAAAGCTTGTCCTGCCGCATCTTTCACCTTGGCTACCTGCTCCTGTTAGACGCCCTGGATGCGCCTGATAAGGAATACGGCACCGTCGCCGCCCGGCTGTTGAGTCAAGTGCAGGCGCTGGGCATCAAGACCAGTGTAGATGTGGTCAGCGAGGAGAGTGACCGGTTTGCGCGGATTGTGCCGGCGGCGCTTCCTTACACCGACTACCTGATTCTGAATGAAATTGAGGCCGGACGGACGGTAGGTCTGACCGTCCGCCGCGCCGATGGTACTTTAGATGGCGCGGCGTTACAGGCGTCGGCGGGAAAACTATTAAGTTTTGGCAAAATGGAACTAGTGGTGATCCATATGCCCGAGGGAGCGTATTTACAGACGCGCTCAGGTCAACGCCTGGCGCATGGGTCATTACAGTTGCCCGCTGATTACATCAAGAGCGCTGTAGGCGCCGGCGACGCCTTTTGCGCCGGCATGCTCTACGCTATCCATGAAGGTTGGGATTATGCCGATGGTATGCGGTTGGGCGCTTGTGCCGCCGCCGCCTCGCTGGCGCATCCGGGCGCCACCGACGGTATGTTGCCATTGAAGGAAACATTGAAGCTGGCAGAGCGTTTTGGCGAGCGGCCGCCGCCGGTGGATGTTTAAAATGAAAACAGGTTTACTTCAAGTTTATACGGGTGATGGCAAGGGCAAGACCACTGCGGCGCTGGGTTTGGCGTTGCGCGCCGCCGGCGCGGGGTTGCGAGTCTTCATCGCTCAATTCATCAAGTGCGGTGATTACAGCGAAATCCGGGCTTTGCAAAAGTATCTGCCGCAGATCGTTTGCCGGCAGTACGGTCTGGGCCGGTTTATTCAAGGTCCGCCGGCGGAAGCGGATATCCGCGCCGCCGCCGTTGGTTTGGCCGAATTGGAACAGGCATTATGCGGTGGCGCATACGATATAGTGATAGCCGACGAAGCCAATTGTGCTGTCGCCGCCGGCCTTTTCGGCGTTGAGCAGCTACTCCACTTGGCGGATATCCGGCCGTCCGGCGTGGAGCTGGTGATTACCGGGCGCGGCGCGCATCCGCGTCTGTTGGAACGGGCGGATTTGGTCACTGAAATGCGCGCCGTCAAACACCCCTATGATCATGGTGTATCGGCGCGTGTCGGCGTTGAGTTTTAACCTATAAATGGCATTTGAAATTCAGGAAAAGAGATAAAGTGTTGAGATCCAGTGGAACCACGGATGAACACTGATGGACACTGATAGGATTGAGCTCCGCCACAGCGCGACGGCGGCGAGCGCCAGTATAATCGTATGCGGCTTCATGGTGTCACTGTGACTGGCGGTGGATTTGTGAACTCCGAAGGCTCCAGTCCGCGTTCCATCTGCAGGGCGTCAACCCATACGGTGTAAGGCTTGCCGATGGTAAAGAATTCCACGAAAAGGTTGTTTTCGGAATCGGGCCGCGCCGGGACTGTGCAAGTGAACGCGTGCCGCGTCCATTCGCGGTTGACGGGGATACGCACGGTTTTGCCGGCCATGCGGGTTACAGCCGTTACGCCGTCCTGGTCGGTTTTCAAGTAAAGTGAAAAGACATAGTCCAGCGGTTCAGCGGCGTTGGGGAGCGGGGTGTAGGTGATAAACGCCCGGTTCTCGTCTGACTGTGCCCCGACGGCGATCCGCAGCGAGACCCGGCCATCCACCTTTTCGTTCGGGTCGAGGCGATAGACGGCGTCCGGGCTGTTCAATAGGCGTCCGGGCGGGATGTTGTAAAACGAGAAGTAGTCGGGGGCGCCGGGGAGCGCGGCGTCTTCGAAGCTGGGGTTGCGCATGAAGTTAGCGGCCGGCCCGATCTGGGTTGGCAGCAGTGACATGACAAATGGTCGCGCCGCGTCGCGCAACGGCAGCGCTGTCACGGACAGGACTACCGGAGCGTCCGCCGGCCCGGTGGCACGGAAGCGATACGCCCGCACGCCATAGGGTTCGATGCGATCGCTCAGTCGGCTGTTTTCAAACGCCGGGGCCGGACCGCCGAAAAGCCGCTCGATGGCGCCGTCGGGCTGTAATTCGCCCAGATCGAAGGCGGTGTCCGCCGGGGTGTCGTGACTGGTATTGGCAGCCAGCAAGAGCCAGGCGCCGTCGGCATGCCGAAACAGGCGGCACTGCACAATGGGGAACGGGCCGACAACGAGATCATAGGGGCCGCCGACATAGATGATTTCCTGTTCCGGCTCCACCGCGCCGAGGTACGGTGTCAGAATCTGCCATTCGTTGGCCAGCTCGAAGAACGTCTGCCGGGTATCGGTGTGGGAGATGGGATAGCAGAAATAATAGAGGCCCTTGGCGCCGTGAATCATGGCCACGTAGGTCTGGCAGCGCATTTCCTCCGGCAGGAACTCGCGTTGATGCCGCCGGAGGTAGGCGGAGGCGATCGGGAGCGTGAACCATAAGCCCATGCGTTTTTCCGTGGCTGACCGGCGGATCGGGGACAGGGTGCGGGTGACGTGATTGACGCTTCCAAGAATGCCGGGTGTGGCGGGTACCCAGTAGGCGCGATGAGCCAGAATGTCTGCATACTGTGTCACAGCCGGGTGGTCATAGCAGGCGATGATCGGGTGGTATCCGTCCTGTTTGTGGATGTACTGGTAGATGTCAGTCATGGCCGGGTGTTGAAACGGCGCGGGCTCGTCGAAATGCATGTAGGCGGACAGGTTTGTTACGGTCATTATGCGAAGGGCTCCGTCGAGCAAGCGGGAACGGTTGGTCTCATAGTAGGCCTGGAATAGCCGCTCCTTAGCGGATTCGGGCAGCGTGCTCAGGGGCGGGGTGGCCAGGAGCCGGCATTTCAAGCCAGTCAGTGTTTGTGAGGCAAATCGGCGGTTGACAGCCTCAAGCTCGGCGCCGCTGAATACCAGCGCATAGAGTGACGTGCCCGCGGCCTGCGCTGTGCCTTCGAGATAGGTGAAAGCCGTCAGGCCGCAGGCTGCCGCCTGGTGCAGGGCGAGGTCCATCTGTTCCGGCTCCAGGTTGTACGGCCAATATCCGACGCTGTTGAAGCCGATGTCCGCTACGTCCCGGAAGGTGTCCGGCCGGGCATACGGCTGGTGAACGAAAATCCCAAAGGGCAGGTGCGGAGCGCCGTTCTGCAGGATCGTGCCGTCCGGCCTGCGGATAGTCCATTCCATTCCCGGTTTCGGCGGCCGTTTAACCAGCGTGACAGGCACGGTTTGCATAACGGCGCCCGCCTCTTTCAGCGCCAATTCAAGTGTATGCGAGCCCGGCGGCAGGTTCTCAATCGGAAGTGCGAGTTCGCCGCGCGGGCGCAGGGTCGCGCTGCCGGAGAGGACCTTGCCATCCGCCATCCGCGCCTCGAGCGCCTTGCCCGCCAGGGCGTCGGGATCAAGATACAGGGAATAAAAGAGGCGGGCCTCTTTCGCGTCCGTGTAATAGTTCATCTCAAGAAACGCCGACATGAAATCGAAGGTGCGCCCGGTATCCACCGGAATCCTTTGCCAAACCTCGCTTGACTCCGACACCAGCGCCAAGACGACTTTGCGCTGCTCCAGGGTTGTTAGCGGGATCGCTAGCCGCAACGGAATAGATTCGGCATTCGGCGGCACGGCCACATTGGTGGATGTCACCATTGTCCGGTCGGCAATCTGTTCCTCGATGCGCAGAACGACGGAACCGCCGGGGCCGGAATATGACCGGAGGTTCGCTTCCAGATCGTAGTACTGTCCATCGTCGCCGCCGCGAATCGGTCCGGCGGCGGCCGACACCAAGTAAGGCAAAAACGGCGCGTCCGGATCGAGGCCTGCGGCCCAGCGGGCCCGCACGAACAGCGCAGGGTCAACGATGCCGCCCCGCAAAGCTTCGTATTGTGGCGCCAGCGACCAGCGCTTCCGGACAATCTTCCCGTTTTCAGGATCGAAGCGGGTATGAAGCAGGTTAAAGGATGCCCGGTCAAGATGTTCCCAGGGCGGCAATAGGCTGAATGGCACCGCCAACTCAACTGTCCAGTCCTCATCCGTGACGGCTACCGCCGAACGCCATGGGATGTTCCAGCCCATTTCGTCATTACCGTTCACGATGCGGCGTTCCTGGCGAACATTGAGCTGGTTGACTTTGAAGAGGTAATAGCAATCGCCCCCGGTACCGGGATCGAAGTAGAGCTTGACGCAGTCGTCCCGCTGGACAAACCCGTCATGCTCGCGCGCCGCCGGCGCCTGAATGCGATGCGCCGCATCCTGGCGGACGCGGAACCCGATATACAGCCAGGAACGGTCATAGACCGCATGCGCCGTCAGGGCGGTCGTGGAAAAGACCTGATGGTCCAGGTCGAAAAAATTTGTGAATTCTGCTGCTTCAGACCAGCAGGGATCATCCAGCTGCCCGTCTAGAATAGGCGGCATTCCGCAGAGCGGAATCACGGCGGTTGCCGGCGGTGGGGAAACCAAGTCCGCCCGGCACGGACACAGCGGCAGCCAGAGCATTGCGGCAAGAATAGGCAATAATCGGGAAGTCATGTCATACTCCTGAATGTGTTATGGGCTTCGCCCAGCATGTATGTTTTTTGTGGTTAATTTCTTCCCTTAGCGCAATTTCCCTCAAGTCAACCGGAGTGTCCGACGGATCAGTCCGATCAGAAGAATTTTAATATCCCCTTCTTGTGCCCCTTGCCTCTTTGTGGCTAATCTCCTTCTGCACCTCCGTGTCTCCGTGTGAGCTTCTCCACCTCTGCGCCCATCTACGTCATCAGCGGTTTCATTCTCTCATTTTCTTGGCGTCTTGGCGGTTCAATCCTATCAGTGTCCATCTGGTTCATCCGGTTCCTCTGGATCTCAACACTTTATCTCGTTTCCTGAATTTCAAATGCCGTTTTAGGACCACGCCTGCCTATGTGTGTCCGCGCACAAACCGGCCGGATAGCGTTCAACGATCTACGGGATCAGGTTAATGCAAACGAAACATCGTGCCCGGGAAAACATATTCATAACATCCCATGTCCGGCGTTTTCGTCATGTAGTCAAGACGACGGCGCCCATCCAAGTCGCTGGCGTCGGCCATCCAATCCTGCATTGTACCGGCATTAATGCCGGGCGAACCGGGCGCTTGGCGGAAATTGCCGGCATGGAAATCCACAAAAACGGGCGCATTGGTGATATTACCCGCTTCCGGCGGCAGCTTTGGCTTGGAGACGCAGCAGTTGAAGTAATCGTTGGAACTCGCAGGCACCCCGTGATAAATTTCATCCGTAGCCGGATTAGCCAGCGCCAGATTGGAATAGATAATCGTGTTGTAGATACGGTTGGTCTGCGTCGCCATCCGTATCCCGCCACCGTGCCAGGTCTGGGCAATATTGCTGACGATGGTACAGCCGCTGATATAGCCCGCTTCGCCTATACTGCCTCCCAGCAGCAGCCCGCCGCCGCCGGGGTACCCGGAAACAACATTATTGTTGACCAGACAGTTGCGCATAACCAGAGTGACGCCGACATTAACCCAAGCGCCGCCGCCCCGGCCGGCGGTGTTGCCGGAAAGTACGCAACGATCCAAGTAGTTGGCGCCGCCTGAAATTGCAAGGGCGCCGCCGGAAGACCCGGCGTCCAGCAGGATGTTGTTTTCAAATGCGCAGTCAACGAAGGTTTTGCTTTGGCCGGACGCATAAACGCCGCCGCCGCCGGAATACGCAGTATTGGCGCGGAAGACGCAACCGCTGACCAGCGCCGAGGTGGATTCGGTGGCGATGCTCATACCGCCGCCGAAACCGCTCAGATTTGTCGTGCTGTTGATGCTCCAATTATTGACGATATCGCAACGGATGATGCGCCCGTTTTGCATGTGAATCCCGCCGCCATGCATATGCGCGGAGCAATTGGTGGCAATGTTATTGCTGATGATGCAATCGCGCAATTCGCCTTCCAGCATGCGTACACCGCCGCCGGCACGCTCGTAATTGGTAGAGACATTTCCAGCGATGACGCAGTTGGCCACCAGGCCGGTTGTCATATAAATGCCGCCGCCGCCGTACCCGTAAGACAAATTCCCGCTGATGATGCAGTTGGAAACAGCGCCGCCGAGCGAGTTAAACAACACGCCTGCGCCGAATCCCGCCCGCCCGTTGGTCAGTGTGAATCCCGCGCATAACGCATCGCCATGGTTGATAGTAAGGCAATTCCCGGCGGCTTGCGCATCAATAACGGTATCGGCCGGGTTGGCGCTGAATGCCTGCACACGCACACCTTTGGCAATAGAGATACCCGCGTTGTAAATGCCGTTGGAAACCAACACCAAATCGCCAGCGTCGGCTGAGGCGATGCCTTTGGCGATGGTCTGGAAAGCGTTGGTCCAGCCATTCGTCCCGGAATGCAGCGTGTCGGAACCGTTGGGCGCCACGTACCAGGTTTCCGCAGTCGCGCCGACGCAGTAAAACGCCGTCGCAATCCCGGCAATGCACTTCAAGAATTTTTGCAGCATCGGGAATCCCTCCGTTTTAATATTTCATCACTGCCAGCGCATGATGTTGTAACGATGTTTAATTTGAAATTTACACTGACCATCCTCTACAGTTGAACGTTCTTTGTGAAGTCTAGGCCACCTCCCGTTGTTTGTCAAAGGTTTTTTCACGGTTATTTTGGTGTTGGATTTGTTTGCGCCGAATTATTGCGATTACGGGGTTTTTCGCGA
>JBMNRV010000013.1:0-66964 GCA_050944835.1 Kiritimatiellia bacterium
AGTGGGGTTGGCACACCTATAAAATTCCCGCTGGGATTCTGGCACAAGGTGAAAATGTGATGGCCATTGTTAACACTATGGGCGACTATAAGGATGATGTCGGCGGCGGTGAAGCCGGCCCGGCGGAAGAGGCGCTGGCCCAAAATTACAACTGGGGCTGGTGTATGGTGGGGTCGGCGCGGATTGTTTTTAATAAGGAACAAGGTTTAACGGAGTAATTATAATGAGAGGCGCAGACAATGTTTTCACGTATTCGTGTCATAAGCGGGATGTTTGCTATATTGACATGTATGGTTGTGAGTAATGTGTCGGCGCAGACCACTTGGTACGTGGCTACCAACGGCGATGATTCGGCCCATACCGGCAAAAATGGTTGGAACGACGCATTCCTGACTATCAATAATGCCGTTGGTGATTTTGCTTAAACACTAGCTTGACGGCGAAAGGCGGAAGGATTTATTTTAAAGACCTGTTTAAATGTCTTTGAAAAGTGGTAGCGGTCGCAAAATCCCGTGGCGTCGGCGATTTCCTTGATGCTAGCCGTTGAATAGCGCAACATAATGCTGGCGCGGTCCAGCCGCTTGTGCAGACCGTATATATGTGGCGGTTGTCCCAACCGCCGGTGAAAATAACGGCAAAACGCCGTTTTTTCCATGCCGATCTGCTGTGCCAGCACACTGTTGGAAAGGTTGGTCCAGTTCTGCGCCTCCCACCAACGCAGCAGCAGATTGAGACGCGGCTCGACCTCCATCAATTTCAATAGGTGTTTTGGCAAAGTCAGCAGCGCGTGCCAGCAGAGAGTCATGACGGCGGCTACGCGCCAGGGATCATCTTGATGGGGAATGTTCCTGTTGGTTTGGTGATGCGGATAGTATTGTCGCATGATAGCAATTTGCCAGGATTGAGCGGGAAACTGATGCACATATGAATGCAAGAGGGCATATGGCAACCCGGCGGTAAAGTGTGCGTGAAAATGCGCCGTCGGCGCCGCCAGATCGTAGGAAAGAGGTGTGTTTGGAGCCACAAGCGTAAAGGTATCTGGGGTGATGGCGTAACGCGCTGTATCCGAATATAAAAAAGCTCCCGGCCGATCATTCCAATAGAGGCGCCAGAATCCCACCAGGACATTTTTCGCGCGCCATTTGCTAAGAACGGCGCGCTGATCGCAATACATTAAATGCAGTTGGGGGGAGTAGGTAAAATTAATCGGCGTTCTTACTACTGTCGGAATATGCTTCATAATCAGCCTGCCGCCACATTCTGCCGGGCCAAGTTCCAGATTGCTTGGCGCTCGACAGCGGTCAGAATACGGATGCAGTAATATGCGGTGAATAATAGTAATGCTCCAGCCGCGGTTGCGCAACGCAGGCCAAAAGCGTCCGGTAGCGCCGCGCCGCCCAAGAGCGCCAGGCATAAAGCCGCACATTCCAACACCCGGCGCGATGTCGAGCGGGTTGCCGGCGACTGACGTCCGGCCAACCATAACAAGGCAATCAAATCCGCGCCAGCCCGCAGCATCCAGGCTATGGCTGCGCCGGTAATTCCCATTTTGGCAATAAATATCGGCAGTACCAGCATGAAAATTACCAATTCCACCAAATGCAACCATGCCGGTAAGTCAGGGCGACCCAGTCCTTGCAAGAAAGAAAATGGCACGTAAGACAAGCCGTTCAGGAAAACGCCTGCCGTCAGCAGACGCATTATTCCGGAACTATTGAGTGAGTATGTCTTATCCAGCCAGATTTCTAAGCCTTCCGGCGCCAAGGTGACTATCAGCAATGCGGCCGGAAACAAGACTCCGGGCAGATAACGCATTCCCTTGCTGAATAACAGCGCTGTATCGCCGACGTCAGATTTATTGGCCGCGCCGGCCGAAAATGAGGGGAACAGCACCGATACCCATGCGCGTGGGAAAACCAGCAGGCGAATTACAATTTCTGAGGCCGTGCCATAATAGGCCACTGATACTGCGGAAACCATGGACCCGATGATGAAACGGTCAATATGCGCCATGAACGGCATAATCAGCGAAGAAACCGTCAGCCAACCGCCGAATCTTGCCATAGGGCCGGCCAAATCCCATGCCGGACGCGGCCGTGTGCGCAAGGCTGGGATTTTAACCAGGCAAATAACTAAATAAGCAAGAGTCTCTGCCAGTCGTCCGGCAATCAGCGTCGCTACCACTGCCGGCAGATAGTTGGTGAACTGCACCACGCATAGCGGTCCCAGAAAGGTAAAACTGCCGGCGGGAATTCGGACGCAGTTGATTTGCCGGAAAAACTGGTGGGATTCCAACATGCCGATCAGGCCGGTGGTGGTGATCACCACCGGCATGCCGAGCGCGACAATGGAAAACGCCTTCAAAGTTTCGTCACGCAGATGTTCCGGTATTTTAAGCCAGTGCCCGGCCAGCAGCGGTGTCAGCGCGCCGATCAGCAGCATCAGCAGGCAGCCTATTCCCAACATCAAGAGCATAGCTGTCCAGAAAAGTCGTGGAATTTCAGCCGTGTGTTGGGGTGTGCCTAATCCCAGTTTGGAAGATACCATTTTGGTTAAAGTGCGCCCCAGTCCCAGATCAAAAATGCTGAAATAGCCGACCAACATCCAAATCAACAACAGCAAGCCGTAACGTTCGTCGCCGAGGCGGGCGATCAGCGCCGGGTAGGCGAAAAGCGCCAGTACCATTGGCAGGCACATGCCGGCCAGATTCCAGATGGTATTGCCGGCCAGGCGGCGTGTGCCTGGACGGGCATAATGATTTTGTGGATTGTCAGTATGGGGAGGCATACTAAGGGAATATCTCATTTCCTGAATTTCAAATGCTCTTTTCAGGAATATATGACAAATTCCCAGTTCACACAAGCGCAGTTTTAGTGACAGTAAAATCAGTGACAGTAAAATCAGTTGCAATTTTTACGTAAAACCATATACTATGGCACGTTTGTTTTTACCCTTCTTAGCAGCATTTATTTTCCGTACATTATGGAAAAATATATTCTCTTAATTCTAAGCGCGGTGCTGGTAAACAATTTCGTCCTGACCAGGTTCTTGGGAATTTGTCCGTTTCTGGGCGTTTCAAAAAATATCTCAACTGCGTTGGGCATGTCTGCCGCTGTGATTTTTGTGATGACCTGCGGTTCGGCGGTGACTTGGTCGGTTTCGCGTTTTCTGCTGGAACCGCAGGGTGTGTTCGGTGTGGATTTAACATATCTGCAGACGATTGTGTTTATTTTGGTGATTGCGGCATTTGTGCAGGTAGTGGAGATTTTTCTCCGGAAATTCAGTCCGCAACTTTACCAGGCTTTGGGTATTTTCCTGCCGTTGATCACCACTAACTGCGCAGTGTTGGGCGTGGCCGTGCTCAATATCCAGAAGCAGTACAATTTAATGGAGTCTGTAGTATTTGGTTTCGGTGGCGCAGTTGGCTTTTCGTTGGCGCTGCTGATTTTTACTGGATTGCGCGAAAAAATCGAGCGGGCTCAGCCACCTAAGGCCTTCCGTGGTCCGGCGCTGGCATTGGTGACCGCCGGTTTGCTTAGTCTGGCTTTCATGGGGTTTGCTGCCTTGATCAAGATGTGATATGAACGGCGAAATACTCAACGCGGTGATGGTGCTGGGTGGGTTGGGGATTTTTTGTGGTGTGCTACTGGGCTTGGTTTCGCACTACTTTGGAGTGGAGGAAGACCCGCGGGTAGCGGGGGTGCTTGAATTGTTGCCGGGGGCGAATTGCGGCGCTTGCGGCTTTGCCGGTTGTGCCGACTTTGCGCGCGCTATCGTTACCCAGGGCGCGCCTGTCAACCAGTGTGCGCCGGGAGGTAATGCCGTTGCGGGAGCCGTGGCGGCTTTTTTGGGTGTTAAGGCGGAATTGTGTGAGCGCAAAACAGCTATTGTTTTGTGTAAGGGCGGGCATAAGGAAGCGCGCCGTAAATTTGCCTACAATGGCGTTGCAGATTGTGCTGCGGCTGTGTTGGTGGCCGGTGGCGATAAGGCCTGTGCTTACGGTTGTTTGGGATTGGGTTCCTGTGCCCGGGCTTGTCCGGTAAATGCAATTGAGATAACCGATAACGGTTTGGCCGTGGTGCATGCGGAGTTATGTATTGGGTGCGGTAAATGTGTTGCGGCTTGTCCACGGCAATTAATCCAGTTGGTGCCGGAAAGCGCCGAGTATCACGTCTTGTGCAGCAGTAAAGACCGTGGGCCGGTGGTTCGTAAAGTCTGTACGGCGGGGTGCATCGGTTGCACATTATGTGCCAAAGCGGCGCCGGAATCATTGAAGATGGAAGGCGCCTTGGCGGTCATGGATTATACCAAACCATTGGCGGATCCAGTTGTCGCGGCTAAATGTCCGCAGAAAACCATTGTGCAGCGCTCCGGCTGTCGGGAGGAGGCGTCAATATGCGCGTAATCAAGGCTCCCTTCCGTCCGAGGGGCGGAGTGCATCCCGGATATTTTAAAAATCTGACTGCTGACAAGCCGGCGCGGTCCATGCCTATGCCGTCGGAGCTGTATGTTTCTATGGCTCAGCATCTGGGCGCGCCCGCCAAGCCGTTGGTTAAAAAAGGTGATGCCGTATTGCAGGGGCAGGCCATCGGCGCTGCCAACGGTTTTGTCTCCGCTGCGGTGCATGCGCCGGCCGCCGGCAAGGTTAAGGCGGTAGAAGAATTTCCTGGTTTAAGCGGCAAGCCGGTAATGACTGTCGTCATAGAAACCGACCCGGCAGGTGGCGTTGATCAAAGCTTGCCGCCAATGCCGGAATGGCGGAACCTGGACCCAGGCCTGCTCAGAGAACGCGTCGCTGCCGCCGGGATAGTCGGAATGGGTGGCGCCGGTTTCCCAACGCATATAAAACTTTCGCCGCCGTCCGGGCGTGTGATTGACACTTTGATAGTCAATGGCGCTGAATGCGAGCCGTACCTTACCGCCGATTACCGCCTTATGCTGGAACATTCGGATCGTGTCTGGACTGGCGCGGAAATTATCGCCGGCATCTTGGGTGTTAAACGCGTTGCCGTTGCCATTGAAGACAACAAGCCTGCCGCCATACGCTGCATGGAAAAGGCCATGCAGTCGGCGCCCGAGTCTGCGCAGGTGGTAGCCCTGCCGACGCATTACCCTCAGGGCGCGGAAAAGCAGCAGATTTATGCTGTGACCGGCCGCGAAGTGCCTTCCGGCGGTCTGCCGATGGATGTGGGGTGTCTGGTTGAGAATGCCGGCACCTGTGCGGCCATCTGTGCGGCTGTCACCGAAGGTTTGCCTTTGACACACCGGCTGGTAACGGTTACTGGCCGCTCTGTGCGTGATCCGCAGAATGTTCTTGCGCCGATCGGCGCTACCTTAGCCGGCTTGGCGGAATTCTGCGGCGGCTTGCACGGCGCGCCGGGGAAGGCGATTTGCGGCGGGCCGATGATGGGAGTGGCGCAAGCAACTCTGGATGCGGCTATGACCAAGACCACCTCCGGGCTGTTGTTCCTGCCGCGTTCTCAGGTAGTGCAATTTACGGCCATGCCGTGTATCAGTTGCGGCCGCTGCGTTGCAGCCTGCCCCATGGGGTTGATGCCGTGTGAATTGAGCGAATTACTGGAAACTGGCAATTACGATGCCGCGGAAACCGGCAATGTGATGGACTGTATAGAATGTGGCTCATGCGCGTTTGAATGTCCGGCGCATCGCCCTCTGGTGCAGCATTTGCGGCTTGGTAAAACGGAAGTTGCCAACCGTCGCCGCGCCCGGGATGCGGCCAAGAAGTGATAACTTGCTAACTGCCGTTTTAATGGGGCAGTCTTGGAATCAATAAGTTTTGAAGATTACAATGTATGACTGAAGATAAACAACAACCTGAATGGATCGTCAGTTCCTCGCCGCATGCGCATTCCGGTGATTCTGTGCGCCGCATTATGTTAACGGTGCTGATTGCGCTGGCTCCGGCATTGGCGGCGTCAATCAAATTCTTCGGCTGGAACGCTGTGCGTCTGGTTACGACCTGTGTGTTGACTTGTGTTGCCGCTGAAGCGGGCACGCGGAAGCTCATGGGGCGTGATCTTGGCATCGGCGATCTCAGCGCTGTAGTTACCGGGGCGCTATTGGCTTTCAATTTGCCGCCGGAGCTGCCGACTTGGATGGCGGTGATTGGTTCTTTAGTGGCGATCATCGTGGCCAAGCAGGTTTTCGGCGGGTTAGGGTATAACCCATTTAACCCGGCGCTGATCGGGCGGATAGTGTTGTTGATTTCTTTTCCCGTAGCCATGACTACTTGGTCCGAATGGCGGATTCCATCCCCGTCCGCCGGAATTGAGGCTGTTACCTCTGCTACTCCGTTAGGTTTGCTGAAAACTACATTAGGCGCCGGCGGCGACCTGCCGTTTGTGTTTGACGGGGCTACGGCCCTGCAGTTCTTTGTAGGCGCCCGTAATGGATGCATTGGTGAAGTTTCCGGACTGGCGCTCCTGATAGGTGGTTTGTACCTCTTGCATCGCCGTTGCATTACATGGCATATTCCCGTGTCCTATTTGTTGACGGTGGCGGTTTTCAGTGGTGTGTTGTGGTTGGTTGATCCGGCGCATAACCTTAATCCGCTCTTCCACCTGCTTTCCGGCGGTTTGTTATTAGGCGCTTTCTTTATGGCCACGGATATGGTCACCACGCCTGTGACGCGCCCGGGGATGCTGTTTTTCGGTGTCGGGTGCGGTGTTTTAACAATTATCATCCGCAAGTGGGGCGGTTATCCAGAAGGTGTGAGTTTTGCAATAGTAATTATGAATGCCTTTACGCCGCTCCTGAACCGTGCCGTCAGGCCGAGGGTATTTGGGAAGAAAAAACAATGAAAGAATTGGTAAAAATGGTAGGAGTGCTGACCTTGATCAGCGCCTTGGCTGGGGGATTGTTGGCGATTTCCAACAGCATGACTCGTGAGCCGATCGCTCAATCCCTGCGAGCTGAAAAACTCGCCGCTATGCGCCAGGTCTTGCCGGAATACGATAATGATCCTATGGCCGATGCCTGTATCCTGCAGGATGACGGTTGCGAATGGGTTTTTTATATTGCGCGGAAGCAAGGCGAGTTTGTCGGAGCAGCCTTTGAGTCCGTCTCCGACCAAGGTTACAGCGGCGCTATCCGCATCATGGCCGGCGTAGCTGCCGATGACACTGTTCGCGGAGTGGAAATTATTGAGCAATTAGAGACTCCTGGCTTGGGAGCCAAAATAACCGAGTCAGGCTTTAAGGATCAATTTAAGAATCGCGGCATTGCTTCCACTAAGTGGGCCGTGACCAAAGATGGCGGCGACATCGCCGCCATCACCGGCGCCACTATCTCGCCCCGGGCTGTGGTTGCAGCCCTGAAAAAAGGCTTGGATGTTTATCAGCGGCATAAGGATAAAATCATTAATGCGCCGCAACCTTTGGATGGAAAGGCGGGCAATGAATAAATACGGCAAAGAATTGCTCAAGGGTCTGTGGAAAGAAAACCCGGTTTTCCGCTTGATGCTGGGGATGTGCCCGACTTTGGCGGTGACAACTTCCGTTGCAAATGGAGTGGGCATGGGCCTGGCAGTAATATTTGTGTTGATTTGCTCCAACATGGCGATTTCAGCAGTGCGCAATATTGTGCCGGATAAAGTGCGTATCCCTTGTTATATTGTCATCGTTGCCACGTTTGTGACCGTGATTGATTTGTTGATGAATGCTTTCCTGCACGATTTGCATAAAAGCCTCGGGATTTTTATCCCGCTGATCGTAGTCAATTGCATCATTCTAGGCCGGGCGGAAGCGTTTGCTGCGAAAAACAACGTGTTTATGTCGGCGCTAGATGGTTTAGGTATGGGCGTCGGTTATACTTTGGCTTTGATGGTGATTGCAGTTGTCCGTGAAATTATTGGCAGCGGCACAATCATGGGGCGCTCCATCGGCTCGCCCGGTGTGCTGCTGGCTGTGCTGCCGCCTGGCGGCTTCATAACGCTGGGTTTCCTGATGGCGCTGATGAATAACCTCCAAATCCGCGCGGCGGCCCGTGCAGGGAAGACTTTTGAACCGCCGACGCACTTGGATTGCCGACACTGCATGATGTGCGATTTGGGCGGAAAGAATCCTTAAGGAACTTGGCTTTTTAGTATCCGTCCGATTACTCCGATCCGTCCGATACCAACTAACCCAAACGGGATTGCGCTACGGCGTGGCGCCATCGGCCTGAGCGCCAAAAACAACTTACCCAAAAAACGCTTGCATTCTCGCTTAAAACCTTTATATAAACATCATGCTGTGGCGGAATGCGGGCTGTGCATTCTGGATGACATAAGCCTTGTTGGAATTGACGGACTTAGCCAAGATGAATACTAATGCCGACCTTGACTGTAGTAGATATTCAAATAGAATATTTTGCCAAACCGGGCCGTAACTATTTTACTGGAAGATATTCAGGCTCGTCGGCAGCGGCGCGGCATGGAGGTCACTCCGACGATTTTCCGCGAACGTGACAGCGTATGGCTGCAGAAAAAGGTGCAGGACAGTTTATAAACCATAAAGTAAGAAAGGCAGGGAATTATGTATCGCGCTGGACAGGAAGAAATAGATGAGGTCAGTAAAGTAATTCTTAGCAAAAGATGGTCCCGGACGGGCACATCGGTTGCGGGGCACCAGCAGGAAGTCGAGCAGTTTGAACGAGAATGGGCGGAAATGATAGGGACTAAGTATGCGCTGCTGATGGCCGGCGGCGGCACGGCGGCGCTGGTGTGTGCTATGGCCGGGTTGGGTATCGGTCCTGGTGACGAGGTGATTGTGCCGGCTTATACCTGGATGGCCACCGCCACAGCGGTTTTGACGGTCGGCGCTATTCCGGTGTTGGCGGAAGTTGATGAGACTTTGGCGTTGGACCCGGCGGATTTCGAACGCAAAATTACTCCTAACGTCAAGGCGGTTATTCCGGTGCATATGATGGGCCGGCCGGCAAATCTTGAGGCGATCATCCGCATTGCCAAAGCGCATGGCATCAAGGTTATTGAGGATTCCTGCCAGATGGTTGGCGGAACGTATCACGGAAAACGCACAGGCAGTTGGGGTGATGCCGGCGCATTTAGTTTCAACTATTTCAAGATTATTTCTGCCGGCGGCGAAGGCGGCGCTCTGGTAACCAATGATCGCCGTATTTACGAACGCGCCTTCATTTATCATGATTCCGGTTCGGCATTCCGTTCGATTGCAGGAGAATTGTCCGAGCCGATTTTCGTTGCGCAACAATACCGCTCTGATGAGGTTATGGGCGCCATCATCCGTGTGCAGCGGCAGCGTCTGGACGGCATTCTCGCCGATTTGCGCCGTATCAGGCGGCAAATCGAGCAGGCGACGAATGGTGTTCACGGACTGCGCGTGACTGCCAACAACGATTCGGACGGCGATTGCGGCGTAGCGGTTTCCTATCAGTTTGACAGTGAAGCCCAAGTGCGTAAGTTTAAGGACTTGGTTCAAGCGGGATACGTCTTGATAGACCACAAAAAGCATGTATTTGTTGATTGGGAACCGCTGCGTAAGAAGCGCGTCATGCATCATCCGGCCATGAATCCTTTCAATTTCCCGCAGAATCGCGGGTTGCGGATGGATTATTCCGACAGCTGTTGTCCGCGCACACTGGAAGTGCTCCGGCGCACGATTTTCATCGGGTTGAATCCGGATTTGACGGCGGCTCAGGTGGATGATTTGATCCAACGTATTCGTTCCGCTGCCGAGCAGATTGCCGTGTGATTATGGCGGCTTGTCTTTAAGGGGAACGTTTCATCAGTATTCCATAAAAACCGGAACTGAACTTTTGGGAGCAATGTAAACTTATTAGGAAATTCACTAGCATCCCATGTGAAATAAAAAAGTTGGAATAATCCCATGCATCATAACAATTAAAAGGAGGTGCATATCGAAATAAAACAAAAACCCGGAACTGAAGTTTTGGGAACTGACGCAAATTTATTAGGAAATAATGCCTTTTTGGGGCTAAATATTCATCCTATGGGATGCTAGTGTAGGAAATTCTAGGATTATAAAAGGAGAAAAATGTCACGCATACCGATCGCATTGCAGCTTTATTCCTTACGTGAAGATTGCGCTAACGACTTGGCAGGCACCCTCAAAAAGGTCGCGGCCATGGGTTATGTCGGGGTGGAATTCGCGGGATGGCATAATCATACCGCCAGCGACTTGAAGCAAATGCTGGCGGATAACGGGCTGCGCCTGGCCGGCGCCCATATACGTTTGAACAATTTCGAACCGGACACCTGGGAAGCTAATGCCGACTTCAATCAGGCTCTAGGCAATCAGTATTTGATCGTCCCCCGTATCCCGGAGGAGCTCCGTCAGACACTTGATGACTGGCGGCGTCTAGCGGATTTATTCAGCGAACTGGCCGAAAAAGCGGCGCAACGCAACCTGAAGCTGGGCTTCCATAACCATAAGGAGGAATTCGAATTGATGGAGGGCCAGCGCCCTTGGGATGTTTTCTTTGATGCCACCAGCCGGGACGTCATCATGCAGCTTGACACTGGCCACGCGTTGCGCGGCGGCGGGCTGGCTGTTGACACCCTGCGGCGCTATCCCGGCCGGGCGGTGAGCGTGCATCTCAAAGAATACTCCCCCACTAACCTTAAAGCCCTAATTGGCGAAGGCAATGTTCCTTGGCCCGAGGTTTTTGAGTTGTGTGAAACCATCGGTGGCACACAATGGTACATTGTGGAATTGGATGCCCGCCCATATTCCCCCTTGGAATCCGTCCAGCGCTCCATTGAAACATTGCGCCGTATGGGGAAAATTTAAGGTGTCAGGAGAATAATTATAAAAAAAGCAACAACCCGACATAGGCAAACACAAGTTTGATGTGGAAGATTCCGGCATCGCCTTCATACGGCTGGCTGGTGGCGTGACACTGATTTTGGAAGCCTCTTGGGCGCAGCATGCCAAGCAGAGCCTCGACCGCGATGTCCTGGCGGACAACCCCGGTCAATATCTGGTGCCCGAGGACGGCATCCACCTGAACAAGGCCGGGCACGCATTGTTTGCACATAAGATGTTCGAGCTTGTGAGCTCGCTGGTGTAGAATGCAAGCCCCAATTCCGACTGGTTTTCACTTCAGGAGATGTCGGAACTGCCACTTCGAGGCGCAGAGGTTCTTGAACTCTTCACGTATTTGTCGCGTAAGCCCGTGATCGTGCCGCTGACGATACTGGCGGAAAAGGGGACGCCATTCAGCTCAACCATTCCGCATATCACTGCGGATTGGTCTTGACTATTCCGCAGCAGTATGAATAATGGTCGGCATGAAAATCTACCCCAGAATATACACGGAGCTTCTAAGAAGGCATCTGGCCGAGAACCGGCAGATGGCTTTAATGTCGGGGCCACGCCAGGTGGGGAAGACTACGGTGTGTCTGGGGCTGGCGGACGTCTGCCTGAACTGGGACAACCAGGATGCAAGCGCGTTGATCTTGAAGGGTCCTGCGGCGGTTGCATCTTTTGCGGGACTGCAAAAACTGCATGCAACCAGACGCATTGTGGCGTTCGACGAGATTCACCGCTACACGCGCTGGAAGACATTCCTCAAGGGCTTTTTCGATGTCTATGGCGAAAAGGCTGGCACGGTGGTGACAGGCTCCTCGCGGCTGGATGTCTACAAGCGGGGCGGTGACAGTCTGATGGGACGCTATTTCCTCTACAGGATGCATCCGTTCAGTGTGGCGGAACTGATCTCTGCGGCGGTCATGGATGATGTGATTTCGCCGCCCCGTTCCCTTGCCGAGGAGGAATGGGAGGCTCTCTGGACATACGGCGGATTTCCCGAACCGTTCGTCAGGCGCGATGCGCGCTTCTCGCGCCGCTGGCAGAACCTGCGGCAATCGCAGTTGTTGCGCGAGGATGTGCGGGAGCTGACGCGCATTCAGGAGATTGACCAGTTGCTTGCACTGGCGTCGCTGCTGGCGTCGCGTTCAGGGCAGCAGGTTGTTTACGCCTCCCTGGCAAGGGAAATCCGCGTTAGCGAAAATGCCGTCCGGGCCTGGATCGGCTCGTTATCGGCTCTGCATCACGGCTTTCTGGTCAGGCCCTGGCACCGTTCGGTCGCGGCTGCGATTCGCAAGGAGCCGAAGTGGTTTCTAAGAGACTGGTCATGTATTGAAGACCCGGGCCAGCGGGCGGAGACGCTTGTCGCATGCCATCTGCTGAAAGCGGTCGAGGGTTGGATCGATATGGGAGAGGGGCAGTTCGAGTTGTTCTACATCCGCGACAAGCAGAAACGCGAAGTTGATTTTGTGGTGGCGCGGGATCGGAAACCCTGGTTTCTGGTCGAGGTTAAGCTGTCTGATACGGCGCTATCACCGTCATTGGATTTCATGCAGCGGCAAATCGGTTGCAGGCATGCGTTCCAGGTCGTAATGGACGAGCCATTCGTAAAAGCGGATTGCTTTAGCCATCAAACCCCCGTCGTCGTTCCCGCCCGCACTTTTCTGAGTCAGCTAATTTGAGGTGATATGAAAGCCCCTTTGCTTGCAGGTGTGGCACGGGCATCCTGCCGGGGATGCGGGGACTGCAGTGGCAGTGGACAGGGTGAGGGATAATCGGAGAAGAGGAACCACGGATGCACACGGAAGTAGGAGTGGAAGGGATGCCCCGTTGGGGCTAATGCACACGAACGACTAATCGTCAGAAAAAAGCAATCTGCGACAAACTTGCCAACTGCCGTAGTTTTAGGACTGCGTTCAGGCTTGCGCATAGCCGGAGATTCGCATACACTGCACTCATGCGTATTGCGGCATCCAAGCTGATGAATTTATCGGATATGCAGCGTGTGCGTGAACAGTTGCGCACGGCCGGCCGAACCTTAGTCTTCACTAACGGCTGTTTTGACCTCCTGCATGCCGGGCATGTTTCGTATTTGGAGTTTGCCCGCCGTCAGGGCGATGCTTTGCTGGTGGGGGTGAACTCCGATGAATCCGTGCGCCGACTCAAGGGGCCGACGCGCCCAATCAATCCGGAGGCGCAGCGGACACTGGTGCTGGCGGCGTTGGAATGCGTGGATTACGTTATGGTTTTCGGTGAGGATGAGCCGGCGGAGTTAATCAAGGCGATTACCCCCGATGTGCTGGTCAAAGGGGCGGATTGGGCGCATTACGTCAGCGGGCGTGAATGGGTGGAGCAACATGGCGGACGGGTTGTGCTGGCGCCGCTGGTAGAAGGTTTGTCTTCAACGCGAATGATTGAGCGGATGCGGGGGGAAATAAGAAATGTCCTTTAAGTTTATTGTTACCGGCGGCGCCGGTTTTATCGGCAGCAATCTGGTGGCGGCGCTTAATGCCCGCGGTGAAACCGATATCCTCGTGGTGGATCATCTTGGCCAATCTGAAAAATGGCGCAACTTGTCCGGATTGGCTTTTGAGGATTATATGGATAAGCACGAGTTCCGGCGTTTGTTACGTGAGGGGAAAACGTTCTGGTCAAGAGATATCGCCACTGTCTTTCATCTTGGCGCATGCAGCGCCACGACCGAAAAGGACGCCGATTACCTGGCGGATAACAATTACCGCTATACGCGCGAATTATGTGAGTGGTGTCTGGCCAACGGCAAACGGTTCGTCTATGCCTCCAGCGCGGCTACTTATGGCGACGGCGCCCTCGGCTATTCCGATGATGATGCTTTGACACCCCGCCTGCGTCCTTTAAACATGTATGGCTATTCTAAGCATATGTTTGACTTGTGGGTGTTGCGTAGGCGGCTATACGACCAAATCGTGGGACTGAAGTATTTTAATGTTTACGGTCCGCATGAAGCGCATAAAGGCGACATGCGCTCCGTGGTGCACAAGGCCTTTGGTCAAATCCAAGCGGAAGGCATAATGCGCCTGTTCCGTTCGCATAAGCCCGAGTTTCGCGATGGTGAGCAGACACGTGATTTTGTTTATGTGCGTGATGCGGTGGCTGTTACTTTGTTCTTTCATGATCATCCCAAAGTGGGAGGTTTATATAACTGCGGCACCGGCAAGGCTCGTACTTGGAACGATCTGGCGCGCGCAGTGTTTGCCGCGCTTGGACAGCCCTGCCGGATTGAATATATTGACATGCCGGAGGCATTGCGCGGTAAATACCAATATCATACTCAGGCTGAGGTATCAAAGCTGCGTTCCGCCGGGTATAAAGCTGCGTTTACCGAATTGGAAGATGGCGTTGGCGACTATGTGCGGCAATTGGCGGAAGGCTGAGGAGAGGAATTAGCCACAAAAACGCCACAAGAGAGGCGGTGGTGTCACGCGGCGGCGCGAGCCGCACTGGCAAGGACGGAAAAAATTAGCCACAAAAATGCAATGCACAAAGGGATAGGGCTTAACCGCCAAGACGCCAAGGTGTCAGAAGAGGATTCGCCACGGACGCATGCCGCGCTGTCCGCATAGCGGACAGCGCGGCATACCAGTTGGGTCAAACCAGTATCTATGGTAAAGCCTGCGTCCATCTGCATAATCTGTGGTTTCTTTCTTCGTCTGTTTCTTGGCGTCTTGGCGGTTCAATCTTATCAGTGTTAATCAGGTGCATCCGTGGTTTTCCCTTCCTCAGTTTTAGGTCCGCCGGTATCTCTTGTAAAATCTGCGTTAATCGGCGTCAATCTGCGGTTTTTTCTTGGCGTCTTGGCGGTTCAATCCAATCCGTGTCCATCCGGTGCGTCCGTGCTTATCCCCTCCTTGCCAAATGCCGCAATTTTAGGATAAATTAAATCACCTTGCCATTTATTCCATGAAAAGTATATACTAGGCAAACTTAACTAATAAAGGCATTTTATGTTTTCGGACGACAAGCTTAAGGAAAACCTGCTCAACCCACGGCCATCCCGCCGGGGGTTATGGTGGAATGTTGGGCTCCTGATATTAGTCATAATAGTCGCGGTTGTGATTTACAACGGCGTGATGAAGCGTCGGCGCGCTAAGGTTCGGGAGATTCCCCCGCGTGAAACTGTTGCCATGAAGCCGACCCCGGCCACTCCACCGGCGACTGTGCCGCGCAAAGGCGCGGATGCAGTTCCGGCGCCGACTCCGCAGGTCCAGCCCGCGCCGACACCGTCCCCCACGGCGCTTGCGCCCAGAGTTCCCCATGATTTTTTAAAGCAAGTCCGTGATTTGTATAATGCTGGGGAAAAACTCAAAGCCCGCGAGCAGGCTTACACCATCTTGGGCAGCCTTAAAGACCCCTCCGCTATTCGCGCTATGGAAGACCTATTGGGGGAAATCAATATTGATCTGATCATGACACCGGCGGCAATGCCTGAAAAAACGGATTATGTCGTCAAGCCCGGTGATTCATTGGCGCGTATTGCCAAACAACACGGCACCACCATAGAACTACTGCAGAAGAGCAATCAGATTCGTGGGCATATGATCCGGCCCGGCGACTGTATGCGAGTTTGCAACGCGACTTTTTCACTGCGCGTCAGCAAATCACGCAACGAGTTGGAGGTTTATGCCAACGACCGATTTTTCAAGCGCTACCGGGTTGGCACCGGCAAGCACGGCACGACGCCGACGGGTATCTTCGTAATTAACGATAAAATCCAAGAGCCGCCATGGTGGCGTCCGGATGGCAAAGTTGTGCCGTTTGGCGACAAAGAAAATGTGCTCGGCACCCGTTGGCTTTCACTCCAGCCCGTGGAGGGCACCGATCCGGTGCGCGGTTATGGCATCCACGGCACCTGGGACCCTGAGACTATCGGAAAACAAGCCAGCGCCGGTTGCGTACGCTTGTTAAACGAAGAAGTCGAACAGTTATATGTCCTGCTTCCGCTGGGGACACGCGTGGTGGTCGAAGAGTGATTACGGACCGATTATGGCGCTGAAGTACATTTTGTCTTTTGAGAAGCCAGTGGCCGAGTTGGAAACTAAACTCGAAGAATTACGCGCTTTCAGTGAGTCACATGACATAGATTTGACTCATGAATTGCAGGAAATGGAGCGTAAGATTCGAGAAACCCGTCGCCGGGTTTTCGAAAACCTGACGCCTTGGGACGAAGTACAGCTCGCCCGGCATCCCCAACGTCCATATACACTCGATTACATTAAGGCGATGTGCACGGATTTCATCGAATTGCATGGTGATCGCCATTATGCTGACGACCGTGCGATTATTGGCGGGTTTGCCCGCCTGGATGACCTGAAGATCATGGTCATAGGTTTGCAAAAGGGGCGTGATGTTAAAAGCAATCTTGATTGCAATTTCGGCATGGCCTATCCGGAGGGGTATCGCAAGGCTTTGCGTCTTATGAAGCTTGCTGCCCGCTTCAAACGCCCGATAGTTACGCTTATAGACACGGCCGGCGCGTATCCCGGCATTGGCGGTGAAGAACGCCATGTGGCGGAAGCTATTGCCGTTAACCTGCGGGAATCCATCCTGTTGCCGGTGCCGATAGTGGTGGTGATTATTGGCGAAGGCGGCAGTGGCGGCGCATTGGGCATTGGTGTCGGGGATCGAATCCTGATGCTGGAACACGCCTATTATTCTGTGATTTCGCCGGAAGGCTGCGCCGCTATCCTCTGGAAAGACCGCGCCTATGCCAGCCGAGCGGCGGAAGTGTTGCATTTGACATCGCGCGCCTTGTTGCAAGACAAGCTGGTGGATGAAATCGTCGCCGAACCGGAGGGTGGCGCGCATCGCGATCACGCTGCCGCAGCGGCTGGGTTAAAGTCGCGAATTCTGGCCAACCTAACAGATTTGAACCAATTAACCACAGAACAATTACTTGCCCAACGTTATGCCAAGTTCCGCGCCATGGGAGTTTATCACGAACCGGAACCGGCTGCTGAACTGGAACCGACTGCCGAACCAGAACCGACGACTGAACCGGAGCCGGCGCCGTCGGATTGACAACGTTTGGCCAAACCTGATCCATGAACAGTAATTCTCAGAGTCCGATTATGCATCTATATCGTACACATACCTGCGGCGCTATGCGTCGCGAACACGCCGATACACAGGCGCGTCTGTCCGGCTGGATTTATCGCAAACGCGATCATGGCCACCTGCTTTTTATTGACCTGCGCGATCATTATGGATTAACCCAAGTGGTGATCCAGCCTGACCGTGAATTTTTTGAGACTTGCCGCAAACTTCGCCTGGAAAGCGTGATTACCGTTACCGGCCAGATTATTCTGCGTTCGCCGGAAACCGTCAATCCCGACCTGCCCACCGGCGAGGTTGAGTTGGTAGCGGAAAGTCTGACAGTTGAATCCGCCTGTGAGCTGCTGCCGCTGATGGTGGACAGCGAGGAAGACGGCCCGGAAGACACACGGCTGCGTTACCGTTACCTCGATTTGCGGCGGTCGCGTCTGCATGCCAACATCATGTTGCGCTCGAAGGTGATCGCCTACATTCGCCGCCGGATGATGGAATTGGGTTTCTCAGAATTTCAAACGCCGATTCTTACCAGCAGTTCCCCGGAAGGCGCCCGTGATTATCTGGTGCCCAGCCGTATTTATCCGGGCAAGTTTTACGCCCTTCCGCAAGCGCCCCAGCAGTTCAAACAGCTCCTGATGGTGGCAGGGTTTGATCGTTATTTCCAAATCGCCCCATGTTTCCGCGACGAAGACGCCCGCGCCGACCGCTCACCAGGTGAATTTTACCAGTTGGATTTGGAGATGTCTTTTGTCACTCAGGAAGACGTCTTTGCCGTGGTGGAAGATGTCTTCACCGGGCTTTTCCGGGAATACGGCACAATGCCATGCAATGAGGCGCCTTTCCCGCGTATAGCCTTTGCCGACGCCTTGGAACGCTACGGCACGGATAAGCCCGATTTGCGGATTCCGATTGAAATGCGTAATGTCACCGAAACTTTCCGTGGCAGTGATTTCAAGATTTTCAGTTCCGCCATCGCCGCAGGCGCGGTGGCGCGCGCTATTCCAGCGCCGGGCGCCGTCGCTCAACCGCGCAGTTTCTTCGATAAGCTCACAGCCTATGCTCAAGAACTCGGCGCCAAGGGGCTGGCTTACCTGACTTGGTCTAACGGCACAGTCAAAGGGCCGGCGGCGAAGTTCCTGACCCCTGATCAGTTAGCCGCCTTGGCCGAGCAATGCGGTGTAGGCGAAGGCGATGCGTTGTTTTTCCTGTGTGACATACCGCGCGAAGTCAATCGCATCTCCGCAGAATTGCGCGTGAAACTCGGGTATGATCTGAAACTGATAGAGGAAAACACTTACCGGTTCTGCTGGGTGGTGGACTTCCCCATGTTCGAGCAGGACGCTGAAACCGGCGCAATCGTCTTCTCACACAACCCGTTTTCCATGCCGCAGGGCGGCTTGGCGGCGTTGGAAGAAAAGGATCCACTGGAGGTGTTGGCATACCAGTACGATTTCGTTTGCAATGGCTGTGAGTTGTCCAGCGGCGCTATCCGTAACCACCGTCCGGAAATCATGTACAAGGCCTTTGCCATCGCGGGGTACTCTTCTGAGGACGTGGACCGGAAATTCTCCGGCATGATTAACGCCTTCCGCTTGGGTGCGCCGCCACACGGCGGTATTGCGCCGGGAATTGACCGAATTGTCATGCTGCTGGCCGGCGAACACAACATCCGCGAGGTTATAGCCTTCCCCATGAACCAGAAGGCGCAGGACTTAATGATGGGCGCGCCTGCAGAAGTAACACTGAAGCAATTGCGCGAATTGCACATCAAGCTGAACATTCCGCCGCCGCCACCGGCAGCGCCGGCGCCGCCTTCTGGCTAGAAAAATCATTTCTGCCTTGCGGTCGGTCGCCAAGCCCAGAGTGCAATAGCAACCGCAGTTGCGGCATTCAGCGATTCCACTCCCGGCTGCATAGGGATGGATACGCAATCCAGCCGACCGCGCAAGGCGGGCGGCAACCCCGGCCCTTCCTGTCCGGGCAACAATCCGTAAGCGCCGTGTGGAGTCTCCCAGTCATCCAGAGATCGCCCGTCGGCATCCAGCGTAAATACGCGTTGCCCGGTTGGCCAAGTTAATTCATCCAGACGTCCGGCTTGTTCCAGCGGCAGCCGCCAAATCGTACCAGCGGCTGCGCGCAACGCACGCGGCAGGAACGGGCAGGCGGCTTCAGTTGTGAGCACCACGCGCGCCGCGCCTAGCGCGGCGGCCGAACGGATTACCCCGCCGACATTTTCCGGATCGCTGAAAGGCACAAACAGAGTGCACCCATCAGGCCATGGCGCCGTGGGGTCATAGACCGGGAGAGCATTCGCTCGCATCAGCAGCAGCGGTCCGGGTGTGCCTAGTATATTGATGCTATTAAATAAACTTGGCGACAAGGTGTGCCGGGGCACATCAGGCGGAGCGGCGATGTCCGGCTGATTCGCGGTGACGATCATGGCCTCAATCAAGTCCAGTTGGTCGCGTAGCGCTTCTTGCACCAGCCGCACGCCGCCAGCCAGATAAACGCCGTGCTTATGGATACCACGGGCATTGTCCAACGCCGCAAGTTTGCGGATCAAGGGATTTGCGCGGCTGCTGATGATCGTAGGCGGTGCAATCATGGGGAGAGGGCTTGAATGGCTAAGTTGACAGCTTACGCTTTCTTTATGATTTCTGACTCAGCGGCGCACAAGGCTGAGAAAATTCCAGCGGCATCCGGCGCCTGGCGCATATTGGAAATCAAGTGCGTGCTTCGGCACATCATGCAAATGCGCGCTAATACGTGCAGGTGAAGTCGGTCTTCCTGGCAACAAATCAGAAAAAAGATGTCTGTTGTTGTCCCATCTGGAGCGCCGAAGGGTAGGGGGTGAGCGGTTCTGCCAAGGACAATGAATGAGTCCTGGAACATGTACGGCTCGTGATTACGGGGGTGCAGTAGCGCGATGCCGTCGGAAATTGCCGTAGAACATAAGCTTTCACGTTTCTCCAGACTGGCCAGTAGATCATCCGGGGAAAACACCAGCCCGGTTAAATCCGCCAAATGCGTCATTTCGCGTAATAGTGACGGCTTGGTGCGTGCCGGAACATCCGTATGTACAAACTCGGGCCGGGTTAACTCAGTTACAATAGCCGCATCGTGTGACAGGTCGCGCTCTCTGGTGGTCACTTTGTGATAGTCGGCAAGACTTTTGTCAACCATGCCGAGAATCCGGCGGGAAGCCCAAGCATCCAATTCGCATTGCCGGAAAACACAGCGGCCGCCAATAATTTCGCATGGAATTTCCTGGCGGCGTACCAACTGTTGCAAATCAGATGGTTTTAAGCGCAAGTATTCCGCTGTTTGTTCAAGATTTAAAGTACGGTATGGCATATAATCACGGCCTCTTTTAAACTTTATTGGCATCTGACGACAGATGCACTGGTTTAGAGGGCATTTTCCTGACGGACTCTTTTGTCACAAATTCAGGTATCTAGATAAATATTCCCCATTTCCCGGTTATGTCAAGCCGGAAATGCGAAAATAAAACCGCTGGACTTTGCCGGGCGTCACGGTATGCTGATAAATATGAATTCACTAGTATCCCATAGAAGGAGCAGAGAAGGGGAAGAGGTCAGCCGGTATTTCCGACTTCATCCTTTCATAAAAGGAGCATGATATGCGCCGCAAACGAATTAAACCCTCCGATCCCGCCACGCAGGCGCGTCTGCTGGAAGAACTACGCAGCGATGTTGAACGCCGCCGGGGTGGTTATCGGGAACAAGCGCTGAGCCTGCTGCCACATGTTTGCGCCAGTTGCGGCCGATCTTTCGAAGGGCGGCGTCTGCGCGAACTTACGGTCCACCACAAAGATCATAACTGGAAAAATAATCCGCCCGACGGCAGCAACTGGGAATTGCTTTGCCTATATTGCCATGACCATGAGCATGAAAAATATAAGATGGCGGATTACGCCACCGGCGCGCAGGAAAACCTTGAGCCGGCGCCGTCCATCTTCCAACCCTTTGCTGATCTTGATAAACTCCAGGCCGTGCCACCGGCAGACGAGTCTGCCCCTAAAAACGGCATTTGAAATTCAGGAAACGATATAATATGAAGGAAGGATGGATAGATTGATGGAAGGGGAGCGTGACATACCAGCCCGTGCGGCTCGCACCGCCAGTGCGGCTCGCACCGCCCGTGCGGCTCGCACCGCCAGTGCGGCCTCGCACCGCCCGTGCGGCCTCGCACCGCCTGCCGTCCCTTTCGTCCCTGCTGTCCCTTCTGTCGCCGCTTACAGCCGGATATTATCGGAGCGATTATGTATTATCTGATGACTTTTTTGCGGAAGGATATGGCGGTTTTGTCCAATGTCTTCCGCGCCGGCCGGCAGCAGTCACGGTTTAAGCAGATTTTTATTACCTGCTTCGCGCTGGGGCTGCTGGCGGGTTTATGGCGGATGTTCCTCTATGGCTTTCGCTTCATCTCCGCTCTGGGCGGTATGGGCACATTGCTGATCCAGCGTCTCTTTTCCCTGTTTTTCTTCAGCTTGGCCGTTATGCTGCTGGTTTCCAGTTTGATTACCGCCTATACCGTTTTATTTCGCGCGGCGGAAAATCCATTGCTGATTTTATCGCCAGTGCCGCATGGTCGGCGCATTCTTCATCAATGGCTGGAAATCACACTGATCTCGGCCTGGGCGTTTTTTTTCATGATAGTGCCTTTCATCGGCGCGTTTGTCATGCATGAGCATTTGCCGTTACCGTTCATCTTCTGGACTGCCATGCTTTCGTTGCCGTTTGTGCTGCTGTGCTGCGCGGGTGGTGTGCTGATTACCCTGCTGGTTGTCCGTCTGCTGCCGCGATTGCATCCGGCCTGGCTCGGGCTGGGCCTGGTGGGCGCTGTGGGATGGTGGTGGTGGCGTTCCAGCGTTGCCGCGCCGGCGCCACATGTGGATGACACCGTTTTCATGCTGGCGCGGTTGGTCCCGGGCTTGCGCCTGGCGGCTAACCCGCTCTGGCCCAGCTATTGGGTGGCGGAAGGGATTCTGGCGTTCGGACGCGGTGATTGGGCACGCGGCGTCGGGTTCACGGCTGTACTATGCGCCAACCTGCTCATGGCTGGATTATTGGTGGACCGCCTGGGACGGGCCTGGTTCCAGACGGCTTGGCAGCGTACATTAGCGGTGCGTCGGCGCCAGAGCAGACGGCAGTCAGCGGAACACGTCTGGAGTGATAAGTTGCTGCGTCCGCTTCGTCAAGATCGCCAGGCGTTGCTACTGAAAGACTGGCGAGTGTTGATGCGCGATCCGGCCCAATGGACGCAAGGCGCGGTGTTTTTCTGTCTGTTGGCGGTTTACTTTCTCAACCTGCGCAACTTGAACTACCATCAGCTTGAGCCGGTCTGGCGCAATCTGATTGCCTTTTTAAATGTTTTCAGTTTGGCAGCCATTATGTGTTCTTTCTGCTCGCGATTCGTCTATCCTCAGATGAGTCTGGAGGGGCAAGGCTGCTGGATTGTTGGGTTGTCGCCCGTGGGCATGGAGCGGGTTTTACTGGTAAAATTTGTGGCATCCTGGTTGGCGCTGCTTGTTGTTGGCGCCGGGCTGTTGTTGTTATCCGGTTCCTTGTTAAATGCCGCGCCCGATGTCCGCGCTCTGGCAGTGGTACTGGCCGCGACCATGTCGGCGGCCTTCTGCGCATTGGCCACTGGGTTGGGCGCGATTTTCATGAATTTACGCCAGAGCAATCCGATGGTCATTATATCCGGGTTCGGCGGCACATTGAATCTGGTACTCAGTCTGGTTTATATGATTGCCGCCATCCTGCCGTTTGCTGCGTTGTATCATTGGTTTTATATTGGGCGTGTGCCTGCACAGGTGCTGCGATACGGTCTTTGGGCCGCGGGTGTCTGGCTGGCGATGCTGACATTGGCCGCTACAGTTGTGCCGTTGGCCCTTGCCCGGCGCAGTTTGCGTCAGCGCGAGTATTAGCCAACTACAAAGCGCTCTTGTACGGACGCCGGCGCTATGTTAAGCTTGCAAGCATGAAAACACAAAGCGTGTTGATTCAAGACGAGATGGCCAAGTCCAAGTCAAAGGTGGCGCATTACTGCGATTTGGTCGTTGGTCGGCGCGGGTTGCGGCATCTGCTGCGTTACGAATTCACCCTCTGGCTTTGCGCTATGACACCGGGCGCCTTGGGCCTTTTCCTGCGTTCCAAACTGTATCCGCGCCTGTTGGGTAGTTGCGGACGCAATGTAGTTTTCGGCGTCAATGTCAACCTCCGGCATCCGCATAAAATCCATCTTGGCGACAATGTGATCATTGATGACAATTGCATGTTAGACGCCAAAGGCTCGGATAATCAGGGCATCCGCATCGGCAGCGGTGTCTTTCTGGGGCGCAACTCCATTTTAAGTTGCAAGAACGGTGATATCGTGCTTGAGGATCGGGTGAATATTGGATTTAACGCGGAAATCTTTTCCGGTAACCGCGTTGTTGTCGGCGCCGATACCCTTGTGGCGGCTTACTGTTACTTCATCGGCGGCGATCATGCCAGCGCCGATGCCGACGCAACCATTAATCGCCAAGGCACCACCGCCCGTGGCATCACCGTCGGACCAAATTGCTGGTTCGGCGCAGGCGTAAAGATATTGGATGGTGTGGCGGTCGGCAATGACAGCATCATCGGTGCCGGCGCGGTGATCACACGGGATGTGCCGCCCTTCTCCGTGGCCGTGGGTGTGCCAGCCCGCGTAACGCGCAACCGCCGTGACAGTGCGCAGGCGATAAAATCATAGTGAAGACGTCAGATCGGATATCCCGTTTAATCCAAACCATGGCTGGCGCCGTGCTGTCAACGGTCATGCTGTTGCAAGTCGGCTGTGAGCCGGAATCCATACCGCAGTCCAATCCCATGCCATCGCCGGATGGTGCAGCTGCCACAGACACGACAAGCGGCACGAATTTGCGCGAATTAACCGGTTTGCCGGCGCGGGCAGTCTGGATTCAAGACTTGGGCGATGGCATGGACACGGGACTGGAATCCGCAAACCTACGGCTGATGGGGCTGGATTCGGAAGACGGACGCGGTGAACGCGCCATCCTGTCCGAACCGGCCAATTATGCCCGGCCATTGATCATGCCGCACGGCGACCGTGTGCTGTTTTCGGATCGGCATAACCGTCGGATCATGCTGGTGAATTGGGATGGGACCGGTTTACGCGCTGTCCGGACTGGGCTGGCGCTGGCGGTTTGGGCGGATGATGCCGGGCGCGAATGGATTTATTACGGTGAAGAGTCTGGGATGCAGCGGCTGGTGCCGGAAGTTTACCGCTGTCTGGCGGATAATCCCACAACGGTTGAGCCGGTCTGGGAGCGGACGGCAGTAGGCTTGAATAATTTTCAACTATCGGGCGATGCCCGGCGCGCCGGCGGCGTCTTCCCTTGGCCGGAGTGTGGGATTGCGGAATTGCCGGGCCGTGGCTTGCGGATTTACGGCAAAGGTTGCTATCCGGCATTGGCGCCGGACGATAGCGGCCTATTCTGGATTTTTGATGGAGCGCATCGCAATCTGTTGTTCTTCCGCGCCGATACTGATGAACGCTGGCGGGTACCGATTAACACGGCCCCTGAAATTGACGGTTATGAAGTTTATTATCCCCGCTGGAGCAACCGGGCCCGTTTCATGGTTATGACCGGCCCGTTCAAAGTCGGCACTGGCGACAACCGAATTCGCGGTGGCGGCCTGGAAGTTGAAGTATATGCCGGACGTTTCAGCGCCGATTATCGGCGCGTGGAAGAGTGGCGACGGTTAAGCTTTAACAATCGTGGCGATTTCTATCCCGATCTCTGGGTGGCGCCCGCTCCGGCAACATCGCTCCCGCCGCACAGCGCAAAGGTTGCGCCTCCCACGCCTCCGGCATCTGCTGAGCCGCCGAAGCTCTGGCCGACAGATCGTGCCCGTCTTGAATTTATCTGGGAAAATCGCGCCCGCCCGAACACAATCACTGACACTGACGGCACGGCGTTGATTTGCGGGGTGGAACCCACGGGACATGCGCGATATGGACGGCATTACGAAATGCTGATCAGCCGTGGCGCCTTTACCGCGCATCCCGCGCCAGCCAGCCGCACGTTGAAGGCGTGTCGCACAGCCGGAGCAATGACACTGGAGCTGGTTGCCGTCCCGGCTATCGGCGGCCCGCGCCCGCCGGGCGTCATTTGCGCCGTCGGCTCTGACGCTCAGGGATGGAGCTTGCTGTTGGGGGAACGCGATACACATTTGGCATGTCTGCTGCGGCGAAAAGACGGCGCTCCCGGCGCGGAAATCACCATCGGCGCCTTGCCGCCGGGCCGCCCGACGCACATATCTTTGAGTTATGCCGACGGAGTTTTCGTCTGCCGGTTGAATGGGTTGGAAAGCATACGCACCAATCTGCCGGATGCAAATTTGGACGGCTGGACATCAGAGATATTGCGGTTCGGCGCGGCGCCTGATGGGGGGTTGATCTGGAGCGGATTGATAGAGGGCGTCGCATTATTCAGCCGGACGCTGACGGCGGAAGAAGCGCTCCGGAATTATCAGGCGTACGCCCAAATCATTGCGCGCCGTGCGCCAGAGCCGGACACGGTCACTGTTGACGCACGTCTGATACATACGCCGGACATTCCCGCCCCGGCAGAAATTGCTCCGTATCGCCGGGCGCTGACGGTCAACCGTTACCAATTGGTTCGGGCGCTTGAAGGCGCGGAGTTCCCGGCGGATTTTCTGGTGGCCGAGTGGGTGATTATGGATGGAGCCGTACTGCCTGGCGCAAGGCGGACGCCGGACATGGTTTACCGTCTGCGCCTGGAGAGTTTTGATGATCACCCGGAATTGGAAGGCGAGCGCCTGATAATGGAAGGCGATGTCTGGAGTTTGCCGATGTATTATCCGCCGGATGCCTGAGTTTCTTGCCCGCCTTGGCGCCCAAGGAGCAGCATGGTCTTCAGTTCACACATCTTTATGTTTTATTTCCTGCCGGCGGCGTTGCTGCTCTACGCCCTGATGCCGCGGCGGGGACGGCATCTACTGTTGACATTGGTCAGTTACGTTTTCTATGGATGGTCGAATCCGCTGTTTGTGCCGCTCTTGCTTTTTTCCACCGTCGTGGATTATGTCTGCGGCCTCGCTATTGCCTGCGATGGGTTTAGCCTGCGCGGCACGCCGCCGCGTCTTCTTCCCGGCGGTCCCCGCAGCCGCTTGCAACGTCGCATGTTGATACTGTCAATCATCGTCAATCTCGGTTTATTGGGCTTTTTCAAATATTTTAACTTTGGCGTGGACAATCTGACGGCGGTGGCGCAATGGCTGGGCATACCGGCTTCGGCAACTGTGTTGCGGATAACATTGCCGTTAGGCATCAGTTTTTACACCTTCCAGTCCATGAGCTACACGATTGATGTCTTCCGCGGGCATGCTCAGGCCTTGCGCAATTTTACCGATTTTGCCTGCTTCGTCTCAATGTTTCCACAGTTGGTGGCTGGGCCGATCATCCGCTTCTCGGAACTGGCCGACCAATTACGCCATCATCCGATCACGCTGGAAAAATTTGCGCGTGGTGTGGTTTTCTTCAGTCTGGGACTGGCCAAAAAAATCCTGCTGGCCAACCCCTGCGGGAAATTAGCCGACACCGCCTTCGCTGCTGCCGGCCTAAGCGCAGTGGATGCCTGGTACGGCGTCACCGCTTACGCCTTCCAGATTTACTTCGACTTCAGCGGCTATTCTGATATGGCCATCGGTCTGGGGTTGATGCTTGGATTTGTTTTCCCGAAAAATTTTGATTCACCTTACATTTCTGAATCTATTACGGAATTTTGGCGGCGCTGGCACATTTCCCTGTCATCCTGGCTGCGGGATTATCTTTACATCCCGCTCGGCGGCAACCGCCGTGGTACCAGCCGAACCTATTTGAACCTGATGCTGGTCATGCTGCTGGGTGGGCTATGGCATGGCGCGGCTTGGAATTTTGTGATCTGGGGCGCAATCCACGGCGTATGGCTGGCAATCGAACGGTCAGCCGGTAAAGTCGGTCTTTATCGGCATCTTCCCAAACCGGGCCGGATCGCTATCACTTTCCTGATCGTGCTGATTGCCTGGGTATTCTTCCGGGCCGATGACTTGCCGTCAGCCGCCCGGTACTTGGCCTGTATGTTTGGCGGTAGCGACCTGCCTAACGCTTTGCTGGTGCGCGGCATTATGTGGCAACCGTATTACCTGTTGGTGATGATCGCGGCGGCGTTGACTGTCTGGGCGGCGCCGCAAACCTGGGATTGGTCGCGCACCATGAGCTGGGGCAAAGCCGTCACGGCGACAGCGTTGCTACTGCTGGCGTCGGCGGTACTGGTCTGCCAGGCTTATAATCCTTTTATCTATTTCATTTTCTGAGCATTATGGAAGCTGAACTTAAAATGCCATTGTCACGCGAGCAAAGAGCCATGCTGGAGGTTGGCCGCACCCGGATTACGCCGGCTTGCGCAATGTTCCTTGGCGGTGTGTTTCTGGCGCTGATTTTCGCCGTGCCGATGCTCCAGTTGACGGCGGAACTAGCCGCGCCCGGTCTGCCGCATAGCCTCTCGCTCGGCCGCGGCCTGACAACCGCCTTGCAAGTGGAGCCGGCTGGTAACGACGGTTCCCTGCAAAACCTTCTGGCGGTTAACCGGCGACTACTGCGTGAAATGCATGACTGGGAGACGGCGCTGGAGGAAAATTCCATTGTTGGCCGCGCCGTCCGTCCGCCCATCCAGTACTTGCTGGCACGTTGGCTGGGCGCGGGCAATGAACAAGTTTATTGCGGGCGGGATCATTGGTTGTTTTTCCGGCCGGATGTTGATTACCTGACAGCTCCCGGATTCCTGGAAAGCGCAGTCATGCAACGCCGCGCTGCATCCGGCAAGGAATGGCAATCACCGCCTCGCCCCGATCCACGTCCGGCCATTCTGGATTTCCAACGGCAATTGGCAGAGCGTGGCATTCGATTGGTGTTGATGCCCACGCCGGTGAAGCCCATGATTCACCCCGAACGTTTTGCATCAGACTGTGTTGACGCGCCGCTGCAGAATCTATCCTACCACCGCTTGATGAATGATCTGGAAGCCGCTGGTCTGACGGTGTTCGATCCCGCTCCCATGTTGACTCGCGATTTCCGTGACGCCGGTCAGGAAGCCTTTCTCGCTACCGATACCCATTGGCGTCCGGAAGCTATGGAGCGCATAGCGGAAGATTTGGCACAATTCATCCAGACCAGTGACCTGTTGCCGGCAGCGCCACCCAGCGCTTATACAACACATGCGATGACGGTTGAGCATGTCGGCGATACCGTTGCCATGTTGCGCCTGCCGAGTTGGCAGACTTTTTACAGGAGTGAAACTGTCCCGATTCAGCAAGTGCATGATGCCGTTGGCAATTACTGGCGACCGACGCAGGACGCCGATGTATTAGTCTTGGGTGACAGCTTCTGCAACATTTATTCCCTGGAAGCCATGGGGTGGGGCGAAGCCGCTGGTTTCGTCGAGCATTTCAGCCGGGCGCTGGCTCGTCCGGTGGATCGTATCTTAGTGAATGACAATGGCGCTTTCGCTGCGCGGGCGGCGTTGGCGCGTGAGCTGGCGCGCGGACGCGACCGGTTGGCCGGTAAGCGGCTGGTAATCTGGCAATTCGCCGCGCGTGAACTGGCGGCCGGCGATTGGCGTATGGTTGACTTGCGTCTGGGCGCGCCGCAACCGGCGGGATTCCTCAATCTGCCGCTTGGGACAACGCTCAAGACGCGTGGCGTTGTATCGGCAATTGCGCCGGCGCCACGGCCGGGGAGTGTGCCTTATGCCGATCATATCATTGGACTGCATTTGGTTGATCTGCAAACGGCTGACAATGCGCAGGCGGTGGCCTATACTTGGAGCATGCGCGGCAATGTCTGGATGCCGGCAGCGCGGCTGCGTCCCGGTGAGACGGTGGAAGCGCTGTTACAGCCGTGGGAGGAAGTAGCTGACAAGCTTGACGGCATCAACCGCACAGAGCTTGATGACCACGCATTGCTTTTACAGGAACCATGCTGGGCGGCGGAAATAACCGGACTGGGATTCACAATTGCGGAATAGGAGCGAGCGCTATAAAACACCACTAAAAGTATAAAGAGGAAGAAAGATTAAACCGCCAAGAACGCCAAAGTGGCGGAAGGAGATTAGCCACAAAGATGCACAAAATCCACAAAAAGGAAAAGCGACGGCAAAAGAGAAGGTTTATTGGACTGGAATGGTATGTCGCGCTGTCCGCTATGCGGACATGGAACGGCGAACACCCAAACACGCGAATTCATTCGCGTATCATGGTGTCAGACGTTCCGTCAGACCGGCAGATGCCGGTCAGAGCGGCATACGTTAATCTGAAAATCTTGTGCCTCTTGTGCATTTTTGTGGCCAATCCTTTTCCATGTTTCCAATCCGTGTCCATCCGTGTCCATCCGTGGTTCTTCCCCATACGCGCATTTGCGGCAAACTTGCCAACTGCTCTTTTTAGGTTGTGTTTTTCTCGTTTAAGCGGAAGGTGTTGTTTATTGGCTTTGGCGTTTTTTGTTTGGTGTGGCGCCGGTCTGGCTGATTTGAATTCAACTGCGGCTTGGCAGACACGATGTGTCCGGTTATCTGATTTGGCTGTCCGCGAAAATCGCCAAGTCATTGCCGGTGACAATGCCTGGCTGTTTCCAGTTGCGGATTTGCGGCATATTGCCGCTGGCGAATTCTGGGGCGCGGCAGCGGTAAAAGCCGCCCGTGACGGTTTGCCGCCGGAAGCCGCTGATCCGCTGCCAGCTATCCTTGATTTCCACGAACAATTACAGCGATTGGGCGTCAATTTATTAGTGGTGCCCGTGCCGCCTAAGGCGCGAATTTTCCCAGATGTGCTGCCGGCGCCCGACGGCACGGCAGGACGTTTACCTGCAGAATTACCGCCGCTGCCGGTGTATGCCGAATTCTATGAGATTTTGCGAAAGCATGACATACAGGCGCTGGATTTGACCGAATTATTTTGGCAGCGCCGCGCGGATGACAAGGGGGCGCCTTATTGTCACACCGATTCGCACTGGTCCGGCAACGGTTGTGTTCTGGCTGCCCGCGCCATTGCGGAAATTATAGGAACTGGAGCGCCGGCGGGCGAACTGGAGTCCGCATGGAGTGAAGTGGAAATCCATGGCGATTTATCACGCATGCCCGGGGGCGAAGGCGCGCCGCCGGAAAAAATAATGATCCGGCGCGTCGGACGGCGCGTCGGTGATACGCTCGAACCAGTGGCGCCGGATGCAAACAGTCCGGTGATTCTGCTGGGCGACAGTCATAACCTGGTCTTTCATGGCGGAGGCGACATGCACACAACCGGCGCTGGATTGCCGGATCAACTGGCGCTGGAAATGGGGCAGCCGGTGGAATTGGTGGCAGTGCGCGGCTCAGGCGCCACACCCGCGCGTGTCAACTTATACCGCCGTGCTGTGCGCAATCCTGAATACTGGCGGAACCGGCGCTGGGTGGTTTGGTGTTTTGCCGCGCGCGAATTCACCGAAAGCGATGGCTGGCGCAAAATCCCGGTACAGCCGCCGGGAAAAGACTAATTAGCCATCCGGCGGACGGGTTGGCTTATCAGACCCGTTCGATCGGTCCGATTCGTCTGATCTGCATTTTTGTGGCTAATTATCCGGAATCTGCGCTTATCTGCGTTCCTCCCTTTTCTCTGTGTCTCCGCGCCTTCGCGTGAGAATCTCCTCTGTCTATCTGTATACGTGGTTCTCCCTTCTCTCCCTATTTCAGTGGTTGCAAACTTTTCAAATTTGTTTTAAGCTCCACCTCAATTTGGCTGCTATCTTTGGTGTTCCCAATCACCTGCGCAATGGTATAGGGGGTACTTCTGCTTGGTTTCGGCGTCGCCACGGCGCCGTACTGGAGAGATATGACTCGTTGGAAAAAAACTTTTACCTACGCTTTCTTGGCGCAGGTGTTATCCTCGGTAGGGTTCTCATTTGCCATACCATTCCTGCCGTTTTTTATTCAAGAATTAGGAATAGTTGACAAAGCCCAGCAAGCATGGTGGTCCGGGGTTCTGATGGCGGCGACAGGATTAACCCTTGCGTTGTTTGCTCCGTTATGGGGCTGGCTGGCGGACCGATTCGGGCATAAAAGTATGGTAATGCGCTCAATGTTTGGCGGCGCGATTATCGTTTTTCTGATGTCATATTCGCGAAATGTTTACGAGCTGCTGGCTTTTCGACTGCTACAGGGCATGTTTACTGGTACGGTTTCCGCCAGTATTTCGCTCGTAGCCAGCGTAACTCCGCCGAGACGCAGTGGGTTTGCGCTTGGCATGATGCAGGCCGCCGTATTTGTCGGCTCGGCCACCGGGCCGTTGCTGGGTGGTATAATGGCGGATTATTATGGCTACCGCATGTCTTTTCAAGGCGGCGCCGCCATCATTCTGCTGGGCGGATTACTGGTTTTGTTTGGCGCCACCGAGGCCGAACCCAAGGAAGAAGAAGTGTCTGAGGAGCCGCCGATCGAATTTAAGGTGCTGCTTAAATCCGGTGTGTTTGTCTTTGCGATTCTGACACTCTTTGCCGTGCGCTTCGCCAACACCATGATCAACCCATCGTTCCCGCTGATTATTCAGGAGATCATCAAAACCACCTCCAGGTTGAATAGTGTCGCCGGTGGCATCATGGCCAGCGCCGGTTTGGCTGGCGCCGTTACCGCCGGACTTCTGGGGTATCTCGGCGACAAATTCGGGCATCATCAGGTGTTGATTGTTTGCAGTTTGGGAGTAGCGGTGACGGCGACGGCACATGCCGTGGCGCATACCATTCCATTCCTGACGGTAGTTCATCTGTTTTTCGGGATGACAATCGCCGGTATCCTGCCATCTATCAACAGCATTATTCAACGATCAACCGATCAGCGTCACCTCGGTAAGGCTTATGGTGTTTCTACATCCATCAGCATGCTGGGGCTGGCAGTGGGCCCACTGGCGGGCGGTTATCTGGCCAGCAGATGTGGTGTTCGCGTGCCATTCTTAGCCGCTGGCTTTTGTCACGTCATGGTGACTATAATTGCATTCCGGTGGCTTGCCAGATTGCGGAAGATTATCGGGAGCGAAAGCAAAGCAACTTAACCCAGTGTTAAAGGTGTATGGTCAGTCCATCGTATGGGATAAAAATACCCTTCGGCAACTGCCGGCGAATCTGGTCATAATCCAAGTCGTGCCCCATATGCGTAATGTAAGCCCGGCGCGGGCGCAACTCTTGCAGCAAGGCAATGCTTTCATCCAAGGATAAGTGTGTTGGATGCGGCGTGCGTTTGAGCGCGTCCAGTATCATCACGTCCAGGCCGCGCAAGGCTGATTGTGTAGCCTTGGGCATGGTGTGACAGTCTGGAATGTAACCGATCCGCATCCCTGCCGCCGCCAGCCGATAGCCATAGGTGGCTATTCCGGCGTGTTCCACTTGTAAGGGCGTCACCCGCACCGCGCCGATACGGAAAGGTTCTGTGCATTCGTTAAAAACCACTCGCGGATACGAAAGGCCCAGTTGCGCACGCCTATGCACGTAGGGGAACAACCGGTTTAAGTCACGTATGGTATCCGGAGCGCCGTAAACAGGAATGGTTTGATCCTGGACGTCGCAGAAGCGCCGGATATCGTCAAAGCCGAAGACGTGGTCGGCATGTGAATGGGTGAAGAGGACGGCATCCACCCGCGGCACACGATAAGTCAGGACTTGTTCGCGAAAATCCGGCGGCGTATCTATGATGATGTGCTGGCCGCCCGCCACAACGTATAAGCTGGCGCGACGGCGGTGATTACGCGGATTGGCGGACCGGCACACTGAACATTTGCAGCCAATGGCCGGTACGCCAACAGAAGTGCCGGTGCCCAGAAAAACGACTTTCACCGGCAACACATCCTTCCGGAATTGATTATTTTGTGACCAACCTCAGCCATCCTTGGACGATCGGCGACAGTTTGATGAATACCGGCGTGAATACGATACACACCATGCTCATCAGTTTAATCAAGATATTCAGCGACGGGCCGCTGGTGTCCTTACAGGGGTCGCCGACGGTATCACCGATTACGGCTGCGCCATGAACTGGATTCTTCGATCCATCCGGCAATCTCTTGCCACCTAAGTTGCCCTTTTCGATGAATTTCTTGGCATTATCCCAAGCGCCGCCAGCGTTGTTCAGCATGGTGGCGAAAACGAATCCAGTAGCCATACCGCCGGCCAGCAGACCAATCACACCGCCGATTCCCAGCACCAGACCGGTAATGACCGGCACAATGATGGCCAGCAACGACGGGATCATCATTTCCCGTTGCGCGCCGGCGGTGGAAATTGCCACGCAATTGGCGTAATCAGGTTTTTCCTTGCCTTCCATGATGCCGGGTTTCTCACGGAATTGGCGGCGCACTTCATTGACCATGGCGCCGGCGGCGCGACCTACTGCCTTCATGGTGAGGGCGCAGAACACAAACACCATCATGCTGCCCATGAAAACACCGCACAACACCAATGGATTCAAGAGGTTGATGTCGTAGAGATCAACAAAATACAGGATGTCGGTGCGCGCAACGGTAGCGGCATCTACTATTTTTTTGCCGATAGTAAACTCTTCCGTGCCCGCAGCATATTTACCAACCCATATTTTAACCTCTTCCAGGAAGGAGGCCAACAGCGCCGTAGCCGTCAAGGCTGCGGAACCAATGGCGAACCCTTTGCCGGTGGCGGCCGTGGTGTTACCCAGGGCATCCAGCGCATCGGTGCGCTCCCGCACTTCCGGCGGCAGCTCCGACATTTCAGCATTGCCGCCGGCGTTGTCGGCAATCGGACCGTATGCGTCAGTCGCCAAGGTAATGCCCAGCGTGGAAAGCATGCCGACGGCGGCGAACCCGATGCCGTACAAGCCCATGGTGAAGTTGCGGAATCCACCGGCAAGCCCGAAGGCAAATAATATGCCGATGACAATAATTACTACAGGCGCGGCGGATGACATCATCCCTGTGGCCAAGCCTTCAATGATCACCGTCGCCGGTCCCATCTTAGCCTGCGTCGCGACTTCTTGCGTGGGTTTGTATTCGTCGGAAGTGTAGTATTCCGTCGCCTGCCCGATCAGGACACCGGCTAACAATCCGGCAACCACTGAACCGAACAATCCCCAAGTAACTATGTCCATGGCTGCCAACCCAGCCATAGCTGCCACTATCAGAATAGAGCTGCCAAGGGTGCCCGTCAGCAGGGCGCGCAGCAGGTTCTTCTGGCTGGCGCCTTCTTTACAGCGCACCATGAAGATACCGATGATTGAAAGTATGATGCCGATACCTGCCACTATCATAGGCGCGGTAACACATTTGATCGCCAGCGCCGGATTATGGGCCTGAATACCGACGGAGGCGCCCAGAGCGGCAGTGGCCAGAATCGAGCCGCAGTAGGATTCGTAAAGATCGGCGCCCATACCCGCCACGTCACCAACGTTGTCGCCGACGTTATCGGCAATCGTAGCAGGATTGCGTGGGTCGTCTTCCGGTATGCCCGCTTCCACTTTGCCTACCAAGTCAGCGCCGACGTCAGCCGCTTTCGTGTAAATGCCACCGCCGACACGCGCAAACAACGCCTGAGTGGAAGCGCCCATGCCGAAAGTCAGCATGGTAGTGGTGATATGCACCAGCTTTTCCTCTACAGTGCATCCCGCATGCACTAATTCCAAGCCGAGGAAATGCAAGCCGTTAGCCATATTTTCTGGGGTGAAGATTAGTTTGTCGAGAATCAGATACCACAGGCAGATGTCCAACAGACCGAAACCGACCACGACCAAGCCCATGACGGCGCCGGAACGGAAGGCCACCTGCAAGCCGCGGTTGAGGCCTTCTTGGGCGCCTTGGGCGGTACGCGAAGAAGCATGAGTCGCGGTTTTCATACCCAGGAAACCGCACAAGCCGGAGAAAAAACCACCGGTCAGGAAGGCAATCGGCACAAACGGATTCTGGATGCCGATTTTGGCAAGAACAGCAAAGATTACGGCCAAAATAATGAACACCCAGAACACTACCTTGTATTGGCGCACCAGATAGGCCATGGCGCCTTCGCGCACATACCCGGCGATTTCAATCATTCGGGCATTGCCGGGATTGGCCGCCATCATCAGTCGGTAGAAATACATCGCAAATATCAGGGCGATTATCGAAGCTCCCGGCGCCAGCCACCAAATGTTCGGGGTTAAATTAAAGCCAGCCTCGTCGGCGACGGCCCAAGTCGCCGTCGTTAACACCAACCCTGCCACCGCCACCAACCTTGCCCAAATACTTTTCATCTTACTCCTTTTATTTTGTGCCGCTGTCATTCGTGCCCTCGCGCACAAAAACATTGGCAAATAAAAAAACGGGTATTATCATAGCGAGTTATCGGTGGAGGTCAATTAATTTCGATGAGTTTCTGAGAGCAATTTTTGCTTGGAATAAACATGCGGCACCACAAGGTTATTGATTGGGAACAACGTCTGCAGGCGGCCTTCGATCGTGTGGACGAACAGTTGGAAGCCAAGTACGGGAAACTCTTTCCGCGGCACCCGGCGCGCCCTGAACATGGGGTCACATCACGGCGCGAACATGATGGCTTGTTCAACTTGGGCGCGTCTTTCTCCGCCGGGTATGGCTCGCGCTACGGCCCGAATTACGTAGTGGAAATCCGGATCATGACGCTGATGGATGTTCCCGCGGATACCCGCCGTCGGATTGAGAAAGATGCCATCGGCATGTTGCGCGAGGAATTGCCAAAGTTTTTCCCTGAGAATCCCTTGCAAGTTGTGCGCGAAGGTGGAATATATCGCATTGTCGGCGATTTTAGTCTGGGCCGGGCTTGATCCTAATAGCCCGCTTCAACATCCGGCGCGGCTTTGCGTAAAGGCGAATGAATATTCTCGGCGCTCGATTGCCAGGCAATATTCAGTAAAACCGCTATCGCCGCCAGCGACATCATCAGGCTTGAACCGCCAAAACTGATAAAAGGCAACGTCAGTCCCTTAGTGGGGAGGCACCCGGTAACGACGCCGATGTTAAACATGGCTTGCATCGTGATTAAGATCGTCAATCCAAATGCCAGCAACCGGCCGAACCAGTCCGGCGCTTTGATACTGATGCGCATACCGCACGCGCAAATGCCGGCAAACAGCAATACCACGCCCAGTGTGCCCAGCATTCCTAATTCCTCGCCGATAATGGCAAAAATGAAGTCTGTATGCGCCTCGGGTAGGTAGAAGTGTTTCTGCACGCTGGCGCCCAGACCTACACCCCGCCACCCTCCGGCCACAAAAGCGTTGATGGCGTTGATCAGCTGAAAGGAGTAAGTTTGAGCGTATTTTTCCGGAGCCAGAAATGCCAGCACACGGCCGCGGCGGACCTCATTGTGCATGACGGCTATGCAAAACAGTGTCAGGCCGGAGCCGGCAAATAACACCAAGTAACGCAGCAACGCTCCGCCGGCAAACATGATCGCCATGCCGACCAGCCCGCAAAGCATGGTTGTGCCGTAATCCGGTTCGAGAAAAATCAGCCCGGCAATCAAGCCCAGCATCGTCATAGGCGCCAGCACACCGCGGCCAAACTCCCGTGAACGCATCCGTTCGCGTGCCATCCACCAAGCCAGCACAATCACCAGCGAAAACTTGGCGAACTCGGACGGCTGAATCTGCATCACACCAAAACGCAGCCAACGCCGGCTGCCGCCAACCTTGGTACCGATGCCGGGAATCAACACCAGTACCAGCAAGATTACGCTCAGGATAAAGACCGGCACCGCCAAGTAACGCCAGCGGCGGTAATCAATCCGGGAGATGACACCAGCCACCAGCAGGGCTAAAGCCAGCCATAGCAACTGGCGATATACGAAAAACATCGGATCGCCGTACAGCTCTATCGCCTTGACCCCACTGGCACTGGCCAGCATGACCAGTCCGAAGACCGTCAAAACGGCTACGATCAGCAACAGCAGAGTGGTAACACGCACATCACGTTTTGCTTGGCATTAGGGAATACGCAAGCGTTGTCCGATCTGCACTTTGGGTTCCGGCAGGCTATTAAGTTTGACAATGTCATCCACTGACACCACATAGAGGCGCGCAATATATTCCAAGTCTTCATTAGCCTGCACTACATGGACGATTTCCTGCCCGGTAAAGGGCACAGCGGCCTCAGGTGTGTAAGCTGGAGTTTCCGGAGCAGGCGCAACTTCAGGCGCGCCAGCCGCCGGAGCTTCCGGAGCGGAGTCTACTTCTACTGGCATCTCGGGTGTGCTGATCGTGTCCGGCGTGGCTATGGCGGCAGTCGCGGGTTTCGCAGACTCGGACGCCGCGCCTGCAACGCGCAATTTTTGCCCTACTATGATGCGGTCGCTATCCAATTTGTTCAATTCGCGCAAGGTACTGACCTTGGTCTGATAACGGCGGGCGATACCGCTGAGGGTGTCACCGGCCTGCACCACGTACTCGTTCGGGCCAACAACAGCAGATGATTTCTTCGCAGTTGGCGCAGCCTTGGGTTTCTCGGGCTGATGCAGGGTTACGCCTGGACGTGCCGGGATGATCAATTTCTGCCCGGCGCGAATCTTGTTAGGGTCGCTGATCTTATTCAAATCCATGATTTGCTTGACGGACACCTTGTAACGCATGGCAATCTTGGAGAGCGCATCGCCGGATTTCACAACATATTCCACTGTTTCTGTTGTCTCAACCGGCGCCGTGTGCTTGACAACGGGCTTGGGTGGTGGAGTTTCCGGCAATCCCGCTGGAGGAAGCGCAGGCTTTTCAATTACCGGCTCCGGTATAACGGGCGGCTGGGACGGCATTGAGGGATCCCTGGTGGTCCCGCAACCCTGAATGAAGAATAACGATCCTATTGCAGCCGCGTGTAACAACACCACAATAACCACTAAAACCGGCGTTCTCATTTGCAGACTCCTTTTTACTGAAATAAACGATCAGGATTAATAACCGAAGGCTAATACCTAAAAACAGCCACCACATGACTGTACTGTTACTTTTCCACTTCTTACCTGAAAATATCGCTTTGGAACGTGCAATTGTCAAGTATTTTTTAACGTGATGTCGAATTCGCGTCGCCAAAAGCGTGGGGTTAGCCAAAAAGGATGCACAAGGTGGTGAAAAATCAGCAGATATCTGCTTCTCACGCTCGGCCGGTTTGTCGGACGGTGTGATAGAAATAAGCGGCTTCAATCGTAGTGAGCCGTCCGTCTCCCTTCATCACATATTTCCCCAATGAAATGCCGCAGTAAAGCACTGGTTTTTTTCTTTGGAAAGAATATCGTAAAAACTCTGTGCGTTTTCCGGATTGCCTTTATGGGTGATAAGTTTTGAAAAATCGAACCGATTTTTCAACTGATATTGCAGAATCAGATTCCGGTTGCTTGTTTTGTTCCATGGATAATATGCCGTCGAAACATTCGGACAGGCAGGCTGATAGGACCCCAGCAGACGGATTTCCTTTCTTTGAATTTCCGTGTATAAATCCATTTCGACCTTCCCATGCAGGCTTCCAAGAATGATGATTTTTCCCCGTTGAGCCACCAGTTTTAGCGCAGAATGGATGGATGCGGGAGATGTATTGGCCACAATCAGAATGTCGTAGCCTTTTTTATTCGTCACGGCAAGCGCCTTTTCAATGAAATCAGGCTCATCAGGTGAAAATACAGCATCGGCGCCGTATTTTTCAGCCATCTGGCGGCGGAACAGATAAAAATCCGCTCCGGCAAGGATATCCGCGCCGCCCGTACGACAAAGCGCAAGAGCTATTTGCCCGATCACTCCCAGTCCTGATACAAAGACATTCATTCCGATCTGAAGTTCGGCAGTACGGATGCCGTGAAGCGAAACGGAGCCGAGAATCGCAAAGATGGCTTTTTCATGAGGCAATCCTTCTGGAATCCGTTCCCATGTATCAGTCCAATCTTGGTCATAGTGTCCACTCATTGACACGACACGATCTCCGGGCTCCACATCCGTAACGTCTTTTCCCGTTTCAAGTACCGTTCCGATACTGGAATATCCCATGGTGACCGGGTATTTACAAACTCCCGTCTTCATAGTCGTGTGAGTGCCCTCAAAAAAGGCCAATTCCGTCCCCGGACTCACCAGAGACATAGATGTCTTGACAAATATCATTTTTCTGGTGTTTTCATGATCGATCCGCTGTGTTTCGATCAATTCGGCTTTCCGAACCCCGGTAAATGCTATGAATCGTTTGATCTTATCCATGTGGCTGTAGTCTTTCTTAATTTTTTATGGCGCAGTTTTAATTTTACATCAGTGTCATCCTACAGGATGAATATTTAGCCTGAAAAGGGCGTTGTCTATGTGATTTTTAACCACAAAAGATGCAGAAGTCGGGGTACCCGACAGATCAGACGGATCGGACGGTTCAGATGGTTCCCAAGGAACTCGCCCGCCGACGGACCCAATCTCCTTTCTAGTTCCTTTTTGTGGCTAATCTCCTTCCGTCACTTCGCGCCTTGGCGGTTAATTTTTCCCTTCCTTAGCAGTTTTCTATGGGGTGCTAGTGAGGTTAGATGTAACATTAAGACCGCGGATTGTCGAGCCTGTTCTTGACAGTTTTATCTCTTACCTCACGGCTTTAGTGGGGTGTTTACCGGCGCATGCAAATAAATCGGATGTACCGGCTCTGAAACGATGGCGTCGGCCAGTCGCATTGCCGCCAGCCGCGCCAACGCGGCAGCCGTCGGATAAACAGCGGATTGTATCAGCTCCGATTGCGTTGGGGCTGAGGTCTGCAACAGATCGCCAAGGCGCGGCCAATCGGAAGTGGCTACTACCATTCCGGGGCGCCACGGCAGAGCGTCCGGAGCGCATAATTCCCAACCGGTTTCCGGAATCAGCGGCGCCAAGCCGTGGGAACGAAACACGCGATACCATAAATGGTTGCGGCGGGCATCACCTACAACCATGATAGGCCGGCCGTTATATTGCGGCGCCAACTGCCAAGCCAGCGCCTCAGCGCTGCTGATGGCGTACAGATTTTGCTGACTGGGCAAGGCGTAAGCTGTAATCAGCGCAATGACGCCACGCAACCCGCTGTAAGCGCCCGGGCCGACACCCAAAACGAAATAATCCACCTGTGTTAAATCCACATTCCCTGTGGTCTGCAATGCAACCAATTCCCGCGCCAGCGCCTGATTGCCGGCGTTATTTTCCCAGTGTCTTTCCAGTGTCAACTCCGTGCCGCGCATAACTGCCAGACTGCCGCGCGAAGTAGATTGATCTACCGCTAAGTACAACATTGCTTTTCCCTCGCTTGGGTATTTATAAAACTGCGGCTAGCGAATATGCCCCCAGCGTCAACCCTTAAAGGGCGTAACATAGTTGTGTTCAATCCCAGATGTACATTTCATCGCCCGCCCACAGTGATATGTCACGCCCTTTCAGGGCCGTTTTCATGTTCTTCTTTTACTTCCAGGGCGTTGCCCTGGTCTGGTATGTTATGCCCTTTCAGGGCAGGTTTCCTGAATTTTAAATGCCGTTTTTATGGTATTTATATACTATGTCGCTGACCGCTGCAATTGTCAGTTTGCTCTAGAAGTTGGCGAACTGTATTGGCCAGCACGGGGTGTGCCTGCAATTGCTGCAAGGCGGTACCCATTTGGCGCAACGCCGGTGGGATAAAGCGCAAGAAACGCCTGGTGGCCGGCTCGGCGCCGAGTCGGCCGTAGGCGCCCAGTGCCTGCGCCAGACGTTCCACGGCGGCATGCCAGAAAACATTTTCCATGATGCGCCGCTCGGATGGCAGATGCCGATTGTAATATGTCAACAATTTTGGCAGATAGGCGGTAGGCAATTCCACATATGGATCGCATAGCAAGGATGCCAGATCATATGCAGCTGGGCCGAACCGCATCCCTTGAAAGTCAATAAAGCATGGGGTGTTTCCTCGGTAGAGGATGTTTGTGGATTGCATGTCGCGGTGAATCAGGGTGTAAGGGCTGGCAAGCAAGATGGCGGCGGATTTTTGAAGTTCCGCCAGTATGCTCCGGATAACGCCTGCTCCACAAGCGGAGTGGCGGCGTAGAAATTGTTGCACAAAAAACTCGCGTTCCCACTTGTAGAGGCGCGGCGTGAAGCCGCCAGACATTTTGACACGAGGCCGCCCGTTAGCTCTGATATCTAAGGCATGCATCCGTAACAAGTTGTCCAGCACCGGCTGATAGAGGCGGCGGATGTCAGCCGGACGGCGCGCGTTAAGTCGTCTGATACGGTTTTCCAGTGTTTCCCGCCCCAAATCTTCCATCAGTATTATTTTTTTGCGAGGGGAGTCATACAGCAAGCGCGGCACATCCACTCCAGCCGCTTCGAGCAACTGTGTATGTCTGGCATACCAGCCGTTTTCGGCGCGCTCCAAGCGATATTGGATCATGATTACGCTCTGACGTCCGTGCGCCAAGCGTGTGAAGTCGCGCGCCGAGCCACGCGGTTCCAGCGGAATCACTGCTGTGTCGGTCGCCGGCCACCCCAGATGCGACAACGCTGCTTGGAGAGCGGCGTCGTGCGGGAGATAATCGGCCAGGACAGCTATATTGGGAACATGACAGTTGACAGCGCAATTCCGTCCGATGATGGCATCATGCACTATGGCGCGCGGTCCCAGTCGCGCGCCGCTCCAGATCACGGCGCGCGCTGTGTCCGCTCCCGGGGCGATTCGCGCGTCAGGCGCTACTGCGATAAAAGATTCTTTTTGGCGGCATGGAGCGGTTGCTGCATGCGCGGCGAGATAAGTCGCATGGGCGCCCAAGTCGCTCCAATATGCTCCGGGCGGGCAAATTCCGGCAATACGCCGTCCGGCGGCCATAGCTTTTTCATAGGCATCTATAATGGAAGCATAACCGGTCGGCGGCAGGAATTGCAGGATTTGCGGTGACAACAGGTGCAGGCCGGTGAAAGTATAATTATCTGGTGCGCCTGGAGTTCGGCTTTGGAAATCCCGAATCCAGCCCTGCCGCATAGTCACTGTGCGCGGTCCGGCGCAATCGGTCAGCCAGAGGACTGCCAGCGGCTGAGAGTGGCGCATGCAGCGCAGTAACGGCCGATGATCCACATTGAAGGCGATATCGGCATTGACCATCCAAAAAGGGGTACGGTCTAAAAACCAAGCGGCGCGGCGTAGCGCGCCGCCAGTGCCGAGAATTTCCGGCTCGAAGGAAAAATAGATGCGCAAACCATCTGGCGTCCGGTGACGCAGATGTTCTGTTATAGCTTGCGGGGCATGGTGCAGATTGATCAGGATGTCACGGACACCCCAGTTGCGGAGATGTGACAGAACGCGGTCCAGTAGTGGCCTGTTCCAGAGCGGCATCAGTGGTTTTGGCGTGTCGAAACTCAGCGGACGCATGCGTGTGCCGAGTCCGGCGGCCAGAATTACAGCTTTCTTCGGCATTTGAGTCATACTGAAATTGAGATTTCGCTGATACGGTTATTCATCCCTCTCTCCCCGTAGTGATCGAATATAATGCCCAAGCAAGGGGGAAAAAGCAATGTTGCAGTTGGCGGCAGACCGGTCAAGCGCATGGTAGTCGTGGTCGCTCGCTTTGTTTTTTACGGGTTTTGCTTGTTTTTTATCAGTATTACGGCAGAATATGATTTCTTATTGGTAACAGGTTTAGATACCGGATGGACTACCATTTTATAATAAAATATATAGCGGTATTTACTGCAGCCGCTCTGACAACCTTAGTTTTGACCCCATTGGTGCGGCGATTGGCTCTGGCGTTGAATCTGGTGGATTTGCCGGGGCAACGCCGCTTACATTCCCGGCCGGTTCCGCGCTTGGGCGGGCTGGCGGTGTTTGCCGGGTTTCACGTGGCGGCGGCAGTGGTTTTTTTGCCGGCTTGGCGGGAATTTGGTGGCAATCTGAATTTGGCCTGGTGGCAGAAATTTTTTGTGGTGTCGGCCTGGATTACTTTTGTGGGCGTGGTAGATGACGTGCGCGGTATCCGGCCTTGGGTTAAATTAGCCGGGCAGATAATTGCCGCAGTTTTAGCATATTTTTGCGATATGCGGTTTGGTTCTGTCCTGCAAGTGCCGTTGCCGGCAGTGGTGGATTTGGCGTTGACGGTTTTCTGGATACTGGCCATTACCAATGCCTTTAATCTGATTGACGGAATAGACGGTTTGGCGGCGGGACTGGCGTTGATCGCTGCGATTGGCATGGCGGGCGGACTGCTTTTGAGGCATATGCCGGCGGACGTGCTGGTGCTGTTGGGGTTGGTGGGCGCCTGTGCAGGGTTTTTGCGTTATAACTTTCATCCCGCCAGCATATTTTTAGGCGACTCCGGCAGCATGTTTCTGGGGTTCACATTGGCGGTAATTGCTCTCAGCAGCAGTTCCAAGGGCGCTGCGATGGCTTCAATCGGGGTGCCGCTGCTGGCGGTAGGGGTGCCGCTTTTTGATACCATACTGGCGGTTTGGCGGCGGTTTGTGCGCGGGATACTGAATGGCAACGGCAAGGCGGCGATAATGCAGGCGGATATGGAACATTTGCACCACCGCCTGACCAAGTCAGGGATGTCGCAACGCCGTGTGGCAACGGTACTGTATATTCTGGGGGTTTTCCTTGTCGGAGTCGCGTTGTTGGGGTTGGCCTGGCAGACCTACGCAATTGGTATATACCTGGTGGCATTTGTAGCTGGCGCGTATGTCGTGGTGCGGCATCTGGCGCGGGTGGAATTATGGGATAGCGGTTCGGCATTACTGTACGGGTTGCGTCGGCCACCAGGCAAAACGGCAGCGGTTATTCTGTATCCAGCAGTTGATGTGGCAATCCTGTCTGGTTCTCTTGCGGCGGCGCTGTGGTTGACTTGGGAAGAGCCGTCGGTAATCACATTTAAATATGCCTGGTTGCATGCGGCGCCTGTCTTGGTGGGGTTTTCATTCATTGCAATGTTTATAGCGCGAACCTACCAGCGGGTGTGGAGTCGGGCGCGGATTGGGGAATTTTTACTATTGGGCATTGCGATGTTTTTGGGAGTTGTGGCTGGAGTGGCGTTTGCGGTGATGGATGGGGCAGTCTTGGATCGCACCTTGATTTTGCGGGCATTGTTGTATTTCGGCATGAGTTTGCCGATAGTGTTGGGGGTGCGCATGGTTTCGCGGATGTTGCAAGATGTCATGGATTTCAGCGCCCGCCACCCTTCGCTGGCAATTTACCGGGATTGCCATAACGCGATGATATATGGAGCAGGAGTTCGTGGAATACTTTTTATGCGCCAGCGCAGCGCCAAGTATCCCGGTGCGGGCGATCGTCGCCGGATTGTCGGCATTTTAGATGACGACTCCAATATGCATGGACGTTTGGCATACGGCTATCCGGTGCGGGGCGGAATTGATCGGTTGGAAAGCTTAGTGCAACGTTATGCCGTTAAGGAAGTGGTGGTGACAGCCAAGCTGAAGCCGGAAGTTTTGCGCCGTCTGCGCGCGATCGCATATCGGCAAAACCTGATTTTAACCGAGTGGCGCACTGAAGAGCGTCCGCTGGCGGTGTCAGATTAAAGGGAGAAAGATAAACCGCCAAGTTGGAGGAGGGAGATTAGCCACAAAAAAGGCCGACTACTTGGGATTCCTGATCGGACTGATCGGTCCGATCCGTCTGATCCGTCTGATACCAACTTCCGCAGTTTTAGGGGGACAGTTCTGGCTTGTGTTTTTGGTCTGATTAGTGATAATGCCGTTTTCTTTTGGCATAAGAGTTTTGGTAAACTATGAAACTTGTGCGTTTTGGCGAACCTGGCAATGAGCGGCCGGGGGTCTTGGTTGAGGAGCCCGGCGCGTCCCCGATGATTTTGGACGTGCGTGGGATGGCCTACGACCTTGAGGATTATAACGAAGATTTTTTTCGCCGGTTTGGCATGGCGCGGTTGCCGGGGCTGCTGTCGGAAAGCGGCCGTAAACTCGTGCGGGCGGAGGGTGTCCGACTGGGGCCGCCGGTGGCGCGTCCCGGCAAAATCATCTGTCTGGGCAAGAATTACGCCGATCATGCCATGGAATTCGATAGCAAAGTGCCGCAGACGCCCATTTTGTTTAGTAAGGCCGCCACCGCTGTGACTGGTCCATACGATCCGATTTGTTTGCCACCAGATGCAGAAATAGTGGATTTGGAAGCGGAATTGGCAGTGGTGATTGGACGGGAGGCGCGTTGTGTGCCGGAAGATCGCGCGCTGGACTACATTGTCGGCTATACAATCTTGAATGATGTAACCGACCGCGTTGCGCAGCGCACTGACGGCCAATGGTTCCGCAGTAAAAGTCTGGATACGTTTTGCCCACTGGGGCCGTGGCTGGTCACACCGGATGAGGCCGGCGATCCCGGCAATCTGCGGGTGGAATCAAAACTTAACGGCGTGATTCTGCAAAACGGCAACACGGCGGATATGATATTTAAAATTCCCTTTCTAATAGCTTATATCAGCGCTACGATAACCTTGCTGCCGGGAGATGTCATAGCCACTGGCACACCGGCGGGCATCGGGTCGGCGCGCCGGCCTCCGTTGACCTTGCATCCCGGCGATACAGTGGAAGTGGCAGTGGAAAAACTTGGGCGGCAGATGAATGCCGTGCGATGAGAGGTGTTTTTGAGGGAACGGAAAGCCAAGCGAATCGTTTTTGTCTGCACTGGAAACATTTGCCGCAGTCCTATGGCGGAATACCTACTGCGCCATCACTTGCGTAATGACGCGAAGTATATTATCAGTTCCGCTGGACTGCATGCCGCGTCAGGCCTTATGGCCAGCGCTGCGGCTATCGAGGTTTTAAGGGAAAAGGGTATTGATTTGACGATGCACTGCAGCCAGCCTTTGACGAAGGAGATGGCGGAGGGGGCGAATTTAATAGCGGTTATGACCAACGGCCACATTCAGAATATCCGGACGCGCTTTCCCTCCGCCGCCGGGAAAACGCGCTTGCTTACCAGTTTTGGACGGTCGGCGGCCTCTGGCCGCGACATTCAAGACCCGATCGGCTGTTCAACGGCGGTTTACCGGGAAATCCGGGATGAGATTGACGCCGCCTTATTGGATATGATTTTATTTTTGCAAAAGGGGTTAAAATGAAAATAGCAGTAGGTTGTGATCACGGCGGATTTGAAATGAAAACAGCGTTGCTGGAGTCACTGGCGGCGCGTGGCGTAGAGACGGAAGACCTCGGCTGTTTCGACCGGACGTCTGTGGACTACCCGGATTACGCCGCGTTGGTGGCGGATCAGGTTTCGCAGGGCGTGGTGGACCAAGGCTTGCTGGTCTGCACTACCGGCATCGGCATGAGCATTACCGCCAATAAATTTCCACGTGTGCGCGCGGCATTGTGCCTGACGCCGCGTATGGCCAAGATGGCCCGGGCGCACAACAACGCCAATGTGTTAGTGTTGGGCGGCGAATTGACCAGCATTGAGGAGGCCCGCGCTGTACTCGACGCTTGGCTGGACGGGGATTTCGATAAAAGTGAGCGGCACCAGCGGCGCGTGAACAAAATCCATGCTTACACATGCAACATGGTGGATCCGGTGGAAGTCGGCGAGACTGATCCGGAAATTTACGCCGCTTTGCGCAATGAAGCCCGGCGCCAGCGAGAAAATCTGGAGCTGATTGCTTCGGAAAATTATGTCAGCCGTGCCGTGCGCGAGGCCGTTGGCTCGCTCTTGACCAATAAATACGCCGAGGGCTACCCGGGCAAACGCTGGTATAACGGCTGCATTTATGTGGACGATGCCGAAAGGCTGGCGATTGACCGTGCCAAAACATTGTTCGGCGCCGAACACGTTAATGTGCAGCCTCATTGCGGCAGTTCCGCCAATCTGGCAGTGTATCTGTCGGTGCTGAAGCCCGGCGACCGCATGTTGGCTATGGACCCGGCGCATGGCGGACATTTAACCCACGGCATGAAGGTGAATTTTTCCGGTCAGTATTACAATGTCATGCATTACGGCGTCACCCGTGAGACCGAACAGATTGATTATGACGAGTTGGCCCGCCTGGCTGAGTCTTTCAAACCCAAACTTATCGTTGCCGGCGCCAGCGCCTATTCACGTATTCTGGATTTTAAGCGATTCCGTCAGATTGCCGACAGTGTTTCGGCATATTTGATGGTTGACATGGCCCACATCGCCGGCTTGGTGGCAGCGGGTTACCATCCCAACCCTGTGCCACACGCTCATTTTGTAACTTCCACCACGCATAAAACCCTGCGTGGGCCGCGCGCCGGCCTCATCATGTGTCGTGAGCAATTTGCACAAGATATTGACCGGCAGATATTCCCGGGTATGCAGGGCGGGCCATTGATGCATGTCATCGCCGCTAAGGCTGTCTGTTTCCATCAGGCTTTGCAGCCGGAATTCAAGACCTATCAGGAGCAGGTCGTGCGCAATGCTCAGACCCTGGCGGAAGGGCTGAAAGCCGAAGGCCTGCGTATTGTTTCCGGCGGCACGGATAACCACCTGATGCTGGTGGACCTGACGGCAGCCGGAGTGAGCGGCAAGGACATCGCCACTGCTCTGGACGCAGCCTGCATTACTGTTAACAAGAACATGATACCCTTTGATACCAAACCGCCGTTTGTCACATCCGGCATACGGATTGGTTCGCCGGCTGTTACCACGCGCGGCATGAAAGAGCCTGAAATGCGCCGGATAGCCTCATGGATCGGCGCGGTGGTGCGTGACCACAAAGATGACCGGTTGCTGAAAAGCATCAGAAAGGAAGTGCTGGATTTGACGGCGAAATTTTCTGTGCCCTGATGCGGCGGGCACGGCAAAATTAACGGCAAAATTTATTGACCACCACGGAACATGATTATATACTTCGGGGATACAAATGCCGTCCTGCATCGGCGGCCGGTCGGCTCGGAGTAAAGTTGCTGGAGCCCTCTCCATGAAAAAGATTAAAATAAGTAAAAGCGATGCTCGCAATGGTAATGCACAGGTAGTGACGGCGGTCATTATGGCCGCGTTGGCTTTGGTGATGTTGGGTGTAGTGCTTTACATGCAATACGCCGAACAAAGCTATTATCAGGAGCCGCCTTCTGTGTGGCCCAGCACGCCCGCAACATCCGTTGCCCCGGCGGCGCCGCCGTCGGATGTCTCCACTGTGCCTTCCGGTTTGCCTGACACTGCCGGAAAAGCCGATTAACCGGCGTAGTTGGACGATTAATTGTCACTTGCTGCGAGACTGTTGCTATCCCGGGTGTGTTTCTGTCTTTCAACCTTTCACAGCTTATGTTTCGGGGCGTGTGTCCTCCGATTTCGATTCAGGCTTATCTTCGGCTGCCCCTTCCTCACGTCCTTTTTTGAACTCAGTTAAACTGCGCCCCAAAGCGCGTGCCAAATCCGGTAGGCGCTTGGCGCCGAACAGCAGGAAAATAACTGCGAAGACGACGACAATTTCCCAGAACCCAAGGCGCATGGTGTTTTCCCTCCGGTGATTTACGGAAAATACAATTGCGGCTGATCTACTTGTCGGATATTATGCCTTAATTAAAAGGATTCCGCAACTAATATGCCTGATCAGGATGAAAATTACATGCGCTTGGCGCTGCGGCAAGCCGTGCTGGCGGCTGAGGTGGGCGATGTGCCGGTGGGGGCTGTGATTGTCCGCGGCGAGGAGATTATCGGCCGTGCGCATAACCAAGTGGAGCTGCTGAAAGACCCAACCGCGCACGCGGAAATGATCGCCATCACTCAAGCGGCGGCGGCGGTGGGCGATTGGCGTCTCAACAAAACCACGCTTTATGTCACCAAGGAACCCTGCCCGATGTGCAGTGGCGCCATTGTGTTAGCGCGTATCTCACGCGTGGTTTTCGGCGCCAGCGACCCGCAAATTCATTTTGTCGCGCCGGGAGTGGAGGTGCGCGCCGGTGTGTTGGCCGGAGAATGCACGGCCTTGCTGCAGGATTTTTTCCGGCAGCTGCGCAAGGATGACCGAATAGATGAACCGCCAATAAGCTAAGAGCGCATCTCTCCATCTCTTGGCTTTAGGTTTCTTGGATTCTTCATCATTAAAGAATTGCAACAACAAGTCGGTTATCAGGACTTCCCCCAAAAAATTGGAAGCAGTTATATATAATCTCCTGTAAACAAACGATATGATCCTTTTACGGGTGTGTCTGGAAGTGGAAAAGTGGTTTTCTGGAATAGCCCCAACGTCCTTTCAGGGCAACGCCAGACCCCTAATTTAACCCGCTCGGTCTGATCTTTATGGAATGCCCGGATTTTTGGGGAAAGTCCACGTCGGTTATTGCTTGACATAGGCAAGCAATGTGTTATAAAACTGCATGTTTTTCCGTTCAAAAACAAGGCATTCATGCGAATTAGGAGGTTTTTACTATGGCCGTTTACGATCTTACGCCGGTTGATGTCCCGCAGGTCAACACAAAGTACCGCACTATCAAAACTAAATTGCCGGTGCCAGAGTCACTACCCATTTTTGAAAAATTGCGCCGGACCGAACCGAAGTCCATGATGGGACAGCCACCGATTGTCTGGCACAGCGCTGAGGATTTCATCGTCAGTGACCGTTGGGGCAACCGTTGGTTGGACTGGTCTTCCGGTGTGCTGATTACCAACGTCGGCCACAACCACCCCGAAGTCCGTAAGGCGCTCATCAATATCATTAACCAAGGCCTGCTTTCAACTTATGTTTTTGTGCATGAGCAGCGTGCGGAGCTGACCGAGATTCTCCAATCGCTGGCGCCCGATCCAGCCAATTTTACGGTTTTTCTTCTGAGTTCCGGCAGTGAGGCCACGGAAAATTGTATTAAATTGGCCAAGACCTATGCTATGGAAAAGCACGGGCCACGGAAACGTTATTTTGTTTCATTTAACAATGCTTTCCACGGTCGCACTATGGGCGCTCAATTGGCCGGTGGTATGCCCAAATTGAAAAAGTGGATGGGTGAAAGCGATAAGTCCTTTATCCAAACTCCATTCCCGGACGGCTACAAGAATACCAACCAATCGTTTGACCAGTTCCTGCAAACTCTGCGTGACCGCAACATCCAGCCGGATGAAGTCGCCGGGGTGATGGTGGAAAGCTATCAGGGTATAGGGCCGGACTTTATGCCGGTGGAATATGCTAAAAAACTGGAATCTTTCTGCCGGGAACACGACATCGTTCTATGCGTTGACGAAGTCCAAGCCGGATTTGGGCGCACCGGTAAAATGTTCTGTTTCCAACATTACGGCATTACACCGGACTTGATTGCCTGTGGCAAGGGAATTTCATCCTCGCTGCCGCTGGCAGCGGTTATCGGACGCCGTGACATCCAAGGGTTGTATGCCCCCGGCTCGATGACTTCCACTCACTCCGGTTCACCGTTGCCAGTGGCTGCCGCATTGGCCAACCTGAAGGTGCTGTTGCGTGATAAATTAGTGGAAAACGCTGCGGCTATGGGTGAAATCCTTGTGTCCGAAATTCACCGTATTCAGAAGAAATATCCGGACGTGTTGGGTTGCGCCCAAGGCAAAGGGTTGGTGGCCGGCATCCAGGTGGTTAAACCCGGGACCAAGGAGCCCAACCCGGAACTAGCGCAGCGGATCAACGTCGCATGTTTCCAAAAAGGGTTGCTGATGTTCGCGCCCGTGGGCGTTGGCGGGGAATGCCTGAAGATAGCGCCGCCTCTGACCATCACGGAAGATGCCCTGCGTGAGTCTATTCAGGTCTTTGAAGAGGCGATTGACGAAGTACTGAATAAAGGATGAAGGCGGAAGGATGAAGGCGGAGGCAGTGACCTGAAAGCCTGTGTCTATCCGGTTCTTCTTTGCCAGTGCGGCTCGCATTGCCAGTGCGGCCTCGCATTGCCAGTGCGGCCTCGCATTGCCAGTGCGGACCCGCATTGCCAGTGCGGACCCGCACCGCCAGTGCGGACCCGCACCTGCGGTTTCATTCTTCGTCTGCTTCTTCCTTGGCGTTCTTGGCGTCTTAGCGGTTCAATTTAATCCGGATTCATCCGTGTCCATCCTGTGGACACAGGCAAGATGGAGGGATTTATGCAGCAGGAAGCGGAGATACGCACGACTATCAGCGATCTGATGGCTTCCGTGCCGATTACGGATATTCATACCCATACCTTCGATCCAGCCATGGGGCCATTGCTGCTCTGGGGGATTGATGAGATGCTGACGTATCATTATCTCCTGGCGGAGGTAATGCGCGCCCGGCCGGACTGGGATTGTCAGAAGTTCCTTGCCGAACCCAAAACGCGTCAGGCGGAGTTGATCTGGGAAGAGTTGTTCGTTAAACGCTCCCCAATCTCCGAGGCCTGTCGCGGCGTAATCACGGTACTGCAGGCGCTTGGGTTGGATGTGGCGGCGCGTTCGCTGAAAACTTACCGCGATTATTTCGCCCGGCAGAATGTCCGGGACTACACCGACCGCGTTTTTGATCTTGCCGGTGTTCAAAAGGTTTACATGACCAACGATCCGCTGGATCCGGCAGAATATCCCTGCTGGTATAAGGGATTCCAGCGCGACCCGCGATTTCTGGCGGTATTGCGTCTTGACAGCGCCCTGATGAATTGGCCGTCCGGCGCGGGGCGGTTGCGCCAGTTGGGGTACCGGACTGACACCTCACTTTCCGGCCCGACTTTGGCCGAAGTGCGCCGCTATCTGATGGAATGGTGTGACAAGATGGACGCGCGCTATCTGGCCATCAGCCTGCCGCCTGACTTCCGCTATCCCGACGTAGAATCCAGTATTACAAATCTCATGGTGAAGGCAGCTATTCCCGTCGCGCGCGAACGCGGAATTCCTGTGGCGATGATGATCGGCGTCCGAAAACTGGTCAACCCCGACTTGGTCCTCGCTGGCGACTCGGTGGGCTGTTCACTGGTGGAGACGGTGGAATATTTGGCACGCGATTTCGGCGACGTCCAGTTTATGGTGACTATGCTGGCGCGCGAAAACATGCACGCGCTCTGCATAGCCGCGCGCAAGTTCAAGAATATTCGGCCATTCGGCTGTTGGTGGTTTTTGAATAACCCGTCGCTCATCCGGGAGATCACCGCCATGCGGTTGGAAACGCTGGGACTGTCTTTTACACCCCAGCATTCCGACGCTCGCGTCTTGGATCAACTCATTTATAAATGGCGGCACTCCCGTAGCATCATCGCTGAAGTACTGGCCGAAAAATACGTGGATCTGGCCCGCGCTGGCTGGATTGTAACGCGCGCGGAAATTGAGCGCGACATCAACTTGCTCTTCGACGGAAACTGGTTGAACCGGTAATGTCTCGAGTCCAAATGAGAGCTTGAATGACCCGAAATATGCGTGATATTCAAAGCGAGCCGGATAATCGGCGGATTCCCATTGATAAGGCAGGGATCAGGCATTTACAATACCCGATTGTAGTGCTTGACCGCGAGAACAAGCGCCAGCCGACGGTGGCGGATATCGGTTTGTATGTGGATTTGCCGCATAACTTCAAAGGGACGCATATGTCCCGGTTTATTGAGGTGATCAATGAGCATCGCGGACTGATTTCCCTGCGCAGCATCGAGACAATCCTGACTAATATCATTCAGAAGTTTGACTCCTCCACCGCTCACCTGGAAATCAGGTTTCCGTATTTCGTGGAAAAAGTTGCGCCTGTTTCCGGCGCCCGGTCGTTAATGAATTACCAGTGTGCTTTCTTGGCTACGCTTGACCGGCGACGGCGACCGGTGCGGCCAGATCTGGTGGTGGAAGTGACTGTGCCTGTGGCTACACTGTGTCCCTGCTCAAAAGCCATCAGCGATCAGGGCGCCCATAACCAGCGCTCTTGGGTCACCATCCAGATCCGTAGCGTGGAATTGGTTTGGATTGAAGAGTTAATCACAATGGCCGAGAGCGCCGCCAGCAGCAGTCTTTATTCGCTGCTGAAGCGCGAGGATGAGAAATTTGTCACAGAATACGCTTATCGCCATCCGCGTTTCGCGGAAGACTTGGCGCGGGCCGTCGCGCAGAAACTGCGTGCGGATGCTCGTGTGGTCTGGTTTAAGGTGGAAAGCGAAAACCAGGAAAGCATTCACAATCACAACGCTTACGCTATGGTGACCGGCGGCCGACAACGCCGCCGTCGCGCGGTGTCGGCCAAGGCATCGAATTAGCGCAACGGCCACGAGGGAATAATGGTTGACAATCACCGTGGGTTGGGGCATGGTGTTCAGAGAAGAATTTATCAACTGAAAAAGAAACAAGGAGCAAGCAGACATGCAGAAAACTGAAGTATTTCAATGCGGTGGTGTGCGGATAGAAGTTGCACCGGACGAAGCGACGATGGGTCGCCTGACGGCTGAATACATTATTGGGGTTATGAAAGCCAAGCGTGCGGAAGGTGTGCCGGTCGCGTTGTGGTTGATGGCGGCGCCGAGCGCCTTCGCGTTTTACAAGGAACTGATTACCACCGCCGAGCGTGACGCCACGCTTCGCGATATTCTGCGGGAAACGCATTTCTTCCAGTTTGACGATTATCCGATCAGCCGCCAGAGCCCGAAATTCAAGGCTACTTTCCGTTATTTGCTTGAGTCAAACTTGTTCGAACCGCTGGCGAAAATATGCGGCAAATTGCAAGTGCATCCATTGGAGCTGAATGGCACGGACGCTGATGCTGCCGTGATGACCGGCTATCGTGACGACCTGCTGGCGTTGAAGCGTCAAGGCGTGTATTTTATACAGCTCAAGGGCATAGGTATGGATGGCCACTGGGGATTCCATGGCGCGGAGACGCCGCTGGATGCAGAACCGGGCATGATTACTGTGCCAATGCACTCTCAAAACGTGCGCCAGCAGATGCTGGATTGGCCGGAATTTTTCCCCACGGCGGCGGATGTGCCGCAGACGGCTTGCACATTCAACGTCGGCATGTTCCTGAAGGCGGATGAGATTGTTGACAATGTGCCCCAAGCCGGCAAAGCTTATTCCGTGCTGGCGGCATACGGCACCGAGGCGGTAATCAACGCCGTGCCTTCTTCCGCCATCAAGCGCCATCCGCGGGCACGGGCCTATCTGACCGCTGCCTCCGCCTCGGCGCTGCTGGAATTTCGCCGCGCCCGCCAGGCCGACCCCCAGGCCCGTTTGAGCGACCGCACGCTGGCGCAGTTGCGCGATTTGTGGCGTGACCCCAAGTCTCCGGATGCTGGGGCCAAAAATATCGCCATCATGGAGCAAGTCCTGCGCCAGTTGGGAATGATTTAACCTAAGATAACCGCCAAGACGCCAAAGCAAGAGAGGATGGTGGTGTTTCTGCTTCTTTCTTGGCGTTCTTCTTGGCGCCTTGGCGGTTCACTTTCAGCCATCGCTCTGACTCTCTCATGGGCGGGGAGAGGGTGGGGCCAGTGCGGCCTCGCACCGCCAGTGCGGCCTCGCACTAGCGGATCGCCTATTGCTGCATAACTTCGGCGATGTTCATGACGATGTCTTTGATCTTGCGATAGCTGGTTAGCATATCGGTAAAGACCAAGCTGCTCAAAGGCGGAGCATCTTTATTGGTGATCCGCGCCAAGTGCTTATCACGGCAGGTTCTCATGTAGCATGTGATGGCTTCACCTTCAGTGTAGGCCTTGCTGAGCATGTCTGGGGCTTTGTTTACAAAGGCTTCGCTGATCATAATGGTATAATCCGCCACCATGTCATGCAGCTGCAAAATTTCCTGCAAGCCATCCTCCGATAACGGCAAATCGGCGTTCAGGCGCTTCAAGTGCAGTTTCAGGATGGCCACCAAGTAGTCGCTGATAGATTCGTATTCATCCGTGATTTGCAGCTGCCGCCGGGCTTCGACAATCAGGTGGTGCGGCACGTTGCCGCTCAACATACGGCAGACGAATTCCGTGATCTCACGCTGGACAGCATCCAATATCTCCTCGTGGCGGAAAAGTTTTTTCTCCAGTTCCGTGTCGCGGTCAGTATCACGCACCAGTATTTGCCGGAGCCAATCCAGCATTTTCAGGACGTGGTCCTTCATGCGGATAATTTCTTCCCGCGATTGCTGGATATCCAGCGACGGCGTTTTCAGCATCCGCACATCCAGGTAGGTCAGGCGTGGCGTTTCCTTGACTGCGCGATCAGGGATCAGCCGACAAATGGCCTTTACCGCCAGTGGCAGCAATGGGAAAAAAACAATAGTATTGGCAATATTGAATACGCTATGCGTCATAGCAATGCCTGCGCGGGCGTAAGGGTAAGTGTTAAGGCCGTCAACCACCACTGCCAAGCCGGGGTAAGTTCCGGCCAGCCATTGAATAAACTGGAGATACCACGGGAAAATTGCAGTAATCCACATCACACCTACCACGTTGAAGACGGAATGGAAAACCGCCGCACGGCGGGCATTGGTCACCGCTCCGATGGAAGCCAGCAGCGCAGTAACGGTGGTGCCAATGTTTTCACCAAGCACCAGCGCCGCCGCCGTGGGGAAGGGGATGATGCCGGCTTCTGTCAGCCCGATGGTGATACCCAGAGTGGCGGAAGAGGATTGCACGATGGCAGTTACCAGACAGCCGACCATAACGCATTTCATCATGCCGAGATAGCTGTCGGCTTGAAATGCGCTGAACAGGGCAAGAAATTCCGGCACATCGCGCACTTGCTGGAAGGCTGCGCTCATCAATTCCAAACCGAAAAAGATCATGCCGACGCCCATGACGGCCATAGCGGTGAAGCGAACCCATTCACGGCGGTTGAAGAGGTAAAACAAAGCCGACAACCCCAGTATCGGCAGGCCGTATTTGCCTAATTTCAAGACCAGAATCCAGCCGGTAATAGTGGTGCCGATGTTAGCACCCATGATTACACCGGCGGCCTGTAAAAGGGTCATAAACCCGCTGTTGACCAGTCCCACCACCAGCACCGTGGTTACGGAACTGGATTGAACCAGACAGGTGACGAACATGCCAGTGGCGCAGGCGCTAAAGCGGTTATTGGTGATGCCGGCAATCATCTTGCGCAGACGCTCGCCGGCGACGGCCTGCACACCCTCGGACATGTATTTCATACCCAGGAGGAAGATTCCCAGGCCGCCGGCTAGTGTCGCCAGCATTTGTAAGATGATTCCCGCATTCATGGGCAAACATCGTAAAACATCACACTAACAAAATCAACATAAAACGACACATAAAACGGCATTTGAAATTCAGGAAACGATATAAAAATCAGAAATAATAAATCACCGCCCCTTGAACGCGGTTGTTTTCTGCCTTGTCGGCATCCTTGTAGGCGGTGCGCAGGTTGGAGTATTCCAGGGCTAGGACGGCATTGCGGGTCAGCTTAAAGAACAGGCTACTGAAAACAATCTCGTTTTTTGAGCGGTCTTCTGCGTTCAAGTCGGCTTCGTCCGGATCGTCCAGTCCGTAGCCGAAATTTAAATTCAGGTGGTCAGTGAGGTCCAGCAGCAGTTGGGCGAATCCGCCCTTGGCGGCGATGCCTGTTTCCAGCGTTTTGTTGATGCCTTGACCGATGCCGCCGTAATAAGTGTCCAGATTTTCGCCCTGCCAGATACAGCCCTGTAAAGTTGCCCGGTGGCACAATGGCAAGTAAAAACTGACGATAAGTGACCAGGTATCGTAATCCTGATCATCATTTGCGCAGATTGTGCCTGCGTCAACCTTGTCACAGGTTTCACGGCCGACATGGCCGGAGATCCCGATCTTAGCGGCTCTTTCAGTCCATAATTGGCGTTCCAAGAACAAGTTGGCTTGTCCGGTCGGCAGCCCGGCATCCACGCCATCGTCTTTGCCGCCACCGTCAATATCCTGTCCGATGGTGCGAGCGGCGGCCAGTTTGGCAATCAAGCGGGTTTTTTCGTCGAGCTGTATTTCCTGCGTTGCCCGCAATTGTGGGCGGCGGATGCCCAGAGCTCCGGCATCGGCGAGATATGAGAAGTTGACGATCCGGGGGATGACCGTAATGAAGGTGTCCCAGTCCTGACCGGCGCGCAGTGACAATCCGCGCGGCAGTACCATATCAACATATGCCAGGCGCATGCGCAGATTGGCGGCATTGTCGCTGCCCCCTGTGCCGTAAAAATCCATTTCTATTTTGCCGGACATTTTGACCGGGCCTGTTTCCGAGAGGTTAATGTCCAGACCTATACGCGTTTCGCGGGCAGTCATTCGGAATTCATTGTCATCTACACCGTCTATGTGCGGCAGCGCATAAAACATCAAGTCCCCCGCCGCGATGTTATGTGTGTCGTACATTGCGTCAAGTTTGATGTATCCGTATGGTTTGAGGCTCAAATGTGGCAATTCTTCAAATTGCACGGTATAGGTCGGTTTATGAACGGGGGATGCCGGGGGTTCTGTCGTCGGCGTTGGCTGGGCGGTAGATTGGGCGGCGGCCCGGTCATTGGCCGCAATGGTAACGGCGAAAATCACAGCGGCTAATATTGGCGATAATCGCATGGCAATACCTCGAATTAAAGAGCTATAATTTGCCCACGGCTGCTTGTCCGTCAGCTATTCTACTATGTTTTTTGCCGAATTATGGTATCTTGAACGCAGTATGCAAGCAAAATTGCCGACGGATTTCAGGGTGGAAGCTTGCGCTTGACTTTGGAAAAATGAAGCGTTAGCGTTGAAAGCAATTTACAAAGGGGCTTTTTATCAGACTGGATATGAATCAATGTGATAAAAATTGCGCTGATGGCAGTGTCGGGTTGGTGCAGACCCGGCGAGTCAAAATTGATTTACCGCCGGAAGGCCTGATCCTTGAAAGCGGCGCGGCGCTGCCGGAATTGCACGTGGCTTACGAGATGTACGGCAAGCCGTCGCCTGACGGTAGCAATGTCGTTTATATCTGCCATGCGCTGACCGGTGACGCCCATGTTGCGGGCCGCCATGCCGTCGCCGACAGCAAGCCAGGATGGTGGGATGCCATGATTGGGCCCGGCAAGGGCATAGATACAAATTTCTTTTGTGTGGTTTGCGCCAATATTCTCGGCGGCTGTATGGGTACTACCGGGCCGTCTTCAATGGACCCGCGCACCGGACGTCCGTATGGGTCGAGCTTCCCAAAAATCACCACCGGCGACATTGTGCATGTGCAATATCTGCTGCTGCGCCAGTTGGGCATCCAACGGTTGGCAGCGGTGGTCGGCGGCTCATTTGGCGGCATGCAGGCGCTGGCTTGGAGTGTGCGCTACCCTGAGATGGTGGGAAAATGTGTGTGCATCGCTTCGGCCATGAGCCTTTCAGCCCAGGCGCTGGCATTTGACATTGTCGGGCGCCATGCCATCATGTCCGATCCCGATTGGGCGGGCGGCGATTATTACGCCCTCGGCAAAGCGCCGGTACATGGACTATCCCTCGCGCGCATGATAGGGCATATCACATACTTGTCTTCTGAAAACATGAAGCGCAAGTTTGGCCGTGTAAAACGCAACGGCACATTGCCGCACCGTTTTGCCACGCCTTTTCAGGTCGAAAGCTATCTGGATTACCAAGGCGCAAAATTCGTGGAACGGTTTGACGCCAATTCGTACCTGCACATTACTGAGGCAATGGATGTCTTCGACTTGGCGGAAAACCATTCGCAGCCGGCAGATGCGTTTGCCGGGGTGCATCCTGAAACACGTTTTCTGGTGGTGGCCTTGAGTTCTGATTGGCTGTTTCCTCCCGAGCAATCCCTGGAAGTGGCTCAGGCGTTGTGTCGAGCCGGCAAGCATGTGTCCTACTGCCTTTTGCGTTCGCCGTATGGGCATGACGCCTTTCTGGTTGAGATTGAACATTTGGCGGAAGTGGTGAAAAATTTTTTGGAGGCGCCGACCGAGCTGTCAGTGCCTTTGGTGGTTCCTTCCGCTGAAGTGAATTGCGCCAAGGGCGAGGTTGCGGCAGATGCCGACCGGCAACCAGCGGCTTTGCCTGCCGTCACTGCTCCCAGACGCCGCCGGCTGCTTTCGCGTTGGGGAGGGCCGACTAATGGCGATCAGGAATACCGGGTGATTGAAAGAATTGTCCGCCCTGGCTCACGTGTGCTGGATTTGGGTTGCGGTGATGGCGGATTATTGGAGTTGTTGGCTTACTGCCGCCAGGTTTTCGGGCTGGGAATGGAAATTGATTTGGAAAATGTGCTGCTGGCTCTGCGTAAAGGCTTGGATGTGTTCCAATGTGACATTGACGACGGTCTGCACATGATCCAGGATTACGCCTACGATTACGCCATTCTCAGTCAGACCTTGCAGGTTGTGCGTAAGCCGCAATTGGTACTGCGTGAGATGCTGCGGGTGGCGCGGGTGGGAATAGTCAGTTTCCCTAACTTCGGCAACTGGCGCAACCGTCTGCGCCTTTTGACCAGCGGCCGTATGCCGGTATCACGGACTCTGCCTTTTACTTGGTATAACACGCCGAATATTCACCTTTTTACATGGCTGGATTTCGTCCAGCTCTGCACGAAGGAGCAGATTCACATTCTGGATGTTTGCTGCACGGCGCAGGATTGGGTGGATAGCGTATTGCTCAAACTGGGCCGGCGAAACCTCGGCGCAGACCGCGTCATTATAACTATCACCCGCGACTCGCAAACGTCAGACGGGCAAACTAAGTAGCGGAGATTTTGATATGAAATTTGAAGACTGGATAGCCCGTTCACTGCCGGATTTGGCTCAGCGTATTACTGGAAATGTCGGCTGCTGCCGGATGTCAAACACCACCAAACGCTTCAATCTTGCCGGACAGAAGGCCGTCCATGCCGTGGTTGACAAGTTGCTGGGGATTATTTTCCCGGGTTGCCATGGCGACCATCCGTTGTCAGAAGACAGCGTAGAGTTGAATCTTAACACTCAACTGCGTTCCGTGGCAGAGGCGCTGGCGGATCAGATTGAAAACGCTTTCAAATACCAATGTGAATTCGAGCAATGCCGCAACTGTGGCGACTGCCGGCGTGATGCCGAGGCGGCGGTGATGGGACTGTTACAGGAACTGCCCGGTATTATCCGCGCCTTGCAGCGCGATGTGCAGGCGGCTTATGATGGCGATCCGGCAGCCACTTCTTTCATGGAAATCGTTATGAGTTACCCTGGCTTGCACGCTATTGCCGTCCACCGGCTGGCGCATCAATTGTATCTCCGGAAAGTGCCGTTAATCCCGCGAGTCATGTCCGAGCTGGCGCATTCGCGCACAGGAATTGATATTCACCCGGGCGCACGCATCGGCGAAGCGTTTTTCATTGATCACGGCACCGGTGTGGTTATTGGCGAGACCTGCGTGATCGGCGAAAACGTCAAAATTTACCAAGGAGTTACGCTGGGCGCTTTGAGCTTCCCCAAGGATGAACACGGCAATCCAATCAAAGGCATAAAGCGCCATCCGGAAGTGGGCGACAATGTTACCATCTATGCCGGCGCAACTATTCTGGGCGGTGACACCAAAGTCGGCTCTGGCGCGGTCATTGGCGCCAATGTGTGGCTGACGCATTCCGTTCCGGATAACGCCAAGGTGTATAACCAACAACCCAAACCTGTAAATCATACCACGGGATGCCCGTTGTCGCCGTCGCCGATTAGCCACAAAGCGGCAGGGGGACAGAAAAAATAAACCGCAGATTAGTGTGCCGCAGATGGGACAAAATTATGTGCCGATGGCAGACATGCTTGGCCGGCGTGTTTCTGGCGTTAGTTGCCACCGCTCAACCGAAACTGGAGTGTGATGCGCCGGTATTCCAGTTCCCTCCGACTGACAACTCGCTGGAAGTGTTTCACACCTTTATCTTGCGCAATGCCGGAAGCGCTCCGTTGATTATCCACCGCGTCCGCCCGGATTGCGGTTGCCTGCTGGCGCACGCTCCGTCCGAGGCGATTGCTCCGGGAGCGGAATTTGAGCTGGCCGCGCGTCTGAATTTGAAAGGCCGCCGCGGCAACCAGACCCGCCGGATCACAATCTTCAGCAATGCCCCCTGCTGCCCGCAACTGGTTTTAATGATGGAGGGCGAGGCATTGGCGCCGGTTGGAGTTTACCCTGAGCGGCTGCTATGGGGCAATATTCGCGGCGATCGGATAGCGGAGCGCTCGGTGATGGTGGAGTTCAGAGGCGCCGGAGAAGGAAGCATCCGGGAGGTATCTATCAATCACCCGCATTTCACGACGGAAGTTGATGTGGTTAATACAGGTCAGACTTACCGCGTTGTTTTCTGCACTGTGCCGCCCTTGGCGCCCGGTCGGTTTTCCCTGCCGGTGACCATTCACACCGACCACCCAAAAACCAAGAAATTGTCCTTGCAGATGTCCGGGCGGGTAGTGGAAGCAGTCTTTGCAATTCCTGATGAATTGGTGTTGTCCCTGCCGCAAGCTGGGGAAGGGGCGCCTGTTACAACCGACGCTTTAGCAGTCCTGCGGGTTCTGGATCAAACGCCGTTTCAGGTGTTGGAAGTGATACCGCCTGCCGCCGGTATAACTGTGCAGCAGCGTCGGCTGTCACAGGGCGGTATGCGGCTGGAATTGCAAAACATCCCTTTGACGCCGGAGCTGGACGGCAGCCGTGTGGTGATCCGCACCGACCGCACAGATGTTCCGGAAATCGTGATCCCATTGCGTGTAGAAAAAGGGGACAGTCAGTAGTTGTCGTCTTTGGCTTCTTGGCGGTTAATCCTATCTGTGTCCATCCGGTGCGCCGTAGTTCTTTCCCTCCGGTTCTCCTCTCCCAATCTGCGGTTTCATTCTCTCATTTTCTTGGCGCCTTGGCGGTTTATCGTCCTTTTCCCTTAGCAGTTTTTTCCGCCTTCCGCCTTCATTAATGCTGTAATGTCACATCCAGCGCTTCCCAGCTTTTGGCAGGCCGGTAATTTTCAGTGATGTTTTCCGCAAAGCCCGGCGCGTTGACATGGATGTTCCAAACATATTCAGTTTCCACCGGCTGATTGGGCGTGTCAGACGCCTGACGCTTGAATTCATCCAGCAATAATGGCGCGGCGCCATGCCGCGCTGACGTGTGCTGCCCGGGCGTCATCCCATCATTACCAGTCCGGCTGGAGGCCGACGGCAATCTCCCCTGTGTTTCCCGGGCTTCCACCGTAGCGTTCGGAACCGGACGTCCGGCATCATTCCTGACCCGAACCACAATATGCCGCATGGACACCATCCGTGGATAATTGGTTTTACCCGTCGCCTTGTTTACATATGCGTGATAGACGTCCTGCTTGCGTGGCGCGCCGAACTCGCAGTCAATACATTCCAATCCCCGTCCATAGGTAAGGGACCAATTGACATCATTCCCCTCAAACACGCAATCCTGTAAGGTGGCATTCAGCCCGCCCCAATCCAGCACGGCGGTCTTCAAATTCCGGAATGTGCAGCCGTTGAATTTCGCAAACCGGGCCTGGACGTTGACCGCTGCCGCGCCGCCGTGCTCGTATGTGGTGTTAATGGCGGTGATATGGCGCCCATATCCCATGAATCCTGCCATCCACGAGAGCGTTGCATGGTGCAATTCGACATTCCCGGAAAAATACACCATGCGATCGCTGCTCGGCGCGCCAATGGCATTTTCCCATGTTTGCGTCAGGGCGGTAATTGTGCCGCCATACACTCGTAACTCGCCTCCCCGGCCGTTGCGCATTACTCCGCCATCGGTCAGCGGCAACACACCAACATACAGACTGCGCTTGTTTTCCGGGTTGGAATTGATTTTCAGCGTGCCACCGGCATTGGTTACTCCGGGCATCCCGATGGTCAGGCGGTTGACCCGCGAAACGGCTTGGCGTTCATTGGGAATGGCGCCGCCTGGCACGAAATACGGCGAGACCACCACATTGCCATGCACGATCACGGTCGGACCTGCATCATTGGAGGCGGCAATATTGAAAAATGTTTCCGTATCATCATTCAACCCGATGCGCAAGTCGGCGTAAACGTCATAAGTTTCAGCGGCCGCGTCATACTGCACTACGTCCCAGCCATGCGCACGCGATACCGTATGCAACAGCGCCGGCGTGCACGGGAAAGCCGCCGGGTAATCGCTGACGGTCAGCAGTCGCTCCGCTTGATTATAGGTAATCCCGGCCTGAAGCATTGACGATGCCAGAAATAGCGCTGTCAGAAATAACAATTTAACGGTAAATTTCACAACATAGGCTCCCGTACTGACAGCGTTTTGGTTAATGATTTTTCCGATTTCATTTGGAAAATCATGGCTCGTATTCCGTCGGCGTCCCGCCGCGTTCAAATTGCAAGGCATCAAACCAAACCGCATCGCCTGGCTGGATGCTTTCCTCCGGCTCGTGCCCAAAGATGCCGGCGATGACGTAGCAATGGGTGCCACTGGAGTCAGGCTTGATAATACCCTTGATGCTGTACCGTTGCCATTCAGTGGTTAATTCAAAACTACCACTATGCCAGCCAGTGAAATACAGGGTGGCCTTGGCGCCGGCGCGATTAGCGCGCATCCAGGCGGAGAAGACATATTCACGTGGTGCAGTCTCACGCGGATTGACTTTAATGCTTACGCCTTCCCGGTTGCCGAACCGGGCACGGTCTACGGGCGATGGATCACGCGTAATCAGCAGGCATTTTTTGCCATGGAATGGATTATCTGACACAGCTTGGAAGAATGGCGCTGTTCCACCCACTCGATTAATGGTCATTATCTGTTTCCACGCCATAATGCGGGTATAATCCGGCCAGCCTGGCAATGCGCATTCCTCAAAACTGGAATTAGGCAGAAGGTTTTTCTTCCCTGGCCGACCGGTAACGGGATGACTCGGCGGCTCGGGAGTATATGCGGACGTGTCGCCCTCCGCCGTAACGCCGATCGCCACCGGCGCGCCCGAATTCCATTGTGCCGGCCCATCCAACACATAAGCGCGGGTGGCATATCTTGCCAACTTTTCAGTAAATGCGCCGTCGGCCACGGTGAATTGGCCGGCGCCGAATAAATCACCGACCACAGCGCCATCCGGCAGTCCCGCGAGCTTGTATGACGCTTCCACTGGATATGGCCGGCTGTTGGCGGCCAGCAGGATATATTTCCCGTCCGGCTGGCGACGCAGGGCAACCTGCACATCGGGATAGGTGCTGCTTGCCGGATCGAATGGCTGGGGTGTATATGTGATTTGTTGGGGCACATCCGGCGCTATGATGGCCGGCCCAAGTTTTTGCATTTCCGCGCCCAATGCGACGAAGGTATCAAATGAACCCTGGTGTATCACAGGGTAGAACCAGTAGATAATACCCTTGGCGCCATGGATCAATGCCAGATAAGTCTGCACACGCTGTTCGTCCGGAAAGAGGGCGCGCTTTATCGTACCACTCCAATATTCCGCATCCGGTATGATCATGATCGGCTGGCGGAATCGGGCGGGGGCGGCCAGCTGGTTGATTTCAAATGTCCGGCGGCTCACCCAGTTGGGCGTACCGATATGCACCGGCCCGGTGGGAACCCAGTACGGGTCGGTCATCAATATATCAAACCAATCGGTGTATTTGTCGCCTTCGGGTATGTACGCCGCATAATTCACGATCGTCGGCCGGTATGTGTCAATGCGTTTGAACAGCTCGTTCAACGCGCGCCCCGGCGCCGATTGATCGTATTGGCTATAACTCGGCTCGTCCCATATAAAACATCCCATAACATTTTCTGCGTCCAGCAAGGCTTCTATGCCGGCAACCACACGCGGAGAATGCACATTCATCACCCGATCCAAATGCCATTGGGTTAAGGCATCATATCCGAGCTTTTTCAGCTCCTGTGCCACGTTGCGTGGCTCAGGCTCAAAGAACTCACTGGCGCGCGAAATAAACGCCAGCCCATGCTCCGCCGCCATTGCGGCATAACGCCGCGCCATATCGGCGTCATCCATGCGCCGGTTCCAGCTCACTATGCAATTGAATGCCTCGCCCAGCTCCCGCCAGCCGACTGTGTCGTCCAAATCAATTCGGGCGCAAATACCAAACGGGAAGAAAGGCTCGTCGTTCCGCAACAATATCCGGTTGACACGATCAATCTTCCATTCCCGCCCGGGCCGCGGCGCTTGCTTGACCAGCTGTAGCGCTTGCGTAGCCAGCGTGCCTGCGTCAGCCACGCGATATAATTCCACGGTAAAATCATGGCGCCCGTTATCCAGATGCGTCAACGGCACACTCAGACGCGCATCCGCTCCGGCAGGTGCGTTAGTGATTTCCCGACCGGCGCCATCACGCAGGCGCACCCGCAACGTTGCCAGATCAGCGGCAGAAGCGTTAACCTGGCATACGGCCACCGCTTCCGCCTCGGCGGTATAGTACGAGCGATTAAAATAGGCTTGCAGCAAGTTCAAACCGGATAACTGATCCGGCGTCAAAACCATGCTTTGCAAGAGCGCATCCGTCCCGGCATCCCGCACGTCCACCGTCACTTGGCGCGTAGCCGGCGCTGGTGCGCTGATGGTCAATGTGCGCTTCTCGCCGCCCGCTAAAGCGACGGTCTCGCTGGTCTCCACGGCCGACCCATCCGGTTGTGTGGCGCGGATGCTTGCCATCGCTGTGCCGGCTTCTCCAAACGCATTAGCTAATTCCACATCAAACAGGCAGGCATTCTCGGCAATGCGGTATTCCTTGATGCCCGCGTTCAGCAGGACGGGAAAGAATGGCACATTGATCTTAACCTCGCCCAGTCCGTTCACCCGCACAAAGCTCTCCGGCGCATGGAAGCTGCCGGCAAGCCGTGCCCAACTGCTGTGTTCACGTTCATGGCCGGAAGTGACTCCGGGCACCGTCTGTAACGGCAATTTCCGGCTGATGCAAAGGTTCATACGCGCCTGCGCCAGATCGCCGCCCGAGGCCAGCAAAGTCAACGGGATAGCCATCTCGGCGTTCCAGCCATTGTCCGTTATTTTGGTGGCATGCCGCCATGGAATTAGGCCGGACGTCTGTTCCACCGCGCCGATGATATTGCGGCGCGCGCCGCTGACATTGGCGGCATTCAGTCCGAACTGAAAATACAATTTGCCATCTGTCCCGGGATCGAAGAACACCTCCACTGAATCATCCCGTACAACCTTCAATTCGCGGTTGGGATTACTCAAAATCTCCGGCTTGATTTCCCGCGGCATCGGATGCGCGATTTCATACGCGATGAACAACCAAGTCCCATCCGCCATCAACATGGCGCGCTGATCTATTGTGCCACTGACCTTGCCCAACAGATTAAATGTTTTAATTTCCGCCGCCTGACGCCATGCCGCATCGCTCAAATCACCGTCCAGCGTTGGCGCTTGGTCAACCACCGGAATCCGCAATTCCGGCGCTGGCTGCTCAACTGGCTCTGCCAGCGCCACACCGATTCCCAGCCCAAAAAAAGTAAAAAGGCCGAAAACAGCCATAAAATAAAGTCCTGCGCCAAACCGCTTCCTGTTGAGCATACCGATTGAGTCCTGCATGTTTATTCCCCTTTCTTCCCGTCTCCAAGGCTTCGCACCGCACCTGTGTGAATTTCTATTACATCAGTGTCCATCCGTGTTCATCCGTGGTTCTTTTCCCTCCGGTTCTCCTCTCCCAATTTGCGCCTATCTGTGGTTTCATTCTCTTATTTTCCTGGCGTCTTGGCGGTTCCTCCCATCCGTGGTTCTTTCCTCTCTCATCTGAAGTTGAACAATGTCCCGATTGGCACATACTCATAACACCCAACATCCACCACGCGCCAGAAACGATCCGGACGCGTGTGCCCGGCTAAATCCACGGCGCCGGCCATCCACGGTTGATTCGTTCCCGTATTGATGCATGGCGAATCAGGTTGCAAGTAATAAGAGAATTCATCGCCCACCGCGCCGATAAACAGCGGATCGGCGTCAAAATTGTTCGCCCCGGCACAAGCGCTTAATTGCGAAAGCGGCGTAGTGCAGCAGTTATTGAAAGTCAACTTCGTGCTGGAGACGAAATTGATATTGCTCCCCGCCTGATTGGTTCCGGTTATGGTGTTATCATACTCGACAGTCACAAGTTCTAACGCCTCTCTGACCGCAGTCAGAGATCGGCATCACGCTTGATCAATTCCATGTTTAGGATAGTCATTTCCTCAACGATGGCAAGTAATCTCTTGTAGTTCTTGG
>JBMNRV010000014.1:0-66510 GCA_050944835.1 Kiritimatiellia bacterium
AATTCATTCGTGTATCCGGGTGTCCACCGATCCATGTCCGCATAGCGGACAGCGCAGCATGCCACTCCAGCCCAACAAACTTTCTCTTTTTCTGTCGCTTTCTCTTTTTGTGCATTGTGTGCATTTTGTGGCTAAATTCCTTACTCTGCCACCTTGTGCCTTTTGCATTTTTGGTGCTAATTACTTCCCAAAAATTCAGTGTCCATCCGTGTTCATCCGTGGTTCTATCTCCGTGTGTTCCGTGGTTCCCTCCCCATCTGCGCCCATCTGCGTCATCTGCGGTTTTATTCTCCCTTTTTGTGCTTCTTGTGCATCTTTGTGGCTAATCTCCTTCTGCCCGTTCTTGGCGGTTTATCCTTCCCTTAACTGTTTTTTAGGCATGCGTTATCAGGGGTCCCTTAAAGACCGGGAATTTTGTCAAATTCTTTGTTTCCAATTTCAGCAGGAAGACAGCGACATTAAACAGTTCGTTAAAGCTCTTTTTTATGACCGGCACATCCCCGTGGGCAAGAATGGAACAGTTGCGCGACTCCAACGCCGCCTTCATCTTGTCCTGGCATACCATGTAACGCTGACCCAAAGGATCGCCTAAGGCGTTCAACAAGCGATAGGCATCCCTTAGTCCAAAGCGCAGACGCTCTAACACATTGCCTTTCTTGTCTTGATACTCAAAGGTGTGCCGGCGGATGAATTCATCGCGGAGCTCCTCGGGAATTTTTTCCGGCTCGGCGTGACTGGGGTTGATAGCGTATTGGTTTACAAGCCTATAGCGGGCGGCTTTTTCAATGGCGGAATAACACCGGGCAACTGCATCATCATATTTGCTTTCCAATTCCGCACGCCGCAAGGCATTGGCCAATAAATCCCATACCATGGACAAACTGCCCTGCTCTATCCCTTTCAAAACTTCAAATAAATCTATTGTATCTTTTGCAAATTCCCTCAAGCCAGCTATCGGCGGATTGGCCATGTGCATCAGTCCGGCTAATGGGTCCCGGATACGGTTCAAGCAGGCTTTTGCCTCTTTATGATTGAAAATATCCCATTGGTGGTACCCCTGAAAAGCTTTGAGTAACACGTCAAAAACATGCTTAACTTGCGGCAAATCTACACGTTTCTGGACGGATTCAAGCCGCGCGGCGGCATTGCCATATTGACCACTGTTGAATAGATGCAAGATTGCCCAGACATCAAAGTAGGCCACTTTATTCCAAGGATTTTCGGTTAAAAACCACCTCTCCCTATTATCAAGCACAACCCCTAGCCCACCTTTATCCCTATCTCCCGGCGCTTGGCTGCCAATGTAACTAAAATGGCAAGAATAGCGTGAGGACGCCCAGACCATCGCCGCGCTCATAGTTTTGGTGCCACCGGTATAATCCACAAAATTTGGCCACACCAAATCCTGAACATTCAACTTGCGCAATGCTTCCGGCATCTGGTGGAGCAACTCGAAAGTTGAAGCGCCAATATCCTCTTCATTCGGCGTAATGATGAATTCATGCTCCGGTATGCGGGCGATGCTTTTGAACAATTCCGGCAGGACTGTATCGGTAACTATACGACGCGAGCCTGCGGAAGCAAAAAACACGATTTTAACCGGATTGTGCTGCTTGATGGAAAAAACAATCGGCGCTGGAGAACCGCCAACACTGATCAGCAACAATTTCGGAAGCGGCGGTGGGTCACCATAGGGAGTTGGGTCTTCTGTTTTGACAATATTCATTTGTTTAGGTTCCTGTGTTGTTGGTGTTATATCAAGGTTTTACGGGTTTATTCTCCCTTTTTGTGCTCCGTGTGAGCTTGCCCGCCTATGGGCGGAAGGGACAAAAGGGACAGCAGGGACAACAAGGACGGAAGGTGCGAGGCCGCACTGGCGGTGCGAGGCCGCACTGGCGGTGCGAGGCCGCACTGGCGGTGCTTGCCCGCAATGGCGGGCGAGACCGCACGAACTGGTATATCACGCTCTTTCGGGACTCCCCTCCCCCTCTGCGCCCATCTGCGGTTTTCTGCGGTTTTATTCTCCCTTTTTGTGCTTCTTGTGCCTCTTTGTGGCTAATTCTTCGCCGTCCGGACAGCGCGAAGGGTGAATGGCGGTAGTTTAAGCGAATTGGCGCGCAAGCCGGGCATCCAATCCACTCCAGCCTGACGTAAGGCTTTGCGCAAGGCGCTGATTTCACGCTTCAAGTCTTCCACTGAAACACTCTTACTCCAATTTTGCGGGTAATTGCCGGGTTGCCGCTCCAGAAAGGCACGGAAGATATCATGCGCTTCAAGCTGCCCCACCGGCAAAGGCGGATTCCGGTTCAGCTCCAATAAAAACATCAAAACCAACATGGTGCGAATACGCAACTTAATTTCAACATTATTTATAATTGCCACGTTTTGTGCCGCATATAAACGCACAACGGCAGGGAGCGCGTTAAAATCGGCCAATTGACGTCTGAATCGCCGCACCAGACAGGAGAATGTCCCCGGCATTTTACCGGTGTCGGCCAATCTGTTGCGCAATGGCACAAATGGCATATCGGCAAGTTCGATCCGGACATTCTTCGCTGGATATATCCGGCCATCCGCCGCCTGCAGACTTTGCGCTGCCTGAGCCGGAAAGTAAAAGCGCGGCGACAGGCGTGGGTCCTCAATGGGATTGGGAACAAGCACATGTGTGATCCGGTCGCCCTCGCGTCCAATCAGGCTCATACAGGCGTAAAGCAACGCGCCCATGGTCTTGCGTCCACCGGCAATCGAAGCAATAATTTTAGTATTCGGCGCTTCCGTGAAAGAACGCAGTTTTTCCAATATAAAATCGGCAGCGGCATTATTGGCATGAACATCGCGGATGTCGTCCAACTCCCGCGAACAACCATGCCGCACATCGGTGGCAGTGAAGACCCGGATATCATCCGCCGTATCACCAAACCGGAGGCGGCCTTCGAGGTCATGCCCGTTTTCCACCAGGGCGGCGCGGAGCGCCTCCCAGACTGGACGCCCCTCACAGGAGGCGCTGGGCGCAAACAGAGCGGAACGGATTTGTCCGGCACCAACGCGGGTGGTTAAAACGACCACGCGATCAGGGATGACCGCCGGACGAGCCTGCGCCAATGCCCAGATGGTTTCGGTAAGCACCGCCGGCGAATTGCCGACTACGGCAAATAAAATGGTTGCCTCCGGTTGTTCCGTTTGCGAAGCGATTGGCTTACTGCGAGATCTCATTATCGGTATTGTAAAGCGTATCCGGTGGCGCGGGCGCTTGCGCCCTGGCCACATTCAATTCCGGTATGTTGGTTTTAAATAAATTATTCAAGCGATCGCAAAAAGACTGTGCTTCCCCAGTCTCCACCGGCCGAATTTCATGTATCCACTCATTGCGCGCTCTGATTTTTCGCAGCAACGCTTTATCGGCAAGGCAGGCGACAGCGACGGGCTCCTTGACATGGGCCAACGCTTTCACCATCCACACCAGTCCGGGCGTAACAGTCGCATTATTGCGCTGGCGCAATTCATCAACATATTTCGGCGGAAACTCCTGTTGCAAATCATTAATTTTAAAGGGCGGCGGCTTACCGATGCGTTGCACCAAGAGCATCCGCATTGCGTATTCCAGCCCCTTGTAATATCGGGTAAGCGCCTCTGCGCAATCATTCCACCGGCGCAATGCATCCGCGCCGCGCAACAGGTCGCCCAACACCCGCAGGGTCAGCTCATCCTTATTGACATCGCTTGCCAAGCCACGGAGATATGTGCTTACTTGCTGGTCAAAGAGCGCCGCATGCGATGCCGCCTGCTCATAATTCAAGCGTTGCCACTCAAACATGCACATAGCCCGCGCCCACGGCTTCGCCGCTACCGGCAAATCCTTGTAACTGGACAACAAATTGGCAGCTGCCCTATATCCACCACTGCGGAACAATAAATCAGCGGCACGCAAGTCGCGCTCCCAGAAGTAATCACGTGGCGAAAATTCTGCCAGACGTTCCGTGCCGGTTTTCACTACTCCATCAGCGCGATCCCCGACTGTGAAAACCAAATCGCCGATTCCCTCATCCAGCGCCGCCAGCGTGGCGCCAGCGCTCATCTGCTTAGTACCGCTGGTAGGATTGACAAGCAGTTTTTCGTCTTTGCGCAAGCAAGTTTTGACGGCGGTGATGGCCTTGCGCATCACCGCGCGGCAATCATAGATGTCGTCATGATTCGATATGACAAAATAAGGGTTAGCCTCATCCGCTGGCATGAATTCTTCCGGACAGGTTTCGCGGATCAAATCCGCCATGGTAATGGACTCCTCATCGGCGCTAGGCGCCAGCCAGTAGTGGCGCGGACTGATTTTACGGATGGTGGCGGTCAGTCCCGCGTGCAGATCAGAATTTTTACCTTTAGTGCCGGTACCGACGGTTAAAATCAGCAAGTTTGGCATAATGCATCCTTTCTAAATGTCAGCTATGTATCTCCACGCCTATGTCACGCCCCGTTGGATGAACCAAGGGCGTTGCCATGAAAGGGACAGAAGGGACGGTAGGGACAGCAGGGACGGAAGGTGCGAGGCCGCACTGGCTGGTATATCACGCCCTTTCGGGACGCCCCTTCACCATCTGCGCCCATCTGCATCATCTGCGGTTCTTTCTTCGTCTGTTTCTTTCTTGGTTTTCTTGGCGCCTTGGCGGTTTATCTTTCCCTGTTCATCCGTACTCATTAGGGCTATCCGTGATTTTCCCCTCTCATCAAGACTTTGTTGTAGGCCCGTGATAAACTGGGGTTAAATCGCCCAACATTTCATCAATCAAATCATGTCTCAACCGCACAGCATGTCCCGGAGCTCTGCTTCTTTTTTCTTTAATTAGCAGCCTTGAATTTTCCGGAATTACGTGGTGCGGAAAATATACAACACAAGGGCAATACCGATTTGCAAGGCGAATAATTTTCAAGTGCAAAGGGCTTGCCCAACGATCACCATCATTAAACAGAGTTTCGGCTGTAAGCTTGGCGCCTGTATAACGTTGCATCAGAGGCAGACCCAATGCTGGACGATATACAATATCTGATTCCTTCAATCCAGCGTCGTGATCATTTTTCCCCCATCTTTTTGGTGATGAAACGGACCTGGTACTGCCAGCACGCCATTGTTTCAACCAGTTACCTGTATAACGCAATGCCCCATCTAAATTGCCAAAGTCTTCTTTTAAAACAAAAACCTGCATGGATGGATTCGGGATAGTTTTCATTAAGCCTATAATTTTTGCTTTCAACTCTTCAATATTTTGCGGCGCATTTTCAACGGGCCATAAGGAACCTGCGGCACGGCGCGAACGGGTTCCGATAGCGCCCAGTAAAATCCAAAGCTGAACGACAACATCCAAGATGTTTTTTAGTTTTTCATCATCATTCAGCCGCCGCCATGCGAGACTAAATTGAAAAGTAGTATCCGGTAAAAGCACTCCCCGTTTTTGGTCGCTATGCTTACCCGGGCGAAGCGGCCAGTACAGATAGTCATCCTTTATTGGTAAAGTGTTTAAATTCATCGCAACAGTGGATGTTGGCGGATTTTCCACCCTCAACACAACCGCGCTGGAAGCAGCTTTTCCATGGACGCCGCCGAAAATCGCTTGCTCTTCCTCGCGTGTGCCGCCCAAGGCGCGAAACCACCAGCGGAGCTGGCCACGGATGGATGGGACGCGGATTTCAGCCTGCAACTGTTTAGCGCCGGCACAGAAGCAGGGAGTGACGATCTCAATTTTATAGGTCTGCCAGTTCATAAGGGTTACTCCGGTTTGGGATACCAAGGCCGAGCGCGCAATTCTTTATGGTCACGGCCTTTGGTTTCATCCAAGAATTTTTCCAGCCAGTACCGATTTTCGGGTTTTTTAAGCAGCACGATTATCTTTTGCAGATTCGCCCACTCGCCTTTTCTGCCCGCAATGCGGAGAACGGACTTAAAATTCCTTTCGTTAAAATCCGGCGACAAATCAGCCACCGGCGCGGCGCCAGGCGTAGATGCAGCCACTGGCGCGGCGCCTGCTGCAGGCACGTCAACACTGAACCACCCATATCCGGTGGCGGTTTTGGCGCCGACACCGCGATCTTGCAGTCCGGTTTTCAGCCATTCGGCCGCCCTGGCCAAGGGATTAAAATCGGCTGGCAAGCCCAGCTTGGCTTTCAACACATCCAAACGATTCGGCCCGGTCAAGGCCAGCTGGAAGGTAAACTCCGCACCGGCTTTCACCACGGGAAAGACTTGCGGATTGGGCTGCTCATTATCTAACGCATTAGGAACTTCCCCCGCATAATATTTCATGTGATGGCAAGTCAGGATATCCAGCTCCAATTGCGCACTCTTCGGGTAGGCGGGCAGGAAAGCCACAGCGCCGGAAAGGTTTTTTATCTTTTTCATATCCGGGCATCGGGCGCACAATGCCGAGAGCTCTTTTTCTGAAAAGTAGTCCTTGGGCGCAAAGCCGAACACTAACGCCCGTTCTTCCGCCGCGGCGCCGACATCGCGCGCGGCAGCAGCGGCAATCCCTTTCAAGGCTGAGCCGGGGATGTAAGGCTCGCCGGTATGGCGATCCAGGCACAACCCGGCATTTTCGATCACACCGCCGGCTTGATTGACAATCATCCGTCCGCCCAGAACGGCAGTAAACAATATGCCGCCAGGCACAATAAAAGCCGCGCGCTTATCCCTGCACGTACTTTTATTAATCATGGCTTCCAAAAAACGTCGGCGTGTTGTTTCATCTTTTTCATTCGCCGCAAATTCCGGAAATTTATCCATGAACAACGGGCGCGACTCGCATTTCAACGCGGTTGCACCCAATGCTTCTTTTGTATCCGTAGCCATGTGAACAGGCATAGCTTATTCCTTTTTGCCAAACCGTTTTAAATATGCCAGATATGCCAACGCCTCGGCGGTGCAAAGTCTGAGTTGGGTGGAATCGGATTTAGTGAGATGCTCCACCAATTCAACGTTAGCCGGCAACAAGCCGATATCTTTATCTTTCAAATGGATGGATATGGCGTCGTATATTTTTTGATAGTTGCCTTTTTTAGCTATGCTGAACGCAACGGTGGCCAATAGTCCGTTGTTGATAATCAGGGATGGGAATCCGGACAAGACATCACCGCTGCCTTGCTCTTCACCATCACCGTCATTTTTACCGGCTTTTTTATTTTTATTAAAAGGATCGTTCTCTAAAAATTTCAACGCGTTTTTTGCGCGGATTTGTTCAAGATTTTGCATGTATGCTCCTTCAAAGGATTTGAGATTTCAGCTTTCAAATCATGATTCACAGATTGACGGAACAAAACCCAAGTCCAATTGTTTCATCGCCGCCGATTTGCAGTATATTGCCAACGGTTTTGAGCTTCTCCGAGAGCGGCGCCAGCACGTTGGCATCAGGTTTGCGCTCGCCCATAACGGCATAAAACAGCGTCTCGCTCGGCACGTTTTCCTGATTGAACAATGCGCCCTTGGCAACCGTGCCGGTTTCCTCATCAATACGTATGCGCTGCTGCACTTCACAGGCAGCGGCGCAGAAATGCGCGAAAATGCCGTCGGATACTATCACCAGTCGTTTTTCCAGTGTTTTCCACAAGGCATCATCAAAAACATCTTTCAGCATTGACAGAACTTGCGGTGGAATATCGCCGGTTTTTTTAAAACAATACTCTTCCAGCACTACGGAATTATTGGCAGAATTAACGATAACGCCATTCACAGCAAGGCATTGCTCGTCACCCGGCGCGGCAAAGGCATCAAGCGGTGATTTGCTTTCCATAGCATAGCGCGTTAAGGCCAGCGGACTGGTAATCCACGCAAACGCATTTTTTGCAGAGCGCACAGGGAAACAAAGCGCGCGGGCTTCACCAACCAACAGATTGCCGGCGCTGCGTTCCTCATCTTGACTTTCCGTGCCGAAGATGCGGTCGCGCTCCGCTTTTTCGCTATCCGGCCAAAGGTTGCGCAAGACACCTTTTAAGCTGGAGCCGGGGATGATGGGTGTCTGGGTATGGCGTTCGCGTTGGACGGGCATGTCAACTGCGCCGACAGACGAGCCGGCGCCGACGTGCAGCGGAGTGCGGGTTAAAATGTGCATAATTTTTGACGACATGAAATATTCCTCCATTTTATTGTTGTAACTTTCACCGATAATCAAATTAGTATCATCCCACAAAATGAGTATTTATTTAGCCACAAAGAGGCAGAAGACTGATTCTGCAACAGAGGTTTAGCCACAAAGAGGCACAAAAACAAGACTGACTCTGCAACAGAGGTTTAGCCACAAAGAGGCACAAGAAGCACAAGATTTTCAGACTGCTAACGCATGCCGCGCTGACCGGCAGATGCCGGTCTGGCGGATCGGCTGACACCCTTATACGCGAATTCATTCGTGTATCCGGGTGTCCACCGATCCATGTCCGCATAGCGGACAGCGCAGCCTGCCACTCCAGTCCAATAAACTTTCTCTTTTTCTGTCGCTTTCTCTTTTTGTGCATTGTGTGCATTTTTGTGGCTAAATTCTCTTCCTATCAGTGTCCATCAGTGTTAATCCGTGGTTCCTCCCATTCGTAGTTTCCTATGGGATGTTAATTCAAATACGAACAGATTCCGCAAAATCCCAGTCCCAGCCCTTTTTCGCCGAAGCAGTCGGATTGGGTGCGCCCATGCAAAGCATTAACAAGCGCGGCGGCATTGCGCGAGTCAGCGGCTTTAAAATAATAGACCGACCCTGATGCCACCGCCATGTATGTCGGCTTTGGCCCGCCATATTTATTGTTCTGTTTCAAATTCACATCCCAGCCTGAAAAGAAAATCGGCTTGGGCAGGCAGACACCGATTAGTTGCGCATCTATTCCGGGCGCGGAGCGGACGCGCTCACGCCAAGCGCGGCGGTCTTCGCCTTGGCGTTTCGCAATATCGCCTGATTTGAGCATGACTTTTCCATCCGATTCACACACCCAGTTCGGACGCCAACCGCAATTAAAGACAGCCGGCGTGACCAGCGCCCATTTGATAAGAATACTCCCCGATGCAGACGGCAATTCCGGCGGTGGAATAAGCCTGTTAAAATCGAATTCAGCCCCCGCCCTGACATGACACATCCGGCTTTCGCCGCCAAGTGTGATGGGCGCATTGGACAGCTCTGCCAAAGTTTGCATACCGCCGGCGTGTTTAGGGTCGGCATCATTTAACCTGACGTCTATCCAAAGTCGTGTGCCTTCACACAGGCGCAGATGTTCGGTGGTGTAAAACTGGCCTTCCTTCGTGGTGTTAGTTGAGCTATCCAATTCAATGCCAATGCGATGCTCGGTTACATACAACTTCGCATCGTGATTCTCAAGCGCAGGCGGATGGGCGCTATTGGCCAGGTATTGCCGGAACCAATCGGCGGTGACCCATTGTGGCAAGGTGGCTTTGGATGGCGCAGCGTTGGCTGCCACCGGCTTGAGCCAAGCTGCCGGCAAATTGCTTTGGGCATTATCTGGAAGGTTGGCGAGAGGCGCCAGGCAGGTCACAGGAACGGCAGCATTGGCGGTATCAGCGACGTCACCACTGGGCGCCAAATCGGACGGGCGGACAAAATACAGTTTATTCTGTTTGGATACAGCGTCATGGCGCAATGGGAATGGGCCGATAGTGCGCAAAGAACGGAAACAATCCGAGGCGACATTTTTCTGGCGTCTGCCATTAGCGCCGGTTTTGTGATGTGTGATTGATTTACCGCGCGGCAAATCACCGGCAGCACGCAGTAGTGCAGTACGCAAGGCCTCATGTGTGACGGTTGGCAGCGGCCAGTTGGCGCCATGTCCGCCGCCATCCATTGACCGGGCATCGCGGAAGAAGAGGGTGTCAACTGGTTGTAGCTCGTATGCAGGCATTAGTCCTCCTCCTTCCGATCAATGAAATTAGCCACGTTGAACAGCATTGAGAAGTCATTGATTACATTCCGAATATAATTCGGCTTATCTTTATATTTGCGCAACAGGGATGCGAGATAACTGTGGCTTTCATCCGTCGAGGCAGCCTTTTTAAAATCATCTCGCAGTTTGATGTATTTGGCATCCACCTCGTTTTTTGGATCCAGCCGGCGTGATTGTTGCCGGAACACCAGATCAAATTCCTTGCGTATGATTTCCGGGAGCGGGAAATCTTGAACATCCTTAACCGTCCCGGCGCCGGAAATGTAATTTGCAAGCAGCGCACCTAAGGCATAACCGAACCGGTTAGAAAACACCGGCATTTCGCCTGGCTCGGCGTTTGAGAGTTTGATGAAATCGTGGTATATTTTCAATGCGCCACTATTCCAATTCGCGCCCCACTCCAGTATTTCGCCGGAACGTTTGAACAGCGAAACGGCAAATGCCTTGCGGCCATAGTTCTTTTTAGCGCGCTTTTCAGCCGCCTGCGCAGCACGCACCAAGCCTTGCAAGGGCGCCTTGATATGGCCGATGGCAATGCCGACAGACACATCGGCATTGGGGCCGGGCACAATGAGCGGCCATGAGGGCTGGCCAGCCTTTGGATTAACCAATTCGACAAACCCGCCTGATGTGCCATGCGCCTTGAATAATTGTTTGCCTTTATCAGTAAGATTCGCAATGCTCGGATCGCCCCGGAAAGCGGCGCGCAATACCTCTGCGCAATCAAATACCCTGTCGGCAGGCAGCATAGCCAGCACATCATCACCGCCGGCATAGATTAATTGTCCGCCGAATGCCTCCACGATTGGACGCGCCAGATACAACGCAAAATTTGACAATGCCTCGCTGAATTGGGCATGGTAAGCGGGCGATAATGGGCGTTGGATACCGTCCAAGGAGATATTCTTCGGAGCCTTCTGAACACGGAAATATTCGCTGGTCGCATTGGATATTTGGCGCTGAAGCTCCGGCATTTTTGCGCCGCTGATCCATTTCCCCATTTCGTCGCCATCCAAAGCCAAGATGGCAAAATATTTTTTAGGAGCGGCGATGTCCGGAATGGATTTGAAAACCACTGCCTTCTCAACTATCAGATTCCATTGTTGTTTGGGATGACCCAAATATGCCGTGTGCCAAACTTTTTTAACCAAATTAATCGCGCCAAGTTTGATGACTTTGGCTTCAGATTTGTCATCCGGCTTGAAAATACGCTGGATGTCTTGATTTTCGGTTTGCGCCAGGTTTTTCCACCATTCCTCGGAACCGATGCTCTCCTCTTTGCCAGACCAGGCATCTTTAGTGGCGCCAGACAATGATTTATCATCTAAGGCGGTCTGATTGAAATTACGCGTGTTACGCCGCGCGGCGAACATGCGGTCAGTCAACGCGTAAAAATAAGGCCATGCGAATCCGCGATTGTTGAGTTGCCCAGAGCTGGGGTCTTTGTTGATGAAATAACGCTCATCGCGGTCGGCCTCGGGTATGTCTTTGGTGGCGAGAGTATGCAACTTCTCCAATTGCGCGCCGGCATTGGCGTCAAGCTGTTTAAATTCGGCCACCAGATTGGAGACTTCAGCTTCGGGCCAAGGATAGACTTGCCATGTAATCTGTGGGAACTCCTTGATTTGGGTATCGAATCGAGCTCGCCAGGCATCCTCCAGCGGACATCCCTGCTCAGCGAACCAATCCCAAGAAGCTGCGGCGATACGCTCCAATTCTTTGTGTACGGCAATAACAGTGGCTTCCGCCAATGTTTTTGCCTTCTCGGCAGGAACGATGGCAAAAAACCTGTTGGGCAGGTTTGGTGTAAGCATGTCTTTTTCATGCTTTTTCATACGCTCCCAAAGCGATGATTCTGTTCCATCGCCATTATCGAAAAAGGCCTTAGCATACAGCCAGTCACGTTGCATCAGGTCAAAAATCGGTTGCCCGCGCAGTGATGGGAAAATTACACAATCGGGGCCGATCTCATCGGTAACGGCCTTAATGGCATGAGCGGCCAGCCATGAAAGCAAGTAACTGCCACTCCAGAGGTCGCGCGTACTGCGCGCCTGGGCGATAAATTCCTGCACTGGCCCAAGTTGAAACAGCAGGAAGGCGGCATTGATTTTGCCGGCGTCGTCCATACAAGCAGTCAGAGCGGCGGCAATGGAGTTATGGAACCAGATGTTATGATCTGGGATGCGGGTATCCGCCGGCAAGAAATAAGTGCGCGGGTCTTTGAAAGCGCTGTTTAAGGGCCACTGCCGCCAATGCAGAAAATAATTCGCCATATCGCGATCACAAGCCGGCATCTGCTGCAATGCCGCAAGTATGCCCTTTTGGATCGTTTGGAAGTGATCGGCGGCTAAGGCCGCAGTAAATGGTCTGGTGAATATGTAGTCCGATCCGCCCAGAGGATGACGGAACGGCGTATCCTTATCGCCGCGGAATTCAGAGGTCGCGCAACCGGCTCGCTGAAATGCCTGCCAATTCGGGAAAGGGAAGCGATCAGCGGCGGCGGCAGTCCAATCGAAATTTTTCGGTAGTAATGTTTTAGCAGTTTCCGGGTCGAACCCGGCCGCACGCAAAAACATCTCGCGTGTGGATTCATGGGGAAGTTTTTCGGCAAGATCAAGCGGCTTAGTGGGCGGATCGTGCAGAAAAGCTACTAATTTGCGCTGCCATATATTTGTATTCAAGATGGCTCCTGTTCTTTTTGCGTCAAAGCAATTTATGCATGTCGGTTTGTTCCGACGCCACAAACGATGATCGTTGCATAATGTTATCTCAGAATAAAAAAATCACAAGGTAAAAAAACGGTAAAAAAACGGTTGATTCATTCGCACGGACAAACACAGACGAACATGAACTAACATAGACTCTCAATCCTACTTTGTTTTGCGTGGTTTCAACGTTCTCTCCGCAACTGGATACCAAACTACCGCAAAAGGCTTTTTATACAAGGCTAACGACGTCCGGCGACGTCGTTAGCAAACACGTTGCAGGGCTGATTTTATGGGCGGAAGGGACAACAGGGACAGCAGGGACAACAGGGACGACAGGTGCGGGGCCGCACTGGCGGTGCTTGCCCGCAATGGCGGGCGAGGCCGCACGAGCTGGTATGTCACACGCCCCTTAACCATCTGTGCCCATCTGTGGTTTTCTTCGCCTCCCCTTTCCGTGTATTCCGTGTATTCCGTGGTTCTCTCTCCTCTGCGCCCATCTGCGTCATCTGCGGTTCTTTCCGCCTATGTCACGCCCCTTCGGGGCTAATATTGGGGAGGTGTTCTGTACCCAGGGCGTTGCCCTGGACTGGGTATGTCGCGCCCCTTCGGGGCTTATTTTCACGTCTCTCCGTGAGACCTTCCGTGTATTCCGTGGTTCCCTCTCCTCTGCGCCCATCTGCGTCCATCTGCGTCATCTGCGGTTCTTTCCGCCTATGTCGCGCCCCTTCGGGGCTAATGTATTTCCCAAAATTTCCTCTCCGTGTTCTATGTGCCTCCGTGTGAGCTTCTCCCCTGTCATCCGTGTTTATCCGTGTTAATCCGTGGTTCTCTTCTCCGTGAGACCTCTCATCCCCTTTCCGTGTATTCCGTGTATTCCGTGGTTCCCTCTCCATCTGCGCCCATCTGCGTCATCTGCGGTTCTTTCTTCGTCTGTTTCTTTCTTGGTTTTCTTGGCGTCTTGGCGGTTCAATCCTATCCCTTTGTGCATCTTTGTGGCTGATTCCTTCCAGCACAAATTGCATTGAATTGCCGCTGGCGCCGGATTACACTGCCTGACTATGGAAACCATATGGCAAATTATCACCGCGCATCCGGTGGCGCTGCTGATTTTTCTGACAACCTACACCGGCGTGGCGCTGGGCGGTATTCCCGGCTTGGCGTTGGATCGCACGGGCGTGGCGCTGCTGGGCGCTATCGCCATGGCGGCGGCCGGCTGCGTCACCATACCGGCGGCGCTGGGGATGGTGGATGCCGGCACCATAATTCTACTCTACGCGCTCATGGTGCTCTCCGCGCAATTCCGCCTCGCCGGCAGCTATACCCGATTGGCAATCTCATTACGCCGGTTCATGGGGAGCCCATCCGGCTTTCTGCTACTGGTCATGGTCAGCACCGCCCTGCTTTCCGCTATTCTGGTGAATGACGTGATCTGTCTGGCCTTGACACCGGTATTAACTGTGCTCCTGCTGCAATCCGGATTGAATCCCGTGCCATACCTACTAGGGCTGGCCGTCGCCAGCAACATCGGCTCGGCTGCGACGATCATCGGCAATCCACAAAATATGCTGCTGGGTCAGACCGGTCAATTGGACTTCGGCGCGTTCCTCGTCTGGTGCGGCCCGCCCTCATGTCTGTCGCTGCTGGCGGCTTATGGATGGATTTGGCTGGCTTACCGCGGCCGGCTGCGCCGCGCCGGGACAGCGGCCGCTGCACTATCTGCCAACACCGATTGGCAGCCTTTTGATGCGCATCAAAACCGTAAGGCGTTGATCATCTCCACAACCCTGATCGTGCTGTTTTTCACTCCCATCCCACGGGAACTGACAGCCCTGACGGCAGCCGGCTTGCTGCTGTGTAGCCGCCGCATGCATACACGCGAAATGCTGGCGCTGGTGGACTGGCACCTGATCACATTGTTCTGCGGCTTGTTCATCGTCACAGGTGTGCTGGCGCGGACGGGCCTGCCGATGGCGTTGGTGCAAGCTATCGCCGACCGGGGCATCAACCCGCAGAACCCTTACCTGCTTACCGGCTTGACTGCCGTTTTGAGTAATATCGTCAGTAATGTGCCGGCAGTGATGCTGCTGGTGCAATTCCTGCAACCGGAAAACACCGCTGCCTGGTACATCATGGCGCTGGCCAGCACGTATGCCGGTAATCTGGTCACCATCGGCAGTATTGCCAATCTGATAACCATCGAACAGGCCGGGTTGTATGGAGTCAAGATCAGTTTCGGGGAGCATGCCCGGATCGGTGTGCCCGTGACCATAATTTCACTGTTGATCCTGGTCGGCTGGATCGCTATGAGGGTTTGAACTAAAAATGGCATCACTGGATAAGGGGATGAACCACGGATGAACACTGATGGACACGGATATACAAGAATTGAGACAGAGAATGAAACCGCAGATTGACACAGATCCCGGATAATTGGCCACAAAGAGGCACAAGAAGCACAAGGAGCGACAGAGGAATTGAACCGCCAAGAAGCCAAGAACTCCAAGGGTGGACGAAACAGGATGACAGAAGTCTCACACGGAGGTGCGAGCCGCACTGGCGACACGGAGACGCGGAGACACAGAGAAGAGATAGGAACCGCAGATTGACGCCGATTAACGCAGATTTTATCGGAGACACCAAATGATCCAGATGGCAGGCCGCGCTGTCCGCTACGCGGACATGGATCGGCGGACACCCGGATATGCGAATTAATTCGCCTGTCAGGGTATCAACCGATCCGCCAGACCGGCATCTGCCGGTCAGCGCGGCATGCGTTAATAATCTGAAAATCTTGTGCTTCCTGTGCTTTTTTGTGGCTAAATTCCTTCCTGTCCCTTGTGTCATTTTTTTGGCTAATCTCTTACTCTGCCACCTTGGCGGTTTATCTTTCTCTGTTCATCAGTGTCCATCCGTGTTTATCCGTGTTAATCCGTGGTTCTCTTCTCCGTGAAACCTCTCCTCCCCTTTCCGTGTATTCCGTGTGTTCCGTGGTTCCCTCCCCCCTGCGTCCATCTGCGGTTTCATTCTTCGTCTGTTTCTTTCCTAGTTTTCTTGGCGCCTTGGCGGTTTATCTTTCCCTGTTCATCAGTGTCCATCCGTGTTTATCCGTGTTAATCCGTGGTTATCCCTCCGCAAACACGCGGTTCCGCCGAAACTGCTTGCCAAGACGGCGTCTTTCCATATTATTCCCCTCATGTCTAATACCGCTACACTGCAGCTTGAGCAACAGGAAACCATGGTGATGGATCAGGCCACGCGCGCCACCAGGGTAACCTCTGCTGCGCGTGCTGAGAAACAGCCGATTGACCCAGAATTTGAAGAGTTAATCGCCAATTATCGCGCTATCCTGCATAACCGCAGCATCCCCTACCCAATCGCCTATCAATTTATCAAGGAATTGGGGCATGGACGGCAGGGTGTGGTTTTTCTCGGCATCCGGCATGGCGCCCGCGGCTGCCTGACCCATCACGCGATTAAACTGTTCGATCCCAGCATCTATTCCAATGCCTCGCGGTACTGGACCGACATGGGCCGCATCGCCAAACAGGTTTCCTTACTGCAGCCAATCAATAACAGCAACTTGGTCTCGCGCGATTTTTACGAGGAATGTAACGGTATCGGCTACATGCAGATGCAGGCGATTGACGGAGTGGATTTGGATTTTCTGCTGGACCCAAAACAATTTGAATTGGCACGCCAACGGAGCACAACCAAGGAATGGGCGCGTTTTTCCCATGTATTGTTCCATGTGGAAGAAGACCGAATCAGCTTACAGCCAGGCGCAGTCCTATATATCATGCGCAACGTGCTGCGCGGGTTGAGCGTGCTCCATGAAAACGGATTCATCCACGGTGACATCAAGCCAACCAACATCATGATTGACGTAGAAGGCACAGTTAAGCTGGTGGATTTCGGCCGCGCCGCCAGAATCGGCGAAAAGGTCAATATTCTGCTGGGCAGCCCTCTTTATATGGCGCCGGAAGTCCACCGGCGCGAGCCGGGATTTATACAATCCGACATCTTTAGCACCGGCCTGCTGGGACTGGAGTTGTTGCGCGGACGTCAAATAACCGCCTATGCGGATTTAAATGAAAACGCTTTGATGGATTTTAAGAACACCTTAGTGCGAAATCTGGAGATTTTCCTCCCGAAAAGCATCCTGCGGAATATCGAGTTAACCAATGTGTTGCGCCGGTTTCTGGAGCCGGAAATCATCAACCGATATGCCGATGCACGCGAGGCTGAGTCGGGCGGGCAAAGCCTGATGTCAGCCCGACAATGGATGTCGGATTTCGAGCGGGAAGCAGAATACGAGCGGGAATTGGAAGACTACCTGAAGAAACTGGTTGACCCGGAAACCGGCGCGCTGAACCCGCATTTCGCATCGGACAACCTGACTGCCGTAATCATCACCTGATTACATCCGGCCAGCGATTTAGCCACAAAAAGGCAGGAGAACCACGGATGAACAGTAGAACATGGATTAAATTGAACCGCCAAGAAGCCAAGAAGCAGAAGAAGGAAATGAACCACGGATGAACACAAAAGGGACAGCAGGGACAACAGGGACGGCAGGTGCGAGGCCGCACTGGCGGTGCTTGCCCGCAATGGCGGGCGAGACCGCACGAGCTGGTATGTCACACGCCCCTCCCCCTCTGCGCCCATCTGCGGTTTTCTTCGCCTCCCCTTTCCGTGTATTCCGTGTATTCCGTGGTTCCCGCCCCTCTGCACCCATCTGCGTCATCTGCGGTTACATTCTTCGTTTGTTTCTTTCTTGGTTTTCTTGGCGTCTTGGCGGTTCAATCCTATCCCTTTGTGCCTCTTTGTGGCTAATTCAGGCCACAGGCGCGGCACGCACGGCCAGGATGCGGCGCGCACCCCACCCAACTGCAAATGTCACCACCACTCCCAACAAACCGGCCAGACCGCCTGCCGACCAGGCGTTACGGATGCCCGGCAAAATATAATCCGGCAGCAACCCGGTAAAGGCCGGAGCAGATTCATGCAAAAACTCATATTTGGCCGCTACCCATTCCAGGCCATCCGGCCAACTTGAAGCCAAGGGACTGAGCAACAGCGCCATTACTACAGCCGCCACCAGCGGGGCCAGCGCCGGACGCCGCACGCCGCCCGGCGCCGGAATTGATGCGAAAGCAGCGCAAAACGCGGCGGTGATGATCGCTTCACCTACGCCAATCAAGGCATGTGCGCCTAACATAGCCGGCAGCACTTTCATCAAAGCCACTTGCCCGTCCAACGCCAGTTCCAGACTGACCGCCGTCGCAGCCAGCATCACGGAAACCCAGGCGGCCGACATGGCGGCAAAATGACGTCCATTAGCAGTCTTGGTTCTAGCTAGCAACTTATGGTATATCCATCCACCGACGCCGGCGCCAATTAATGCCATGTTAAATATATTTGCACCCAACACGATGATGCCACCATCGGAAAACACCAGACTTTGCACCGCCACCACCAAGGCCATAGCTAAGATGCCGGAAGGAATCCCCAGCAAACTTGCGGCAACTACCCCTCCCAGCAAATGCCCGGAAGTGCCATGCATCACGGGGAAGTTAAGCATTTGACAGGCGAAAATCATGGCAGCCACCGCGCCGAAGCGGGCGGGCGACGGCTGATCCGGCGAGCGGAGACTGCGCCAAACAGCCAAAACTATTCCAATCAAGCTGAAAGACGCCGTAACTGGACAAATAGTTCCCTGAAGCATTGAATCCGGTATATGCATGGTTGTTTTTCCTTGATGATTATTTGTTCAACAGATTTTTAGCCTCAAAAAGGCATAAAACAAGACTGACTCAGCAACAGATATCTAGCCACAAAGATGCACAAGAAGCACAAGAAGAAACGCACAGCAAACGAGATAGTTTGTTGGAATGGCAAGGCTGCGCTGTCCGCTGTGCGGACATGGATCGCTGGACACCCGGATAAGCGAATAAATTCGCGTATCAGGGTGTCAACCGATCCGCTAGACCGGCATCTGCCGGTCAGCGCAGCATGAATTTTGTGCCTTGTGTGCATTTTTAGTGCGCCAATCTCCTTCCCAAAATTTCATTCTCCATCAGTGTTTATCCGTGTTCATCCGTGGTTCTTCCTAATCTGCGCCCATCTGCGTCATCTGCGGTTTCATTCTTTCTTGGCGTTATTGGCGCCTTGGCGGTTCAATTCCTCTGTCCTCCTTGTGCTTCTTGTGCTTCTTTGTGGCTATTCACCACCACCCGCAACCTTTCTTTAGGCGGATGTTATAATACGGCAGATAGCGCGTCAAGCGCATCAATACGGGATACCCAGATCAATAAATTCCGCCTTGATTTTAAAGCGCCGTGACAGTAATTCCGCCAGCGCGCGCACGCCGAATGTTTCCGTGGCGTAATGTCCGCCGAAAATCGCATTCACGCCATATTCACGCGCCATGTGCCAGGCCGCCAACACCGGCTCGCCGGTAATGAACACATCCACTTTGTCGCGTCCGGCCTCCTCCACCTCCATCGCCGCGCCACCGGAGACAACCGCCACGGTGCGAACCATACGCGGCCCGAAATCCATTGTGCGCAGCTCCGAACGTAAAATCCGGCTAACTGTTTTTTTGAAATTCGCATAAGGCACAGACTTGGGCAAGCTCCCCGCGAATCCGATCTGCGCGCCGCGATACCATCCAAACTTGCGCAGCCGCTGCAAACCCAGTTCCCGGCAAATAACGGCATTATTGCCATAGCGCGGGTGGGCATCCAAGGGCAGATGACAGGCATACAACGCCATACCTCTATCGAGCAAAAACTTCACCCGATTGTAATTTAAGCCGGTAATGTATTTCATGGAATCGCCCCAACTGATACCGTGATGGCAGATCAGCATATCAGCCCGGCGGCGTTCCGCCGCTTCAAAAAACTCCATGCTGGCATCCACCCCGCAACAAATCCGGCGCACCGGCCGGTTGCCGGCCACCTGCAAGCCGTTATGCGAAGCGTCCTGCCATTCCCCGACTTTCAGGGTCCGATCCAAAAAATCCGTGATAGTCTCAACTTTCATTTGGTTATCTCCTTTTAAGCCGCCAAAAAATTTGGTCAAAATACTGTTGTGATTGACTTCATCACAAGGCAAAAGGTATATATAGACGAGATTTATGATATAGCATAGCCTGTATTTAACCAGTCTTTTTTGTGGTAAAAAATCACTGTGAAATTATTCCATACAACCCTGTTGTTTGAAAGGGTTCCCTTGACCGCCGGAATGTTGGTTACGGGAGCGCTGCTCTTTGCGCAGGCCGGCTGTCGCTCGCCCGCCGCTTACCGGCAGCAGGCAGACCAGACGGCCTACGGGATAGTTGAGCGATCGCAACAGAAAGTTCTGCAAAAGACTGAACCGTTCACCATTGAGCCAGCCGCTGATACTTTGCGGCGCAAGCTGCTTCTGAATCAGGACTTGCCGCATGCCGGCCCCGCCGCGCTGGGTTCGGATCATTTGCCTCCTATTCCCCATTGGCCGGATACCGGCGCGCCGGAAAACACGAATTCGCCCGCCGCAATGCCGAATATTACTTCCCTCTCCCTGACTGACGCCTTGCAGATTGCCGCGCGCAATAACCGGGATTATCAAACCCGGAAGGAAGACGTTTTCCGGGAGGCCCTGGCGCTGGACTTGGAAGCCAATCAGTTCCGCAGCTTGCTGGCTGGAGAGGTCGGCTCCGAATTCGAGGCTAATTACCGAGGCGAGGATAATATCCGTGGGATCGCTAATAAAGGCAGCCTTTCCTGGAAGCGGCGCCTGAAATACGGCACACTCCTGACCACGCATTTCGCGGTGGATTTAGTTAAGTTACTGACACTGGACCGCTCATCCTCGCTGGGTATGATGGCAGACGCCACCATCACCATTCCCCTGCTGCGCGGCGCCGGGCGTCATATTGTCGCCGAACCCCTGACCCAAGCCGAGCAGAATCTGGTTTACGCCCTGTTTAATTTCGAGCGCTATAAGCAGACCCTAAGCGCACGCGTGGCCACAGAATACATGTCAGTCATCCAACAACTGGACCAAGTAGATAATGCTGAAGATAATTACCGCCGCCTGGCCGCCGCTAGCGAGCGGGCGCAACGTCTGGCCGATGCCGGGCGCCTACCACAGATTCAGGTGGATCAGTCCGTACAAGATGAACTCCGCGCACACGACCGGCTGACCACCGCCCGCCAAGCTTATGCGGGACGGCTCGACAATTTCAAGATCACTCTGGGCCTGCCGGTGGATGCGGAGATTGAGCTGGACCGTGATGAATTGCAGCAGCTGGCCCGGATGACCGGGCTCGTCTCTGAGGAGCAGAACAGGAATAAAGAAGCCGACGCGCCGGACAGTGATGCCGACACCACACGCGGGCCGTTGGAGCTGGACACCAGACACGCCATCCAAATCGCTTTGGAGCATCGGCTGGATATGCGCACGGCGCTGGGGCGGGTTTACGACGCGCAGCGGCACGCCGTAGTCGCCGCCGATGCCCTGCGCATGGGATTGACGATCAATGGCAGCGGCGCCATCGGCGAAAGCCGGAGTCTCACATCGGCTGATATGCCGGATGCCCGCCTACGATTCGACGAAGGCGTTTATTCCGCCGGGCTAAACTTGGACTTGCCGCTGGAGCGCACAACAGAGCGCAATGCCTGGCGTAACAGTCTGATCGCCCTGGAGCGGGCTGTGCGCGACACCCAGAATTTGGAAGATCAGATAAAGTTAGAGGTGCGTAATTCACTGCGCGAAATGCTGCAGGCCCGCGAGAGCTACCGGATTCAAAAGCGAGCGCTGTCAGTGGCTGAGCGGCGGGTGGATAGCACGGAATTGTTTCTGGAAGCCGGCCGGGCCCAAGTGCGCGACATTTTGGATGCCCAGGAAGCGCTGGTGTCAGCCCGGAATTCGCTCACGGCGGCCATAGTCAATTACCGCGCCGCGGAAATCAAGCTGCAACGTGACATGGGAGTGCTTGTTGTAAACGCCGACGGCCACTGGGAAGAATATATACCAGACGGCCACCAGCCGGTAATGGATGAGGATGATGATGAATAAAATTTTACATATATTCGCCGGGCGTCGGCGCGCAATTGCGGCAGCAGTCGTTGTAATTGCGGCAGTGATGTTTTATGCCATCTGGAATGCGCGTCGGTCTGACGCGCAAGATTACCCCGTCACTGACGTCCAGCGTGGGCCGCTCACTATTTCCCTTGTCGAATCCGGCTCCATCCAGAACAGCCGCAACGCCATAGTAAAAAACGAAGTGCCAGGCAATACGACCATCATTTTCCTGATTCCCGAAGGCACACACGTGAAAAAAGGCGATCTGCTCGTAGAGCTTGACTCCAGTCAGCTTGACGATAACCGCACTAAGCAGCAAATCATAGTTATGAATGCTGAGGCGGCCTACATCCGCGCCCGCGAAAATCTGGAAGTCGTGCGCAATCAGAACGAGAGCAGCATCGCCAAGGCCGAACTGGACCACCGGTTTGCCGAGCAGGATTTGGTGAAATACCGCGAGGGCGAATACCCGCGTGAATTACAAAAATCCGAGTCAGACATCAACCTCGCCCGCGAAGAGCTCCAGCGCGCCCGGGACAAATTCGAATGGTCCGAACGCCTGGCCGAAGAAGGGTACCTCACCCGCACGGAACTGCAGGCGGATGACCTGGCCGCCAAACGCGCAGAAATCAATCTTGCGCTGGCGGAATCGGCCCTGCAGCTGCTCAAACATTACACGCACCAACGCAGTCTTGATCAGCTGACCAGTGATGTGGAGCAGACCGCCCAAGCGCTGGAGCGCACCCGCATCAAAACCGCCGCTGACCTGATCCAGGCCGAAACCGAATTGAAAACCCGCGAATCGGAATATAAACGCCAGCAGGCGGAACTGGAAAAGATCGAAAAACTGATCGAAAAATGCCGGCTTACCGCGCCCGTAGATGGCATGGCGGTTTATGCCACAAGCAGTGCGGGCGGTCGCTGGCGTATCACTGAACCGCTCCAGGAAGGCCAACAGGTACGCGAACGTCAGGACTTGATCCACCTGCCGACGGACAACGCCATGATCGCGGAAATCAAAATCCAGGAGGCGGCTTTGCGTAAAATTAAAGTCGGCCTGCCGGTCCGGATTACGGCGGACGCCCTGCCAGGAGCCATGTTCACCGGCCAAGTCAGCCATATTGCCTTCCTGCCGGACTCCCAGAGCGCCTGGCTGAATCCCAACCTTAAAGTTTACAACACCACCGTCAAGATTGAGGGTAATGCAGCCCAACTGCGGCCGGGTATGAGCTGTCGGGCCGAAATCATCCTGAACCGTTACCAGGATGCCCTTTTCATTCCCCTGCAAGCCGTCACGCGTGTTGAAGGCCAAACTGTTGTTTACCTCCCCAGCTCCCGCGAACCGGAAATGCGACCAGTCACCATCGGCCTCGATAATAACCGTGTGGTACATATTCTGGATGGGCTGCAAGAAGGTGAACTTGTCCTCTTGAACCCGCCGCTTGCCGATTCCGCGGCACAAGACGAATCGGAAACAGACACCGGTGCATTCCCTTCGGAATCGCAAAACAGCGCTTCACCGGCAGCCGACGCCAGCGCCCCTGCGCGTAAAACCGGTAAACCGCAGCAAGCACAGACAGAATCCAACGGCGGGCAAAATAAGGAGGCCACCCAATGAACATTCCGCCCCAGCCGCCTCCGGCATGGCTGATTGAGCTTAGACAAGTCGAAAAACAATACACTATCGGCAACAGCGGAGTACATGCATTAGCCGGAGTGGATTTGCAAATCCGACGGAATGAATTCTGGGCCATCATGGGCCCCAGCGGTTCCGGAAAGAGCACTATGTTGAATCTGCTCGGCTGCCTGGACCGTCCCACCTCCGGGACATACATCCTCAACGGTCACGATGTCAGTTCCCTCAACGACGACGCCTTAAGTGAAATTCGTCTGCGAGAATTGGGCTTCATCTTCCAAAGTTTCAATTTGATCCCGCAGCTGACCGTCCGCGAAAACATTGAGCTGCCGTTGTTTTACTTGGGCTGGGACGCTGCCCGCTCCGCCGAACGCGCCGCCGACTTGGCGGATAAAGTCGGGCTGGGAAACCGTCTTCATCATCGTCCCGCAGAATTATCTGGCGGCCAGCAGCAACGTGTAGCCATCGCGCGGGCGCTGGCCAACGATCCGCCCGTACTGCTGGCCGATGAGCCAACGGGCAATCTTGATACCGCCACCGGACAACAGATCATGAATTTTCTGACGCACCTTTATCAAAGCGGCAAAACTATAATCATGGTAACACATGAATCGGAAGTGGCCGCCTATGCCGCCAACCGTATGCACATGCGCGACGGTGTAATTGACCGGATTGAATCTTGACTATGCGCCAATACCGTATCATTCGCCATATCCGGTTGGGAATCAAGACCCTGATGCTGCATAAATTGCGCTCCGGCTTGACCGTTTTAGGCGTGGTGTTCGGTGTCGGCAGCGTCATTGCCATGCTGGCCGTAGGCGAAGGCGCAGGACAGGAAGCCATGCGGCAGATTCGCAAGCTCGGCAGCAATAATATCATCCTGACTTCCGTCAAGCCGGCCACCGATGAGCAAACCACATCGCAGCGCACCTTCATGAACATTTACGGATTATTGCATGAAGACGAAGTCCGCATCCGTGAAACCATTCCCGGCGTCCGCCGCACTGTCCCGATTAAACAAATTCGACGTGAAGGCCGCATGGGCGAGCGCTCTTTGGAAATACGCCTGATGGGCACCACGCCTGACTGGTTTGAATTGGTAAACCGGCCGCTGCTGGCCGGCCGCGTATTGACATCCGCAGACATGCAAACATGGTCGCCGGTCTGCGTCCTGACCGAACACGGCGCACGGCGTTTATTGGCCACCCGACACGCCATCGGCCAATCGGTCAACATCGGCGGAGAGTTGTACCGGGTTGTCGGCATCATACGCAATGAAGAAGCAGGTGGCGGCGTGCAAACACCCGACCAGGAGACCGACGCCTACATTCCGCTGAACGTCGCGCTGGCGCAATTCGGCGATATTTCGATCCGGATCACCGCTGGAACGCATGAACGCGAGATGGTGGAACTGCACATGATCCTGGTGGAAACACATTCAATTGATGAGGTGGAGAAAACCGCCGCCGCCGTAGAGACAATGTTGCGGACATTTCACCGCAAGGAAGATTATAAAGTTAATGTGCCGCTGGCGCTCTTGCGCCAGGCGGAAAACACTAAGCGCACATTCAACATCGTTTTAGGTTCCATCGCCGGGATCAGCCTGCTGGTCGGCGGCATTGGCATTATGAACATCATGCTGGCTTCGGTCACTGAACGCACACGCGAAATAGGTATCCGACGCGCCATTGGCGCCAAGCGCCGCCACATCGTTGGACAATTTCTAATCGAAACAATGGTGCTGTCAATGATCGGCGGATTGGGCGGCATTGCGCTGGGTGTAGCCATTCCATGGTTCATCAGCAAGGTCTCCGGCATGCCGACCATAGTGCCGACTTATGGCATAGTCTTATCCATCGGCATCAGTCTGGGCATCGGTCTGATATTCGGCATCTATCCTGCACGCCGCGCCGCTAATCTCGATCCAATCACCGCTCTGCGCCACGAGTGATTGCTTTCCGCATCGCCAGCCCTGAAAGAAATTAGCCACAAAGATGCACACAAGGCACAAAAAGGAAAAGCGGTAGGAAAAAAATTTGTTGGAATGGCATGCCGCGCTGTCCGCTATGCGGACATGGATCGGCGGACACTTGGATACGCGAATTTATTTGCGCATCAGGGTGTCAGCCGATCCGCCAGACCGGCAGATGCCGGTCAGCGCGACATGCGTTCGTGCTCTGAAAATCTTGTGAATCTTGTGCATCTTTGTGGCTGAATCTCTGTTGCTGAGTCAGCCTTGTTTTATGCCTCTTTGTGGTTAAAAACCTGTTGAACTATCTGCGCGTTTTCTAGTGCATTTTAGTGGCAACTAAAAAAATTTTTAAAAAAAAGTTGCATTTCAAACGGCGAGTGCTAGAATTTCCGTGTTTCTACATGTAGTAGCACGGAGGAACACAATCTTGAAGAAGGATGACTTAAGTGAAATCGCCGCAGTGCTCGCCGAGATGCGCCGGCCGGAGGAAGTGCGTGACTGGCTGCTAGCATTGTTGACGCCCTGCGAACGCGGACGCCTCTGCCTGCGGTGGCGTCTGGTTTGTATGCTCGCAGACGGTGTGCCGCAACGCGAAATCGCCAAGCGTCTGGGAATCAGCTTGTGTAAAATCACCCGCGGCTCGCGGGAACTCAAACGTGGCCCTGTTCTGTTCCGCCAAATGGTGGAACGCCGGACGGGACGACGGCGGAAAAATGTATCAAAAAAACAAATAGGAGTAAAATTATGAAAGATGCCGTCAAAGTATTCTTACACGAAGAGGAAATGCCGCGGCAATGGTATAACATTCAGGCGGACTTGCCGCATCCGCTGCCGCCGGCGCTGAAAAAAGATGGATCACCCATCACGCCTGACGATTTGGCGCCGGTCTTCCCGATGAATATCATAGAGCAGGAAGTCAGCCAAAAACGCTGGATTGATATTCCGGAGCCAGTGCTCGACAAGTTGCGCATCTGGCGCCCAAGCCCGCTCTCTCGGGCCGTCAATCTGGAAAAAGCGTTAGGCACCCCGGCTAAAATCTTCTACAAAAATGAAGGTCTTTCCCCTGCTGGCAGTCATAAAGGGAATACCGCCGTGGCCCAAGCCTATTATAACAAGGAGTTCGGTATCAAACGCATCACCACCGAGACCGGCGCCGGCCAATGGGGCTGTGCGCTCGCCATGGCGTGTCAAATGTTTGGGCTGGAATGCAAAGTGTATATGGTTGGCATCAGTTTCCACCAGAAACCGCTTCGCAAATCGCTGATGCGAATCTGGGGCGCCGATTGTGTGCCGAGTCCCAGCCCCGACACCAAAACCGGACGGGACATTCTCAAAGAAGACCCCGACTGTCCGGGCAGCTTGGCAATTGCCATCAGTGAGGCTGTTGAAGACGCCGTAACTTCTAAGGACACTCGTTATTCGCTGGGCAGCGTGCTGAATCACGTGACTCTGCACCAAACCATCATCGGACTGGAAGCCCAGAAACAATTCAAAAAAATCGGGCTTTATCCGGATGTTGTAATCGGTTGTGTCGGTGGCGGCTCAAATTTTGCCGGCATCGCCTTCCCGTTCGCCTGTGACAAAATTAACGGACGCAACGTGCGCCTGCTGGCGGTAGAGCCGACGGCCTGCCCCACCCTGACGCGCGGGCGGTTTGTTTACGATGCCGGTGATGTGGCGATGATGACTCCGCTATTGGCAATGTACAGTCTGGGTCACGCTTTCATCCCAGCATCTATCCATGCCGGCGGTCTGCGCTACCACGGCATGGCGCCGTTAGTCAGCCACATCGTGCGCGAGGGACTGGCGGAAGCCTGCGCCATCCCGCAGCTGGAATGTTACGAAGCCGCCATGCTATGGGCGCGCACGGAAGGATTCATCCCGGCGCCGGAAACCTCGCATGCTATTGCCGGCGCCATCCGGGAAGCCAACAATGCCCGGGAAGAAGGACGCGAACGCGTGATTCTTATGAACTGGTCCGGCCACGGCATAGTGGATACAAGCGGCTACGAGGCGTTTTTGGACGGCAAATTAAGCAATTATACTCTGCCGGATGCCGATTTGGAAAAATCACTGAGCAAGCTGGAAGGCCTGCCAAAGCCGCCTCCGCTTTGATTAACAAGAGGAACTACAGACTAAGACAGAAAGAATGAACCACGGATGAATGTGCCAGCTTCGCTTGGCACACTCATCCGCGGTTCTCCTCCCGCGCATCTGGATATAGGGTAACGGCAATTATTTGGGTTTTGAAGTTGACTTTTACCGGCAGAGCGGCAGAATATGCTCTAGTCAATGGCTTGGCTCGTATCGAGCCGTACTCGTATAAAGACTGTAAGGATGCTGTAAAATGTCACAACATGCCAGTTTGAAATCAGCCAATAAAATCGTCGTCAAACGTAATGTCCTGAAGCGTTTTGAGCGTGTGGACTTGCTGCGGGCCCGCGGCAAATGGAAAGAAGGCGATCGTGGGCTGGGTCTGCCGAAGACCAAGCCACAGGATTAAACCTGCCTGCACAACTTACGTGTGGGCTGTCACGAGGCGTATTCCCATGTATGCCAAGCAATCCGTCATATTGTTGTCGGCGTGGTTGATATGCGCTGCCGCATTAGCACAGACCGACATAGAAGAACGGCAATTGACCGTTCTACGCCAAAATGTAAACCTGCGCGCCAAACCTTCTATGTCTGCGGAGGTTGTGGCTCAAGTTTCCGCGCCGGAAAAATTAACAGTTAAAAGTATTGATGGCGAATGGGCGGAAGTAGTTCCACCATCGTATGCCGATTTATGGGTGCTCAGTGATTACGTTAAGAACGACGTTATTCAGTGCAACACCCGGGTAAATGTGCGCGCCGGCGCCGGCATTAATTTCAATATTGTCGGGCACCTGACCAACGGCGAGCCCATCACTGTGCGTGGCACACATGCCGACTGGATTAGAATCGCTCCGCCACCTGGCGCATCGCTCTGGATAGCCAGGGCGATGCTGGAGATCGAGCCAGCCGGCCCGGTTGAAAAAGCAGAAGCGGCAGCAGTAGAGACGGCATCTGCCGCCAGCACAACGGAAACGGCGCCAGTGCCGACGCAAACGGTGGAAACAGAAAGCGCGCTGGCGCAGGCGACAGCGGAAACACCGGCAGCGATTCCGCCATCCGCCTCTGTCCCGCCCACGCCATCGCCGGATCCGGAGCCGACACCGGCGCCTGAACCTATACGGCGACCGCCATCGCAGCCCACATACACAGCGCCGGCAACGATCAAGCCGCCGGCGGATTTGGCGCTTCATCCCGGAAAACCTCAGGGAGTATGGCGGCAATACGAAGGAGTGTTACGTCCTCGCAATTTTATTTTCGGCGCGCCCAGCCGCTACCGTTTAGCGCATGATATTGACGGGACGGAATATACTATCTGCCATGTCCGCGGCAACGAAGCGCAATTGCGCGCATTGTTGAACCGGCGTATGGTTATCAGCGGTCGCGAATACTGGGTGAAGCGCCCGGATACCCACCCCGTTCTGGTGCCGGAACGCATTGTGCTTAAATAATAAGCGCAGTCGGCATCAAGGCACGGTTTTTTTGGGAAAGTACAACAGCCTTAAAACTTCTTCCGCAGAATCCTTGCCGCTCTCTGACCAACTGACGCGCGTCAGGACAGAGAAAAGTTGTTCGTCTTCATTAATCGCTTCGCCTTCAAAGCGTTGATATACAAAACCGGCGATAATCTCCTTTGGCCCTGCCGCCACGTCTTCCGGGCGGTTAGTTTCAGTGATTGGATACATGGCCTCGCCTTGCTCAAATACTGTGCGCGCTATCTGATAATTGCGCGACACCCGGATGACGGCCAGACAACGCGCCGTGGTTTCCGCTAATACAAACACACTGACGCTCAAGATCGCCAGGGCCAACACGGCTTCGAGCAAAGTAAATCCATCACGCGCCGCAGACGACGCCACCGGCGCTGATTTAGCACACGGACAGACGGACGGACACTGACAAACACGGACGAACATGGACGTTGCAATCATCCTTCTGGTCAGACTGGTAACTCCGGCAAAATCTGCGTTAATCTGCGTCATCTGCGGTTTCATTCTTCCTTTTTGTGCCTGCATTTTTGTGGCGATCCTTCTCCGCCGTCTTGGCGCCTCCTTGGCGTCTTGGCGGTTCATCTTCCCCCCCACGCCTTAGTCAATCCGAAAACACTCGCGCCGCCGCCTGCGAATCCACTTTGATCCTAAGGCCGGCGCCGCTTTGATCCTCCATGAACACCACAAACGGGCGGCACATACCGTTCCGGAAATACGGCACAGAGCAAATGCCCGTATCCGCCGCATCGCCATCGGCAATAGCCACAGACTTCAACGTCACACCTTCCAGTGTGCGTGTGAAGCGTGGCAGCGTAACATTACTTGAGATCACATCAATTTTGCCGGAATCCAAATCAAAGGTTAAGGACACTTCCGCCTGTTTCAATACCGCCATGCTGCGTGCGTAACGCGAAACCGTTACAAGCGTCCTCCCAGCGACGCGCAAGCGATTGCCGCGAATGGAATGGACGAAATACGGCATGGAAATGCCGATGATGACACCCAGCAGCACCAGCACCAGCAACAACTCCACCAGTGTGAATCCACAGCGGACATAGGCGTGGCGGAAACGGCTCGGCTGTTCAGTTGGTAATGTCATCGCCACCGCCATCGGTGCCGTCAGGGCCGTAGGACTTGATTTCGTATCCACCTTCCTTGAGGGTGTAAATGAACGGATTTCCCCAGGGATCGTTCGGGAGTTCACCCTTGGGAAGATATGGGCCCTTCCAATTCTTTTCCGAAGTCTTGGTCACTAAGGCATTCAATCCGGGCGGAAAATTGCCGTTATCCACTTCATAGAGATTGACCGCCGTGCCTAAGTTGGCAATGCTGGTCTTGGCGGCCGTGACTTGGGCATCCCGTCCGCGCCCGCTTAACCGCGGCATGACCACAGCGGCCAGCACACCGATAATCATGACCACCAACAGCACTTCAATCAGAGTGAAACCGCCGCGGCGTTGCCGGTCTTGAATCTGAGTATGATTTGCTAATAACGCACACATAATATATCCTCCTGTTTCAGTATCATCCTATATGATGAATATTTATTTAGCCACAAAAAAGACTGATTGAACAACAGCGGTTTAGCTACAAAGATGCAATATTTTTACGGACAGCAGGGACGGCAGGGACAACAGTGACGGCAGGGTGCGAGGCCGCACTGGCGGTGCGAGGCCGCACTGGCGGTGCTTGCCCGCAATGGCGGGCGAGGCCGCACGAGCTGGTATATCACGCCCTTTCGGGGAACCCAGGGCGTTGCCCTGGAATGCTTGCCTGCAACGGCAGGGGTATGTCGCGCCCCGTTGGGGCTTATTTTCACGTCTCTGCGTGAGACTTCGCCTCCCCTTTCCGTGTATTCCGTGTATTCCGTGGTTCCCTCCCCTCCCTCCTGCGCCCATCTGCGCAATCTGCGGTTGCCCTAAATTACACATTCAGCCCGCTGGTGACATCGAATACCGCCAACAGAATACTGATAGCAACAAAGCCAACAAGGCTTGCCATAATAACAATCAAAATCGGCTCTAACAAGGTGGTGAAAATTTTGACGCTGCGGTCGAGCATGTTTTCATAACGTCGGGCGATGTGAGCCAAAGCGCCGGCCATGTCGCCGGTTTCCTCGCCGATGGCCAGCATATCCGTCAACATGGGCGGGAACACCTTGCCGGCAGCCAGCGGGCCGGAAATAGTGGCGCCGTCGGTCACCCGCTCGCGGGCGTTTTTTATCTCCTGGGCCAGCACGGCATTTTGGATTGTGCGCTCGCTGATGCGCAAGGCTTCCAGAACTGAGACGCCATTGCCGATCAACATGCCAAGCGTCTGCGCGAATCTGGTAAAAGCGCCGGCCATGACCATTTCACGCACCAGTGGGATCTTCATCTGCGTAGTATGCCACCACAGGCGGCCGGACGGTGTGCGCAGGTAGCGGCGCACTATGACGGCCGCTACAATCAGTATGATGATCATCAGCCAGCCATAACTGATCATAGCGGAGCTGATACCGATCAGGATGCGTGTCGGCAGTGGCAGTGTGCTGCCCAAGTCTTCAAAGATCAGCGAAAAGCGCGGGATGACAAACACCATAGTAAAAATCATGGCGGTGATGCCCGTCAGCATGACTATGCCGGGATAAACCAGAGCCATATATATTTTCCCGCGGACTTCCTGTATGCGCTCGTAATAGGTTACAATCCGTTGCATGACTTCCGGCAAAGCGCCGCCGGCTTCCCCGGCGCGGATTAAACTTGAATACAATTGCGGGAAAGACTCCGGATATTTTTCCAGCGCCTCAGACAGGCTTGAGCCTTGGACAATATCATCGCGCAAACCGCGGATGATGGTGTCGCACTCACCGCGTGAGCGCCGTTGCGAAAGGGTATTCAAAGCGTTGCCGAGCTTCATACCGGAAGCCAGAAGATCACTTAGTTCTGTGGTGAAAGTCAGCATTTCACGGCTGCTCATCCGTGGACGCTGGTCACGCCGCCAATGCAGGCCGCGGCGCGGCTGGGTGGCCTTGCGCAGAGCTTCGGCGGTTTTTTCTTCAACCTGCACCGGCAATGCGCCTTGCCGCTCGATATGAAGCAAGGCGGTGCGCCGGTCAGGCGCATCAATATTGCCGGAGATTTTCTCGCCGGCGGCATTGCGGGCTGTATAGACAAAAGTCGGCATAATCAATCCCGCCGGATGATTTCCGCGCCCAAAGCGCGGAGGCGCCCGGCAATGTTCTCATATCCACGGTCAATAACTTGAGCGTTGCTGATAACCGTCGTGCCGGATGCGGCCAAAGCGGCAATCAACATAGCCATCCCGGCGCGGATATCCGGACTGGCCAGCGGCATGGCGCGCAATCGGGCCGGGCCGATCACCACGACGCGGTGGGGATCACACTGAACAATCCGTGCCCCCATATCAATCAAACGATCAACGAAATACAAACGGCTTTCGAACATTTTCTCAAAAAACATACAAGTGCCATGGGCCTGAGTGGCAGCCACAATAGCAACACTCATTAAATCGGATGGGAAGGCCGGCCAAGGGCCGTCTTCAATTTTCATGATGGCACCGCCGATTTCCGCCGCCATCTGCCGCCGACGCACAACACGTAACGAAAGCGTATCGCCTTGCAATTTCAGCGGCATACCCAAATTGCTAAAAGTCTGCGCTAAAGGTTGAATCACCGCGCGCTCGACACCTTCAACACTCAAGGCGCCACCAGTCACAGCGGCAGCAGCCAGAAAACTACCGACTTCGATATGATCGAAACTGACTGTATGTTTGACGCCGTGCATGGCATCCACGCCGTCCACCGTCAGACAGTTCGTCCCCACACCGCTGATATTTGCGCCCATGGACTGCAAAAGCCGGCATAAATCCTGAACATGCGGTTCGCAAGCGGCATTGAAAATAACCGTCTGCCCCCGCGCAAGCGTTGCCGCCATCAGGATGTTTTCCGTGGCGGTCACGCTGGCTTCATCCAGCAGGATTTCCGCGCCGCACAGACGACGCGCACGGAACTTGTAGGCGCTGCCAATATCAATACTTGCGCCCAGAGCGCGCAGCCCAAGGAAGTGCGTATCCAACCGGCGGCGGCCAATAATATCGCCCCCCGGCGGATAAAGCGTGACCGATCCCAGCCGCGCCAGCAGCGGGCCGGCAAAGAGGATCGAAGAACGCACTCGCCCACACAAATCACGATCCAACTCGGACTTGCGCACACCGGCAGCACAAAGCGTCACAACATGCCCACGCCGAACGACGGACACCCCCAAGTCGTCCAGTATCTGCAACATTGTCAGGACGTCATCTATCAGCGGCACATTGCGCAAGACCAATGGCTCATCGGTCAACAGACAAGCCGCCAACATCGGCAGGACGGCATTCTTGTTGCCCGCCGGACGGAATGTTCCCTGCAGCGGCTTGCCGCCATTGATGATTAACCGGGCCATGCTATCTCATTTTCCCAGCATTTCCCGGGCTATGCGGACTACGTTATCGGCGGTAAAGCCGAATTCACGCGCCAGCACTTTGTAAGGGCCCGAGACACCGAATTTATTCAACCCGAAAATCCGTCCTTTAGGACCGACATATTTCTCCCAGCCCATCCCAACGCCAGCCTCCAAGGACAGGCGCAGTTTACAGGATGGCGGCAGCACCTTGCGGCGCAGTTTTTCCGGCTGACGCTCGAAGAGCTCCCAGGAAGGCATGCTCACAACGCGAACGTTGACGCCTTCACCGGCCAGAATTTCCGCTGCCTCAAGCGCCAGCGAAACTTCCGATCCGGAAGCGATCATGATGAATTGCGGCCGTCCCTTCCCGCTCTGCCAGAGGATGTAAGCGCCCTGTTCGAGCAATTTGGCCGGCGGATATTTCGTGCGATCCAGCACCGGAACGTTCTGACGGGTCAACAAAATGGCCGTTGGGCCTTCGGTATTCTTCAAGGCCGCCGCCCAAGCCGCAGCAGTTTCCGTCGGGTCGGCAGGACGGATAGTCGTCATCCCCGGCATCACACGCAATGCCGCTGTATGCTCCACCGGCTCGTGGGTCGGACCATCTTCACCGACGTAAAAACTATCATGCGTGAACACATAAATCACCGGCAAGTGCATGATGGCCGCCAAGCGGATAGCCGGACGGCAGTAATCCGAAAAGACGAAGAATGTTGCGCCATATACGCGGAAGCCGCCATGCAACGCCATGCCATTCATAATCGCGCCCATCGCATGCTCCCTGATCCCGAAATGGAAATTGCGTCCAGCATAGGCTCGGGTTCCGACATGACCTTGACCATCCATAATCGTGCGCGTGCTCGGGGCCAAGTCAGCCGACCCACCCACCAAGTACGGCACGGCTTTGGCCAGACTTTGCAAAACCGTATGCGACGCATTGCGCGTAGCTATCGGCTTGTTCGGGTCAAAGGTTGGCAGCAATTTATCCAGATTCGCAGGCAATTCCAGACCTTGCGCGGTGTCCCAGGCAGCGGCCAAGTCCGGCTCCGCAGCGCGCCAGTCTTCATATCCGCGCTGCCAACGGTCACGTTCCGCCTGCCACTCCACGCGGCGCGCGGCGAAAGCGGCGGTTACTTCCGTCGGCACATAAAACGACTGATCCTCCGGGAACCCGAGATTGCGCTTAGTGGCCTTGACTTCCTCCACGCCCAGCGGAGCGCCGTGCGATTCGGCCTTGCCAGCCAGATTCGGGCTGCCCTTGCCTATGGTTGTGTGGCCGATAATAAGCGTCGGGCGTTCCTGCTCGCGCTTGGCGGCAGCCAAAGCGGCGTCAATAGCGGCATAATCATGCCCGTCAATTTCCAGCACATTCCAATGATATGCTTCAAAGCGCTTGCGGACATCGTCACTGTAAGTCAGATCCGTATTGCCTTCGATCGTAATCCGGTTGAAATCGTAATAGACCACGAGTTTATTCAGCTTGAGATGGCCGGCCAACGAAAACACTTCGTGCGAAATGCCTTCCATCATGTCACCGTCGCCAGCCAACACGTAAGTATAGTGATCTATCGGACGGCGTTCCCCGCGATTAAAACGCACCGCCAACATGGCTTCCGCCAGCGCCATACCAACGCCATTGCCAATCCCCTGCCCTAACGGCCCGGTGCTGGTTTCAACACCGGCGGTTACGCCATGTTCAGGGTGCCCGGGCGTACGGCTGCCATATTGACGAAATTGCTTCAAATCCTCCAACGACAAATCATACCCGGAAAGGTGCAACAGGCTGTACAGCAGCATACAACCATGGCCGGCAGAAAGGATAAAGCGGTCGCGATCCGGCCAAGCCGGGTCGGTGGGACAATGGCGCAAGTGCTTCATAAACAGCACAGTTGCAAAATCCGCCGCGCCCATAGGCAGCCCGGGATGGCCGGAATTGGCCTGTTGCACACCATCAATCGAAAGACACCGCACCGTGTTTGCTATTAATTCAAAATTCATTGCGCTCCTTAATTTTCAAGATTTCACCTATCGCAGCAGCCTGTCATAGGCGTACTTTCAAATGAAAGCATCATAACTGAGCCAGAGTTAAAATGCAATGCCTATCCTAATTCAGCGGACATCAAACCATAGAAAGCGCGGAAACACAGAGCGCAGACTCGACAATCCGCAGTCTGAATGATACATTCAAAGCGATCCAGATTTGGGCGGGCGGGTTCCAATCAAATATGGATGCAGCCATCAGCAAGAATCTGGAGGCATTAGACTATGGTGAGTAAGGCGCAACCAGACCGCAAGAGCTTTGCGGCTAAAAACGCTCAAGCGACCCAAGGGACAACAAAGACCAAAGGCTGATGTCCCTGATGTCACTTATGTCACTTTCATGGAGGGCCATGCCGCATGAGTAAACAGTTCATACCACCTCATGGCGGCTACAAAAGCCTTTTGTCTTTCCAGAAGGCGGAAATCGTCTATGACGCCACAGTCAAGTTTTGCGCCGATCTCCTCGATAGGCGCGACCGCACGGTTGACCAGATGGTGCAGGCGGCACGGTCCGGCAAGCAGAATATCGTTGAAGCCAGCATGGCTTCAGGAACATCAAAAGAGACTGAAATCAAACTCACGAATGTGGCGCGGGCAAGTTTCGAAGAACTCTTGACGGACTACCGCGACTTTTTAAGGACGCGCGGGGCAACAGAATGGCCAAAGGACCACCCGTACGTAAAGCGCCTCCAGGAACTGAACCGAACGCCGGATGCCAATTACGACACTTTTCGCAAAGCCGTCGAACATGCCGACCCGGCAATTCGGGCGAATGCCATCATCGGCCTTATAAAGGTCACCAATTATCTTCTGGATCAGCAACTGAAGCGCCTTGAGAAAGATTTTGTTGAACAAGGCGGGTTGCGCGAACGAATGACCCGCGCACGATTGGCAGAACGGGATCATCAGGGAGGATGGAAACCACGAACCTCACCCCCGACCACCTCGCCGCCATCAAGTCCGGCCAGACCCTAGCCCTTGATTCTACTGAGATGCCGCTGCATTGCCGGAGAGAGAAAACGTCTTATCGTATGTTCCGTCCCCGCCAACATCCTGATAAACTGTCCCATTATTAATCAGCATGACCTGACGGATACTGGGATTCTTGAAGTCGGTGAACGAAATTGCCACTTCGGCATTTAAGCCAACACATATTTTGGCTGTAGCGGAATCGCCTTCCGGCTGATACTTGAAGATAATGGGAATACCATCAGCGCCCAAAATAAATGAGCAGGTGCCGGGAAAGTTCTGATCCACAAGCAGGGTAAATGGCTTTCTTTTAAGATAAGGCTTCATTCCTATTTCCGCTGATTTATGTGCGTTCGCAAGGTAGTGACGGAATGATGGAATGACACAAAAAACCAAAACGACAACAAACATGACAATGTTAATAACGAGAATAACACGATGAATTATCATTGTTTTTTTCATCACTACCCCATAAGTCTGACATCAGCGTGTTTTTCTACAGATGTGGCTTGATTCGATTACGCGGATATTGCCGCGAATAATTTCAATTTCCTAATCACTAATCCACCAGATAAAGCCCGATCTTTTCTACGACTTTACCGTCATCATCCAGATCAACATGAGCGTCTTTAATACAAAAATGTGTCTTAGGCTCCTTTGGCAATGACCGGAATACAACTCTTCTATCTTGATCACTAACTACATATTTGCCCATTATTTGTAAAACGTCACTTTTTGCCATGCCAAGCTGGACATTGGTATATGCACATTCAAACTCTGCTATCGCGATATCACCACGCCAAAGATTTAGATAAATAAACAGAACGGCCGAAAGAATGGCAATCGCCGCCAATAATAAAATCTTCATTATCAAGAAAATCTTATTCCTCTTTCCTGCGACATACAGAATTATCAACAATGTTGGAATAAACCATACCAAATGAAAAACCGCCAAAGCATCATTAACCCATAGGCAAGCGGATATGCTGCCAATAATGATGCCGCAAATAATTGAAATCAAAAAAGGACTCATTTTACGACTTGGCGGTTAATCTTTTCTCCCTTTGGCTGTTTTTATGGGATACCAATAACCAATTTACCAGTCCGGCACATAAACATCGGTCTTTTGCACGACTTTACCGTCATCATCCAGAACAACATAAGCATCTTTGACGCGAAAATGTCTTTTGCTTTTTTGGGGCAATGACCGGAACATCACCCTTATATCTCGATCACTAACTACATATTTGCCCATTATTTGTAAAACGTCACTTTTTGCCATACCGTTATTAATCTTGGCATATTCACATTCAAACTGCTGTATCGCTGTGCCAGCATGCCAACAACTAAAAATAAAAACCGCAACAAATGAAATAACGGTAATCGCCAACACCAGGAAAATTTTTATCAGCAGGAAAATCTTATTCTTTTTCCCCACAAGAAACATAATTATCCCAAACAATGGAATGCCACATAGGATGTAGAGGGACCCCATAACAGGATCAGAAATCCACATATATCCAAAAATCATGCCCAAAAGAAATGAAATCAAAGAAGGGATCATTTAGACAGAATCATCCATTTAGGCCAAGCGACACACCACAGCAACGTATCTAACATTGACAAAATCATACCGGACAACAAACTTGGCGTCAAATCTGTTTTCAGTTTATTGGACTTTCCCAAAAAATTCTGTCATTCCATAAAGATCAGTCCGAGCGGGTTCAATTCGGGTCTGGCGTTGCCCTGAAAGGTTGGGGCTATTCCAGAAAACCACTTTTCCACTTCCAGACATGCCCGTAAAAGGCTCACCTAAAAACGGCATTTGAAATTCAGGAAATAACATAAAATGTTGAGAACAAGAAAAGATACAGCGCCCATTGGTGAAAGAAAGTTTCCTGAATTTCAAACCCGTAAAGGGGTTGGCGATTTTGCCGTATCTGCTTTGTTGCGAAGGAATCGCAGTATGTTTATACAGCTTCATCCTTCGCGTCGCGCATCTGCGACAAACTTGCCAACTGCCGCAATTTTAGGAAAGTCCTGTTGGCTTGACTCCCTAACAAAATCATCTAGACTATCTGCATTGACATCTTGGCTGAAAAAAGACGCCGACAGAAGGGAAATATATGCCAGACATATCCATTATCGTACCAATTTTTAACGAGGAAGAATGCGTCACACCTTTGTGCGCCAAGCTGCGCGATGCCCTGTCAAAGCTGTCACAATCTTATGAAATTATCATGGTGGATGACGGCAGCACCGACAGCACTTGGGAAAAACTGAAGAAAGAGTCCGCCAACCTGCCGGGCTTGCGCTTAATCCGCTTCCGCCGCAATTTCGGACAGACCGCCGCCATGTCAGCGGGAATGCATCATGCCCGCGGGAAGGTCATCATCACCATGGACGCCGACCTGCAAAATGACCCCGATGACATCCCATTGCTGCTTGAGCAAATGGATAAGGGATTTGACGTCGTCAGCGGCTGGCGCAAAAACCGTCAGGACACCTTTATTAACCGGCGTCTCCCCTCCATGATAGCCAACCGCCTGATCAGCCGGTTAACCGGTGTGAATCTGCACGACTTTGGCTGCACGCTCAAAGCCTATCGCAAGGACGTGATGCAGAATGTGCATCTCTATGGTGAAATGCACCGCTTCATCCCTGCCTTGGCTCACTGGGTCGGCGGCTCGGTAACGGAAGTGGCGGTCAATCACCACCCACGGCGCATGGGACGCTCCAAATACGGGATTTCCAGAACTACGCGTGTAATTCTGGACTTATGCACAGTCACATTCCTCCTGCGCTATAGCAAAAGCCCCATTCAGATTTTCGGCAAAATCGGATTATTCCTCAGCGCTGCCGGTGTTTTGCTCTTGGCAGGCATGGTGTTAGCCAACCTCTCGGCCAATCTGTTCGGGACCGTTTTCGCCGCCACCCTGCTGAAACGTCCATTCTGGGTGATGACATCATTTATGCTGGTGTTCTTCGGGATACATTTTATCAGCATGGGGCTGTTGTCGGAAATCCAGATACGCACATATCACGAATCGCAAAACAAACCGATTTACGTGATCCGTGAAACTTTCGAGCCAGACGCCGTCTGATTGCGAGAAAAGAGGTATCACACGGAGGCGGGGATGTGCGAGCAGAAGAACCACGGATGGACACGGATGGACACTGATAGAGAGGTGAAGGTTCACACAGAGATGCGGAGAAGGAAAAAACACTGTGTTTTTCTTCTTGTGTTTCTTGTGCATCTTTGTGGCTAAATCTGATGATTAATTTCAACTCTGATACCTGTGCAAGATCCGGCTAATTTATCGCTTACCCAAACAATCGTTGTGCTCATAGTATTCCCGGCATTGCTAGCGGCCGGGGCAGTGGCAGCATGGCGTTTATGGTGCAATTTCCAGCGCCGACCGTGGATTTGGCGCAACCGATTACGCCGATTCCCAAAAGCAGTTTGGACTTGGACAGATTTATCCTGGGTGGCGGCATACATCGCCATCGCTTTGTCTCTCGGCAATCTGTCGTTCGTCTGCCGCCTGCCTCCGGCATGGGGCGTATTCATCCGTCTGCTGCTGCTTCATGGTGGCGGGATTACCCTGACACTCTGGTTACGGCAGCGGCGAGTCTGCCGTCCGCCGCACCGACAGCCGAGAGGTCATTCATGGCGGTTGGGAGCAATCTTTTATCTGGCAGCCATGCCATTCGTTATGGTTGCAGGGATCCTGAACTACGCGGTATTGCGCATAGCCGGCCATACGCCGACTTTACAGGACACGGCCTTAGTATTATTAAACACCGAGAGCCCAGCCGTGCGCCTGATGCTGATCACCGCCGCTGTTGTAACTGCGCCGATATTCGAAGAGTTGCTCTTCCGGGGCATGATCTTGCCGTTGGTGGCGCGTACCAGTGGCTGGCTTCCCGCAATTCTCACCGTCTCCGCCACATTCGCCCTGTTCCACCTGCCCACCTCGGCGCTCTTGCCACTGTTTGTGCTGGCGGTTTTTCTTTCCCTGGCATATATTTATACGCGATCGCTCAGGACGGCCATGATACTGCACGCGCTGTTTAATCTGGTCAATATCACCTTATTGTTGCTGTTATTTTGAATGATGAAAACGAAACCCAACCTTAAACTTCCCATCCCCACGATCGCATGGCAACCGGATGCTCCCGGCAAGCGTCGGCCCGGATGTATCCGCATTCTGGATCAAACACGTCTGCCCGGCGCTACCAGTTTTCTGGAAATACGCGATCTACCAACGCTATGGCAGGCAATTAAGATATTACAAGTGCGCGGCGCGCCGGCCATCGGCATTGCGGCCGCTATGGGAATAGCTCTGTCAGTCCAGAAAAGCGACGCCGATACCGCCGCCTTGATAAAAACCGTCTCTCAAGCCGCCGATTACCTGAGCACGTCACGTCCAACCGCCGTCAACCTATTCTGGGCATTAGCGCGTATGCGCCAAACGGCGCAATCCGCGGCAAGTCTCCGCCCGGAAGATTTTAAAGACCGGCTCTTGGAGGAAGCGCTCAAAATCCACACGGAAGACTTGGAAATGTGCCGCGCTATCGGACGCCATGGCGCGTCATTGCTGCAAAACGGGCAGACCGTGCTGACCCATTGCAATGCCGGCGGCTTGGCGACAGCAGGCTACGGCACAGCGTTGGCGCCGATTTATGTTGCCTACGAACAGGGAAAAAACATTCGCGTTTATGCCGATGAAACCCGCCCACTGCTCCAAGGCGCACGCTTGACCGCATGGGAATTGATGCAAGCCGGAGTGGATGTAACTCTGATCTGCGATAATATGGCGGCCCAAGTCATGCGCGAAGGCAAAATTGACGCCGTCATGGTCGGCGCCGACCGGATCGCCGCCAATGGTGATGCCGCCAACAAGATCGGCACTTACGGAGTAGCCCTGCTGGCGCGGGCACACAAAGTGCCATTTTACGTCCTTGCGCCTTCATCCACGTTTGATCCGGACACGCCAAACGGCGCTGCCATACCAATTGAAGAACGCGGCGCGGAGGAAATCACCTGTGGCTTCGGTGTAGCCACCGCTCCGGAAGGCGTCAAGGTCTATGCCCCGGCTTTCGATGTCACCCCCGCCGAACTCATTACCGGCATCATCAGCGAACGGGGCATCATCCGGCAACCATTTCCCAATCCGTTGACGCCACATTTCACATGACCCGGCAACCTACATCACTCTCATCCCCCGGCCTACCAACTCTATCCTGTTTTGGTGAAAGAGAATTGCTGCTTAGATTATGCGATGATTTGCCGGGCCGCTCGGACTTACAGGTCGGGCCTGGTGACGACTGCGCCGTGGTGCGCCCCGCCGGCGTTGAGGATTGGGACTGGCTGCTTAAATCGGATCCAGTCATTGAAAAGGTACACTTCACACCAAAGGACAATCCGGCAGACGTGGGACACAAAGCCGTCGGCCGTGTCCTGAGCGATATCGCCGCCATGGGCGGTGAGCCACTCTGGATCAATATCAATCTGACGGCGCCAGCGAATACACCCTTTACCAAAATTGAAACCTTATACAAAGGCATCAAAGCGATAACACGACAATACGGCGTCGGAGTTGCCGGTGGCGATGTTTCCAGCGCGCCACACTTGGCAGTGCATGTTTTCGGTGTCGGGCGAGTCCCACGCGGTCGGACGATTCTCCGTTCCGGCGCGAAACCAGGCGATATGATTTGCGTCACCGGCAGTCTGGGCGGTAGCCGGAAAGGAAAGCATTTGCGCTTTGAACCGCGCCTGGCAGTTGGGCAATGGTTAATGCATGGCGGATGGGCAACGGCCATGATTGACATCAGCGATGGACTGGGCACGGATTTGCACCATTTAGCCGAAGCCAGCAAAGTTGGGGCTGTCATCGAAGCTGAACAAATCCCAATTGCGGCCGACGCAGAGAGTGTCACCGGGCGTTGGACACCACTACAGCACGCACTGTATGATGGAGAAGATTTTGAATTGCTGTTCACCGTCCCCGCCGAGCGTCTGGAGGCGCTACTACGGGAATGGCCGCCGACACTGAACACCACTTGCACAAACATCGGCACAGTCTTGCCGGCAGATGCGGGGATCAAACTACGCCAGGCCGACGGAAAGAAAGCCCGGTTACCAGCCAAAGGTTATGAACATTTCCGAAAAAACTACTATCACATCTAGCCCGGCGGAGACCCAGCGGCTGGCCGCTGAGCTGGCCGAGCGCTTGCGTCCGCCAGCGGTTGTGGCATTGTTCGGCGACATCGGCGTCGGCAAGACCTGCTTCGTCCAAGGTCTGGCTACCGGACTAGGCTTGGACACCCCCGTCACCAGCCCCACCTTCATCATCATTAACGAATATCCGGGCCCAGTGCCACTATATCATATGGACCTTTACCGGTTGCCGACGGCGGCAGATGCCATTGCGACAGGCTTGGAAGAATATTTTGACCGTCCCGGAATCACGGCCATAGAATGGGCTGAACGCGCGGAAGAACTGCTGCCGCCGAATGCTGTTCGTGTGCGTCTGGAGTGCATAGGGAAACGGCGGCGGCGTATTAGTATCATACCAGGCAAGAAGTGACGCTGCGCGATACATAACAGCGTCAGACTATCAGGATGCCGAAACGCCATCTGGCAAGCTTGTAACTTCCAGCATAATCCGCCGGGAGCGGTCGGAAACTTCGAGATGACGGCTCAAAAACGTGCCCAGTAATTGCAGTACTGCCAGATGCTGACGGGGCGTACTGCGCATCCGGCGAGCTACCTCCCAAGTGACAGCATCCTGCAAAAAAACCAGTATGGAAAGCACATCAAGCGCCGGACGGATACTATCCGCAGGCGCGTGCGCCGATCGGCATGCGGGACACAAAACGCCGCCATGCGACGGTGAAAAGAAACATTCCTCCGCCTGCGTGAATGGCCGCGGAGCGCGGCATATCCGGCAGGCACGCAATCCCGGCCCCACCCCACCCATTTCCAGCATCCGCAATTCGAACCAAGGCAAGAGCGCTGACGCAGGCGCGGGGCCATCAAGCGCATCCAATGCCGTTGACAGCAATTGAAATCCTTCCGGATGCGGTGTATGCAGCGGCAGCCAACTAGCCATCAAATCCACGAAATAAGAAGCGCAAGCGGCAGATTTCCAATTACGACGTAAATACGTCCGAGGGTTGAGCATGTAACATTCGCGGGCAATGTGCAGCCCCGAATCCCAGCGCGGGTAAAACAGCAGCTCGGACAGGCAAAACAAGTCGTATTGCCCGCAGAAGTCACTGTTACGCCGCAATGCGCCTTTAATCATGGTGACGATTTTGCCGTGTTCGGGCGTCAACCACGTAACCACCTGTGAAGTCTCAGAAAACGGAACAATGCGGAGCACTAAGGCTTTGGTGGTAAAAATCATAGCGGACGCTTTTAGGCTAAAAACTATTCGCCCCTAACCCACTCATCCAAGTGATCGAGCAACGTCTTACCGGATTCGTCATTTTGGCCAGGCAGAACTGCACCGGCGGAAAATATCATTTTCATGGCGTCTTGCAGACCGATATTCAAAAAGATAACATCTTCCCGCCGCATCATCAAAAAGAACCCCGTCGTTGGATTGGGGGCAGTCGGCACAAACACACACAGAGCGCCCGCGGAAGGTTCTTGCCCAATCGGCAACTGTTTCGTTATTTCGCTGTTAAGCTCCGCAGTCATAAAACCGATGGAATACAATCCGGCGCTGGGGAACGGCACAGCCACTACTTGCTTAAACAGTGTGCGCCGGGAATTAACAACCGACTCGCTAACCTGCCGGAGTAACAAATACAAGGTTTTAATTATCGGGATACGCGTCAGAATACTGTCGCCCACCCGGTAAAAATACCGCCCAATAAAATTACGGGTAAACAGTCCGATCAGATACAGGGCTCCGAAAACCAGCAACAAGGCCAACACCCTGTAAAATATGCTGTATTGGGTTTGCAGCCATTCACCTGGCACAAGGTAATCGGTCAGGGTTTTAAATAAAAACTGCACAATCCAGAGGGTTAACGCCAATGGAGTGATCAGAATCAACCCCACCAGAATGTTGGCCCGCACGGATTTTGTAAATCGCTTCCACATAAAAATTGCCCTCTTGCGCTGAACTACCCTCATCCACATAAAACATACAACAGGCGGCAGAAAAAGTAAAGCTGCCGCCCAACTATGAAGCCGTGGTATCAGATGGATCGGACCGATCAGTCCGATCCAAATGGATTCAAATGCCGTTTCCTTATTTGCTTGTAGGCCAGGCCAGGAAGTGCTAAAAACAGCGCAATCAGCAAATTTATTCATAACGCGTCTGCGCCGCAGACGCCTTTTCAGATGAGGTTCAATATGCAAAGTCGCCAGATCACACAAGGCCATGAACGCGCGCCACATCGCAGCTTGCTGCGGGCGAGTGGCGTACAGGATGAGGATTTTGGTAAACCCTTTATCGGCGTCTGCAATTCATTTGTGGAAATCATACCAGGTCATTCGCATTTGAATGCCGTGGGACGGCTGATCTGCAAGCAAATTCGCCGCGCCGGCGGAGTCCCATTTGAGTTCAACACCATCGGCATCTGCGACGGCATAGCCATGGGCCATGTCGGCATGAAATATTCACTGCCAAGCCGTGAATTGATTGCCGACTGCGTAGAATCCATGACGCGCGCGCATTGTTTCGATGCATTGATCTGCATCCCTAACTGCGACAAGATCGTGCCCGGCATGGTCATGGGCGCGCTGCGGACGGATATCCCCACTCTGATGATCAGCGGCGGCCCCATGATGGCCGGACGCGCCGCAGATGGGAAAGCGCTGGATTTGATCAGTGTGTTTGAAGGTGTAGCGGCTTGTCGGCAGGGAAAAATCAGCGAGGCCGACCTCCAAACTATGGAAAAGCAGGCCTGCCCCGGCTGCGGCTCATGCTCGGGCATGTTCACCGCCAACTCAATGAACTGCCTATGCGAGGCTCTGGGATTGGCGCTGCCCGGCAACGGCAGCATTCCTGCCGTTGACCCGCGACGCAAGAAACTCTATCGGCAGGCGGCGCGCCGCATCGTGGAAATGGCGCTTGCAGGTGGGCCACGGCCACGTTCGCTGGTTACCCGTGACGCCATGGATAACGCCTTTGCGGTGGACATGGCTATGGGCGGCAGCACCAACACGGTTTTGCATGCGCTGGCCATCGCACAGGAAGCTGGCATTGACTACGACCTCGACCGCATCAACGCCATTTCCCGTAAATGCCCCAACATCTGCAAGGTTTCACCTTCAAGCCCGTACCATATGGAAGATGTGGACCGAGCCGGCGGCATCTCCGCTATTATCCGCACACTCCGCAATCTTCCCGGGAAACTGATTCACGCCAACGCTATGACCGTCACCGGCCGCACCATTGCCCAGAATACCGCCCGTGCGAAAATTCTGGATGAACAGGTGATCCGTCAACCGGCTCATGCTTATTCGCAGGAAGGCGGCCTGGCTATCCTGCGCGGCAATCTGGCGCCGGATGGCGCCGTGGTAAAAACAGCCGGTGTCGCACCATCCATGCTCAAATTTGAGGGCACGGCGGTAATATTCAATTCGGAAGAGGAAGCCTGCCAAGGCATTCTGGCTGGTCAAGTCCAACCGGGCAATGTGGTGGTAGTCCGTTACGAAGGACCGAAAGGCGGACCCGGTATGCAAGAAATGCTGGGGCCGACCTCCTACATCATGGGCCAGGGATTGGGCGAGAAAGTGGCGTTGATCACAGACGGCCGCTTCTCCGGTGGCACACGCGGCGCGTGCATCGGGCACGTTTCCCCGGAAGCCGCCGCCGGCGGCCTGATCGGTCTGCTGCGCAATGGCGACCGCATTAGGATTGACATTCCCAATCACCGGCTGGAAGCGCTTATTTCAGACGATGAAATCCGGCAACGCCAAGCCCAAATGCCGCCTTACCAGCCCAGACCGTTGACCGGATGGCTGAAACGCTACGCAGCGCATGTGACCAGCGCTAATACCGGCGCAGTGTTGAAACCTTAACCTAAAACGGCATTTGAAATTCAGGAAACGAGATAATATGATGAAAACCGCAGATTACGCAGATGGGCGCAGATGAGCTATCAGATTGGACCGATCAGTCCGATCCGTCTGATCGGTCGTGCATCTTGGCTAATTTTTTTCGCCAGCACGGCTCGCGCCTCCGTGTGACACCTCTGCTAATCTGCGTTAATCTGCGTCATCTGCGGTTACTCCCGCACAGTACGGTGGCTATTGCGCTGCGGGCTGGATTTCAACCTTAAAAACACATTGCGTATGCGGTTGATCCGGTTCCCAAGGGCGTAAATAAGTCAGCCCTAGTTCCATAGCGCCAGGACGCACGGCATTAAAAATCCAGTTCTCATGTCCGCCTGCGCCGACACGCCTGCCGGAGGGCGGATCAAACCGGTGTTCCCGCAAGGATACGGGCGCATTGTCCGGTAAATCCGTCAGCCGCCATTGATATCCGGTAGAAGGGTTGGACGGCAGGCGTATGGAAAACACCATGCCAACCGCAACCTTAACGGTTGAACTGGCATTCGTATAAACTATGCCGTCGTTGTCGTTTGGCTTTGTTTCCGACGGCGCCCGATTTTCTTCTTTACACATAGGCGCTACCGCTTGCACCAATGCCGTTTCTGGCACGAGGAAGACACCCAACACCAGAGCAACTGCTATCAGTATCCTTTTGAGCGCCAACATTATTTCTCCCGGATAGTGTTATAAAAATCGCGCCGACCAAAGTCCACAGCACAAATAAACCAAAAAACACCTGGAATCAAGCCAAAACACCAGCGATGTTTTATCGGCTCTCAGGTACGCCCCGATTGCCTGCTATCGGTTTTTACAGATTATTGCGTCAGATGGATGCATGTCGAGTTTCCGAGCTGTTCACGAATCGATGGATTAATAAACATTTTAGCGTAAAATAGTATTGACAAATTTGCATTGTCTTGTAGTCTTAATGCAGAAACCGCACAAACCTGGCATAATTATGCAAAACTCTACAACAAACTGGAATTGCATTCATGATTATGCTTGCACGCAATCGTTTTAACCTTATATCCCGCATTTGAAATTCAGGAAACGAGATAAAGAATATTAACAATAAAAGATACTGCACCTGTTGAGCGCCAAAAGTTTCCTAAATTTCAAACCCGTAAAGGGGTTGGCGATTTTGCCGCATCTGCTTTGTTGCGAATGATTCGCGGTATGCTTATACAGCTTCATCCTTCGCGTCGCGCATCTGCGGCAAACTTGTCAACTGTCGAATATAAGGTTTAAGGAATATAACCGAAAACATCCGCGCGAATATGCGGCTTGTTTTGCGAACCTTGCACAATTAATAGGTCTTCTACAACAGTTTGGTAAAATTGGAGCATTTCAAGTAGGTTTTCTGCGATCAGAAGGAAAAAACGTTTACAGAATTGCTCAAACTGGCGTGAAACACGCTCGCGAAACAAGACTATATGTGTATATTTATGAAACCTCGCAGACCATCTACGTATTGACCATTGGTGACAAAAACAGCCAAGCAGATGATATTCGACAATGCCATTTAATTATAAAAAACATAAACAAGGTAAATAATGAACACAGTGGATAAAACAGCTGAAATGGCCGCGAGCCTTGCGGAAGATAAAAAAGCGGCGACGCGTGTCCGCAATCATCTCGACAGCGTGAAACTGATCAACATGTTGATTAACCTGCGAAATTCCAAAGGCATGACACAGCAGCAAATTGCAGATGAAATGGGTGTCCATGCAAGCAAGGTTAGTCGAATGGAGTCTGTCAGCGATGATCAAATTCGTTGGGGTGATGTAGTCAAATATACAAAAGCGCTCCGCATCAATTTAAGCTTGTTAGTTGATGATCCAAGCCTTCCCGCAGCTTTGCGAATTAAACATTATGTTTTAACAATCCATCAACTCTTGGAAGAATTAAGAGTACTAGCCTGCAAAGTGGACGAGGGCGAAGAATTAGCCGCCCAAATTAAAGAATTCTATGCAGAAGTGCTGTTTAACTTTATGATTCGCTTTAGCCAAAGTTATGACAAATTACCACAAACAGGGCCAATCAATATTTCCTCCAGCCCAAAAACTCCGCCTTGTCCTGAAACAAATGCAATGGAAAATACGGGCTTGGCATTATCCAAAAAGTAAACGGTTTATTAGTTCTCCGGGCGCGTAATACTTACTCGCGCGGCGGCGGCAACCCGGAACAATCGCCCTTTTGTATCGGTACAACGATAATACTTGCGCATCAGAGGGCCTTTAACCATGGCACGCCCACTATTCAACCAAAACTTCTGCCCATCGCGCAATTCCGATAACATCGGCCTATGATCACGTGTGTCATACCGGTGCAAAACCGATGACAATTCTGGATCGGCATCAGTTGAATACAACGGGCGCCGGGCATGGCACAACAGTAGCGGCTGCAAATCCTTAGGGAAACAATCCAGATGCGCCAGAAGATAAGCGCCAAAAACCAATTTCCATTCCCGGCCATGCGGGCGGACACGGGCCGATTTCTCATGTACAATCCGGGCATGGGCAATTTCATGCAGCAATGTAATTAAAAACAAATAGGGATTTCCCGAATCATTCACCGTAATAATGCTGTAATGCCGGCCCACCGGATGAAAATGATCGCCATGTTTAGTGCGACGAATGCCGACCACACGCACCAGGATAGGCAGATAGGACAACAAGCAAATGATAGAGGGGACAGCCGCCGGCGGCAAATACGGCCGCACCGCCGCCTGAGATTGCACATGAAAATCACCGACGCCTATCGCCGACAACAATGCAGGATCAACCGGACTTTGCACGGACGCCGATGCAACAGCACTCCCGAAGGATATTGCCGAGATTGAAGACATTGAATATTACAAACACATCCTTTATGGCGTACCTGGCAGGAGTTGAACCTGCAACCTTCTGATCCGTAGTCAGATGCTCTGTCCAGTTGAGCTACAGGTACGCGAAAAGAAAGATTTCCCATCCTATGGCAAAATTTTGATTTTGCAAGCAAATTTTGTTTGTGGTTGAATCTTGTTGATGCTTCCTATAGAAAGCGTGTATGCTCTGTCTGATACATCAAGCCAGAAAGGAAACCGATGGACTACACTAAAATTATCCATGACCTCCGGCTGCGCCTGGGATCAAAAGTATTTATACTTGGACACTACTATCAATCCAGCGCCGTTCTACGACATGCCGATGCCCAAGGCGATTCACTCGAACTGGCGCGCCGTGCAGCCGGTGAAAAACAGGCTGAGCACATCATTTTTTGCGGCGTCCATTTCATGGCCGAGTCCGCCGCTCTCTTGGCCCAGCCCAGCCAGACCGTTTACATGCCCGACCCTAACGCCGGCTGTCCCATGGCCGATATGGCCCCAGTAAAAGAATTGCGTAAACTCTGGGAAGAGATTGAAGCTGTCGTCCCCGGTTGGTTACCGGTGATTTACGTTAACAGTTCCGCCGCCGCCAAAGCTTTTTGCGGCGCACATGGCGGCTGCGCCTGCACTTCCAGCAACGCAACGCGTGTAATGCGCTGGGCGCTGGATCAGGGCAAGCGGGTATTCTTCATTCCTGATGAGAACTTGGCTCGAAACACCGCGCATGAGCTGGGCCTGCCGGACAATGCCGTCGCTACAGCCGACCCACGTCTGCCGCTGGGTGGTCTCTCGCCGGACACCCTGCGCAGCATTCAAGTCCTGGCATGGAAAGGGTTCTGTCCGATACATGCCTTCACTGTGGAAGATATTGCCACGGCACGCCAACGCTATCCGGAGGCAAAAATAATCGTCCACCCCGAAACGCCGGCGCCGGTAATGCGTCTGGCCGACGCCCATGGCTCCACATCGCAAATAATTAAGTATGTAGAAAAAGCGCCGGATGGCGCCACCATTGTCATCGGCACGGAATACAATCTGGTCAAACGCCTGACAGAGCAGCATAAAAATCGCCTGACAATCGTCCCCCTGCGCATTTCCGGCTGCCGGGATATGGCCCTGACCACGGAAGAAAAATTATACCGTGTATTGCAAAACCGGCCGTCTGAAAACATTGTGCGGATTCCGGCGGAATACCGCGCTGACGCAAAGGCGGCTTTGCAGCGTATGCTCGATATATCTTGATGTAGCACATACCGCAAAACCCTGTTCCTAAAAACGGCATTTGAAATTCAGGAAACGAGATAAAGTATTGTAACCGCAGATTACGCAGATGGGCGCAGAGGGGGGGGGGGGGGAACCACGGAATACACGGAATACACGGAAATGGGAGAAGCTCACACGGAGAAGAGAACCACACAAAAATGCACACAATGCACAAAGAGATAGGATTGAACCGCCAAGACGCCAAGGTGTCAGAAGAGGGTTTGCCACAGACGCATGCTGCGCTGACCGGCATCTGCCGGTCTGGCAGATCGGTTGACACCCTGACAAGCAAATTAATTCGCCTATCCGGGTGTCCGCCGATCCATGTCCGCGTAGCGGACAGCGCAGCCTGCGTTCGTGTTCTGAAAAATCTTGTGCTTCTTGTGCATCTTTGTGGCCAATTATCCGGTATCTGCGTCAATCTGTGGTGCCAGTGCGGCTCGCACCTGCGGTTTCATTCGTCTGTTTCTTTTTTGGCGTTCTTGGCGCCTTGGCGGTTAAAATCTCTTTCTGGTTAACCTTGTGCTTCTTTGTGCCTCTTTGTGGCTAAAAATCTGTTTTGCCAACTGCCGCAGTTTTAGGTCTATTCACCATGACGCCTTTTAAGTTAAAAGCTGATTACCAGCCGACCGGCGATCAGCCGGCGGCGATTAAGGCTTTACTGGATGGCTTGACATCCGGTCAGCGTTTCCAGACATTGGAAGGCGTCACTGGCTCCGGCAAGACCTTTACTATGGCCAATGTCATTGCCGACTGGGGCCGCCCTACCCTGGTTATTTCACACAATAAGACGCTCGCCGCCCAGTTGTTCGTTGAGTTGAAGGGATACTTTCCCGACAACGCGGTGGAGTATTTCGTAAGCTACTACGATTATTACCAACCAGAAGCCTATATACCACAGACCGACACCTACATTGAAAAAGACGCCGCCATCAACGAGGAAATCGAGCGCTTACGCCTCGCCGCAACGCATTCGCTGATGAATCGCGATGACGTAATCATAGTCGCTTCCGTCTCCTGCATCTACGGACTGGGTTCGCCGGATGATTATCGCGAAATGCTGATCAACCTGACCCGCGGCCAGGAATTAGACCGCGAACGGCTATTGGAACAACTGGTGGAGATTCAATACACCCGCAACGATTACGAGCCCCAACCGGGCGCGTTCCGGGTGCGCGGCGACATCATAGATGTCTTCCCCGCCTATACACGCACCGGTGTCCGCATCAGCTTTTTCGGCAATCAGATTGAAGCCCTGCAACGGATTGATACTGTAGCCGGCAAAGTGGAAGCTGATCTGGAGCGCAACACAATTTCACCGGCAAGGCACTTTGTCATGCCAGCAGAACGGATTCTGCCGGCTTTGGAATCCATCCGCACGGAAAAGATTGAACGCGTACAGTGGCTGGAACGGAACAACAAGTTGATTGAGGCGCAACGCCTCGCCATGCGCACTGACTATGATTTGGAAATGCTCAGGGAAACCGGCTTTTGTTCCGGCATTGAGAATTATTCCCGCCACCTCAGCGGACGCCGCGCCGGTGAACCGCCGGCCACGTTGTTGAATTATTACAATTCCGAATTCCTGACCATCATAGATGAGTCGCATGTGACTCTGCCCCAACTGCGGGGAATGTACAACGGCGACCAAGCCCGCAAACAGACACTGGTTGATCACGGATTCCGTCTGCCATCGGCTAAGGATAACCGTCCGTTGAATTTCGACGAATTCCTTGCTGCCGTCGGCCAAACAATTTTCGCCTCCGCTACCCCGGGCGAATACGAACGCAAAGTGTCGCCGCCGCCGGTGCCACAAATCATACGCCCCACCGGCCTGCCGGACCCAACCTGCGAAGTGCGTCCGTTGACCGGCCAGATTGACTCGATTATGGAGGAGATCAAGCTCCGCGCCGCGCGTCACGAGCGGGTGTTGGTAACGACGCTGACCAAAAGAACCGCTGAGGATTTAAGCGCGTACCTGAGCGAAGCGGGCTTGCGCGTGCAATATCTGCACTCTGACATTGACGCCTTGGAACGGGTAGAAATTTTGCGCAGTCTGCGAGCGGGAGATTTCGATTGTTTGGTCGGAATCAACTTGCTGCGCGAAGGACTGGATTTACCGGAAGTATCACTGGTGGCTATCCTTGACGCCGATAAAGAAGGATTCCTGCGTTCGGAAACGTCGTTAATCCAGACCGCGGGGCGCGCCGCGCGTCACAGCAACGGGATGGTGATTTTATACGCCGATGTCATCACCGATTCAATGCGGCGGGCGCTGGATGTGATGAAAGCCCGCCGGGCCAGCCAGATCGAATACAACCGTTTGCACGGTATTACACCCCGCACTATCGTCAAGTCCATTAACGAAGGCTTACGCATCAAACAAGCAGGTCGGCAGGCCGCAGAGCTGGCGGTAAGCGAAGCTGGCGGCGATTATGATGTCCAGAACGCCATCAGCGAAATGGAATCCGAAATGCTTATGGCGGCGGACGCCTTGGAATTTGAACGAGCCGCCCTGCTACGCGACCAAATCGCCGAATTACGCTCCGCCGCGGGATTAAAGCCGCGCTCTGGCGCCCGCTCGGCACACGGACGCCGGAGCGGCAAGAAAGCGAAATCGCCCTTGAAATATCCCGGCGTACGCCATGTAAAGCGGCGCAGGAAATGATTTTGGCAGAATCTCCGACACGGGCGAACACAGACTAACACAGACAGGCATGGACATAGATGCCGCCATGCCCCTTCTAGTTAGCCCTGTATCTCTTTCTCATCCTTCATCCTTCATCCTTCATCCTTCATCCTTCATCCTTTAATATCCGTGTGAGACCTCTGTTTCCCTTTTTGTGGCTATCCCCTATTCCACTGTCAAGGTCACGCAATCCAGCAGGTGGTATCCCGGCGTCAGGTTCAGGGCGCCGTCCATGGGATAGTCCACGGCAAACCAGACTTGGTAAACGCCGGGCGCCAAACGCAGATTCTTTACTAATGTCTGCGGCGGCACGTTAGCCAGCGGGCCTTGATAAACCGGCCGACAATTAGCCAGATTAATGTCAAATGGTATCAGATTCATGTTAGGATCAAAATAAAACCACAATCCGCCATTCTGGACATAGGCCGCAAGCCACCAATCCACAGGGATTCCAATATAAGCATCCGGAAGATTTACCATTGACGCAGTAACCGTCACCGGGTCCGTCCGGCGAACACGAACCTTGTGGCCCGGCAGGTCATTGATCGAGAGGAGCGGGCCTATGACACATTCATAGGCGCCGATATCTACTCTGCCGCCATAAATGCGCCGACTCCCGCCCGTATCGCTGGAAGCGGCATCGGCTGGCAGCAAATTATTGTTTCCAGCATTGATGCAAGGCGACCCTAGCGCCAATTTGTAATTGCCACCTGCGTCGTCCACGAACATCGGCGCGGCGGTGATATTCCCGTTGCCGGCAGGGACATCAGGGGCGCAGGTATAACGCGCAACACAATTAGCCGCCACATTAATCCCCTCATTGTTGAACACAATGCAGTTATTCAGAGTACTGTCAGCCGCGCCGCCCACATTATTGTCAGCCGCATTTTTGACAACCGTGCAATTGTTTAACGTGGCCTGTGACGCTCCACCATCATCCGTCGCCGTATTCTCCTCTATCACACAGTTGTTAAGCGTACCGGAACAGGCCCCACCACCGGTTATTGCCATATTCTTCAAAATGGCACAGCGGTCCAATGTGCCACCCCACACACCGCCGCCACTCTGATTAGCTGCATTGTCCAATATGCCGCAGTCGGTCATGATACAGTCGTAAGCCCCGCCACCTAAACCATTTGCCGTATTGTACATCAGCCCGCATGCGTTAAGCGTAGCGCCATAGGACCCAGCGCCATTCACCGCTGAATTGTTAAGCAGGAAGCAGCTATTTAATGTGCCGCCATATACTCCGCCACCGTTCTTCGCCCCGTTGTACATAATCATACAACTATCAATCAAAACGTTGGTCGAGACACAATACACCCCGCCACCATCACCCTCGAGGAACTGTCCATTGGCGACCATGAAGCCTTGCAAAACGCAGCCATCGTTGAGATAAAACACACGGTTCGATGTGACATCCCCATTGCCATTAACAACGGTGTGTTGAGCGCCGTTGACGCTGCTGACAGTAATGGCATTCGACACAACAATCGGACCGTCCAAGTTATAAGTTCCGTCGGTGACAAGAACCAGCCCTTTATACCCTGCGGCATCTACGCCGGCCTGAATTGTCTGCTTGGCCGTAGCCCAGCTTAACCCATCGTTGGCGTCATTGCCTTTGGGGCTGACATGTTGGGTTGCAGCGACGGACGAATGAGCCATCCAAGCGATCAGACTGACAGTCATTACAGCGGTTAACAGTTTTTTGAAGTGCATGAATCCCCCTATATGAGAATTAATCAGAATGTTGGTCAATGCCGTTTGAACTTACTCAGGCGTCCGGCGGATGTCAACCCTATAGTTCCTGGACCTAAAACGGCATTTGAAATTCAGGAGACGAGATAAAATATTGAAACCGCAGATTACGCAGATGGGCGCAGATTAGGAAGGACCACGGATGAACACGGATAAACACGGATAGGAAGAGAAATTAGCCACAAAAAATGCACACAAAGGGATAGGATTGAACCGCCAAGACACCAAGGTGTCAGAAGAGAATTTGCCGCGGACGCATGCCGCGCTAACCGGCAGATGCCGGTCTGGCGGATCGGCTGACACCCTTATACGCGAATTAATTCGTGTATCAGGGTGTTCACCGATCCATGTCCGCGTAGCGGACAGCGCAGCCTGCGTTCGTGTTCTGAAAAATCTTGTGCTTCTTGTGTCGGTTTGTGGCCAATTATCCGGTATCTGCGTCAATCTGTGGTGCCAGTGCGGCTCGCACCTGCGGTTTCATTCGTCTGTTTCTTTCTTAGCGTTCCTTGGCGGTTAAAATCTCTTTCTGGTTAACCTTGTGCTTCTTTGTGCCTCTTTGTGGCTAAAAATCTGTTTTGCCAACTGCCGCAGTTTTAGGCTGGACTTTCAAAAGGGAAATAACAGCTTGCACCAACGGTGTCGGCATGTATAATAACGGGCGAAAGGGGGGCGACAGGTTTCGACGTTCAAGTTGAAGCCGAGATTGCGCGTCGAGGACCCCGGTTGGCCTCGTAAAACATCCGGGAAGACACAAACGCTAATACTGAATTAGCCCTCGCGGCTTAATTGCCGTGACGCTTGTCCGTTGACCGCCTGCTAGACGGAACAAGCGACGACAGCAGGCTGGCGGATGCATTGGGTAGCCGGATGTATCCGTAAGATTTACGTGGCTGCCGGCCGTGATGGCGCCTGTCTGTCGGCTTCCATCGCGGTGGGAATAAAAGACAGAATACACGCGTAGATGTTTCGGTGACTCTTGTGCGGACGGGGGTTCAAATCCCCCCGCCTCCACCATTTTTTGGATGTGCGCGAGGCCGAAGTCCGATTTTACATGCCAAAATTACCTGAATTATGTCGGAAAATTCTGCGGCGCGATGCGCATCCAGCCGTGCAATTTATCAAATACGGCATTGCCGGCGGCTTGGCGACGGCTGTGCATATCGTCGTCTTTTATATCTGTGCGCTTTGGATACTGCCGGCGCTGGCGCCAGACGACCCAGTCGCCGTCCGGATAGGCCTGGAAATAAAACCCATCAGCGACGCTTTGCGCGGATCGCGTGCGGTGTGGAACAACCTGATTGCATTCATGCTTTCCAACCTGACCGCCTACGTGATCAATATCCTATGGGTTTTCAAACCGGGACGGCACAGTCGGCTGGTGGAAGTCGGAATGTTTTACGCGGTTTCCGCGGTGAGTGTCGGCTTGGGCAGTGTGTTCATGAAATTGCTGATCAGCCATTACCAATTGAGCACAACCTTGGCATTCGGCGCGGTGACAGTCTGCTCAATGCTGATCAACTACGCCATGCGCAAGTTTGTTATCTTCAACGGATGACCATTTTTTGCAGCTAATCCCACTCCTCCGCCTTCTGGCTCATCCTTCCATCAGGTATCCGCGCAACATGTCTTCATACCGGCGCAGGCCATCGCCGGACACCCGTTCCGTCAAGGCATGAACGCCACTGCCCGGCACCCCAATGATGGCAATGGGTATTTTACAGGCGCTGAAGTGGCGGGCATCGGTCGCCCCATTCAGGCGTTTCCAGGCGATTTTCCTGCGTAACCGGCGCTGCATGTAAGTATGAAACTCTTGCAGCGCCGGCGCCTGTTCATCGCACAACATCAATGGTGATTCTTTGACTATTTCAATCGTTAATCCAGAACCGGAAAGCTTGCGGAGTTTCTTCATTAAATCCGCCGGACGCTCTGCCTCCGTATAGCGTATATCAAGGAGCATTTCCGCTGTATCTGGCACGCGGTTGAAGACCGTGCCGGCGCGGATGACATTGGCCGACATGGTAGTATGCCACTCGTCGCCGGCGCGCACAGCAGGAAAAGCATTACGCACCCGCAGATAGGCGTCAACCAGCCGATCAAAGGCATTTTCCCCCTGCCAAGGCGTAGAACTATGGCAGGCTTTGCCGCTGGCGCGCATGCACACTGCCAAAATGCCCTTCTGCGCAGTCACGACGGCATAGCCGGAACCGTCCATAACCAGAATGATATGGCGTCCGCAATATCCCAGTTCCACCATGCGCGCCGTGGTCATACCGCCGGTTTCTTCGTCGGTCGAAAAAACAGCGCCGGCATCGGCCGCAGCGCCAACGGATATCAGGGCGTTGGCGATAACCGCGCAATTGCCCAGGCAATCATTTGTGCCACGCCCCATCAGCCATTGACCACTGCGACGCAACTTGAAAAGGCTGTCCGGTGCGGGAATGACGTCAAGATGCGCATTCATGAGCACTGCCGGAGTACGGCCGGGCCGCGTGCCGGCATATAGGATTTTGCGCTTCCCGTATTTTTCAATACGCACGCGCAAGCCACCGGCACGGAGATAACCGGCCAGGAAATCAACCAGGGCATTGACCCGCTCAATTTCCTCAGTAACTGGTTTGAAGGCCATCATCCGGCCTAGTAGTTGTTCTGTTTTCATAACACACCTATTGTTTTTTTTTAAACGACATATTAAAGAGGAACCACGGATGGACACTGATGGACACTGATAGTCACACAGAGACACAGAGATCGTGGAGGTGCGCGCACTGGCGAGAAAGGAAAGAAATCAGCCACAAAATTCCACAAGATTTTCAGATTGCTATCGCATGCAACACTGACCGGCATCTGCCGGTCTGGCGGATCGGTTGACACCCTGATGCGCGAATTTATTCGAGTATCCGGGTGTCCACCGATCCATGTCCGCATAGCGGACAACGCAGCATGCCATGCCATTTCAATAAACTTTCTTTTTTCTTGTGCTTCTTGCATCTTTGTGGCTAAACCCATTCCCTGTTTCTAATCTGTGTCCATCCGTGTTCATCCGTGGTTCTACTCTCCACTCCGTGGTTCTTCCCCCTGCCGCAGTTTTAGTTTTTACTAGCCTATTGTTGGAAATCATGCACAATAGCCTACATGGATTTTTCAAATTACATTCCCGGACCGCATCCCTGCACCTGGCAACGTAAGCCGACAGGCGGCATGCGTGTGCCGACTGTCTTGTTCGCCACGCGCCAGTTGATTAAAAGTCTGGATGCTCAGGTAATCAAGCAGATTGAAAATGTAGCAACCCTGCCGGGGATTGTCAATGCTGCCTATGCCATGCCGGACGCGCATCAGGGATATGGATTTCCCATCGGCGGCGTGGCCGCATTCGATCCCCATCAAGGCGGGGTTGTTTCTGCCGGCGGTGTAGGATTTGACATTGCCTGCGGGGTGCGCACGCTGCTATCAGACCTGGATGCTACGGAGTTACAGTCCAACGCCGGGCAACTGGTGCAGGCATTGGCGGACGCAGTCCCCGCCGGCCTGGCAAGCCGCGGCGCTATCCAGCAGTTGACGGAGCCGGAAATGGAAGCAATGCTGACCGGTGGCGCCGCTTGGGCAGTCAGACAAGGCTATGGGACGGACGCAGACTTGCGGCGTATAGAATCCGGCGGCACAATCCCAGACGCGGACCCGGACAAAGTCTCAGTGGTAGCTCGCCGCCGTCAGGCGGATGCTATGGGCACACTGGGCTCCGGCAACCATTACCTGGAAGTCCAGCGGGTGGCGGAAATCTACGACGCCCGCGCGGCAGCCGCCTTCGGATTGCGCGAACAGATGGCGGTAGTCAGCATTCATTGCGGATCGCGCGGGCTTGGACATCAAGTGGCTACCGAGTACGCCGAACGCATGCGGCGGGCGGCCCCACGCTATGGCCTGCATCTGCCCGACCCCGAACTCGCCTGCGCACCGATCAAATCGCCGGACGGACAGGCATATCTGGGCGCAATGCGCGCCGCGGCTAACTGCGCTCTGGCCAACCGGCAGATCATTACCGCCCTTGTCCGCCAAGTGTTTCAGCGCATGTTCCGCAATGAAAATCTGCCGCTTTTGTACGATGTTTCGCACAATCTCTGCCAGGCGGAAACCTTCAAGATTGATGGTGTGCAACGCGAATTATACGTCCATCGCAAAGGCGCTACACGCGCCTTGCCACCCGGCCATCGTAACCTCCCGAAGGAATTCAAAGCCGTCGGCCAGCCGGTACTAGTGGGCGGCTCAATGGGGACGTCTTCATACGTGCTGGCGGGAGCGGCCGGCAATGAGAAATTAGCTTTTTCCTCCGCCTGTCATGGAGCTGGAAGGCGACTTAGCCGCACTCAAGCGCGCAAGCAATGGCGCGGCGCCGAAGTATTGAGTGAACTCGCGCGCATGGGCATCACCGCACTAGGCCATTCAAAAGCCGGGCTGGCCGAGGAAGCGCCCGGCGCCTACAAAAACATCGAGGATGTTGTGGAAGCAGCAACCAACGCCGGCTTGGTGATCCGTGTCGCCCGGACGGAACCGATTCTATGCCTGAAAGGCTGAGAGACTCTGGAACTGGCGACTGGACGGGAAACAAGCAGCAACACTACAAATCGCTAAACTCATTCCCGTGTCATTCCCGTGTCACCACCGGCGCTTGAATCAAAACCGCTCTGTACTCCCCTAGTGACAGACGCAGCATGCCTAACCTTATTGCGGCTCCATGTGTTGTAAGATCACAGAGCGCCGGACACACCATACAGTGCGTTATGCACACCGGGCGCCCACCCGCTTCGTTGCGACCATAGACCTATGAAGTCATCGCTTTCCAAGAGTACCGTTTGCGCGTCCAAGCGTTTGGCGCCGCGTATTTCAACACTATCGGCTTGGTTGGCGCACATAAGTTGAATTTTTAATTGATATGGCGGCGGTATGCTCTTCAGCGGATAACGTGTTTTATTTTCCAATGCCATACGGGCTGTTTCACGCAAGGCGGCACGCACAGCAACCGGATTGACATTGATTGCCGTATAACGGCTCAGGGCCGTTTTGGTCGCCACTGTCTCCACGTTCCCCAAAAACTCACGCGCTTCACGGCATGCCGCGTGGTCGCCCGCCACCAGGATGGTAGGCACACCATGATATGCGCAACACAACGCCTCAATGGCAATTTCACCCACCGGCTGTCCATTCAGCCACATATTAATAACGGAATGGCTGTTGAACGTATGGTGAAGAAAGGCGTCGCGCACACCGGCCATAGCATGTGCGCCCAGATGGATAGCGGCATCATAACTAGCATCAACCGGCGCCACCGGCGCCATGCCACCACCAAAAATCAGCAGGCTGGCCGCCGGGTGTAGTTTTTCTATCTGAATCATACGACTGCCACCATGACCATCGGCCACCACCACCAATTCAGCCCCTCCGGCCACCAAGCCCTCAACAGCGGCATTTACTTCTTCCGTCAACAGCCGCGAGGCGACTTCTTCGTTTATGATCTTATTGCCTATTCCATCGCTGCGCCCATTGACGCCGCTGACACCTTCCAAGTCCGTCATCATCCAGATTTTCACATTTGCCTCCAACCTCATCCCACAGGATGAATATTTAGCCCCAAAAGGCCGTTATTTCCCCATAAATTTACAGATGCAGAAGAACTACGGATTGAACCACTAGTGCGGCTCGCACCTCATTCTTCATCCTTCATCCTTCAATATGCCTCCGTGTTCTCCGCGTCTTCTCCGTGTGAGCCTCTTCCCTGTGTCACAGGCTGATTTTACGCTTTTCTATTAATACCAAGGACAACAGGGACAGAAGGGACAGAAGGGACGGCAGGGTGCGAGGCCGCACTGGCGGTGCTTGCCCGCAATGGCGGGCGACACCGCACGAACTGGTATATCACACGCCCCTCCCCCTCTGCGCCCATCTGCGGTTTTCTTCCTTTTTGTGCCTTTTGTGCCTCTTTGTGGCTAATTTCTTTCCCTAATCCGTGTCCATCCGTGTTAATCCGTGGTTCTTCCCCGCATTCGGAAAATAATTCCGGGAAACCGCATCCAGATGAGGCATCAGCGGATGAACTGAAAAAAAGGCGATGTCATTGAATCCTTCATCCCCAACAATCATCATTTCCCGGAGAATCGCCTCCTCCCCCTCCTGAAAACTGGCCGTGTTGGCGACAACGTAATACACTCCCATCATCGGAATCAGTTTGGCGCCATTCTCGCTCCGTATAGCGGCTAAGGCATGACACCCGGCTCTAAAGAAATATGGATTCTTATTGTAATTGCCCATCTGGATCAGGTCCGGAATTGCCTCTTTTGACCAGCGGGGCACATCCTGCATAGCACGGGATTCTTCGGTATTATACATAACCCACACATAAGTCATCAGTTTCACATTTGGCTTAATGGCCTGCACGGTTTTACGCACTTCCTTGAGATATTCCGTGATGCCGTCTTTCCGCCATTGTATGAAGTCTGGATCATAAGGGCCGACTTCCCGCTGGTCCTTGCCATACTTTTCCATAAACTCTTTGCGGCAATATTCCGTATAGCCGCCCGGGCCAGGTCGGATGTAATCCAAGTAAATAATGTCCACGTCATAGCCCATCAAAATTTCACGAATGATGTCCAGATAGTATTTTTGAACTTCTGGGTTGTATGCGTCATACCAGCTCGCCACCGGTTTCCCGTGAAAATCCACCGCTGCCCATTCCGCATGCGTATCGTCAAACCGCAAAAACAGAGATATGCACGCAGCAACTTTAATGTTGTTTTCATGCGCAGCCTCCACCGCCGTTTTTAACGGGTCCCAATCGGCGCATACGTTTGAAAGAATACCGCTTGCATAATAAGCTTTTCCACGTAAAAGACATTCAAACGTGGTAATCGTAAAGTTGTGTTCGGCCAGTCGGCGGATATTGGCGCGGATGTCGGCCGGACCGTTCGTGGCGTTGGCGCTGAAATTATAACTGTTGAAATAATCGGCATTGCGGGCGCCCGTAAAAACGGGCTGAATATGCCGAGCAGGCAGTGTGGTTGCGCCAAAGCCTTTCTCCAAGACAGTGACCAGCTCGTTGGTACGGATTCCTTCCGGCGTCTTGAGAACAACCGTGGCGCTGAAATCAATCTTTTCTTCCTCCCCGCCCGTGTTCATCCGGCCCGCAAATACTCCCAGCGGCATCCCGGTCGCGTCATACAACGGCTCCAGTTGAATCTCCACGGCGCCCACCCGCGCCTTGACCTGTGCGCGATGAATCTGAAATTCCTGCCCATCCGCATCCCTCAGGTCCAGCCCGATCCATACTGAACCATCCTTCTTCCACTCGCTCCCAGCCCGCGCAAAAGCAATCTGGTAGGAGGCCAGATTGGCCGCCAGAAACACCGCCGGACGCTCGGACGCATAATAGCGCGCCATTTCTTCCAGCTTGAACTGGCCGATACACTTTCCGTCCACATTGACATTGAAACTCTTGGTAATCCCTTCCCCCGTGAGTAGGAGATAACTGCCTTTCTGCTCCGGGTTGTAAAACAGATTCTTGGAATCACCACTGTAAGAATCCCTGAATGCGCCCGACCACTCATGCCGCCCGGCGGTATCCAGCGGCATGGCGCCATTGAGATGAAACGGCATCACTGCCTTGGTATCAAAGTTGAAGGCCATCCAGACTTGAGAACCCCAAGCGGAGTCAATTGTAACCGGCGCGGGATTAATCACGTCATATACAATCTTAAGCGCCAGCGGAAACGCGCCTGATCCGTCAAAATGTATTACATCGGCGTCAGATTGAATATCCAACAGTTTGAGCCGGGCAGGAAAATCGGCATAAGGTTTTCCTTTCGGCGTTACCGCAAAAGGAATAGTGCGCTTACGCTCCTGCACTTCCGCCTCCGTCACGTCCCGGCGTGGCGCGCCGACATAAAGATCATCCAGCAGCATTTCCGCATTCCGCGACAGCATCACTGAAACCGTCAACTTGGCCACCGCGCTGCGCGGATGGAATTCCCCGCGCCGAAACACCCATTCCCCGGCGTCCGTCGCATCAATTTCAAAAGGACCATACCAGTTAATATAGTCCCCGCTCTTGAAATGCACGACTACGTGCAGGCTGGCCCTGGCTTCGGGATCGTAGGAAATGCGTTTGCCCCAGTACGACACTTCGATCGTTCCAAGGTCCTCCTGATCCATCATCACTTCGCATAGTCTTACTAACTGAATGCTCTGATTGGTAACGCCTGCCGCTTTCAGCGCGCCACGGCCGGTGTGCACATCCTTTTCTTCCAGCGCCAGCTTTGGTGATGCCAGCCAACCCTCCAACCCGTTTTCAAAACCGGCGTTCGCAAGTAGATTGCCGGCGGCCGGCATTGTCGCTGAACCGGGCTCGGATGGCCCGGAATCAGCGCCGCATTGCAGCGAGAAACAACTGATCAGCAATATTATTGTTGAAATACCAACCAACCCTGTCACCCATCGCTGCGCGCTATTTTTTACTTTGAACATGTCTGGTTTCCCTTTCTGGTTAGACGACATTGATGAACACAGACCGACACGGACTAACACGGACGGACATGGACACAGATGCCGCAATGCCCCTTCTGGTCAGTCGTTATCTCCGACCGGAGAGGAGGGACCGCAGATGGACGCAGATAATGGTCTGCGTTTATCGGCGTAATCTGCGGTTGGCCTCTTTACCCTTCCGCCTTCCACGAAACTAGCCTGCCGCTTCTTTGAGGTATTGCTTGAGGGTAGCTATTTCCCTTGGCAAATGCACCGGATAGGCATCACTCCAGCCAATCCATTCGCCACTGAGAAACCCGTCATAACCAGCATTATGCAGCAGGGTCACAGCCCGCTTATGATCAACAATGCCTTGACCGATCGGCGCCAGTGACAATTTTCCGTCGTTCACTACACCGTCATGCACATGCGCATGACGAATCCAAGTCCGCAGCTGCTCAAACGACTGGTCAATTGTCGCCAGCTTGGTCCGAACCGGATGCATAATATCCCAGTTCACTGCCATGCCCGGATGATCCACCGCCCGCATCACCGCCGCTACATCGGCCGGATTGCACCAATCATCGTGGGTCTCCATGCAGATGCTCACATTGAGCTTGCCGGCATACTCCGCCAATGGCCGCAACAATGCGGCCATATTGCCAATTGCTGCATCCCGGCTCACGCCCGCGCCAATTCTCCCGCCGAACACACGTATGCATGGCGCACCTAGGTCAGCCGCCAACTCCACATATTGCCGGGCATCTGCCGCATGTTCCGTAGCGTTCGCCGGATCGGCAAAGCAGCATGATGTGGCAATACACGACAATTGTATGCCGCTGGCGTCAACTTTCCTGACAATTTCCCGGCGCTGCTCCGGTGTCGCATCAAGCTCGATCCCATGCTGATGTTTGGCGCTCACACGCGGCTCAATGCCGTCATACCCATAGCGTTGCGCTAACTCCAGAACCGATTCCAAATCCAATTCCGGACAAGAAAACGTCATAAATGAAAACTTCATAACTCCCCCTCCTGTATTACATTATTTAATATTCAGCCTGAAAAGGCCGTTGTTCCCCAATAAATTTACGTTGCTCTTCAAAGTTCAATTTCGTTTTTTATTTCAATATCCATCTCCTTCATCCCCTCTCTGGGTGTATCTCCTTCCGCCACCTTGGCGATTCGTCTTTCCTTTCCTTAGCGGTTTTCCTGTGGGATGCTAGCGATTAAATATAGTCATATGCCGTTTTCACCCGGTACCGCAAGCGGCACAATTCACCAATAGGCGCTACAGGGCGCCTATGACAGCATTATCCTGTAACACACGGAGAAAATTGCCACCCAGAATTTTTCTGATGGTCTCATCGCTGTGTCCACGCTGTACCATGCCGACGGTGAACATCGGCCAGTTAATCCAGTCCAGGCTGAGTTGTTGCCGCGGCTGTTCCCAGCGCGGATCGTCAAAAGTTTTAGGCGGCCAATAAGCTTCGAAAGGCAGCGGACGTGGCTTTTTTTTGGGCGGAGCCTGACGGGGTCGAGAGGAAGAGAGGTAGTGCGTGTCCGTGCCGATACCGACAGAATCGGCGCCGAATTTCTTTACCATATAGTCAATATGATCCAGTAAGGCCGCAATATCACCGGTGCCGCCCAAGAAGCTGGAAGCGCAGCAGATTCCCAGCATACCGCCGCCATCAAGGATGGCGCGGATGACTTCATCCGGCTTGGCGCGGCAATGGTGGTTGAGGGCATCGCAGACGGTATGACTAGCCACGATCGGCCGGGAGGAGACCTGTGCGGCTTCCATGCTGGTACGCCAGCCGGAATGGGCGACATCTACGATTACGCCCACCCGGTTCATTTCCGCGATGGCGTGCCGCCCAAATTCGCTCAGCCCGGCATTGGATTCCTCGGCACAGCCGTCGCCCAGCATGTTGCGCCGATTATATGTCAGGTGCATCATGCGAATGCCGAGTTGGTGGAAGACCTTGATCCATGCCAGCTCGGCGGTTACGAAACGCCATTCCTGTGCCAGAGGCACACCGTTGCCGGTAAGGCAGATGCAGTGCCGACCGGCCTTGTGGGCGGCAATAATATCATCGGCGGTTACTGCCTTCGGCACAAAATCGCGCAGGACATCCGTGACATGCACAAATCGTGCCAGGCGTTTAAGCAGAACCAGCGGCGCTTGGGACTCCTCGCCGGCATTGCGCACGATACAAGTTACGCCGGATTCGTCCCAGGCGTCCTTATATTCAGCTTGTTCAGCCTGATCGGTCAATTGCCGGAGCATAGACATGCTTTCGCCCAAGTCCCGGATTTCCGCGTCGGATAGGCCGCTATCCATAGCGGCTTGGTACATCTCCACATCCCACGCCGCATTCGGCCCGAAACCATATGTGTCTATTACCACGGCATCACGGTGTAATTCGCGCGCATGTTCCAGCGTGCGTTGATCCGGTTGCAGAATGTCCAGAGCGACTTGGCGGGCCTCTTGCATTTTGGCATTCATATTTTTTCCTCGCTAGCATCCCATAGGATGAATATTTAGCCTAAAAAAGGCATTATTTCCTAATAAATTTGCAGATGCAGAAGAACTACGGATTGAACCGTTAGTGCGGCTCGCACCTCATCCTTCATCCTTCAATATGCCTCCGTGTTCTCCGCGTGTGAGCCTCTCTGCCTATGCCACGCCCTTGCAGCTGATTTTACACTTTTTTATTAATCCCAGGGCGTTGCCCTGAAGAGACAACAGGGACAGCAGGGACAACAGGGACGGGCATGGACACAGATGCCGCAATGCCTCTTCTGGTTAGCCCGGTATCTCCACCTCATCCTTCATCCTTCATCCTTCAATATACCTCCGTGTTCTCTGTACCTCCGTGTGTGTCCCTTCTTGCATCTTTGTGGCTAATTTCTTTCCCTAATCCGTGTCCATCCGTGTTAATCTGTGGTTCTTTCTTTTTTATTAATAACACGAAAACATGGCGCCGCTGGGCACATATTCGTAACAGCCCATATC
>JBMNRV010000015.1:0-61309 GCA_050944835.1 Kiritimatiellia bacterium
TCCAAGAACTACAAGAGATTACTTGCCATCGTTGAGGAAATGACTATCCTAAACATGGAATTGATCAAGCGTGATGCCGATCTCTGACTGCGGTCAGAGAGGCGTTAGAACTTGTGACTGTCGAGCAAGAATCAAAAAGATAATCGGAATTGTAATGCAGGATAATGTATGGGACACCAACACCATACCTGATGCAATTCTTGTATCTTTTCCATATGCGCTGGGTATGACGATTGTATTTAAGCCAAGTGGCATTGCAAGCGTACTCACTGCGCAGATAATAAATGTTCTTGAAAACATGTCTTCAAAAATAGTTAAAACACCGATAAACAACAACGGGAATACTAAAAGTCTTAGAAATGTTACAGCATAAATACTCTTAATTTTTAATACAGATTTTATGTCAATCTTTGCTATTGTCATACCTATAAGAAGCATTGCTACTGGTGACATACAATTACCTGTAGTTGTTACCAATGAGTCCACAAAAGAAGGAACTGGAATATGTAAAAGCCCAATCGCCATACCAATTAACATGCCGACAAACATTGGGTTTAGGAGTTTTTTAAATTTATCCCCTAGTGTATTTCTTTTATCTTCTTCACCCATCAGCAAGCTTGGAACACCCCAAAGATAAATTAAGGACCATAACACTAACGTGAATACAATATATTCCATAAATATATCACTGAACAAAACACTAACGACCGCATTTCCCATGAATCCAAAATTTGAAAATGCCAGTCCATATAAGTAAATATTTCTAGTGTATGTATCTTTCGCACATAATCTTGCGCAAAAAATTGCGAGAGGAATTACAATCATTTCCAATGCGAAACTGCCTAAAAACAATTTCCACGCACTACTTAATGTAGCGCCTGTAAAATTATTCATGAAAGTTCCCATTACCAATGCTGGTATAAATACATAATTCTCCAATCTGGAAAGCACTGTTTCAGAATTATCTGGTATCAATTTCAATTTTGATAACGTATATCCTATGGCTATTAATGAGAATAAAAATGCCATCTGGTTTAAAGTTGTCGTAAAAAGCATGAGATATAACCAAAGCTATGTGTTGGAAAAATTGCGTTTCTTTCTGATAATGTCCGTGGGCTGATTAAAGCCGTCAATACAAGGGGGACTTCAAAACCAGCAGTTAACTCAAAGAATATAGCATGGTAGAATGTTCTCCAAAAGGAAAATATTTTATCCATGTCGAACCAAAAGAATCAGGAGACGATAGCCAGGTATATTTGGAATGTGCAAAGATCGGCAAGTAATTCTGGATCTGCTGATTCAAAACCGTCAATTCTGCCCGCCGGGAAAGCACATCGTCATGTGGGTCGTCACAGCCAATGCGTCGAGTGGTAGGAACAGATAAAACACAATCAGTGTCATCCCACAGGATGAATGTTTAGCCTGAAAAAGGCATTATTTCCTAATAAATTTGCGTTAGTTTCCAAAATTCAGTTCCGATGGATTTTTAACCACAAAGAGGCAGATCCCTGATAATTGGCCACAAAGAGGCACAAGATTCACAAGGAGGACAGAGGAATTGAACCGCCAAGGCGCCAAGAATGAAACCGCAGATTGGTGCCGATTCCGGATAATTGGCCACAAAGATGCACAAGATTCACAAGGAAGACAGAGGAATTGAACCGCCAAGGTCGCCAAGAATGAAACCGCAGATTACGGATAATCCCGCCGCCGCGCCCTCCCTTCCGTGTATTCAGTGTATTCCGTGGTTCCAACAAAAACCACAGACCACACAGAACACACGGAAAGCCCAACAAACTTTCTCTTTTTCTGTAGCTCTTTCTTTTTGTGGCTAATTTCCTTCCATCCTTGCCAGTGCGGCTCGCACTCCGTGTTCTCCGCGCCTCCGTGTGAGACCTTTCCTCCTCCGAGTCCCATCAGGCACATTAATCTGCGGTTTCTTTCTCTCATTTTCTTGGCGTTCTTGGCGGTTTATCTCGCTCCTCCTCCATCAGTGTTAATCCGTGTTCATCCGTGGTTCTCCTCGCACGCACCGCCAGTGCGGCCTCGCACCTTGCCAGCTGCCCCAGTTTTAGAGCCAAGCGCTTGTATTTTTAAGTGTCTGAGCGTATGATGTGGCGCAGAATTTAAACAAACGACGACATACACTAAACTCAGCATAAAAACGGCGGCAAGCCGAACAAGCGGGATAAATGCGCGCTGCTTTTCCATAACCAGTTTGCCACCAAATGATTACACAAAAAAACAACTTACTACTGGCGGTACGGCATGCATTCGTGATTTGAAAATCTTGTGATTTTTTGTGGCAACTTATCCTGTGGAATGCCACCTGCCGAATATAAGATTACATCATCAAAGAACGAAACTTCTTTTGTTATTAACGCAATATTTTAGCAGACAACAACTTACAATATCTGTTAATTTTACACACAATGAACAGCGCTAATAAAAAGCACGACATTATTATTGTTGGCGCAGGCCATGCTGGCTGTGAAGCGGCGTTAGCGGCGGCCCGGATGGGCGTTAAAACTCTGCTAATTACCAACGATCTGGGCTCTATTGCTATAATGCCATGCAATCCTGCTATTGGAGGGATTGCCAAATCGCATATTGTCAGCGAAGTTGACGCATTAGGTGGCGAAATAGCAAGAAACACTGATTATACAGGTATCCAATTCCGCATATTGAACACACGCAAAGGACCAGCCGTCCGCGCCACCAGAGTTCAATGCGACAAAGCCTGGTTTTCCCGCCGAATGACTGCCATTTTACGCAATACCCCAAACCTGGACTTATTTCAAGGCAATGTTACCGGAATTATTTCCGAATATGGCCACTTAAAAGGAGTTTTTGTTGATAAAACTACCGAAATTCGGGCTAATATCGTCATTTTGACCCCAGGAACCTTTCTGGGCGGGATGATTTTCATAGGACGATACTCAGAACCAGGTGGAAGGCACGGAGAAGCGGCCAACGACCTATTGACCTTATCGCTGGCTAAACACGGCTTAACCATTGCCAGATTCAAGACCGGCACTCCACCGCGACTAAACAAACACTCCATTGATTACAACAAAACCACGCTTCAACCGGGCATCACGCCTCCGGTCTTTTTCTCGCAAGCCGCCAAAAAAGAAACATTGTTCCACGTGGAACAAAACATGAATGAGATTGATCGGGAGGTTTTGCTTAAAAAACTGTTCCACGTGGAACAGTTTACCCCAGACATGCGCCCTTGGCCAACGGGCACAGATCAATTACCGTGCCATTTAACCCATACCACGGAAGAAACTCACAAAATTATCCGTGACAATCTCTCGAACAGCGCGCTTTACGGAGGCCTGATTTCCGGCACAGGAGTTCGTTATTGTCCTTCGATTGAGGATAAAATTGTCAAATTCACCGAAAGAACCTCGCATCACGTTTTTCTGGAGCCGGAAGGACGCGATTGCGACGAAATATATCCCAATGGGTTGTCAAACAGCCTGCCAGAAGCAACGCAAATGGAAATGGTGCACTCCGTTCCGGGACTGGAAAACGCCATCATCACCAAGCCGGGATATGCCATTGAATATGATTTTGCCGATCCGCGTCTGTTACAACACACTTTAGAATCAAAGGTTGTTAAAAACCTGTTCATTGCCGGCCAGATCAACGGCACCACTGGTTATGAAGAAGCTGCGGCACAAGGTATTATTGCCGGTATTAATGCCGCTAATTTGATTTTACAACGCCCGCCATTGGTTGTTAATCGTTTTGAGGGATACATCGGTATTTTGATTGATGATCTGGTGACGAAAGGCGTAGATGAGCCTTACCGGATGTTCACTTCACGCGCAGAACACCGGCTGTCTCTACGTCAGGATAACGCCAGATATCGCTTGGTAGATCTGGCAGAAAGGGTAGGCATTATACCACCGGAGGAAATCAAGCAATTAAAATCTGAAATGCTTATCATCGCCAATGAAGTCGCCAGATTGCAAAAGACATATTGCGGGAAACAAACTTTGGCCCAATTAATATGCCATCCCGGAACAAAGTACTCCGATCTGCCGGATGCGCGTCAAGATATAGCGTTACATGTTGCAGCAGAAATAGATACAACAATTAAATACGCAGGCTATATTGAACGGGAAGCGAAAAACATGTCTCACGCCAGAAACATGGAAGCTCGTGCTATTCCGGAATTGATGAATTACGATGACATTAAGTCGTTGCGCTTCGAAGCACGGCAAAAATTGCAAAAAATACGCCCAAAAAATCTGGGGCAGGCAGCGCGTATTCCCGGTGTCAATCCAGCGGATATCGTCCTGATTGAAGTGGCTATGCGGAAATGGAGCCGGCCGGTAGAAAAGTAATTTAAAACCGGAATACTACGTGGCAGAGCCCAAAATACAGGGAGGTTTCTGTTCAGCGCTAAGAATCAGCGCGGGGAGGCGCACCACGTTTGGCGGCGTGCCGACCGGAGATACCGAATTCGCGCAGTTTGCGGTGCAAAGTGCGACGACTGATACCCAATTGCAACGCAGTCTTTGTGCGATTATTGTCGTTGGCGGCCAATGCAGCGAGAATCATTTGCCGGTTAGCCTCCTGGAGGGAAGTCGGGTGCGCTGCAGCCGTACCGGCTCCAGCAACGGTTGTAACCTCGCCACGGATAGCTGGCGGTAAATCACGCAATGTCAGCTTATTCCCGCGTGCCAGCACAACCATACGTTCCACAGCATTGCGCAATTCACGCACATTGCCGGGCCAAGCGTATCCCATCATGGCATGCATGGCGTCCGGTGTTATCTCTGTGATATTTTTCCCGTTTTCTTGGGAAAATTCCTGCATGAAACGCCGCAGAAGCAGTGGAATATCGTTAATCCGGTCGCGCAATGGTGGTAAGGTGATGGTTACTACATTCAAACGGAAATATAGGTCAGGACGAAAACGATTTTCCTCTACCATCTGCGCTAAATTGCGGTTGGTCGCAGCCACCAACCGGATATCTGCTGACAAGGTTTCCTGTCCGCCGACGCGTTCGAATTTGCGTTCTTCCAGCACACGCAGCAATTTGACCTGAATTACCGGGTCAATTTCAGAAATCTCATCCAGAAACAGGGTGCCGCCCTCCGCCAGTTCAAAACGGCCGCGCCGGCGTTCAACAGCTCCGGTAAAAGCGCCTTTTTCGTGCCCAAACAACTCGCTTTCCAGCAATTCACGCGGCAATGCGGCACAATGCACGGCAACAAAAGGACCGCGTGAGCGTGTGCTCAAGCCATGAATAGCGTGTGCAGCGAGTTCCTTACCGGTGCCGCTTTCGCCTTGGATCAGCACGGTGGCGCGGGATGGCGCTACTTGCCGTATTAAATTAAACACTTCCTCCATACATGGCGCCTGCCCAATGATATTTTCCAAACCGAATTTCTTGTCCAACTGTCGGCGCAGTTGTCGGTTTTCGTCTTCCAACTGTCGCGATCGCAGGGCGCGTTGGAGCACTAATTCCAACTGGTCCAGATTGACCGGCTTGGTCATAAAATCATATGCGCCGGTTTTCATGGCTTCAACGGCGGTTTCGATTGTGCCATACGCCGTCAGCAAAATACAAATCAGGCTGGCATCGCGTTCCAAAGCCCGACCAATAAGCGTTACTCCATCCATACCGGACATACGCATATCTGTAATCATTACTTCTACGTTGCCATGCTCCGCCAGCACGCGCAAGGCGGTTTCGCCGCTATCGGCCAACAGCACCTGGTAGTCGTCCTCTAAGGCATGGCGTAGTCCTTCGCGGGTGTTTTTTTCATCTTCCACTACCAATATAACAGGTTTACGCCGACTGCTCATGGCCATCTCTCCCTTGTTTCTGCCGATGCGAAGCCTGGCGGCGCGGCGCTTTCAGCAGCCTGATACGGCGGGTATCCAGCGGCAGCAGGACGGTAAAAGTCGTGCCTTGCCCCGGTCGGCTGCTGATTTCCATTTCCCCGCCATGATCCTGTAAAATCCGTTGCACAATCATCAGACCCAGCCCACTTCCGCCTTCTTTAGTGGTCTGATACGGTTCAAACAACGAGCCGAGATTTTCCGGTGGTATGCCGGCGCCGGTGTCTTGGAAAGACACCCCGGCAAAACGATCGTTCGCAAACACGGTGATAGTCAGCAACCCGCCTTTTGACATCGCCTGCAAGCTGTTTTTAACAATATTAAAAAAGGCTTGTTTAATCTGATTGCGGTCCACGGAAATTTTTGGGACCGACTCCACCACTTTTAGTTCCGCCAGAACATCTCTATCGTCTATCTCATTTTTCAAAAACGACAGGATTTCCTGTAGGATTTCTTCAAGTGAACACTTTTCACGCTTTGGCACGGTCGGCCTGATCGCGCGTAGAAACTGGGTTATTATCAGATTCAGGCGTTCAACTTCAGCCCGAGCCACACGCACCGAGTCGCGCAGTTTATCGCCTTGCGGCAGACGCGCTTGACGCAGGCCGCGCTCCAGTAATTGCAGATGTATATGTAAAGAATTCAACGGGTTCCCAATTTCGTGGGCGACGCCAGCCGCCAAAAGAGTCAGGGCGTTAAGACGTTCAGCATTAAGTGTTCGGGATTCTTCCTCGCGGTCACGGGTCACATCCCGAAAGATCACTACAGCGCCACGGTCCGGCTCTGCATCGGCTGGCAGCGGCATGACATAAAAACTCAGAAATTTATGCTGCGGATAAGTTATTTCAATTTCCCGGCTGATCAATTTTGACCATTCCCGCGTATCCAAACCAATGATTTTATCCCACTCAATCTCCCGTAAAAAACGCGCAACCGGCTGGCGCAAGGCATCGGCCACAGTAAAACCCAACATTTTCGCTGCCGCCTGATTGGCATAGTTGATATTGCCTTGATTATCCAGTACTATGACGCCTTCTTGCAGGGCGTTAAATACGGCTTCCAGCAGCCCTTTTTGTCGGACCAACCGCAAGAATTGGGATTGCACGCTGCGCGGGTCTAATTTGTCCAACCGCTCAATTAATTTATCTAAAAACCCTGGTTTCATTGCGGTTTTTCGATAAAATATGTGGTCTCCACCGATAATTCCAAACTCATTTCAGGTGTCAGAACAGCCGGCGCGCCACCAGCCGCCTCAATTTCCATAAATCCGGAAGGATCGCTGTAAACACTATATCTTATGAACAGCGGCTGCTGATTACAATCCGGCTGACGGTCGGCAATATCCATATATTCCAAGCCAGGAGCTACCGGCGCCGCCATGCGTCGAACGGTCAGTCCACGTGCCGGGTAACGATATTCAATCCATGGGACTTCAGGTTCTAACCCAATCTGGTACCGCGGCCCGCTGCCGTCGGTGCGCGTCCGCCAAAGTTTGCCGTCGTATCGGCGACGGTCAGTACTGGGATCATAAAAATCGTGTATCGGCATGTCCGGCCGCCCTGGAAATACCACTTCCGCACCCGGGCCGGAATCAAATTGGGCTAATGTCCAAGGAGCGATTGTGGCCTCTGTGCGGGGTAGGGGGCGCCGCCCGAGATATTTCATGCACTCACATACAAGCACCCGAACAGCCTTTCCGACAGGAACAGACTTCTTCGTCACGCTGATACGACGCTCAAAAACCATGGGCATTCCCAGCCCGTTGGAGTTAATCAAGTCTATTTCCGCCTGCACGACTGCCATGCCAGGGCCAGTGTCCGTCACCCTATAACGCGCCCCGGTCAATCCCGGTGGAACTCGCCACTGGCCAGTAGCGTATTCGTAGCCTAAACGCGACCCTTCCGGCGCCGGCCACAGGCCATCACCGCCAGGATTAAGGAATCCATCCTTGGTGGATTGGCCCTCCAAAGCCTCCGGATTAACGCGATTAAGCGCTTCTCCTTCGGCAATCGCATACAGACGGCCTTCCAAATCCAACCCAACCAGCACCCCAGCTCGTTCGTCGCCGACCAAATGACAGCGTCGCCGAGTATTCTTGAATAAATCGCATAATTCTTTGATTTGCATAGCATTACCTGGAAGCATATTCACGTGCACCTAAAACTGCGGCAGTTGGCAAGTTTGCCGCAGATGCGCGGCGCGAAGGATGAAGCTGTATAAGCATACCGCGAATCATTCGCAACAAAGCAGATGCGGCAAAATCGCCAACCCCTTTACGGGTTTGAAATTCAGGAAACTTCTTACACCCAATGGGTGCTGTATCTTTCAGCTTAAATATTCTGGTTCTCAACATTTTATGTTGTTTCCTGAATTTAAAATGCCGTTTTTAGGGCCAACCCGCCGGCAGTTACAAAACGTCCACCTCTCTGACGCAGACCCAAACACAATTTATCAAATTCCTCCAACGCGCGTGGCCCGCAGTTTTTGACGATAAACGGCAGTGGACGCACGGAAGCCTCGCCAAAATCTATAGCCCCTTGCGGCATGGGATAGAATTCCCACGGGTGGAAATAAAACACCAATACTGGACGTTTTCCGTGGCTCTTAACATAATCAATAAAAGAATCCACTTTAACCAAAAGCGCCTTAGCAGATTTAGTGCGGAAAAGCGGCCACTGGTCACGATCACGATTGTAAAGCGGATCCTTGCTTTCCATAGTCAAATCACAAAAATTCGGCAGTTCCAGAATGCGCATCCGTCCCGGCTTAGTCCAGTCTTTCGAGGAAGGATGATACGGGACAAACATTGTTCGATAATAATAAAGCGGCAACGAGGCATCGGCAATATATCCCAGTTTTTCCAATTCCTGCACTACACGGGTACTGCCCCAGAGCCGCGGACAGCGAAAGCTCACCGGGCGTTTCCCGGCTATTTTGCCGACGATCTGCGTAGCCAAGCGTATACGCCCGGCGACTTCAGACGGCAACACCGGCCAGTTGTTGGGTAGGGGAAATATTGGGTCTCCCAGCGTTTCATGATACATTCCATGACAACCAGTCTCATGCCCTTCGGCCGCAACTTTGCGGACCATCTCCGGGTTATTTTCAGCGGCATGTCCGGTCCAGAAAAACGTTGAGTTTGCTTTATGGCGGCGTAAGGTCTTCAATAGCGCCGGAGTGCCTTTTTTTACGCCTTCGTAATTGGAGGTGAATGACCCAACGTCCGTTTCCATATCAAAGCCGAGGACTACATCAAAATCCGCAGTTTGTGTTTTCATATATATCCTTTTTACTGTATTGGTTGATTATACTTTAGCTCAAATCATCTCAATCTTGTTTACGCCGGGACGGCCGTTTGGACAGGTCCATCGCCCCCGCCGCCGGCGGTACGTTTAATATATCGAAATCAGGATGGTTTGCAACATAATCAATAACTATCTGCCGAGTCTCCAAGCCGGTGTTGCGCAACATGCTCGATGGTTTTTCTGTGATTTCGCGCAAGCGCGGCAGGCGGTTGCCGGCTGACGCCAGGTCAAAACTGTTAAAGGCTATTTTATAACGGCGGGGCGGGGGTTCGGCTGGCTGCCCGCCTATTCGGATGTCACTGATGCATGAATCCCCATTCCCATCGAATGTAATACAGTATGTCATACCATACACACCGCGGAATTGGGACGAATTATAATAGCGGCTGTTTTCCTTTAGAATAACCACTATTTCTTCGCGTGTAAGATCTGCCACGCCGATGCTGTTTTCATAGGGCACCACCCGCCAAATGTCCCGCATGCACACCGGCCCGGCAAAGAGCGTCGCATCCGTCAGACAACCGTGTAATACAACCTCAGCGCCCGTGCGCTCGGCAATGGCAGTAGTTATCAGGGATTGCACTCGCGATTGCCCCGGTGTTACAGGCGTTCCCGGATGTTCACATGCCGCCGTTCCAATCACTTGATTAAGATACCTTCCCGTATCTTCGCGATGCCTACTGTATCTGGATAACATTTCCGACGATGGCATTACCGACGCATCCGCCGACAGCAATTCCGCTTTACGGTTGACAATCCTCCGTGTTTTTAAGTCAAAATCTATGGTAAGCTTCCCTAAACTACGGGCATATGGTCCGGCTTGGGTATATAGAATGCCGTTGATTTCCTCCATTGGGATGGAATTATGAGTGTGTGCCCCGATAATGGCAGTCAGTTCCGGAAAACCTGCCGCAATTTTATTAATGTTATTGGCAGGATTGTCCCCCCAATCGCGAAATCCCTGATGCACAGCCAGGACAATCACATCCGGCCGGGCAGCGCGCACCTCCGGCAATACACTGCGGATTGCTGCCGACGAATCTGAAAAAAACAAATCTTTCAGAACTTCCGGTTTAAACCAATGTGGCATGTGCGGATTGCTCAATCCGATTACCGCCAAACGCACACCATTGATTTGTTTGATGAAATAGGGACGGATTCCCTGTGGTCTGAGACTGCGACCGTGTATCGGAGGTTGACTACCAGCTCTTTCGGAATGTGCGGGCGGCGCTGTGAAAATATCCGCTGCCAACACCTGAGTTTCTGCCCGCTCATAAAACTTCCAGAGCGTTTCTATGCCCCAGTCGAATTCGTGGTTGCCAACTACCAATCCGTCATACCGCATGGATTTGACAATTTCCGCCACCAGCAAACCGCGGGTAAGATAACTTTCCGCTGTGCCCTGAAACAAATCGCCCAAATCCAGTAAAACAACGTCAGGGTTGCGCTTCCTGACATCTTCGATCAAAGCCGCGCACCGGAGCAATCCGCCGCTATCGCGTGCTTCACCACAAAGGCCGGAATTAAAAACACATCCGTGTACGTCGGCAGTATATAGAATGACGACTTCATTTGCGTGTGTTATCGCAGCCAGAGCAATGACACACAAGTATAACCTGAATTTTGCGCAAATATTGGCGTTGAAATGATGTAAAGCAATCATAGCAAGTGCAAACTGATTTTTGCACAACGAGTTGCCATTGCATTTATAAACATGCAAAATTTCTTGAAACACCAATATCCACCAGCGCCTTGCTACTCGGCTATCTGAACGCTTCAACTCAATCGCAGTGGCATGATCACATACAGAAATGGTATGTCGCATTTAATGACAGCCGGGCTTAAATCGTCTACCATTTCGATATTGATTTCATCAGATGTAAGATTACGCAGCGGGTCCATCATATAATCAGGATTGAATGCCATGTCTATTTTCTTACCCTTGTATTTGATTGGCATGGTTTCATCAGCTTCACCAACATCTGGAACACTGGCGAACACACGCAACCGATTATTATCAAAAGTAAACCGTACAGGGATATTCTTCTCATTGGTTAATTGTGATACACGGCGTAGAGTCGCTAATAGCGTTTCGCGCTCCAAAGTTATTCGCTCTTCGCACTGACCTGGAATAACCTGCCGATAGTTCGGATAATTGCCGTCAATCAGTTTTGAAACTATGACGACATTATCAATCTCAAATGAAACCATATCGGTGACGGTCTTAATTTTCAATGTGCCTTCGTCGCCCAACGCTTTGATCAATTCGTTGACGGTTTTAGTGGGAATGACCACATTTACTTTAACGTCCACCGAGATTTCAATTTCCTGATCAACTAACGCCAAGCGGCGTCCATCTGTCGCCACCACTGTCAATTTCTGTTCAGAGACGTTCAATAGGATTCCATTTAAAATCCGGCGGCTTTCGTCAGTGGAAACGGCATACACTGTTTTCTTCAACATTTCGCGAAAAGCGCCCTGTTCGAGGGAAAAAACATTTTCCGTTTCGCCAACCCTGATCGGCGGGAATTCATCCGGCATTATGCCATATATCTTATAATTTGATGATTCCGCTTGAATTACTGCGGTATGCTTGTCATCCACAGATACCTCAATTCTATCGCCAGGTAATTCACGTACCAGCCCAAATAGCCGACGGGCATGCAGGGTGGTTGCCCCGGGCTTACTCACGTCCACACCGTCAATCGAATATTGCAAACTGACGGATAAGTCAGTTGCCGCCATTTTTAATTTCCCACTTTCAGCTGTCAGCAGTACGTTATACAAGATAGCGGTGGTGTTATGAGAACTAATGATGGATTGAATCATTTGCAATCCTTTTAGAAACGCATCTTTGGCAACTGTGAATTTCATACAAACTCCATTTTTTATTGGTTAAACAACTTTGATTATTATTTTATGTATATATTTTATATTATTATAATGAATGTTAATAGTGTTAAAAACAAGTATAAAATACGTAAGGTAAAGCAGTAAAGACAAATCTTGACATAAGACTGAATGTTAATAAATTTTATTATAAATCAGAAAAGCGCAGATTAATTCAGTATTTGTTTTTGTTTAAAATTTTGTCTTATGGTTTTATCCTGGTTATCAACAAGTATATTAACTGTCGAAATCTAGCCTTCAGGATTTAATGCCGGCGACGGAAGAATCTTCCAACTGGCGTAAAATCCTTTCGACAGCTTGGTTAATTTGTTTATCTCTCGCAGAACGCTTTTCAATACAGCGGTGTGCATGCAGCGCCGTTGCGTGTGTTTTACCGAAAGCCGCGCCTATTTCAGGGAAAGATGATTTTGTCATACGCCGACAGAGGTACATGGCGATCTGACGGGGTAGGGCGACGTTTTGCGAGCGCTGCTTGCTGGTCATATCCGCCATACGGATGTCAAAAAACTCGGCCACTTGCTTTTGGATCATGCTTATGGTGATTGGATTCCGATGCTCGCGGTCAATACACCGGCTCAAAATATCTTCCGCTATATTAATCGTTATCGGGCGTTTATAAAGCGCAGCGTAGGAAGTAATTGTATTTAACGCGCCTTCCAGGCGCCGGATATTGGATTTGATATTTGAGGCGATGAACACCAAGACATCTTCATTGATGGTAAAATTCAAAGTCTTCTGTTTGGAACGCAGAATCGCCATACGTGTCTCAAAATCCGGCGGCATCAGTTCAGTGACCAACCCCCACTCGAAGCGTGAAACCAACCGTTGTTCCAATCCGGAGATTTCTCCAATTGGCCTATCACTAGTCATAACAATCTGCTTATGGGCGTCATAAAGCACGTTGAAAGTGTGGAAAAACTCTTCTTGCAACGCGCCGGTCTTGGAAAGGAAATGGATATCGTCAATCATCAACAGATCCGTTCCGCGGTATTTATCGCGGAACTGTTTAATGCGCCGATGTTGCAAAGCCTCAATATATTCATTCATTAACGATTCACAGGAAAGATAATGAATGTGACCGCGGAAATTAGTCAAAACTTCGTGTCCGATAGCTTGCATTAAATGTGTCTTGCCGAGACCGACGCCGCCATAAATGAAAAGAGGATTATAGGCTTTGCCAGGCGCCTGCGCCACCGCCAGCGACGAAGCATGGGCAAAATTGTTCGAGGGGCCGATGACAAATGTTTTGAAGGAATATTTTGGGTTTAATACTCCGCCCAATGCGGCAACGCCGTTGGATGAGGATGAAGCCGCACGCCGTGTCGGCGCGCTTTTAGATTGCACGTCCGGCGCCACCTCCACCGGAAGCGGCAATTCAGCGTTTTGGTTCACTTCAAATATTATATTGAAAGCTTCGCCGCTGACTTCCGCCACGGTTTCCTGAATGACGGGAAGATAATTTTCCTCCAACCATGATTGATAAATATCGTTGCTTACATAAAGCACCATAGTATCGGATTCTATCCGTCCAGCGGAAATGACAGCAATCCAGCGGGAATAAATATCTTCGTGCAGTTTCTTTTTAAGTTTTATGCAGCACTTTTTCCAAATAGATTCGGCCGATGCCATGTTACCGTTGCTCCCGATAAAAATTCATATAGACGTTAAACGTCGCTCTGTAAGCTATTTGACGCGAAAAATGGGCTGTTTATTTACCATGATTAACAGGTTATTAACAGGCCTCCTTGTCATCCTCCTTGCCCGACAAGGGCGGAGCATACATTCCATTTTGCTGAATAGCAAGTGAAAAGCTTGAAAAAAAAATATAAAAAGCGCATTATACCAAATGTTGTTGTTATCAAGTATTTACACAACAATATATAGATGTAAGCAATTGCAATAATTTTGCTTTATGCTGTGGGTTTTATGATGTCCCAATGTTCAGTGGCGCAATGTAGCGTAGCAATCAATACTGTTTGATGTCTGAAAATGGTAGCAAAACATGAATAAATTAACAAGCACTGTGTTATTGGCCGGAATTCCCTTGCAAAATGCCGATTTATTTTATGCCGCGCCGTTTTCCGGAAGTGATCCGATAGTGTTTATGAAATCCGGCCGCCGCCGCTGTCTGGTGGTTGGGGGCATGGAAGCGGAACGCGCGCGTCGTTTATTTCGTGGGCGCTTGCAGGTTTTCACTCCCGCTGAAATATTGCTCAACCGCCGTCCGCCACGCACCTTAGCGGATTGGTGCCTCGGGCTGCTGCGCAAATTTCGTCTCCGCACGGTGCGAGTGCCGGGCAATTTTCCCGTTGGAATAGTGCAGCGCTTGGAAGCGGCCGGTGTGCGCGTCACAGTGTGCAATGATCCAATATTTCCGGAGCGCGAGATCAAAAGCACACAGGAACTGGCCTGTATCCGAGAGTCACAACGTGCGGCTGTGGCTGCTATGCAGACAGCCGTGGGTATGATTCGCAAAGCGGAAATTGACAGCCGCGGGCGGCTGCGTGACCAAGCCGGAGTTTTAACTGCGGAGCGTCTGAAGCAGGCGATTCATGTAACGATGTTGCAACACAATTGCATGGGGGTTGGCACAATCACCGCCTGCGGCTGCGCGGCGGCGGATCCGCATGAAACCGGTACCGGCCCGCTGATGGCAGGGCAAGGGATTGTCCTCGATATTTTTCCTCGACACTTAGAGCATGGTTATTGGGGGGATTTGTCGCGGACGGTTGTCAAAGGCGACCCGCCGCTGAAGCTGAAAAAGATGCATCAAGCCGTCCGGCGGGCGCAGAGGCTGGCGCTGGCCAATATCCGCGCGGGGGTGATTGCACGGCGGATTTACGATCTGGTTCTGGATTCTTTGACCGAAGCCGGCTTCCCTACCACGATGAGTGGTGGTGTCATGGAGGGATTTATTCACAGTGTCGGGCATGGTCTGGGCTTGGAGGTACATGAAGCTCCTGGCATCGGACTGGGGACAAACCGGTTGCGCGCCGGGCAGGTGGTGACGGTAGAGCCCGGCCTGTATTACCGCGAAATAGGCGGGGTACGCATAGAGGATGTGGTGGTGGTAACCGCCACCGGGCGCCGTGTGTTATATCCGTGTCCGCATGTCTTCCGGTTGTAATAACCAGATTTTAGGTGGTTGTGGATTTGGTTTCCGGAAAGAGGTAATCTATGAAGCGGACTGCCACGCGATAGCCTTCCGGGGGTGAAATGGCCAAATCCGGACTTAATTCCACTACTCGGCAGGGAGCGCCGGATCGGGCTGCCAAAAAATCCACGCCCATGACCGGAATCCCGTACAACTTGGCCACCCGGAGGGCCATCTTGACCAGCGGACGCGGCACGGTATCTGTAACGTCCAGCACCATGCCGCCAGTGTGATAGTTGGTAGTAAGGCGCACCTGAACACGCTTACGGGCTTTAGGGATGGTATCAAAATTAAAATTTAAATGGCGCAGATTGCGCGCGGTTTCGGCATCCAGCGGAATTCGGCAACTTGGATCAATTTTGCGCATTTCGGCGTTTGTCCGGCGTATCAGCTCTCGAATTGTGTCCCGACCGTTGCCGATGACGACTGCCGGTCGGCGTTCAATGGCGGCGACAAATTTGCCTTCTATGACAATCACCCGGAAATCAATCCCGCGGACATATTCCTCCAGCACGATATCCTCGCTGAAAACGCGGGCGCGGCGTACGGCGCGGTCCAGCTCGCCGGGTGTGCGCACGGCCACCGAGACTCCGCGTCCGCCCCATTCCCGGCATGGTTTGACCACGATACACTTGGTTTGACGGAGGAAGTCCAGAGCTGCCTGCCGGGTGTCGTATTGAATCTGACGGGGCACAGGGAAATTGTGACGGGCCAGAAATTGGTTGGCCAGGCGCTTATCCTGGGCCAGGTGAAAAGTGACCGCGCCTACGCGGTCGGTCAGTGCGTTATAACAGCGCACCGACCGCCCGGCGTGTTTCAGGAGGAAAATAGGCGTGTGTGCGTCTATTACTTCGATGCCAATGCCACGGCGCCGGGCTTCATCGGTTATAGTTGTGGTATAAATTGAATCCATACCGGTCATCATTGTGTTTCATTGTTGTCTTGTCAAGCTGTTCCTGAATCAGCAGTTGGCAAGTTTGAAGGGACGGAAGGGACGGAAGGGACGGCAGGGAGTGGGAGTCGCACGCGCCGGTATGTCATTTTCAGACTCCCACATCCCCATCTGCGTCAATCTGCGTAATCTGCGGTTCCTTCCGTTCCGTGGTTCTTCAAATGCCGTTTCAGGAAAACCATCTTGTGTATTATCCAGTCAAAAATCCAGGGATGGTTTTTTTACAGCTCGTCCGGAGTGTAAGCTATCCAAGGTTTGCCGATCTTATCAGACGTGGCCACTAAACGCTCGGGCTGGAATCCGGCCAGCATAGCAATGGATTTATCCCGGATTTTCTCAAATGCCCCAATTTCCAAAAAACTGCCGCTGCAGAATTTTGGCTCGTAGCCGCCGCCTCCGGGACCGAATGCTTCCGGCGTGGGGACGTAGCCGACATACCCGTTGGTCAATTCCGCTACCATTACACAGGGGAATTTCTTGGCTTTGGCTGCCGCTTTTAAATCCAGCGCCATTTGCGCAAATACCTCGCCGGGCGAGGTCAGCAGAAGCAGATTGCCGATTTGCAAGGCGTTGAGCTCGCAATTGACGAGCGGCTCCTTGCGCATCCGGTTTACCAGCAACACTGTATCGCGCGCGTAACATCCAATCAGCCAGCGATCCTTGCTCAAATCGTATTTTTCATTCACATCCGCCAATGCGCGTTGATAGCGCTCTTCGGATATGGCGCGGTAATTCAGGGGTAAAATTTCTTGTTTGAATTGTATCCACTCAAAACTTTCTGCTTCCGGTGCGCGCAAGGCTTCCACCGCGCCGAATCCTACCCGCTCGCCCAACACCAGAGCGCGGCGCTCAGTGCGCGGCTCGGGCGCCGGATCAAGATTGTCAATTTGCGTCACATCGCCGCAGCACCCGTTCAGAAACACCACGCTCATACGCGGATTGATGTTGCGTTTCACGGTTTCGCGCATGTAATACGGCCAATCCGCGGAATATTTGTTTTCTTGTGATACGGTGCCATGGCAGGCAAAATTCACCACCGCGCCGATCATCTCGCCGGCGGCATTGACTGCGCCCAATGCGGCAAGTTCCGTGTCCACCGGCCCGGCATTTCCGACAATATCAGGGTTGCCTTTGCCGCCATGGGTCACGGTCAAGCCGTTCTTCATTTTCTGCCGGCGATTAAATGCCACATTGTCAACCTTGGCGGTCCCGGTTACCAGCTGCACCGGTTGCCGACGCAGCCAGGCATTCCAGACTGCGTCCACCAGCCGTTTACGCAGCAGCGTTTTGTAATCCGGAGCCAACCGCCCGATTTCACGCGCCACCCTCGCTCGGACTTCCGGCTTGATGTCAGTCATTGCCAGGACTTCGGACTCTGGCATCATCATCCAGTCTATGGCTGCCGGATTGGCATGGGTATGCGAAGCGCCGGCCAGCAGTATATCCAGCGGCATTAGTTTTTTCAGTTCAGCTTCGGCGAAGTCAATCAGGGCGCGATCAAGGACGATCATGTCGGCGCCCACCAGCGCCACGCAGCGGTCTTTAGACTCAAAAACGCCTGCGGAAAACGAAAACGGCGTGTTGACGCCCTGCTTGAGCCCATAATCATGAGCTGTGGCGGAGTGTGTATTGTAAAACGGAGTTATATCTGATTCATAAAACCCAGCTTGCATATTTGTCTCCGATAACATTATTCCAGTGTCACAGAATTATCCTCGAATTCCGTCGGCGTATCGCCTTCCTCCAATTGCATGGCGTCAACCCAGACGACCGCGTCCTTATTATATGTGTAAAGATAATACTCCTGGTTGATCAATATCGGCGCACCCTTAAATTCGCTGGTATAAGAATAACGTTTCCAATCCCGTGTCAATTTCCATCGTTCTTCTGGCTTTGGCGGGTCCATACCGCGGATGTAAAGGCCCAATTCTTCGCCATCGCGGGCGGCGCGCGCATAGACGGAAAACGTATAGGTTGCCGGTTTGGATGCCATTGGTAGATAGCATATCCCCGTCGTTATCCGCCAGTTGGCCGCATTGTTCGCGGGCGGTTCCCCTCCTTTGAACTGATGCACCAGACGCAGGCATTGGCGGCCATGATATGGATTATTGGTCTCAATACCCCATAACGCCCCGGGCGCGCCAACCAGCGGCCAGTTCAGATACATGTTCGGCTTGATACCGTCCGGCACGCCCGGTTCTGACATCAGTTCAACGGAGGGATTGAACACATAATTTTTCTTCTGTTTTTGCATTATTTTGAGCTTGCGCTTGCTCACTTCGTCAACCGCAAATGTTTTAGCCGCCGCCTCATTTTCCGGGAGCGGCAACATGGCAACCGTCAACTGAATTTTCGAGTTCCGATTATCCACTGCCGGTTGTTCGCTTCCGCTGTGCGCTGGCTGCCTGTGTGCCGCGAGGCCGTGCAACACGTATGCCCTTACTCCGTATGGCTCCAATTCCTCGCTGAACGCATTCCCGTTCACGGTAAAGGTCTGCCTGGTAAATAAATTTTCGACCGGCGCCTGCAACCCGGCAACGGTAAAGACGGCAGTCATGGGGTAATGCGCGCTGTTCGCCGCCAGCATGATATAACGTCCATCCGGATGCTGGAACAGCGCCGCTTGGACTTCGGGGAATATTTTTTTCTCAGCATTAAGTTGCACGGGTTGATATTCGATCTCCTGCGGCGCTTCGGGCGCCACAATGGCGGGCCCCAGAATTTTCATCTGCTGCGCGAGGCGGCTCAATGCATCCCAGGCGGGCTGGGTATAGATTTGTGACAACATGTAATACATCACTCCTTTGGCGCCGTGGATGATTGTCAGGTAGGTCTGGCAGTTCTGCTCTGCCGCCGTGAGATTTCGCGGCATGCGAAAGAGATCCCCAATATGGTACGCCAGCGGCATCATACATGTGATTTTATGCACGCTATCCGCGCGCCGTTTCAGCTCAATGGTCTGCTGGGACACAAAATTCGGGCGTCCGTAATCGAACGCCCCCCGCCCCGGATAAACATAAGGATCATAGCTCAATATATCGCTCCATTGCGTCCAGTTTGCCCCAGGCGGAATGTTGCAGGAATAAAGCATCGTGATGGAGCGATAGGGATCTATTTCCTTGAACTCGCGGTAAAATCGTTCCATAACCGCCAGATTGGCGGCGGGCAGGCCGCCGCTGCTGTTCGGCTCATCTACACTATAAGTACCCAGTAAATTCGGAGTCCTGGCCGACATTTCCCAGCATTTTTTAAGGTTGGGGAGCATCTGTTCGAAATCGTCCAGCGCAATTGCCACCTCCTCCTGTTCGGAAAAAGTCTTCTGATTATAAATTTTCATGCCCCGCCATTCCCGCATCCAGTTGTAGAAAGGCCGCACGGGTTGAATCGGGGGAGCATCAATGACATATAACCCGTATTTTTGGGCGACTGCCAAATATGCCATATATTCCTGGGGATCGTCATGCTTCCCGCACCACCGGACAATGGTATTATAACCGGCTTCCGCGACATGCCTGAAATAGTCCTCGTCCTGGCTTGTTACTTCTCCATTAATAATCAGCCCAAAAGGGAAGAAAGGCTGTCCGTCTTTAAGCCATACACGGTTGACCTGGTCCACCTTGGTTTCACAGTCCGGGTTGGGAGGCAATTTTACCAATTCAACATTCTGGACCGACATGCTTTCGCCATCCTTCCCGCGCCATTCGACCGCAAGCACATGTTTGCCATCCGGAAATTGATCCAATGCGACGGCAACTTGTGTGTCAGCCACAAGGGCATCGCTCCGGCCCGCCGTTTTCCCGGATTGATCCTTAACCAGGATCTGGTGTCCCTGCCGTTTTTTCTCCGGAACCAGCAGACGGCAAACCACTATGGCTTCCTTTTCGCTCGTGTAATACGAACGATCAAGCCAGGCTGTAAAAGGATTCGCGGGCTGCATCGCCTGTTCATCAATGAACTGTGAATCAAACGCCCCGCCCAGCAGGGCATCGGCTATCCAGACCACCGCCGTCCGCCGCCCCGGCATTTTCAACGGCACGCGGACGCTGACATCCTGTTCCTGTTTGATGCCCAAAGCCTGGCGCTGACGCGCTTCTTCGGCTATCCCTGCCAGCGGCTTATCTATCACTATCACCTCGACCACGCCGCTGGCGCTTGAATCGTTTTGAATGCGCGCCAGCATCTGATATGACGCCTGTCCGTCCTTAAATTCATACGCCCCCGCCTCCACGCCCGTCAGAGCAGGCAGGAAAAACGCTGACGCCTTCGAATCTGGCTGGATACCCAATAAAGTTCCAAACCGCTCCGGTTCCAGATACCCGTTGAGCAGCGGCGCCCACGACGCTTGGATGAGCTCCTCAGAAGTGAGCACACCTTGGGAATCGAATCCCGGCTTAATTGTATTCACGCATATATTGAAACGGGCGCCCCTGTTCCAATCACAAGGGAATGTTCGCGCCACCCTGTCAGGGCCTCTTTGGCCGCGCGTCATTACATCAATCGAAAATGCCATCTCGGCGTTCCAGCCCTTCTCCGTCAGGCGCGTCGCCGAACGCCATGACATTTGCCCCCGTTTGTACATATCGCCATCGTGATAGAATACATCGTCGCCTTTGATGTTGGCTGCATTCAGGGAATAGTGCAGGTAAAACGCATTGGTCGAGCCTGGATCCAGAAACACTTCCACAGAATCGTCCGCTTGCACAGGGCCATCCGCCTCGAACACAGTCTGCTTGATGTATTTTGGCGCAGGGTGCGAAATTTCCATAGCAATATAGAGCCATTGTTCATCCCAGGCCAGCCAGGCCTTGTGGTCGGCAATTTCACCCGGCTGCTTGAAAATCGCGAAATTCGAGATGACAGCCGCGCTTTGCCAGCATTCATCCGTGAGTACGCCATCCAAAAAAGGAGGTTGCGAACAGGCCGGCGCTGTCACCTCCGGCAACTGCGTTTCTGTGGCTAAACATACTGCTGAAATGAATGCCATACCCATGGCAACCAGAGAACGCATCTTTCCACTTATGCTTGATGTTGCCATATTTATCTCCTTCGCTGAATTCAACAGCCGCCAAATCTACCATCAATAGGTATAGAACAAGGTCCCGTTGAAAAAGACTTCGTAAGCGCCCATGTCCACAACACGTCCGAATTTATCAATCCGGGGCTGCCCATCCAGATCAACTCCTCCAATCATCCATGGCAGATTGAAACCGCGATGAATGCATGGCGAATGGCGCTCCAGGCGGAAATCTCCCGAATCTTGATCCACAAAGAGCGGCGCATTGGTTATGTTATTCGAGCCGACGTCCGGGAGCGGCGTCGTGCAACTATAACTAATACTGCCGGTTGAGGTTCCGCCGGTTTGAATATGATAGTTTGAAATCGCAGCGCCGACATAATTATCATAGATGATGCAATTCGTGACTGCGCCCGACGCTTCCAAATAAATGCCGCCGGCGCCTGTGCCGCGATTGCTGACAATGGTGCAGTTGGCAATAAAATTGGAGTCGCCATATCGGGCTATGACGCCGCCCACATAACCCGAATTGTAGGCGATCAGGCAATTGCGCACCTCGGCATTCGGCTTGTACAAAGAAAACAATATCCCGCCGGGTGAATTTATGCCTCCGTCTAAAGCAGTATTGCTGACTATCCAACTGTCATACAGCTTGCTCTTGCCCGGATTGTAAAAACATACTCCCGCGGCTGCAGCCGCCTCATTGTTGTTAATCATACAACGGCGAATGATGGCGGAATTCAATATGAATATAGCGCCGCTGCCGAGGAGCTTGTTTTCGCTGATGGTGCAGTTTTCAATAACGCCATTATTAGCAACCCCGCCGAGGTTGGCAATGATTCCATTTCGTTGTGAGAAATTTTTTTTGATAACGCATCCGGTTACAACACCGCCATACATATGTATAGCCGCGCCGTATGCCTGGCCGCCTGTGCCATAAGCTGAATTACCCATGATCAGACATTGTTCAATTCGGCCATTGCTCATGTGAACCCCGCCGCCATGACCGCCGGTCACGACACAATTGACGATGGCGCAATCGCGTACTGTTCCCTCGGCAACAAAAACACCGGCGGCATAATTGCTGACAACATATCCATTGGTCAGTGTGAGACCTTCCAGCAGCGCATTCGCCCCGTTGAGGTAAAACAATTGGTTTGATCCTCCGCCGTCGGCAATAGTGTTGGCATAGCCGTTCAAGCCACGGACCGTAATTTTATCTATTGTGATGCTGTTCGTCACTGCGTAGGTTCCATTGGAAATCAGCACAACGTCATGAGTCGCCGTCGCCATAGCGACACCGGCGGCGATGGTTTTGACCGCATCAGCCCACGATGTCCCCCCATTGCTGTCATTGCCGTTTGTGGCAACGTACCACGTTGCCGGGTGGGCGGCCATTGCCGACAGGACGATACAGCAAGTCAATACGACCAACCGCGTGTGTTTCATGCATTTCATAGTATTATCCTTTTACATCTTCGTTCATTTAAGAGTTGCCTTTAAAAGCCCGCTGATATTTGATGTTTCATGCTCACATTGACAAGCTTGCCGTGTTATACATTGTTAATTTGAAAAATTCCACAATTATGCGCTCACCCCATTATTTTTTATCGTATCGTCCCCCAGGCGGTTTTCATCGCGCCATTCCGCGATCCGGCATCGCGGAGATTCCTATTTTACCCCATTTCGCAAACATGGCGCTCTACCGTTTTTTGCCGTAAATCAAGTTGCTTTTACCTTTACAATGATGTAATAATATTTAAAAAATTGCCAGCAGTCTTGCTCTGAATTACGTATTTTTTGCTCTGTGCTGATGAGTAAAATTGAAAAACAATTATGGCGCGGGGTGTTGGCGGAGAAGTTTTTTCATGTGGAGTATTGTCCGGCGGCGCGGTTGCGATATCAAACGCTGCATGCGCATGACTTTGCCGAGGTTTTTTGGGTGTGTCAGGGCGCTGTGCTCCACCAGATAAATAACTGTGAACAAACCATGCTGACCGGCGACCTATGCATGATCCGTCCCGGGCGCGACTGCCACCAGCTTTTACGTCAGACGGATGATTTCATAATTTTCAATGTCGCGTTCCCGCGCTGTGTGTTGCATGACATACGGGAGCGTTATGCGCTTGACGCAAACTTCTGGGGTGGATCAGCCGCATTGCCGGGGCTTTATCATTTAACGAAAACGGAACAGGCATGGCTGTATGCCGCCGCCATGGAGCTGCGTTTTGCCCCACCGGAACGCATGGAAATTGACCGGTTTATACTGAACTTGTTTCACTCCATCGGCAAAACTATAACTGACCCTTATCGAGCCTGCCCCGATTGGTTGCGCAATGCTTGCGAATCAATCAATCAGCCCGAAAATCTGCGGGCCGGCATCAAGGCGTTTTTTACCATAGCCAACCGATCGCCGGAGCATGTGGCGCGAACTTTAAAACAACGCACGGGCAAAACGCCGACGGATGTAATCGTGGAAGCGCGCCTTGCGCATGCTGCGGTATTGCTTACTAACTCGGAATTGGAAATACTGGAGATTGCTATGGATTGTGGATTTGCCAGCCTGTCGTATTTTTACAAGATATTCCAACGGGCTTTTGGCATGACCCCGCGGCGGTACCGTCAGACTTATTTCAAGGCGCCGGTCAAGCATCTGCGCCACATTGAAGAGTGAAGTCGGAGGTTTCAGCTAGCCAGAAGGAGAATTGAGCCATCCGGCGGACGGGCTGGCTCCTTGGTATCTATCAGATTGGTCCGATCCGTCTGATCTGCTGCGCATCTGCGACAAACTTGCCAACTGCCGTTATTAGGCGAGGTGGAAGATGCGGAAGAAACCGGAGAAAAGCCATGAGTTTACGTGTTAACGGTGAAGAAATCACGGCGGCGGAATTGGAAGCCGAGTATCGGCGTCTGGAACAGACCAACCGGCGCAGTCGCCAAGGAGAAGCCGCTGCGGAGCGGCAACAGCAACTTCGGGAGCAGGCGCGTGATTTGGCTATCGGACGCCGGCTATTGCTACAGGAAGCCCGGCGCCGGGAATTGACGGTGACGGATGAGCAATTGGCCAACGGGTTGCTGCCTTTAATTCAGGCAGCCGGCGGCGCGGCGGCCTGGACCGCGCGTGTTCGTGCCGGAGAGATAAATTACCGCGAGGTCTGCCGACAACTTACGGAAGCGCTGTTGGTGGAGGAGGCGGTGCGGGAGATTACCCGTCCCATTCCACCGCCCGGGGAGAATGAAATCGCTTTCTATTATGCGCGGTATGCCGCGGAACTTAGTGGCAATCCCGGCGGTGAAGCGCCTTCACTGGAGACAGTGCGCGAAAAAATCAGCGATCGGCTCTGGAGTGAGCGTCGCAATCTGGCGTTGGAGGAATTTATCGCGCAATTGCGCGATGATGCCCTGATAGAAGATGGCCAGTAACCGTTTGCCAAGCGCCGTTTAATATCTTAAGTTTGCCCGGGCGGCCGGCGGCGGTCTCGCGGATGTCCGAGTTCCAGCACCAGCAATCCCATGGCGGGAAGTGGGCTGCACGGGGTGGCCCGCAACCCGCCGCCGTCGGATAGCGCCCGGCAGGCAACCCGTCTCGGCCGCTCCAGCGGGCGGATCATCCAGCTCTCACCGATGCTTCGCTCGCCCGGCACGGCGACGGTAGGAGTGGCCGGATCGGCCCAGGCGTTCAGCACCGCTACGTACCTGGTCGGCCCGGAGGGATCCCGCAAATCAATCGGGAGCGCATATGGCGCTTCGCCGGTCGTTACGGGTTGATGGTGTCCGCTCAGCCGGCCAACCAGATTTTGGACCAGTTGTTGCCGCTGGAAATTATAATTCCACCCCTTGCCGTCGAACAAATCCATGGCGCTCACCGCCACACGTCCACCCAAGCTGTTTTTGAAGACGGTAAGCCCGGCGCCGACATGTTGTCCGTTGTAATCAATAATCTCCGTCCATATATCCGCGCCGGCCGCCGGCTGCATCCGCAACACGCGCGACGTTTTATTACAGGAAGCCAAAAAGTCCCGGCGCACTCCGGTTTGCGGCGACCGGAAGCGTTCCATACTATATGGCGCGGTATTACGGTGCATCCATGCGGCGCGGACCAAGCCGATTTCCCGGCTGAACCCGCGTCGGCACATGATCAACGCCGCTTCCGCATCCAACCATAAACCTCTTTTCAGCAGGTTGCGCAGTTCCTTGTCGGAGCAGCCCCAGACATGCCGGCCCCACAAGACGTTAGCGCCGTCGGATATGCCAGTGTGATACGCTACGCCGAGACTGCCGAGCAGGTAGGCCGGCGGTTCCATGGGCACTACCAGGTTGGCGTAATTTGATCCGGCGGCGAGGCGGATGCGGTTGGCGATGTCCGGGAAGAATGGAACACCCACGCCCTGCGCCACCAGGTGGCGCGGGAAGCGGCGGGCAATCCAATCCAAGGCGGGGTAGGCCTTGTCCAACAGGGCGCCCATGCCTTTTTCCTCCTCCACGCCGTTACCGGTCATCGGATGCAGGTCCAGCAGCAGGCCCTCGGACCCCAGCAGCTTGGCCAGCGCCATCTGCGCAAAGGTGGCGGTATCAGATTTGTTGAACCGGCCGAAGGGGAAATTTTCGATTTCCACAAAACTGGTTACCGCGGCCGGCCGGATCCGTTTTTGTATTTCCAGGCGGGTATAAGCGTGGATCAGGAAGGGCGGTGCATGCTCGGCATAGTTGTAAAAGTTTGGCCGGTGTACGGCGCGGCCATTAATGGCGATGGCATTGAACAAGCCGTCCCAATCCCGGCCTTCCGCGGCATGGTTGGCCAGGTTGCTGCTCATGAGTCCCATCTGTGCGCCGGGATTGGCCCGGGCCACGGCATCGCGCAACATGCCGGCGGTTGTTTCCGAACATTCGCGCCATAGCGCTAGCCAGGCCCGGCGCCAGGGATGGGGTACGCCGGGCTTCAACACGTTCTCCAAGACTTCCTGGCGCGTTACGCGCTTGCGGCCAATCCGTTGTGCGAACAGGCGCAGCATGGACTCGCTGAAATCGCCGCCCCACACATCATTGCCGCCGTGACCATGGAACCGGAAATCGTCTTCAATCCAAATCGTGTCAAATCCCAGCTCTGCCATGCGTCCATACACATCGGCTAGATAGGCGCGCCAACGCGGGCAGGCCCAGCTTGCCACGGCGCGCGACACATGGCCATTCGACATGGTCATGCGCTGAAAGTTCTGCCCCGTCCGCAGGCGGCGCCCGTTATCGCTATGCAAGGTGGTGCTCCATGGATTGAGGCAGACTTTAATGCCGGCTTGGCGGAAAATCGGGATGATCCGGCGGAACATGTCGAGCAAAATCTTCAATTCCGTCTGGGTGACATGTCCGCGGTTCCATTCCTCGGAGTTGAAAAACAAGTGCACACTGGGGATGCGGTGGGCCGTGCAGAAGCGCGCTGTTTCCCGCGCACGGGCGGCAGCCCGTTTGTCCGGGAGAATCAGGAAACGCAAACCGTATTGCACGGCGTCATTTTTTGGCGCTGTCATTTTTGCTTGCATAAAACCTCCAAGCTGGTTTGTTCCATCAACACCGCGGCGGTCAATATCCGGTTTAGCTGCCGGACGCTGCCCGGGTGGTGCGGGGGGCATTGATCGAAATTTACCGACAAAGTAGCGTAAATTCAGCCGGAAATCAACGCAATATTAGCGTCCTGAATATTAGCGTCCTGAAACCGGCATTTGAAATTCAGGAAACGATATAAAATGTTGAGAACCAGAGGAACCACAGAGGAACCACGGATAAACACGGATGGACACTGATGAGGATCATGCAGAGACACGAGGAGGATAAACCGCAGATTGCGCAGATAGGCGCAGATGGGCTATCAGATCGGACCGATCGGTCCGATCCGTCCGATCTGTCGTGCATCTTGGCTAATTTCTTTCTTTTCCCGCCATTGCGGGCAAGCCCGCCATTGCGGGCAAGCCCGCCATTGCGGGCAAGCCTGCCATTGCGGGCAAGCCCGCCATTGCGACGCCGTGCATCTGTGACAAACTTGCCAGCTGCCGCAGTTTTAGGGACCAGTTTTACTGTTGACAAAGCAGTTTTACCGCTATACTTGTCCAAAACATGAAATTGTGCCGGCTATGCCGGCAGATTTATGTTATACAATATATGAGCGCTTATGATTATCGGCGCTGGTGTATCCAAATCACGCAGTAGTGTTTTAAATCTTCAGTAAAATACTATCGGCGCGGATTGATTAAGCGTGTTGGTTGGCTGGAGCTGTGGGCGCCGCAAGATTTTGATGGGGGGCTTGGCGGCCTGCCCCCATTTACTTAATCCAGACTGGGTGAGAGTTTCCCAAGCGGAATGGATGCAGATAATTATGGCAAAAATACCTAACATTGACAAACAACTTGCTCGTGAAGCCGCTCTGGCGGCCGGACGGCAATTACGTAAACAGCGTGAGAATTGGAATGTGGTCACCGCCTATTATGCGCACGATGTCAAATTGCAGGCTGATCGCGAAGCCGAGGCTGTCATTTTAAACTTGTTGCGTCAGAACTCGTCGTATCCGATTCTGGCGGAAGAGTCCGGTGAAGCGGGCGGCGCCGCCGGCCTGGATCAATTGCGCTGGATTGTTGATCCGCTGGATGGCACGGTGAATTATGCCGGCGGTGTGCCGTTGTCGGCGGTCTCCATCGGGCTGTGGCGCGGCAATACGCCAATTTACGGAGTGATTTATGATTTTTGGCGGGAAGAATTATTTGAAGGCGGCCCGGATGAAGGCGCGACGTTGAACGGGAAGGCGATTCGCGTCAGCGCGGTGACCGAACCCGCGGCGGCAATGTTTGCTACTGGTTCACCCAGTGGGCATGCAGAAGATCCCGAAGCGTTGCCGCGTTTCATGCGGTACGTTGGCAGTTACCGCAAAGTGCGGATGATTGGCACATCGGCGTTGTCATTGGCTTATGTGGCCTGCGGCAGGTTGGATGTATATGCGGAGCGGGTGATGCTCTGGGATGCTGCTGCCGGCGCCGCTCTGGTGCTTGGCGCCGGTGGTGTTGCTACTGTGCGGCCATGTCCTGGAACTGCTTATGTCTGCCAAGTCATGGCTGCGGCTTGCGCGCCGCTGTTGGCGCCTGTGACTGCGGTTTGACCGTTACCCATATCCGATTTCCACCATTAATTGCGCAGGTTATGCGCGGGTTGTGATTGACGTTGCCGGCTTAAATCGGTACATTTGCTGTGTTTTCAAGGAGAGGTGACCGAGCTGGCCGATGGTGCAGCACTGGAAATGCTGTGTACTCCAAAAGGGTACCGTGGGTTCAAATCCCACCCTCTCCGCCATTTTCATGTATTGATTCACGCTTGACAAATCGCGCTTAGAAAGGGAATTATGAAACGTTGGGTTAAAATTTTAATCGGTATAGTCATTGTTGTGGCGGTAATAGTGGGTGGAACGTATTTCTATCTTGGACATGCCGTCAAAACCGCGGTGAACCGGATCGGCCCGCGTGTGCTGGGTGTACCCGTGGAGCTGGATCATGCCGCGATAAGTCTTCTGCGTGGCACAGTGGATCTTGGCGGTTTTCGTATCGGCAATCCCAAGGGATTCGCTACTCCGCACCTGATGACGATGCAGTCTTTCAGCGTGGAGCTGGACACCGCTTCCATCATGAGCGATACGCTGACCATCCGCCATATCCACATCAATGATCCGAAAATCACATTCGAGCAAAGCTTGGTCGGGAACAATATTGGCGCGCTTTTGAAACAACTTGAAAGTCAGGAAAAGAAACCGCAGCCGGAAAAAGCGCCTTCGGCGGAGAAACCGAAGCCGGATGCCGACGCGCCCGGGAAGAAAGTTGTCATAGAAGATTTCCAGTTGCGCGGCGCTCAAATCAATGTGAGTTTACCGGGTATGAGCGACAAAGCCGTTCCCGTGCCGCTGCCGCCGATTGTCATGGCCGATATCGGCAAGGAATCAGGTGGCGCATCTATTACAGAAATCATCACCCGCGTCATCCAAGGGATTTTGGAAGGCGTAACCAAGGCCGTGACGGCTTCGGCGGGATTGCTGGGCGACGGCGCAAAATTGCTCGGCAAAGGCGTGTTGTCGGTTGGTGATGCGGCACTGGAAGCTGGTAAGGTTGCCGGTGATGCGGCATTGGAAGCTGGCAAGGCTGCCGGCGATGCGGCGCTGGGCGTCGGTAAGGTTGCCGGTGATGCGGCGCTGGATGCCGGGAAAGCGGTTGGCGCGGGTGTCCAAAAAGGTGTGACGGCTGCCGGTGATGCCGTCAGTGGCGCGGCTGGAGCGGTGAGTGGTGGCGCCAAGCAGTTACTGGGCGGTATCAAAGGGCTTGTAACGACAGAAGGACAATCAGAAGAAAAATAAGAAAGTTGTTGATCCATGAAAGCCAGAAAACGTTACGTGCAAGTTGGGGTAGGCTCGCGGGGTTGGTGTTATACAGCGGCTATGGTCAAGACCATGAGCAAGTATTGTGAGTTGGTCGGAATATGCGATACCAATCCCGGTCGCATGGAATTGTGCAACCGGCGCATTCAAAAGGAACTGGGCGGAACGGCGGTGGCGATGTTCCCGGCCGCGGAATTCGACGCTATGTTGCGCCGTCTGAAGCCGGATGTGGTGGTTGTGACTTCGATGGACAGCACACATGACGACTACATTGTGCGCGCAATGCGGCATGGTTGCGATGTGATCTGCGAAAAGCCGATGACCATTGACGAGCGCAAATGTCGGCGGATTATGGATGCGATCAAGCGCACGGGCCGTGATCTGAAAGTTACTTTCAACTGCCGCTACATGCCGCCGATGCTGCAAGTGAAAGATTTGTTGATGAAGGGTGTCGTCGGGCGGATTCTATCGGCGGATGTCCAGTGGATGCTTGATCTCAGCCATGGCGCCAGTTATTTTCGGCGTTGGCACAGCGAGAAGGCCAACTCCGGGGGATTGCTGTTGCACAAGGCCACACACCACTTGGACTTGGTGAATTGGTACCTATCAGCCAACCCGGTGGAGGTGTTCGCCATGGGCGACCGCAGCTTTTATGGGTCTGACAGCGCCTTGATAAAACGCTATGGTCTGGAGCGGCGCGGCGAAAATTGTTTGAAATGCTCCTGTGCGAAAAAATGCCCGTTTTACGTGGACTTGATGAAGTCGGATCATTCCCGCAGGCTATATGTGGAGAATCAGAAACATGACGGATATGTTCCGGCGCGCTGCATATTCCATAAGCGCGTGGATATTATGGACACGATGAATTTAGTAGTAAAATATGACACCGGCGCATTTTTGTCATACTCCCTGAATGCGTTTTTGCCGTATGAAGGATTTCGTTTCGTGTTTAACGGCGATCGTGGCCGCTTGGAATACGAATCCATCGGTGCGCCGACGACGCCACAAGGCAAGGTGTTTAACGCTGAAAAAATGCCGCAAGGCATGCGGCTGCGTTTGTATCCGCATTTCCGCCCGGCGCGCGAAATCCCACCGGTAAAATTTTCCGGCGGGCATTGGGGCGGCGATAGCCGTATGATGGCAGACCTTTTCAGCGGCAAGCAGCGTCCGGATAAATATTTGCGCGCTGCCGGGTTTGCCGGCGGCGCTATGAGCATACTCATTGGCGCGGCTGCCAACAAGAGTATTCGCACTGGGCGGCCCATAAAAATCGCTTCCTTAGTGAAGGACTTGCCGAAGCCTGACTTGCCGAAAATGAAGGCATGAGGCCGTTTCGGTGGCAATGCCGTTCAACGTCTTTGCAGCAATATGGATGATCAAGTTTCACTGAATTATCAGCAGTATATGGCGGATAGTCCGCCGCCGGACTTTCCACCCATCTGCAATTGGGCGCCGGATAATGCGCCGCCGGAAGTTGCGGCGTTTTTCGCCCGCCCAGCCTTTGATCCAAAGGCCGAACAAATCGCGCGCGAAGCCTTGGCTGATATTCGGGCTCGGGGTGACGCAGCCGTACTGGATTGCATCCGCAAATTCGAAAACCAAACCCTGACCGCAGAACATCTGCGCGTCAGTCGGGATGAAATCAATGCGGCGCGTGACCAGGTAGATAGCGACTTTATCGCCGCTTGCCGGGAATCCCATGGCCGGATTATGCAGTTTGCCCGCGCCGGCTTGAAAAAGGACTGGACCATCGCCACGCCCAAGGGCGGTCTGGTCGGCGAGCAGTTTACTCCATTGGAACGTGTAGGCGTTTACATTCCCGGCGGCGCCGCGCCACTGGTTTCCACAGCCTTGATGACCATCACCTTGGCCAAAGCGGCCGGGGCGCCGGAAATTGCCGCCTGCTCGCCCGCTGCCGCGGATGGCACGTTCAACCCGTATCTGCTTTACGCTATGGAGGTTGCCGGGGCGACGGAAATTTACCGTGTGGGCGGAATTCAAGCCATCGGCGCTATGGCCTATGGCACACAGACCATCAGGAAAGTATTGAAGATTGCCGGTCCGGGCGGACCGTTTGTCACCGCCGCCAAGCGGTTGGTATATGGCGAGGTGGCTCTGGACCTGGTGGCCGGGCCAAGCGAAATCGCTGTGCTGGCTGATGATAGCGCCAAGCCCGATCAGGTGGCGGCGGACCTTTTATCACAAGCTGAACATGGCACCGGGAGTGAAAAAATTTTACTGGTAACTACCGATGCCAGGCTGGCGGTGGCGGTGCGTATGGAGCTGTTCCGCCAGATGGCAACGCTTTCCCGACGCGATGCGATCCAAACCGTCATCCGTGAAGGCGCGCTGATAGTTGTCGTCAACCATCTTGATCACGGGATGGAATTATGCAACCGATTTGCGCCGGAACACCTGGAAATCATCGTCCGTGAACCGCGTAACTGGTTGAAAAAAGTGCGCAATGCCGGCGCGGTATTTGTCGGCGCCTGGACTCCGGAATGTGCCGGTGATTTCGTGGCCGGGCCCAGTCACGTGCTCCCTACCGGAGGTACCGCGGCCATGTTTTCCGGATTGACCGCGGACGACTTCCGTAAACGCACCAGTATCATCTCCTTTACCAGAGCCGACTTGCAAGATACGCTGGATACGATCGAGGCGTTCGGCCGGGTGGAAGGTCTGGACGCCCATGCCCGCTCTGCGCGCATCCGGTTTACTAAGGATGCCGTTCAGAGGCCAAACTTTTAAGCAGTTAAAAAAGAAATTCTATGCCAACACATGAACAACTGATCCGCGCCAATGTCCGGCGGATGCAAGGCTATACTCCGGGCGAACAGCCCACAGATCCGGCCATCATTAAGCTAAATACCAACGAGTGCCCTTACCCGCCGTCGCCCCGTGTGCGGGAGGCGCTCGCCGCTTATGCTACTGACAGCCTCCGGCTTTACCCTGACCCTGTCTGCAAAGACGTGCGCCGCGCCATTGCCGACTTGCACCATTGCGACATTGAGCAGGTCTTTTTTGGTAACGGCTCGGATGAGATATTGCGTCTCTGCGCCGAGGCGTTCGTGGAAAATGATGGCGTCATTGGTTTTTTCGACCCGTCATATTCGCTTTATCCGGTTCTGACCCAAATCCGCGATGCCCGGGCGCTGCCGACGCCGCTCAACCACGCGCTGGATTGGCCGAATCCCGACCCGACCGCCACAGATTTGTTTTTCCTGACCAATCCCAATGCGCCCGGCGGACGGCATTATCCGGCTGCGCAGGTGGAGGCATTCTGCCGGCAGGCGCGCGGTGTGGTGGTAATTGACGAAGCTTACGTGGATTTCGCCGAGTTTAACTGTACGCACCTGGCTTTGACTTTGCCTAATACTCTGGCGTTGCGGACTTTGTCAAAATCATATTCGCTGGCCGGCCTGCGCGCGGGATATGCCATCGGACCGGCGCCGCTGATTGCGGCAATGTACAAAATAAAGGATTCCTACAATGTAAACCGGCTGACTCAGATATTGGCGTTGGCGGGGATCAATGACCGGGAATACATGTTGGCGCAGACGGCCAGGATCAAGCAGACCCGGCAGCGTTTGGCCGAAGCATTGACGCAGATGGGGTGGGAGGTCTGGCCTTCGGCGGCTAATTTCCTTTGGGTGGCCCCGCCGGAGCCTGGCGCGGGGCGGCTTTATGAACTACTGAAGGAACGCGGCATTCTGGTGCGGTATTTCCCTGGCCCACGCACCGGCGCTAACCTGCGTATCAGTATCGGCACGGATGCGCAGACCGACCGCTTGCTGGAAACTCTCCGTGCGCTGGGTTTGTAACTGCCCTAAAACGGCGGCAGTTGGCAAGTTTGTCGCAGATGCGCGGCGCGACGGAGGGGAGAACCACGGATAAACACTGATTAACACTGATTTGGTTTAAACTGCCCAAGAATGCCAAAAAACAGACGAAGAATGAAACCGCAGATTACGGATAATTGGCCACAAAGAGGCACAAGATTCACAAGATTTTTCAGAATACGAACGCATGTCGCGCTGACCGGCATCTGCCGGTCTGACGGATCGGCTGACACCCTGATACGCGAACTCATTCGTGTATCCGGGTGTCCACCGATCCATGTCCGCATAGCGGACAGCGTGGCATGCCACTCCAGCCCAACAAACTTTCTCTTTTTCTGTCGCTTTTTATTTTTTTGCATTTTTTGCATTTTTGTGGCTAATTTCTTTCCGTCTCCGCACCGCCATGCGGCTCGCACCTCCGGTTTTATTTCCGGCGCCTTAATTTCCTCCTCTATCAGTGTCCATCCGTGTTCATCCGTGGTTCCTCTGGTTTTCAACACTTTGTCTTGTTTCCTGAATTTCAAATGCCGTTTTTAGGACTGCTGTTTCAAATTGACGTCAGCGACGCCCCGGGGTATGCTTATCGTCTGATTTCACATTTTGCTAGGATATAGAGGGGAATTATATATGTCCGCCAGAACCGCTTCCGTCAAACGCGTCACTAAAGAAACGAACATTTCCTTGTCCCTTAATCTGGATGGCCGAGGCCTTTGCCGGGTTAAATCCGGCATACCTTTTTTAGACCACATGCTGGAACTGTTGGCCCGCCATGCCTTGATTGACCTCCGCTTGGAAGCCAAAGGCGACTTGGAGGTGGATTATCATCATACCGTGGAGGATATTGGCTTATGCCTGGGGCAGGCATTGGATGAGGCGTTGGGGACGCGCCGTGGGATAGTGCGTTACGGTCATGCGTATGTGCCGATGGATGAAGCGCTCTGCCGGGCCGCGCTGGACTTGGGAGGCCGACCGTTCCTGCACTACGAAATCGCCTGTCGTAAGCAGAAAATACGTGATTTCAACATAGGATTGATCGAGGAAATGCTGCGCGCTTTTACTGTGCAAGGCCGGTTGAACCTGCACATTACGCATTTCTATGGCAAGGACGCGCACCATGCCGTGGAGTCGGTCTTCAAGGCGCTCGCGCGCGCCCTGCGGATGGCATTGGCGCGTGATCCGCGCGAACCCGGCATACCATCCAGCAAAGGGAAGATATGAAGCCGGTGTTCACAGTCATTCCCGCGGTTGACCTGCGCGGTGGGCGGTGCGTCCGTTTGCGCCAGGGTCAGGCTTCCGAGGTAACAGTTTATTCCGACGCGCCCGAGGATATGGCCCGCCACTGGGCCGCGCAGGGCGCCGCTGCCTTGCATATTGTGGACTTGGATGGCGCCTTTGCTGGGCGCCCGGAGCATACGGCGGTCATACGTGCCATGATTGCCGCAGTCCAGCACATACCCGTGCAGGTCGGCGGCGGCTTGCGTACCGATGCGGACATACAGGCTGTGTTGGATGCCGGCGCCGCGCGGGCGATTATCGGCACACGCGCCTTGGGTTCGGCGGAGGAACTTTTGCGTCTGGCCGAAAAATTTGGCGCGCACTTGGCCGTTGGCATTGATGCCCGGAATGGGATGGTACAGATTAAGGGTTGGACGGAAACCACCGCCACGACTGCTGCCAATCTCGCTCAGAGCGTCGCCGCCGCCGGCATTCAGACGATTATCTATACCGATACCGCCACGGATGGGATGTTGCAAGGGCCTAATTATGCGGCCTTAGAACGCCTATGCCGCGCCGCCGCCTGCCGGGTAATCGCCTCCGGAGGCGTTGCTGAGGCGGAACATGTCCGCCGTCTGGCGCAATTGCAGTTGCCCAATCTGGACGGGGTCATAGTGGGCAAGGCTCTTTACGAACAAACCGTTACCCTGCCGGAACTTCTGGAGGCGGCTCAAACTTCGCCGTCGCCGGATGTTGCGGATAGGGGATGCAGCTAATGATTTTAAACACTCAGATTTCCACCCTCCCGAACGGCTTGCGTGTGGCGAGCTCTGTCATGCCCGGATTGCAGAGCGCGGCTATGGGCGTTTGGGTCGGCGTAGGCGGGCGGCATGAATGCCGCACCACGACAGGCATCAGCCACTTCATTGAGCATATGTTATTCAAGGGCACTGCCCAGCGCAGCGCTCTGGAAATCACCCGTGCCATTGAAGGGCGTGGCGGCTATTTCAACGCATTTACTCAGGAAGAATCCACCTGCTATTACGCCCGTACAGCGAGCCGACATCTCCGGCATGTGTTGGAGATCATGGCCGATATGTATCTCCGTCCGCGGTTCGCCGCGGAAGATGTGGCGCGGGAAAAAGATGTCATCATGGAAGAACTGCAGATGGTGAACGATCAGCCGGAGCAGTTGGTGCAGGAAATGCTCAACGCCATGCTGTGGCGCAATCATGAACTGGGACGACCGCTTACCGGCACGCCGGAAACCTTGCAAAGAATAAACCGTGAACGCCTGCTGGCTTTTAAGAACAAGAAGTATGTTCCTGAAAACACGCTCTTTGTTTTTGCCGGGCCCATGGATCATACAGAATGCGTCGAACACACCCTCGCCCTCACGCGGCGTCTGCGGCACAAACCCGAGCCGAGCTACCGTTTGGTGACTAGATCCGTCAAGCAGGAGCGGCTGCAGTTGCGCGCCCGCGAGATTGAGCAAACCCACTTGGCGCTGGGCTTCCGTCTGTTTGGCCGGTTCGACAAGCGTCGGTATGCCCTGCGCCTCTTAAATGTGGTGTTGGGCGAAAATATGAGCTCTCATCTCTTTCAGAGTGTCCGGGAAAAACATGGTCTGGCTTACTCTGTGAATTCATCCTTGCAGTTGTTTGCTGATACCGGCGTTCTGGCGATCAGCGCTGGTGTGGATACCGGCCGCGCCGACCGTGCGCTGGATTTGATCATCCGAGAATTAAATGCCCTGAAAAAAAACACCGTGTCGGCGCGTGAGCTGGAGGAAGCCCGCGAGTACGCCATCGGCAGCATGTTGCTTGCGTTGGAAAATCCTTCCGGCCACATGATCTGGATGGGAGAAAGCATTCTCAACTATGGGCGGATTATCCCGCCTGAGGAAATTGTTGCCGGTCTGAATGAAGTGACGGTGGAAGACCTGCACCATCTGGCCGGTGAATTTTTCCGTCTTGAACGCGCCAGCCTGGCAGTGCTGACCGGCGCCAAGTCTGCAATTTCCGTGCCGCGGATAAAAACATTGCTGGACGCCCTGTAAGGCGGCGGCCCGTGTAGTGGAACTCCGCAAAGTTACAAACACCATGAATAATACTGTTTACGCAAAGCCGAAAAATTGTATCCGCCGTAAAGTTCTGTTTGTCCTGTCAGGGATGCTGCTGATCGTCCTGATTCTGTCTTCGGTGGCACACTTGGTATTAAAGCGCCGTTGTGATCTCATAGCCCAGCAATTGATTTTACCCCAGCTACAGGCGTACTATAAGACTGATGTGAGCTTGCAGAACATTTCCGTCAATCTTCTGACCGGCGTGTTGGTGGTGGAAGGCGCCACCATCGGTCAGCCGCCCGGCTTTGACAATGCGCCCATGGTGGAGATACCGCGTTTCCGCCTGCGAATGGCGCTGCTCGACCTCTGGCGCGAGGACACCGTTACCGTCCGCAGCCTGCGTATCAAGGGCGCCCATCTCAACCTAACCCGCAATCCGCAAGGATGTCTGAATTTGGCCTATATTGCCGAGGAGTCTGACAGCAGTAGCGCGCAGCGGTCAACCGGCCCGGATGGGCGGCAGGTCGCGACCGATGTTCGGGCAGAGGCATCCCGTCTGCTGATGTCAGATAACCCGTCGCGCTTGGCTATAGACAAAGCGCGTATATATACGAGCGTACTATACACTGATCACAATCCGATCTTTCAGCCTGAGCCCTTGAAAATAGAGCTGGACTTGCGGATATCACTGGACCGCCTGACCAATTACGGCCAGAGCGACAGGATGGCCGGAAAGTTGCAGGTGGAAGGCGATATCTGCGCCGCCGGCCAGCGCACACCTTTGGAATTGCGCGGCTGGATAGCTCCTTTGACGGACCCGCGCCGATTGACCTTTGATCTCACGGGCTCCACCAAGCCTTTCGATTTGACTACTACCCCGCCGCTAGCCAATTGGTTGGGTCTGGAGCAGGGATTAGTCGCCTGCACGGTTACGTTAGAAGTCAGTAACAACGTCATTGACCCTGCGAAATCCATCTTGCATTTCAACTTCAGCGAAGCGCGCCTGTCGCCGGATGCCCGCCGCCGTCTGGGCGGCATCATTTTGCCGCGTGTGTTCACCCTACGCATTCCGATGAGTGGCACGCTGGAGTCGCCCAGCGCCGACTTCGGAGCCGCGGTTGCCGACCTGCTGACCGGCAATGACATGATCGGCTCTTTCTTGCAGGGACTCCTCAGTCAGCCTGACACTCCGGATGTTGCGCCGCAAAAGGATGCTGCTGTTGACCGGTAGTGAAGTTTCGTCCCGTGATGAACCGTAACTGAAGATCTGTGGGGCCGCCCCAGAGGGTGGTTCTCGACGTGCTTGCATTGTGGGAACGCTGTAAATCAGCGGCGCGGTTTGCCGTGTGCGCTGGATTTTTCTTCTTGGGCATTTTTGCTTCGATACATATACCACGTTCCCACGCTGCGATAAGGCGTCCAGCGATTGGCGATGCGTAGCAAAGCAGCATGATCATCAATTTGAACATCATAGACAGCAGCCATTGCCCTTCGTAAGGCGAAGTCGTGCAAAGGAAAGACATCCAGCCTGCCAAGACCAAAAAGAAGAAACATATCTGCCGTCCAATTCCCGATTCCTTTCACCTCTGTCAATTTTTCACGCACTTCGGAATCGCTCATCTCCGAGAATGTGGCTAAACACAGTTGCCGCTTGTCTATTCGTTGAGCAAGATCGAAAATGTAGTCATACTTTTGCTTGGACACACCAACCGAAAGCACTTTTGCTTTTGGCATATTGAGAAAGCCCTTTGCTGTAAGTTTGCCTCCTCTGAAAAGTTGTTGCAATCGGGACAAGATAGTGTCGGCAGCTTTTTGTGAAATTTGCTGGCCAATGATCGCATCAACAAGAAAGTTAAAATCCGGTGTACGCGGTTTCAAAGTGCATGGTCCAAAGTGGTCGATAATTTCGGCAAGTCGTTTGTCTGCACAACGTAACTTGTAGCATGCTTCAGCTAGATTGTTGTCTTCGGAAACGACCATTATCAATTCCTGATTATTTACTGCGTGATATTGCCCCCATTTATCCACTACACGTTTCATTTCAGACGGCATATTGACTTCAGCGTAAATGGAAAAGTCAGTAATAGGTCGGTGCTCTGAGTTGCCCTGTGGTGTCGGCGTATGGTCTTCGAGCGAGCCGAATAAAGATAGTTGAAAATCAGCCTTTACTGACTTAGCTGGCTTGGAAACATAGTCCCCCATAGGAAACAAACCGCGCTCGAAACGCTCAAGGATCGTGGAAATTGCCTCCGGGCTTCGGTCTACGCCTATCCAACGTCGCTGGAGTTCATCTGCTACCGCTAACGTCGTCCCCGATCCTGCGTAGCAGTCGAGGACGATATCCCCTGGATTGGAAGACGCTTGAATAATACGCCGGAGGATATCTGGATTCTTCTCTGTAGGGTAGCCCGTTATCTTGATATTCTGGTTGTGGGCATCTCGGAACTCCAGCCAGATGTCCTGAATGGCGACACCCGGATGTTCATCCAGATAAATTTTACGCCTTGGATTGCCATTTTTTGACCAACAAATCTCGCCCCGCGCATCCATTTCATCAAGGGTTTCCGGCGTGTATTGCCAATGTTTTCCCGGCGGCGGAAGTTTGCCTCGCCAAAGTCCACCAGTAGCTCCGTAGCGCTTTCCTGGTGCATGGATCGGAACCTTCATAAAACGTCGCCCAGTCTCTGGTTCTAAATAGCGGTATTCTTTTGTGCTCTGTTCAGTAAGCGGCTCAACAGGGCGATTCCATGTGTATTTCTCTGTTTTAGTGTAAAACAAAATGAAATCCGCAACGTTGCCATACGCTTTTTTCGTATAATTCTTTGGATTACATTTTTGTCTAACGATCATGTTTCGATAATTCACTGCGCCAAAAACTTCGTCCATAACAAGTTTCATCTGGAAAACCATGTTTTCATCGAGGTGCAGATATATCGCTCCTGACGGAGAAAGAAGCTCATGCAATAAGATAAGGCGCTGTCGGAGACTTTCTACATATTCGGCGCCGCTCAGGTCATCATCATAGGCCTTTTTCTGTTTGCGTGAAAGAAATGCGCCTTTAGTTGCGAACGGTGGATCAATATATACAAGAGTCACTTTGCCTCGGACTGTCGGATCGTCGGCCAACATTTTTAATGCAGCAAGATTATCACCACAAAACAAACGGTTTAGCGAGTTACTATTTTTGATAATCTTAAATGTCGTATGGGCCGGTTCAGTAAGTATCCGTGCCTTCGGCTGTTTACCGGAATATGTGAGCACAAGAGCGCTTCCTCTGCTGTTTCTGTTTTTGTTTGGTACGCTTGTCGCCATGTATATACTCTATTTCATTTCGAGAGAAGCCACTTCATCGTTATGCGCTCTGGAATCATTCTGAGAGTAACAACCTTAATCGAACTGGGGCACGAATTCTCAATATAGGCATAGTCACGCCACATTGAACCAAGAAGAAGTCCGGGCCCGTCGTTGAGAAAAATCACTTTCAGGGGTAAGCCGCTCTTTTTTGCATAGCCAAGAACTTCAGCGGCACAGTCCTTGTACTGTCCGGTTCGATCGTCTTCTTGTGCGCCGCCCCTGTCCGAATCATATCGCGCAAGCCCAATAGCTATGGGGTTTCCCTTGTGCTCCAAGACAAAATCAACGGGCCTATCAGGATTAGGATAGTCATCAAAAAGCTCACCTAGCAAAATGTCTTTACCAGCTCGTTCCGGACCTGTAATTGTAAGTTGGGGAAAGTTTTCTCGGATGATTGTGAAAAGACGTTCAGTCAGATCATATCCCTTCCGGCCCCTATCTTTGTATTCCCATAGAACGGCACAGAGCGCCTCGTCGGGCATAGGGCGTTCGTGAAAGCGCTTTTGCACTTCCGTTATGGCTCTAAACCCTTTTCCAAACCGGTCACAAATATTATGCGCCGTGCTTTTCTTCTTCAGCATTTCTACAGGTGTTTCTGGGCTTACATATTTGCGAAATACCCGGCAAAGTTGAGTCCGCATCCATTGTGGAGTGGTTTCCACGATAGACATGAAGAGATCTACTGACGAATGTGCAGATTTTAGCAGTTGGCCGAAGGTGACAAGCACAGGCTTGTAGAGTTCACAAGCGAGAGGGAGGACGTCGGGATAGTATTCTCCGGTTGAGAGCGTGATCCATAAGTGCCCTTCAGAGCAATAGTCGCCGAACGGTTTGTCCTTGCGTTTTGCCATATGCATTTCTTTCTTTTTAGGCTCAACGGGCCGGAATGACCGATCCCGTGATGAATTGTAGCAAGCCTGCTTATGGAAGTCCAGTGTGGGTTTGATCCAACAGGTGGTTCTCGACGTGTTTACATTGAGAAATACGGATAGGGGGGAGTCAGCCCACAACATTCCCGCCAGCCGTAGAAATTGCTTCGGCACACCCCGATCATTCAGACGATGCCGAAGCCGGGAATAACACCTTCTCTGCAGATGTGTAATGCTTATACTACAGCACCTTCCGCCGTTCTTTGCTGCCCGTGCGCGTTTATTTATCTTTGTCCGCGGAACGGCAGAGCATGGTGGTCACTTGTGTCACAATTTGTTCTGCGCCTTCTCCCTCAAAAAGCTTTGGTGATATGCTTTGGGAGGCAGTGGTGCTGTTTGCGGCGTGGAAATAGGTTATCGCCATCAGCGAGAAAATATAAACCTCAAAAGCAACCTGTTTAGAAAAAACGTCCTGGTCCTGTCCAATGCGGTAAAGATTCCGCAGATGCACAAAACTTTTTTCCTTGACGCCTTTGATTAGAATTGGAGGGTTTTTCAGTTGCAGATTGGCCCATCCGAGCATTCGATGGAATGCAGGATGCAAGCGGTGAACATTCGTATAATGCCGCAGCAGAATTTCAGTTAAATTAGGAATGTCTTTTTCGCCGAGCTCGAGCAGTTTTTCATCCTCGGCAGAGGCTTTGACAAAAACTTCAAGCATTGCCGCGTTAAACAGCTTTTCTTTACTGCCGAAATAGGCGTAAATCCGTTGTCGGTTGGCTTGAGCGGCGGCGGCTAACTCGTCAATCCGGGCGCCTTCCAACCCCTTGCGGGCGAAAACACGGATGGCCGTATTCAGAATTTTTCTCTTTGTTCTTAACGCGCGTGGTTGCATCATTCCACCAATTTAATCTTGCATCCAAGTTGCGATGTTATCTTTGACGAAAGCGTCATCGTTGAGCTGTGGGTAAGAGCGATAGACGCGATCTATCTCCGTGCTCTGTCCCGGCGAGAGCGCTTCCTTCGGGTTGAGGCACCAGGTGCCTTCAAGCAATCCCTGCCGGCGCAGCACTTCGTGAATGCCTGGTATGCAACCGCGAAATTGATTGGCCGCGTCGAAAAATGCGGCGTTACAATCGGTCACCTGCGCAGCCAGCGACAACATTTCCGCCGGAATCGTGTTTTGCCCGGAGATTTTGTGCAGTTTTTCAAGGAGCTTGACTGCGGCTTGCGTCCAGACACACCAGTGGCCGAGCAAGCCGCCTTTAATGCGGACGCGTTTTTCTCCTTGCGCCGTCTGCAGGCAATACTCGGTAAGCAGATCCACAACGATATTATCGTCATTTCCGGTATAAAGCGTAACGTCATTTTCGCGGCCCGCTTCGCAGATCGCACGCACGACATCAAAAGTCTGATAGCGGTTGAATGGCGCCATCTTGATGGCAATCAAATTGTCAATTTCAGCAAATTGCCGCCAGAAGGAATAGGGGAGGACCCGTCCGCCGACCGCCGGTTGCAGGTAAAACCCAATCAACGGAATATGTTCCGATACCTTGCGGCAATGTTCAAGCATCGCCGCTTCACTGTCGTCCCGATAAGCTGAAAGGCTGAGCAACCCAGCGTGATAACCATGTTCCAGCGCAAAGGTGGCTTCGCGCACCGCCTGTTCAGTGCGTCCACAGATGCCGGCGATTTTAAAAATCCGCTTCCCACGCCGCTCTGACCAGTCGTCAATCGCTGCGGCCACGGTTGAGAGCACCGTTTCAAAGAGGCCGACGGATGGATCGCGGATTTCAAACTGTGTCGAGTGCACGCCGACGGCGATACCGCCGGAGCCGGCATCAATATAATAACGCGCCAAAGCGCGCTGCCGCAGCGCCTGAAATTCACGCTTCTCATTCAGCGCCAGTGGCATTGCCGGAATAACTGTGCCTTGCCGCAAGCGTTTCATCAAATCTGTGGAAATTTGTGTGTAATGCATATTTAATTGTCTCCGTTTAAAATTTGCCGGTGTTGATTTCGAAATGAGTAGCCTTGTTCAATGTACGCCCGCCTTGGAGCAGCCATTCCGCCTGCATCTGGATCATTTCGCCCATGCTGACGCGAGGATATCCGAACAGACGGAAAGCTTTGATAGCATTACTTAAATAGCCGGTTGTTCCGGCTTCCGGTTGGGTATAACTGACCGGCTGGTCGAGGAGCTTTCCTATTTGTGTGGCGGCGTATTCCACCGAGATTGTTTCCGGACCGGTGACATTCAGCGTCTCCGGCGGGTTACCGCAGTGTTCCAAGCTGCGTAAGGCCCAGTCATTGACGTCACCCTGCCAGATGGCATTAAAACAACCGACGGAATTTGTGACAGGGCGGCCGTCACGGATAGCGGCAGCGATGTCGTATAGCACGCCGTAGCGTAAGTCAATCGCATAATTCAGGCGGAACATCAAAACGGATATGCCGTAGCGGTCAGCGTAATACTCAAAAACCCGTTCGCGTCCAAGGCATGACTGCGCGTATTCGCCCAGCGGTTCCGGTGGCGTGGCTTCGGTGCAGCCACCCGAGGCCGCTGTCGTCAGGGGATAGACGCAGCCCGTTGAAAAAACCACGATGCGGCTGCCCCGGAAATGTTCCGCGACATTCGCCGGCACCAAGGTATTCATAGCCCAAGTCAAATGTTCGCCACCGCCACTGGTGCCAAATTTGCGCCCGGCCATAAAAATCACATTCTTCACATGAGGCAGTTTTTTTACTGCCTCGCGCTCCAGCAAATCACAGGCGCGCGTCTCGATGCCGTATTCTAACAGCTTATCTTGCGCGCCTGCCTCGCTGAAACGCGAAACCCCATACACTTTGCGTTTGACACCTGACAACTCAACCGCGCGCATGGCTGTCTGTCCCAGCGACAGTCCGATTTTACCGCCGATGCCCAAAATCGCCAAATCGCCGTCTAAGCGCTTGAAATAATCCACCAAAGCCTGTGAGGGTATTGACAGTGATAAATCCAAATCTTTTTCAGTGAGAATTTTTTTAAGCGCCATGAGAAGGATCTCCCGCAAAAAAAATAGTTGTTTTTTTACCAGTTCGTGTTATATTCCAAAAAAGTATTTCATCCCGTATTTTCAACATGCATTTGCCGGTCAGACATAGCTGCAAGATATGAATGCGCCCTATTGTGCAAAACAACGGCTTCAGTGTCAATGAGGAATGTCCAAGAACTGCAACATAAGGAGAAAAGCAAAGTGAGAAATATCAAAATTATTAGTGGTCTGATGCTGTATGTCAGCATGTGCGCGCTTGTGCATGCACAAGGTCCCACGGCGGTATATGTGAGCCCCAACGGCACGGGGAGCGGTTATCCCGGCTGGGAGGATGCAATGAGCAACATCCAGGATGCAGTGACCTTAGTTGCTCCGGGTGGAACTGTCTGGCTTTCTAACGGCACATGGAAGCTTGCTGCGCGAATAGAGGTCGGTGATCACAAAACCGTCCGCGGATATTACGGCACGAACACTCCCGGTATGGAAAGCATCGTCAGTGGCGATGACAAAACAGGATGCTTCACGTTAAACAGCGGTGTGTTGGATGGCTTGGTGATTACCGGCGGAAGAGCAGACTATGCCGCCGGTGTGTGGGTGAAAGGCGGCACAGTGATGTGTTGCCGTGTAGAAGGCAATATTAGCACTAACTCAGTAAGCGCTGCCAATGGCGGTGGCGCTATGCTGCTGGCAGGCGCATGTCTAGTGAGCAATTGCACGATTATCCGCAATGAGCTGCAGCTTACTGGCGCCGCAAGTCAACTCGGCGGCAGCGCCGTGCATTTTGCGAATACAAACGCGGTAGTGACGGATTGTGTCATAAGGGAAAATGTCAACCGGTTAAATTACCTATGGGCAAATAGCACAGTGTTTTTCTATAGAGGGGGTACGTTAAAGCGGTCTACAATTGCATGGAATACCAATTATAATGCAACAGTTTGCGTTGTGGAGACGTATGCCAGCACCGATAATGCCTTGATCTCAGCTTGCAACATTTCAAGCAATGATTTCCCTGATGTTGCGGCAGGTAATACCGCCTCCGCCGTCAAGTTGTATGGCGCTGGTGTTCTGGCGACAAATTGCACTATAGACGGCAATGTAAACAGCCGCGGTGTAGTTATGTACAATGGCGCGCGTTTGTTGTCCAGCCGCATTCGCAATCATCAGGATGTTGGACACATAGGCGGCGGTGTGCGGATGAGCGGTGAAAATACCTTAGTCGCGGATTGTATCATTGAAAACAATTCCATCGCAGCAAATGCATATGCGGCCGCACATGGCGCGGGCGTGGCCATGGGCGAGACGAGTGATGCAATCTCATGCGGAACTATCATTAATTCCATAATCCGCGGCAATGTGAATAAGCAGCGAGATGCCGGTGGCGGCATAGGGATTCGCGGAACTAACGCTGTAGTCAGCAATTGTATTGTTGTTAACAATGCGAAAGAAGTTGATGCCAACGGCGGTGGCGGCATCGTAATAGGGGCCAAGGCTACAGCGATGATAACACATTCTGTAATATCGAATAATACGAGCGCCAGGCAAGGCGGCGGTATTCTTTGCAACAGCGGCAGCAAAGGTACTATCCGCAATTGTTTGATAGCTGACAATAAGTCAGATAGCAACGGTGGCGGCGTTTGTATATACTCCAACGCCTTGATTGAATCATGCACAATTGCCGGCAATAGCGTCACTGGCTCTGGTAGAGGTGGCGGATTGTTTGCATTGACCAGCGACCCTCAGGTAATAAACACGATAGTTTATGCCAATAACGCTCCCGGGGTGGGCACGTCAAATTGGTGCTATCACGTTGGCGGTGGCACATGGTCAAATAACTGCACAATGCCGTTGGCTGGGTCTGCGTCCGATGGGAACATTGCGCAAGACCCGCAATTTACCGACCCCGCGGCCGGACAGTATCAGCTTCAGATGGCCTCGCCATGTATAAATACAGGCATTAACCAGCCGGTGTGGATGACGGATGCCATGGATTTAGATTCGCGAAAGCGTATTGATAGGTTTTCCGGAATAGTAGATATGGGATGTTATGAGTATATATTCCGTGGTTCCTTATTGATGCTGAAATGATTCTTTATGCACAGGGATGATGAAGGCGGAAGGTGAACCGCCAAGGCGCCAAGAAAATGAGAGAATGGAACCGCAGATGACCGCAGATTGACGCAGATGGAGGTGGAGGGGAGAACCACAGATGGACACGGATGGAATTGAACCGCCAAGGCGCCAAGAAATGCCAGGGGAGTGAGAGAATTGATCTGCCAGTGCGGCCTCGCACTCTGCGTCTCCGCGCCTCTGTGTGATACCTCTGTCGTCCGCTTCCGGCAAAACATCAGTATGAAAAACCGGAACAGAACTTTTGGATAAAAGCAAAAGGTGTTTTATGCAAAAATACCTGATGATATTCATCGTTTCGCTTCTTTTCGCGATAACCGCCGCTTGCGGCGCGGAACAAACCTTCGTGAAAATCGGCGATGTCGTATATGGCGCGAGTCCTGACGAGCAAGGGCCCATCGGCGGCGGAAATGGCTATAAACACATCATTACCAACGGTGATTTTATTGCAACCAATGTGGATTCCCTACTGGATGTGCTTTCACAGGCGAAGGCCGGACAGGTGGTGTTCATCCCCGGGGAGACGGAGATTGACCTTACCACGCGCATTTACGTTGATGAGATTGTCCTGACAGTTCCGGAAGGGGTCACCTTAGCGGGAGAGCGCGGGTGGAACGGCTCAAAGGGCGCGCTCCTGCTCTCGGACGCGCTGAAAACGCCAACCATGATCCTCGCCGCCGGACCGGATGTCCGTGTCACCGGGCTCCGCATCCAGGGGCCCTGTTCCAAGCGTCACATGGAGCATCATCGGCGCTCGTTTGCTCATCCCGGTGGGCTCGGAAGCTCCTATTATTATCAATTCCCCATCTCGTATGGCATCTCAACCGCTTTCCCAAATCTGGAGGTGGATAATTGCGAGATTTCCGCTTTTAACCATACCGCCATTAGAGCGATCAAAGAGGGTGGCCATCATGTCCATCACAATTATATTCATCATTGTCAGTATAACGGCTTGGGATATGGCATTGGGCTGGAGCGTGGCGCAACATCCCTTATTGAATTCAATCTCTTTGACTATAACCGTCATTCCATTGCCGGCGACGGAAGGCCCGGCGGCGGTTTTATCGCCCGGAATAACGTGGAACTCGGGGTTTCCTTGAGCCACTGCTTTGATATGCACGGCGGTAGGGATCGTCGGGACGGTACCGATATCGCCGGAACCTCCATTGAGATTTACAATAACACTTTCCGCGCACCGACCAAGGCCGTTGGGATTCGCGGCGTTCCGCAGGAAAAATGCGATGTGTATCATAACTGGTTCCAGGCACACCACAATGTAAAGGAGGCCGTGTTCGCGGAAGACAAGACTACGGTGAAAGACAACGCATACGGGGAAAAGCCAGAAAAAGCAGAATAACTTTAGATGTAAAAGGTTTCGAATTATGGCGACGAATAAGGAATTGCTTTTCTTTGACTGCAATGCATCGTATGGGCCGTGCCTGGATAAACATCGTGAGGAGCGTTGGACGCTTGATCATCTTTTGGAAGACTTGGATTTGGCGGGCATTGCCGGCGCTTTGGTGATACATGCCCAGACAATGTATTATGATCCGATGCTGGCTAACCTGCAATTGATCCGGGATATTGAGAAGTATCGTGACCGCCTTTTCCCCTGCTGGATGGCCATGCCGGCGCTAAGCGGAGATTTCCCGGATGTTTCCACATTCATGCGGGCGATGCGGGAACATGATGTGCGGGCGGTGCGGATTGAACCGCGTTTGATGGGGTTGCCCATAGCAAAGTCGGTCTGGCATGAGCTGCATGAGGCGCTGGCGGATGAAAACATCCTGGTGGTTACCGGCGCCGATTTGTACTCTGATCTGGGGATGCTGGATGAGTTTTTGAAAATCTTCAGCAAGACACCAGCGCTCATGTTGAACGCGTATTGGACTCAATGGCGCTGGGTGGTTCACCTTATGCGCTCCCATGACAATTTGCATATGGACTTTTCAGCGTTTCAAGCGAACCGGGCAGTGGAGTATATCGCCGAAAATTTTGGCGCGCATCGCTGTTTGTTCGGTACCGGGCTCCCCAAAAAAGCTCCGGGCGCAGCCCGCGGTTTCATTGATTGGAGTCTGCTCCCCCAAGCCGCTGCCGCTGATATTGCGGGTGGCAACCTGAAAAAATTGCTGCACGGGGCCGGCCCGGAGAAAATTCCCACGCCGGGTCAGTGGCATGACAGCTTAACTGAAGCCGCACGCCATGGCGAGCCTTTGCCCTGCCTTATAGTTGATAATCACTGCCATATCCTGCATGATGACGGCGCGAATGCCGGCCGTGCCTATGTCATGTATAAGGGTGATGCCGACCACATGATCGAACTGACCCGGAAAATCGGCATTGATAAGACAGCCATTATGTCCTGGGCCGGCCCGTTAAGCGGTGATACGGACTTGGGCAATGAAATTGTTGAACATGCTGTGCGGCGTTATCCAGATGAATTCATAGGTGTTGCCACTGTGCGTCCGGAACTGCAGTCGGAGGCGGAAATTGAGGCGGTGATTGAAAAGTATCATGGCCAGCTTAAATTTCCCGGACTGAAACCGTTCCCGCGTAAAACCATGGATTTTAACGATCCCGGGTTTGATCGTTGGTACCAGTTCGCTGATCAGAACCGTCTTTATATGGTGTATGACCCGGCGACTTTTTGGGCAGAGGGCATGGCTATTATTGAGGAGTTGGTGCGGAAATATCCGAATATGATCTTATCGCTGGATCATTGCGGCCGGTCCTGGCAATTCGCGAAATGGGCGGTGCAAGTTATCAAGCGATTTCCGGCGAATGTTTACGCTCAGTTAAACTTCACAGCAGTTACGAATGGTGTCATTGAGTACTTGGTTGAACAAGTGGGGGAAGACCATGTGATGTTTGGAACGGATGCCCCTATGCGCGATCCGCGTCCCCAAGCTGGTTGGCTGGTGTTTACCCGACTGCCAGAGCGCGTTAAACGCAAAATATTCGGGGAAAACTTTGAAAAAATTCTGGCGCGCACCTTTGGCGCGTAGGTGCGAGCCGCACTGGCGGTGCGAGCCGCACTGGCGGTGCGAGCAAGAACCACACAGATGAACACACGGAAGGAAGAACCGCAGATGACGCAGATTGATGCAGATGGACGTCGGAGGGAAGAACCACTGATGGTGCGGGCTGCACTGGCAAAATCTGCGCTAATCTGGTGCGCCAAGCTGCGGTTCCTCTCGCTTCTCTGTGTCTCCGCGTCTCCGTGTGAGTCACTCCACCATCCATCTGTGTCCATCCGTGTTCATCCGTGGTTCATCTCTTTGAAAGCTCAATGGGTTTTGCTTGCTTCGCTTTTATTCGTTTCCATGTCAAGCTTGGCGGAAGCGCCCTCAGGCAGATACCCATGCACTCAATACAAAGCCGCCGATATCGCCTTGGCAAAGAAGAATATCGCCGAGTTCCCCTGGGCTGCGAAAATCTATGCAGATCTCAAGCAGAGCGCGGATTATTACCTCGGAATGAGCCGTGAGGAAATCCGCTCCTTCATTTCTCCCCAGACGCCTTTCGCGGCTATCAAGTGCCCTGTCTGTGGCGAGGCCCCGTGGTCATACTACTATTTGCGCGAAAACGGGTCTGTGCTGGAGTGCGTGGATTGCAAGACGCGTTGGACGTGGGACCCCGCGGATACTTCGGAGACATGGAATATCCCGGCGGTCCACCGCTATTACCGTCTCGTCTTCATTATGTGGGGATTGCCCGCGGCCGGCCTCGTCTATCAGATTGAGGGCGACAGGCGTCTGGCGGAAAAGGCCGCCATTATTATCGAGCGTTTAGCCGAGGTTTTCAAAGGCTACCGGATGAACATGATCCACTACAACAAATGGCTCGACCGCCCCGATCCCTATTATGCCAAGATCGCCGGGTGGAAGCATAGGGAAATGGACATTCTGCGCAGGACGCTTTTGACTTATGACCTCATCCATGACTCGGGTGTCCTGACTCCGGCGCAGATCGAAAAAATAGATAATGATCTCGTGGCCTATACACGCGACTATCTCATTGAGGGTTACGGCCCCGGCGGGCCGGCGTCTTCGCGGGCCATGCAGGATCAGGGAAACTCCTGGTGGGTTCTCACCGCCTGTGGCGCCCTGCTCGGCGACCGGCAGACGCTCGACATTATGGTTGACGCCTTCGAGACGGTTCTTGACCCAGCCAACGGCATTTTTTATGAAGACGGGAGCTTTTTCCAAGGATCAGCGGGTTACCAGTGGCAGTTCATGTTTCCCATCTCCTCCATCCCCGACATCATCTCCGGGAACACGGAACGGGATATTTACAACAACCCGCGCTGCTCGCTGCTGGAGAAATGCTACACTTGGACCCTCGATTTTGTCTATCCGAACGGCGCCATTCCGTCCATCAATGACGCCCACGTCGGCGATACTCCCGAAAAGCGGTTCGCCGAAATTGCCTACAAGCGCTATGGCAACAAAAAGGCCCTCCGCTACTTGAGCGATCTCAAGGCAAAAGCGACCGAAGAAGATTACGGCCTTCAAAGACTGTTCGAGCCGGCGGAATTGCCGGCGGACAAGGGCGAGCCCTACGGTGTTGATAGCGTCCATTTCAAGGGCGCGGGGCTGATGACGCTGCGCCATGGCGTTGACGCGGCCTCCCGGACCATGGCCTTTCTGGATTACGGCGCATATAAGCCGCCTAACCAACCGGAGTATCACAAGCATCGCGATTACCTCAACATCGGCCTCTGGGCCTGCGGAGTGGAGATGATATCCGAAATGGGCTATGCCATGACACCTCCCTGGGTGCAGGAATGGCAAGTCAGTCCCATGGCTCATAACACGGTGCTTGAGGCGGCGATGCAAAAAGAAGGTGGCCGGCCGCTCATCTGGCATGTCACTCCGGATGTCCAGATGGCCGAGGCCGGGCTGCCGTCGGCCAATTCGCGCTTCATCGCGCTTCTTCCGAGAGCTCAGGGCGAGCCCTTGATCGTTGATATCTTTCGGATTGCGGGGGAAGCCGGGGGATATACGTGGGCTATGCACGGGCGGTCGGGAGATTTCCTCGTGCGGTACACGGGCGACGAAATGAAAAGTGTGGAAGTCGAAGAGCCGCTGCGGAAAGGGACGGCGGCCGATGTCGCGTCCGGCGTCATCGAGGCTTTATGGCGGTTCGTCGGCCCTGAGGCGGGCCCGGGTCCATGCGGCCTTAAGGTACTGCTCTCCACTCAGGAAGGCGACAAACTGATCACGGCTGAGTGCCCGCCCGAAGAGCCGGAAATCAAGGCGACCCACATGCCGGGTGGAACCTTGATCACCAATGCCGTCATTCCATACCGGGGGCATATCCAACTGAAGCGGGCGGGATCCAACGCCGTTTTCGCGGCGGTTCACATGCCTTTTTCCGGGAAGGAAGAGCCTTCCGTCACACTCACCTCCGAAAAGCTGGGGGCAGGGGAAGCATTGGCATTGAAGATTGAGTGCGGAGATGAAAGCTTCATCGTGATCCATAACCCGGGAGCCGGTAGTTGCGAGTCCTCCGGCGTCGCTCTCGATGGCCGCGCGGGAATAGCTTCGTTCTTCAAGGGAGAACTGAAAGTCTTGTCGCTCGCTCAGGGGCGCTCCTTGAAGTTCGGAACCGAAGGGGTTTATCGCAGCACGATTGGCGACAGCTACCGGGAGAGAAGAAAGGGAATTAGCCACAAAGAGGCACAAAAAGCACAAGAAAGATAGGAGAAATAAACCGCAGATAGGCGCAGATTTGGGCGGAAGGGAAAGAATGAACTGCCAAGACGCCAGAGACGTTAAGTAAGAGAATTGGCCACACAAAATTTTCCGGTCGCTAACTGCTGGAGTAATATTTATGACGATGCAACACTTGAAAACATTGCTTGCGGCGGCCGTCGGTGGAGCGGTTTTGTCGTTCCAGGCCTTGGCATCGTCGCCGGTGACCAACCTGATCCCGAATCCCGGCGCGGAAGCAGTGATGCCCAGCGCGTCTTTCCCGAAGGAGTTGGAGGTGTCCCGCACCAAGATAGCTGATGAATATCCTGACTCCTGGGCCGCCTATAACGGCAGCGGCTTTTGCCGGTGGGGTTCTTCAAAAGAAGCGCATTCCGGTGAGCGTTCGGCGTTTCTGACGATGACGCCGATCGCCAGCTCGACGGCATCGCTCGGGTTCGGTATATGTTTTGGTGGGGGCAATGGGTATTCCGGTGCTAAGGCGATACCCGTCCAAGGCAATCATGCGTATTATTTTGCCTTTTACGCCAAGGGCGATATCACCAATGTCAATGTGCGGTTTATTGGATGGAAAGAAGGTAATCTTTCACATAATGGCCGCCGGTTTTTACCGACTACACTGGAAGGCATTGCGCTGACGGAGGAGTGGCGGCTGTTTGAATGTTATATTGTAACGCCTGGCGATATTGCCCGTGTAACCCCCATGGTTTTTATCTCCTTGCCGCCGGAAATGAATCAGGCGGAAGGGACTATGTATATTGACGATGTTGTCATGACCCCTTATGTCCCGGCCCGGCTTGACCAAGTCCGGGACGCGCCGATCCGGGTAGGTGTGTACGAGGATCAGGCCGGACAAGACCGTCTTAGCCCCAAAGGCCGCATGCAGATTGTGCAGGCGTTGCAAACGGCATCTGGAATTGCGCCGCGGATTATTGACAACCTGCGTCATGCGACTTTGGCGGAATGTGATGTCATCATTATTTCCAACATTTTAGATCTTTCGCCGGCAGACAAAGCCTCAGGCGCGGATTGGGGGCTGGCGTTGTTGAACTTTCTGGATTCCGGCAAAGGCGTGATTTTGGGTCATGACGGTATCGGTTTGCGTGGAGTGTTCGGAGAAAACGGGTTGTTTTCCATGGTTTGCAGCGGTAAGAGATTGGTCTTCAGATCACAGGATTTGATTGTTGCCGATGCTGCACACCCAATTACACGGGACTTGCCACAATCTTTCCGTCATGCTCATAACGACCACGTAAGCATGATTGCCGCTCCGGGCGCCGTAATACATGCGCGCAACCAGGATGACGAGCCGGTAATAGTTTCCGGTAGTATCTCGCGTGGCCGCGTGGTGGCGATCGGGTTTCCGATGGGGATCAGCGCCCGGCCATCCGCTACCGCCGGTGATGGTAAAGGATCGGATGCAATCGTAAGTGCAGAGCCGCCGACGGCTGATGAAGCGCGTCTGCTTATCAACAGTGTACGCTGGTGTGCGGAACCGCCGCGTTTTGCGATCCCGGCGTTGTTGACCAAAGCGACATTGGCGGAGGAAGTGCGCGTTTACAATAATAACCTGAAAGAAGCAGCCGCCCGGCATCTGATTGAATTCAAGCCTGACCCGGAATATAAACTTACCGTGCCGCGTCCGGGCAGTGAGCCGATCGGCGGTGGCCGCGGCTACAGCAAAATTCCGGATATGGCTCAGGCTGATTTTAAGCCGGAGACAAGCGCAGAGCTGTTAACGGCCTTAGTCAGCGCGCAACCTGGCGCGCTGATTTATATTCCCGATACGGCGGAAATAGATTTAAGCGGTTTAAATGAAATCACAATTCCCGGCGGCGTGACTCTGGCCAGCGGGCGTGGGCGTATTCTGGAGGATGGTTCGGTATCGGAAGGCGCGCTGCTGCGCACCTCAACCCATGGAGCTTTGTTTGTCGTCAGCGAACCGGGTGTGCGCCTTACAGGGTTCCGTCTCGGCGGCCCTGCGCCGGAACGGTTCGCGCCTATTCCTACCTCTGTTGGGGTAATTGCTGTTTGTCCGGTGGAAATAGATAATTGTCGTTTGTGGGGCTGGGTCAGCGCGATAGACGTGCGCGGGAAAGATTCCCATATTCACAACAATGTCATCCACCATTCCGGCTACGCCGGTCTGTCATACGGAGTAATCATTCATCATAACGGCGGTGGGGCGTTGATTGAGGAAAACATTTTTGATTACATGCGCCACGCTGTAGCGGGCGGTGGCACGTTCTCATATGAAGCCCGCTACAATATTACCGGGAAAAACATGTATTCCGGCAGTTATGACGCACATGGCGCCAACGATGCTGAAAAAACCTACATGCTGGCCAATTGGCGGTTTGATATCTTTAAGGATAACACCATTTTTAACGGCATCGAAGGGCGCGTTATGCAAGGCCGATCAGCTTGCACGTTAACTCTTGTCGGCGCCTGTCTGGAGCCCAACATGTACCGGAACGGTATTTTTGATCTGGCGCTGCGTCTTTCCGGAGATGGTGATTTTGCCGTTTGTGATCAGCCGCCGGCCATATTCCAACACGTGATCGGCGCGGTGGAGTTCCGGATTAAAGCTGATCCCATCCAGCGGCAGCGTCCAATCATGTGCAAATATCAGGACAACGATAACTTCTGGTTATTGCAATTGAACAGCCGCGGCTGCCTGCAATTGATTATCAAAGTTAAAGGCCGTGAAAGGGTCAATCTGACGTCCGCAAAAATTCTGACGCCGCGCTGGCATCATGTGATAGTGCAGCAGCATGGAGGAGTAATTACCATGACGATTGACGCGGTGCAAACTGCCTTATCCGGCCAAGGCCTCAAATCGCGCGATTGGACCCGGGATCTGAAAATCGAAAAAATCTGGATTGGGCGGGATGCCACCAATTTCTTTGCCGGTGCTTTGGATGAAATCCGCATATATCTAAGGGCCTTGGATAACGAACAGGTACGGAACCATTACCGCTATCCGGATGTGTCAGGCTCGAAAATAGAAATTCATCACAATACGCTGTATTCCGACCGCGACAGCACGCTTTGTCTGCGCGGAATACCGCAGGAAGTCATCCGGGTGTATAGCAACCATTTCGTCGCGAAAAGTGATCCCGGCCAAGCGGTCTGGCAGTATTCAACCGGATCGCCCATAAAATACTGGAGCTATATGGAGGATGGGCAATGGCATGGGGTTGGGATAGAAGTTTTTGACAACATCTTTGGCCCGATGGTGGAAAAAGAATAAGCATAAGGAACGTGTGCCACAAAGAGCAAGGGGAGATACTGGCGGAGAAATAAACCGCAGATAGGCGCAGATTTGGGCGGAAGGGAAAAGAGAACCGCCAAGACGCCAGAGACGCCAAGGGATTAGCACAAAGGCACAAGGGAGAGATGTCGGCTGACCAGACAACTACCGAATATGGGTTAGGGGTAATCATGCTTAAGTGGAATCGTTTATTGATATCAGCGCTTTTTGTGTGCCTTGGGACGCAAAACATTTCGGCGGAGGAAGCCACGGGATTATATCCGACGCAGTGGATCGCATTTGGGGCGGCTCCGCATGTGCCTGATATAAGCGCTGGCGGTGCGCCGCAACGTGCCGCCCTGTTGCCGGGGTCGGCATTGACCATGATTCCCATGGAGATGAAAGTTGGGAATGGGGTGTATAAAGGTCATAAGTTTAATCCGGCTCCGGGCGAAGTGACGGATCTGGATATAATTTTCAACGCCGGAGAACGCGGCCGGATAGTCTATCTGTTTACATCAATTACAACGCCTGAAGCGATAACATTGCGTATGGGCGCAGGGGCGGATTGGTGGATGCAATGGTGGTTGAACGGGGAACCGGTATTCGACACACTTGAAAGCAGCAATGTAAAAGCGCCAATTGCTGTTGATAATCATGTTTTTGATCTCAAGTTGCGTCCTGGTGAAAACATCTTGGCAGTGGCGGTGATCCGTGGCAGTGGCACGTTTAACTTTGCCGCAGGCAATCCGGAACATGCGGCAAGAGGGGGGGAGGATTCGACCGCGTTTAACAACGCTATGCAGATGGCGCGCGAATTGACCGCCTCCGGCGGGGCGTTTGTTAAAGGAGCTATTGATTTTCAGGCGCTGCGGACATTATATGAAAGGGCTTTTGCTCTTGCGCGCACAGCGGAAGATAAAATACAAGCCTTGGAGCGTCTTGGCGAAACGCGTTTGAACGATTACCATGATCAAGATTATGCCGCCATAAGCGCCGTATATCACGACATGGCCGCCGCGGCGGAACAAGATTTGCCGGCAAGCGGCGCCTCTTTAATCAATCGCGCGGCTGCGCGTGGGCGCGCTGTGTTGGGGCATGGGCGGGTATATCTCAAGCAAGGCGATCCGGCTGCGGCGCGAGAGCAATTCGATCTGATACCACAAGCATGTTTCGGCGCCATCGGACAGCGCCTGCAGCCGGGCGAAGTCAGCAAAATAACCGCTGTGCTCTTGCAAGACGTTGCTTATTACACGGCCTGGTCATATATACAGGAGAAGCGTTATGATGAAGCGTGTGAAAAGTTGCGCGAGTTGTTGAATATGGAGGGAGTGTCTAATCTGCGCGGGAAAGGATGGCATGCGCGGCAATTGCTGGAAACATTACGCCAGTTGCCGCGCTTGCGGCATGACCGGCCGCGCATGTTCTTCAACTCTGATACCTGGCCGGAGGTCCGCGCCCGGGCGCTGACGACGGCCAGCGCGCATTTTGAGCAGATGCAGAAACGTGTAGCTGAATATTCGTTGAGTGATAAAAACATTTTCGATACATGGCAGGGTTCGCCGTGGGATAATCTGCCGGAATCATGGGGCAAGCGCGCAATGGATGCTGCGTTCGTTTACCGGGTGACAGGCGATCCTGAAATATTGGAGAAAGCACGTCAGATGCTGCGGGCGACTATGGATTACTTCCTCTCTCGAAAGGCTACCCGTTGCCGCAGTTACTCGCGGATTGCCTTCGCGGCGGCGTTGGACTGGGTATGGAATTATCTTCCGCCGGACGAACGGAAAGCTTTACATTCCGATCTGTTGGAGTATGTATATACATTAAATTCCGAAGACAAAATAACCGGGCATGATACTGTTTGGACCCATTATTACGAACGAAACATTTTCCGTTGCACTGGAATGATGCTGTTGGATTATGATCTCAATGATAGAGACTATGCCCGCATTTTGGAAATCATAGCGCGTGATGCGTGGTTAAATGTTTACAGTTTTGATGTTAAAAAATGTTTGGAAAAAGGTTTTTCCGATTTCCTCACGGGAACCTTGGTGGAGTACACCTTAGTTGAGGCGCAGAATGAATTATGGCCAGTACTACATGCCTGGTCATCCGCATTGGGCCCGGACAGAATACCTCCGGGAACAGAGCAGATAGTGTCGCCGCATTATGTGCTGAGAAACGTACTGGGATTTGACACCGGCTTTCTGCATTTCGGCTATGCGCGCGCCTGGCGCAGGGTTGGCGGCGCTGATGCAAGTTTGCTCTATGATCATTTGGGGCAATGGCTGCATTTTTTTGGGGATGATTATCCGGAACAGGCGGGCATTGCCAAATTGCTACGCGAGCGTATGGATGCGCAAGGCTTGACAGGCCGGGCGCAATTCCCCGTTTATCCGTTCCTGTTGGATATTAAAAACACATCACCAGCCGCTATCCCGGAAGGCATGCCGATCGCGCGCCATTTTGAAACGGCGGGACATATTGTGATGTCGTCAGGATTTAAAACCAACGACACCTATGCGCTGTTTGTCTGTGGCGGCACACTCGGAGAAGCGCATCTTGATGCTACGCATTTTACCATCTACAAACAAGGCTATTTGGCCGTTGATAGTGGCACGCGGGCATTATTGTATTCCGGCCTGCCCGGCGCAAATTATGATGCCCAGACCATTGCCCACAACTGCGTGTTAATTTACATGGATGGCGAAAAATTCAATAACCCTGTATCCGCCCACATCACCCTTTCACGCGATGTCCCGATCCTGAATAGCGGTGGACAGCGGCGGTTTCCGCGGGATGCCGTATTGTTGGCGTTTGAATCGGATGATTATTTTGCCTATGCGGCCACGGATGCCACTCCGGTTTACCATGAAGATAAATGCGCACAAATGACACGCCAGTTTGTTTTTTTGCCACCGGATTATTTTGTAGTGTTCGACCGGGTTGCTTCAAAAAAATCCGATTATCCTAAAACTTGGCTTTTGCATACAGCCAACGAACCGGAGTTTTATCAGAGAAGGGGTGAACTCCGTCCTGCCTTTTACGCTGATCAGGGTCTTGGCCGAATTTTTTGCCGGACACTGCTGCCGACTGATGCCGTCATGGAAAAGATCGGCGGGCCAGGAAAAGAATTTTGGGCTGCCGGGAGCAATTGGCCGATCGCAACAAACGAAGTGGCGAGTTGGCATTTGAAAGGTATTTTGGATGATGAAGGCAATGTGTACGAAAATATCGGGCGTTGGCGGGTGGAAGTCAAACCCGGTGCGGCACGGGAACAGGATTGTTTTTTACATTTTATACAAACTGCCGATTTGAGTGTGGAAGCGCCGGTTAACAGCATAATGAATGAGAATCAAAACCAAGTTGACGTGGCTTTTCGGGTTGGCGATTTGGATTATGCGGTTAGTTTCAATAAGACTGGCGCGACAGGCGGGCATATCCGGATTCGCCGGAATGGGGAAACACAGATTGATCGTGCCTTTACCAACGCAATTATGCGGCAGGAAGGCTTGGCGCTTCGGCAGCCATAAACTGCGAAGGAGAGGAAAGATTAACCGCCAAGTGGGGGAAGGAGATTAGCCACAAAGAGGCACAGAAAACACAAGGGGGAGAGGTCTCACACGAAGGCGCGGAAAAACGGCCTTTTCTGGCTAAATATTTATCCTGTGGAATGACAATGGTTTGAAGCAATCATAGCGAGAATAACATAATGAAAGTAATCACATGGATCATTACTATTGCTGCGGCAGGTCTTGCATGCCATTTGGCAGTGGCGGATGTGGATATGCTTGTCCGGCAAATAATGGAAACACCAACGGCGCAATTTGAGTCCGATCCGCCGGCGGAAGCGGCTTTGAGATTGTCGGCTATGGGGGAGTCGGCCTTCCCGACATTGTTGGAAGTCCTGAGCTGCGATGTCGCTGATGCGCGCCGTTTGGCAGCCTGGGCGTTGGGCATTATGGGGGATGTGCGCGCTGCGCCGGGACTGGCAAAATGTTTGGCGGATGAAAACGGATTTGTGCGCGCAGCAGCGGAAATGGCGCTGGTGCGGCTAGGGCTTCCGGCGGCGGAATCAGTTTGTGGCGATCTGCATGCATTGGATTCCGATGCGCGGATACGAACCGCCCGCATTCTGGGCGCAATCGGCGCAGTTGATTCAGCGGGCATACTGGAAGGCTTATTGACTGACGATGCGCCGGAAGTGCGTTGCGCCGCCATTGAAGCGCTGGGATGTATTAGCGTTCCTGGCGCCGCCGTCAAAATGGTTCCGTTGCTGAAAGATGAAGATTATACAGTGCGGCAACGGACGGTGTGGGCCTTGCGTAAAACCCTTACGACGGAACGTTTATCGGAATTATTGGAAACACATGGCGGCTTTCTGGTGGCACAACTGGATGATCCGAATGAGCTGACTTGCCGCGCTGCGGTTGAAATTATGGGCTTGCTGGGCGAGTCATCTGCCGGCTTGGCAATTCGTGGGTTAAACTCCAAGAGTTCAGTCGGACGCCGGAATGCCGCCAAAGCGCTGCTGCAGATACAAGCGCGTGACGTCCGCGCTCTGGGCCCTTTACTGGAGGCGCTTGTGGATATGCAAGATGACGCTTTACGCGCTGCCGCCGCGGGCGCCTTAGGCTATATCGGCGATGCCCGCGCCGTGATGCCGCTGATTGAAGCGCTGAAAGACCATGAAATACATGTGCGTTTGTCCGCCATTAAATCGCTGGGATTATTGGGCGATAACCGTGCTGTGGCTGAACTGGCTGGGATTGTGAACGACCAAAAGGCGGAAATACGTCTGGCGACGGTAAAAGCGCTTGGCGAATTTGGCGATGCCGCGGTGGAAATCCTGTCCGCCAAGCTCAAAGATGATGATCCCGAGATCCGGGATGCGGTCGCGGAGAGTTTGGGCAAAATCGGCGACCCGCGCTCTGAGCAGGCGTTATTGGCAGCCTTGGAACAGATCAAAGGCCAAGGCCTGAAGAAAAACGCTTCACGTTGCATTATTGTTAAAGCGCTTGGACAAATACATAGTGGAAAAGATGTCATAGAAGCGTTGTTGCGCTTGCTTGAAACAACACCACGGCGGAATGATGCGACGCTGAATGCTGTCAACCGGGCCTTGGAAAATATTACCGGCGCATGTGTCTATAGTGGCATCATTTATCCCGATTGCGGGTATAATAATTTGTTGCAGGATTGGCAAAAATGGTGGCGGGACCACGAGGATGATTTTACATCCCAGCCTAAAAACGGCATTTGAAATTCAGAAAACGAGATAAAGTGTTAGGGCCCAGAGGAACCACGGATGAACACGGATGGACACGGATGAAGGAGGAAATTAAGGCGCCGGAAACAAAACCGCATCTGCGACAAACTTGCAACTGTTGCAGTTTTAGGCCCAGTGACAACGCCCAGTGACAACGCTTTTCTTTTCATATTAAAAACGTTAAACTAAGGAGGTTATTAGAGAGAATGACAATTTGCTTGCTAAAATTTGGTTATAGGGCTATGTAAATCGGCGGTTAACATGCACAGATGTGCTATTAGGAGGGAAGAAACATGTTGCGTGTATTGAAATTGGCAAGTCTGATGATGGTTCTGGCATTGGCGATAGCCGCCATGCCGTTTAAGCCCGTCCCGCTTTTGCATGAGGATTTCAGCGGTTATCCACCGGATACAACTAACACCGTGCCAGATGGGTTTGTCACTGTGTACGGGACAATAGTGTTAAACAACACGCAGGCGTTTAATTTTAATCACGACTTATGGCTGACAGATAACATCGTCCGGTGGAAAATTAATCGTAATAGCAGTAACCCCAACCGCCGGTTGGTTTATGTCGGTGATGGTGGCGTTGATCCGTCGCAATGGAGCAATTATACGGCCTATACCAGTTTCGTAATTCCTGCTACTAATGGATTGGTGGCTACTAGTTATAAGGTGCATCTGATGGCGCGTCTGCAGGGCAATTCCACCAGTAGCCAGGGTTACACCGCCATATATAACGGAGACGGAACCGGAGATGTACGTCCGCGCTATCTGGTGATACGGAAAGATGACTTTGATAATTATGTAACTAACGCGTCTGATGCTACGATGATTGCGTGCTCCACCAACACATTCAGTATTAAAAGCAATGTTGTTTACACGTTGAAATTTGAAGTGCAAGGCGAAAAATTGAATGCCTATTTTTACGAAGGCACTAATCTGGCGGCGCCGGGCGCATTGAAAATG